>MFGB01000018.1:0-56062 GCA_001780275.1 Candidatus Falkowbacteria bacterium RIFOXYA2_FULL_47_19 | reverse complement strand
CCATGCCCAGACTCAGGCAATCCGCCGCCTCGGCTCTGGCCGCGGGATCGGCTTGGCCGCTAAAAAATCCCGCGCCGGCAATGACCAATAATAAAACGATCTTTACGGTTTTATATTCATTAAATAGCATATCCTCTTTTTGCCGGACGCCGCTCCCGTTTTTTACCTTCTTTTTCAAGCTTGATTATTATGCTTATTTCTCTATATCCCATTCTTCATATCTGGCTTTAGCTTCCTCGTATTGTTCTTTCATGATAGCGAAATCGTTTTCCGTGAAAGACACGAAAATTATCTTTTCTAAGGTCGTATTCCGGTTATTCCTCAGGTAGTCCATGACCGTTTCAAAGGCTATGACGGCGGCCTCATCTTTCGGATAGCGATAAACTCCGGTGGAAATATTGGGAAAAGCGATCGATTTACAGCCGTGAGCGTCGGCTAATTTAAGGCTGTTTGAATAGCAAGCGGCCAAAAGTTCGTCTTCGGCCCCGTTCCATTGTCCGTAGGTCGGACCGACGGTATGGATAATATATTTGGCCGGAAGGCGATAGGCCTTGGTCATCTTGGCCTCCCCTACCGGACAGCCGGATAGCTCCCGGCATTCCTTTAAGAGCTCCGGTCCGGCCGCGGCATGGATCGCGCCGTCCACTCCGCCGCCGCCCAAAAGGTCGCGATTGGCGGCATTAACGATCGCGTCAGCCTCAACCTGGGTTATGTCCCCCTTGATTGTTTCAATAATGGTTTTCATATGATTTATGCGCGTTAAACGATTTTTGGCCCCCAAAAATCCTTATATTTCTCCGCGTATCCTTCTTTGATCCACCGGGTAAACGCCTCGCTTTCGAGTTTTATGTCCCTGTCTTCCTGTTTCGGATCATAACCCGGCAGGTATTTCTCCGCCACCAGCTCTAATTGCCATTGCCGGTATTCGCTTCCGGAAACGGATTCCGGCAGATTTTCATCTTCCCGTAAATGCCTGGGGATTATTTCCCTTTCGGGACCTGTTTTTCTCTCCATATGGATTTTCCGGTTATTGCTTATTTCCTTATCTATATTTTATAATTTTTTTTAATTTAAGGCAATATCCGAGCGGACGAGCGAAAAATAAAAAAGGATGCTTTTTGACATCCTTTTTGCTCTTTGTTTTTATACTTTTTTCATTCCGGCCTTCGGTTAGACCACGCCCTGGTCGATTACGGCATCGGCAACCTTGAGGAAACCGGCGATATTGGCGCCGACCATGTAGTTTCCGGGCTGTCCGAATCTGGCGGAGGCGTCCAGGCAGGTTTTGTGGATATTTTTCATGATGGCGCGCAGCTTGCCGTCAACTTCTTCCCGGGTCCAGCTCAAACGCATGCTGTTCTGGGACATCTCCAGTCCGGAAACCGACACGCCGCCCGCGTTAGCAGCCTTGGCTGGACCGTAAAGGACGCCATGTGACAGGAAAATATCGATCCCTTCGGGAGTGGTCGGCATATTGGCCCCTTCGCAGACGAGGCGGCATCCGCCGGCGACCAGGTTCCGGGCGTCGAGTCCGTTGATCTCGTTTTGAGTGGCGGAAGGAAAAGCGCAATCGGCTTTGTGGGCCCAAAGAGGATTGTGATCGGCCTGGGAATCGTGCGGCGTATAAACCGCCTGGGGATATTTACCGACATAATCCTTAAGGCGCTTCCGGTAAATATTCTTAAGCTCTTTGATATCCTTGAGCTTTTCCGCGGTAATACCGGCGTCATCATAGATATAACCGGAAGAATCGGACATGGTCACGACCTTCGCGCCCATTTCGATCAGTTTCTCCACGGTAAACTGCGCGACATTGCCGGCTCCGGACACGAGGCAGGTCTTACCCGCCAAAGAATCGTTTTTTGCCGCGAGCATCTCGGCCGCGAAATAAACCGAACCGTAGCCGGTGGCTTCGGGACGGATAAGAGATCCTCCCCAGCCCAGGCACTTGCCGGTAAAAACGCCGGTAAACTCGTTCCTGAGCTTCTTGTACATGCCGAAGAGGTAGCCGATCTCGCGCGCGCCTACGCCGATATCGCCGGCCGGTACGTCCGTATCCGCTCCAATATGCCGGAACAATTCAGCCATAAAGGCCTGGCAGAAACGCATGACCTCCATGTCGGATTTCCCGCTCGGATCAAAATCGGAACCGCCCTTGCCGCCGCCCATGGGCAACGTTGTCAGGGCGTTCTTGAAAACCTGCTCAAAGGCGAGGAATTTCATGATCGACAGGTTTACCGAAGCATGGAATCTTAGACCGCCCTTATACGGTCCGATCGCGCTCGAAGTCTCGATCCGGAATCCCCGGTTTATCCGCACTTGGTTGCGATCATCCAGCCAGGGAACCCGGAACATAATGATGCGTTCCGGCTCGATAAGCCTTTTTAAGGCATCGATATAGATCGGATTCTGATCGAGGACCGGTTTGATCGAAGTCGCTACTTCCAAAACGGCCTGATGGAATTCAGGCTGATCGGGGTCGCGTGATTTTACCAGATCCCTGATGTCGTCGATTATGGTGCTCATAATTTCGCTCCTTTCGGGCCATAGCTCCGAAAAAATATTAATTAAAGATTATTTTTCGCGAATATCCAAATGTTTCAGCGCCACGCCTCCTTTTTGGACCTCAAAAAATTAAAATATTAATGATCTTTTAAAATAACTATATCTAGATTTTACTTGTTTACATGGTCCTTCGTCAAGTCTTTTTGTAAAATCATTGATTTTACCCAAAAAAAACAGACCGATTGAGCGGGTCTGTCTGATTTTTTAAAAATTTAAGCTTTTTTATCGATATTTTAAGCCTTCTTCATTGCCGACTTATGGATGCCTTTCCCCAGGGCGATTTCCAGGGCTTCGTTCATTTTCGTCACATAATGGAACGTGAGTCCTTCCCTGATATCCGTGGGTACGTCCTGTTCGACGTTAGGACGGCAAGCCGCGGGCAGGATGATCCTTTTCATGCCCTCGTTGTAAGCGGCGATAACCTTCTCCTTGATGCCGCCCACCGGCAGGATATCGCCCCGCAGAGTGATTTCCCCGGTCATGGCCGTGTCGGAATCGGCTTTGACTCCGGTCAAAATAGAAACCAAGGCGGTTAAGATCGTGATGCCGGCCGAAGGTCCGTCTTTCGGCGTCGCGCCGGACGGAGCGTGGAGATGGATATCCATTTCTTTTTTCAGGTATTCCTTGGAAATATTCCATTCTTTCGATTGCGCTTCGATATATTTTACCGCGATAGTGATCGATTGGGCCATAACTTCGCCCAAAAGGCCGGTCTGGGTTATTTTGCCCGCGCCTTTCATGGCGATGGTTTCAATATAGAGCAGTTTGCCTCCGGCCGTAGTCCAGGCGAGGCCGCAGACAATGCCCGGTTTTTCGATCGCCAACTTGTTATCGGAGCTGAATTTTTCGACCCCCAGATATTCTCTGACCTCATCCAGGCCGACAAGCTTCCGGCACTTGCATCCCATGGCTTTTTTCGTCGCTATCTTGCGGCAGATCCGCTGGATCTGTTTCTCCAGGCTGCGGACGCCGGCTTCCCGGGTGTAATCACGGATTATTTTCCGTAACGTATCATCGCCAAACTCGATTTCGTCCGGTTCCAGGTTATTTTCCTTAAGCTGTTTCAAAATGAGATGGTTCCTGCCGATATGCCTTTTTTCCTCGATCGTATAGCTCGAAAACCAGACTTTTTCGGTACGATCCTTAAGCGGCGTGGGAATAGTATTGGGATTATTGGCGGTCAGAATGAACATAACCCGCGACAGGTCGAAGGGCACGCCCAGATAATGGTCGCTGAAGGCGAAATTCTGCTCCGGATCAAGCACTTCGAGAAGGGTATCGGCCGGATCGCCGCGGTAATCCTTGCCGATCTTGTCTATTTCATCGAGCATGATGACCGGATTCTTCGTTCCGGCCCTTTTCATGAGCTCGATAATGCGGCCGGGCATGGCGCCCACATAAGTCCGGCGATGACCCTTTATTTCAGCTTCGTCCCTCAAGCCACCCAGGGAAAACCGGATGAATTTCCGTCCCATGGCCCGGGCGATCGAAGCGCCCAAAGACGTTTTGCCAGTGCCCGGAGGGCCCACGAAAAGAAGAATATTCCCCTTTTTGGCGCCTTTTTTCCTTTGCTGGCCCAAAAGTCCGACCCCCAGATACTCAAGTATCGTATCCTTCGCGTAATCCAGACCGAAATGGTCGGCTTCCAATATGCCTTTGGCGTGGGCGATGTCGAGATTGTCTTCCGTTACCGTATTCCAGGGAAGACTTAATATCCAATCCAGATAATTTGCCGACTTTTCGTATTCCGAGTCGCCCTTCCGCGAAGCGGACAGGCGCTTTAATTCCCGTTCCGCTTCCTTCTGGGCCTCGGGCGGCAGGTTAAGGGCCTTGATCTTTTCGGCATACGTCCCGCAATCGTCCGCGGGTTCGTCCGGAGCCTGGCTTTTGCCGCCGGGAAGCTTTAAAGGCTCGCTGACGGCTGGCGGTTTCGCCGCGAATACGGCCAAACGCCGGTTTACCATCTCTTGTACTCTCAGCCAATACTCGAATTTACGTTCCTTTGTGTATTCGTCCCTGGCGGCTTTTTCCACCATGCCCAGGAGTTCGGTCGCTTTGAGCGTCTTTTTAAGGTATTTAAAAACTTCAAGGAAACGCTCTCTCGGATCGATGATCTCCAGGAACCTCTGTTTTTCAAGCACTGCGCCCGGGGTGTTGTTCGTTAAAATATTTACGACTCCGTCCGCCAGTAATCCCAGATCACCAAGCGTAGTCACGCCGGGACAGTCAAAGCCTTTCTCGTTATTCAAGGCGCGGCGGAAATAATAGTCCATATCCGCCGTAAAATTATTGAGTAATTCGGAGATCTCATCATCGATTTTATCTGGACTTTCTTCGTCTATATTCTTACCAAAGGCCCAAACGCCGTTTTTGTCCCACACCAGCTTGCATATTTTAAACCGGCATAAAGCATGCGCTTTTATATCCGTTTTCCCCGCGGAATTTATTGTTTTATCCGTAATCAAAACACTTACCCCGACAGGAGAATAATTCTCGCCCGGAATTCCGTTCTTTGATAATTGTTCTTTTTTAAGAACAAAAAGGCAAAACCCGCCTTTCTCAATATTGTCCTTACCTTTAGTGATCTGAAGAAGAGGAACGGGCAAGCGCGGAAAAATAACGAGATCTTCAAGGGTTATGACCTCTAATTTTTCCGGGATATCGGCCGCGGTTATTTTTTTGTCGAAATTCCTGATTTCCATGAGTCCCTCCTATACGAAAAATGGCTAAAATACCTGATTATATTTTAAAGATCAGCTTTTATCAAGCTTAACATCTATTAAAAAATAATTCAATAAAAAAAGCAAATTCAACTTCTCCGGCAACAAAAAAACAAGCGTCGCTTGTTTTTATCGCTGGTCATTATTATGAACGGGCGCTTATTGATCCGCGCCGCTTCTCCCCGCCAGCTGCCCGCAGGCGGCCTCTATGTCGATCCCGAAACTCGCGCGTTCGGTAACGGCCACTTTCTCTTTTTTCAGTATGATCTTGAACTTTTCCGCCGCCTCCCTTTCCGCCGGCCTGAATTCTCCGGTGGGATTGTAATTTATGAGATTGACCAGATATAAAGGCTTGCGCATGATGATGGCCAGCTGCCGCGCTTCCGCCGGAGAGTCGTTGACGCCCTTTATCAGCATGTATTCGAACATAACCCGGCGGGAGGTCTTGTCTATGTAATAATCGACGGCCGCAAGGATGTTCCTGATCGGGTATTTCCGGTTGATCGGGATAAGCCTCGACCGCAGTCCGTCGTCGGGAGCGTGCAGGGATACGGCCAGATTGGCCTGGATATTCTCTTTGGCGAATCGCCTGATCTTGTCGATTATTCCGACTGTGGAAACGGAAATATGCCGCGCGCCCAGACCGATCGTTTCCGGATCGTTTATTATCTTTATGGACGAGAGCAGATTATCATAATTAAGAAAAGGCTCGCCCATGCCCATAAAAACGATATTAGTGATTTTCGGGCTTCCCGGCTCTTTTTTCAGGTGACGGGCGAAAAAAAGGTACTGATCGATAATTTCGGAGACGCTTAAATTCCTTTTGAAGCCCATCTGCCCGGTCGCGCAAAACGCGCAGGCTATGGGGCAGCCTATCTGAGAAGACACGCAAAGGGTGCGGCGGCCATCCCCGTGCCTCATCAGCACGGTTTCAATGCCTTGACCCTCATCGAAGCTAATGAGGGCTTTTTGGGTCCGACTGTTTTTCGAGCCCGATATCTTTCCCTCGATCCGAAGCGGGCAATCCGCGTTTAATTTCTCCCTAAGTCCCAGGGGCAGGCTTGTAACCTCCGACCAGTCTTCGGCTAGATCGCTAAAAACCGCCTTTCGCGCCTGCTTGAACCGGTAGGGCGGCTCCCCTTTAAGAATCGTTTGTAATTTATATAGGTCCATTTTAAAGTCTGTTATTTAGTTTATTTATTATCCGCCGATCGCGCCGGTAGCGGTATACAGGGAGTTTAAAACGAATTGCGACAAACCGAAGGAAAATATCACGATAATAAGTCCGGCCGCTCCGGAAGCGATCATACCCTTGGCGGCCGCCACCCTTTCTTCGTCCCCGTAAGAGGTCATCCACTTCATCCCGGCCAAAAGGATTATTATGACCGAAATTATGCCGATAAACCCGAGAGCTACCCGCAGGAGGCTAGCGATCATTTCGCGCGGGTCCCTGTCGCCCAACCCGGTGGTCGTCTGGACGTCTTCCATGTAGCCGCCCCAAAGCATTTCATCCGGACCGGCGGAAACCGGCAGCGGACAGAGGGCCGTCGCCAGGATGCTACTGAAAAACAGAACGAAAAATAAAGCCGTGATTGTGTTTTTTGTCATATGCTATAAATTTATAATTTTTTGAAATCGGCGTTCGAAATGCCGAGACCCAGCGTCCGCATGATCTCCCAGGCGTCAGCCGGGCGACCGAGGAAATATCTCCGGTTATCCGCCGGATTCACGTACCAGGCTTCCCCGTTCCGTTCGGTTTGGAGGAATATCTTGCCTTTATGTTTGGCCGCGAAACCGTTATCGGTAATTATAGACAGGTTCCGGCCGTAAGACGGGTTAGATCCCCGCTCCGATTCCTCGCGGTCGGAGAGTCCGTCGCCGTCGGTGTCGGCTTCGGCCTTATCCGTTCCCAGGGCGTCTTCGAGTGTGTCGGAGAGTCCGTCGCCGTCGGTGTCGGCGCCGCTTCCCGCGGGTAATCCTACCGGTATTTTTCCGAGGTCGGCGTTCTTTATCCCCACACCCTGCTCCCGCATGACCTTGAACGCGTCATCCGGCCGTCCCAGAAAATTCACGGCCGCGCTTACGGGATTTATGTAATAGGCCTCCCCCTTCCCTTCAACTTTTAAAACTATCCGGCCCTTAAGTTTTAAGGCCAGGGCGCTCTGACCGGGAACGGCCGCGGCCGCCGCTGCCTTTTTACGGATCACGATCTTTTTAAGAAATCGATTATTGCCTTCATTGGCCTCTTCCACCTCCTTAAAGGTATCGACCGCGGCTTCAAGCTCTATCGTCCGGTCGCGGCCGAAACGCCCCCAATAGGTTTCGGTGATCGTTTCGCCGGTTCTCAGGGGCTCGAGCATGTTCGGATAACTTCTTGATTTGAACATCGGCCGCCTCTCGTCGAATATGAACCAGCCTTCGGCCTGGCCGAAATAGACCATGGTTGAGAATTTATCCCGGTCGTAATCGCTCCCGATATTCTTATAAACGACGTCGATCCGTACGTCCTCTCCTCCCAGGGGACTTATCGGGTCGGTTATTATATCATATACGATGAAATCAGGATAATTAAGTTCTTCAAAAACGATTATATTCTCGGTAAAAACGTTGTTGCGATCATCTATTTCCGGTATCAGGTCTTCCGGATCGAGAGTGACCGTAAATTCGATCTCTCCGGCGCTCCTGAAAATACCGGCATAAAGTTCCGCGTACTCTTCTGATCCTAAAAGCGCTCCGGAAGAAAGATAATAGCCGGAACTGGTAGATATCGGTTCGCCGTTATTGCCGAATTCGAAAATGCCTTCGCCGCCGAAATCGAATATCTTTCCGAAATTTTCCGGGGCCGGACCGTTTCCGATGTTTTTATAGATGATGTTTATATAAGTCGGCTCGCCGATAACTATGTTATTATGATCCTGATTCTGGTTTATATATATGCCGGAGAGAATAAGGTCCGCTTTGGGTTCGGCTGGCTTCAGGTTTATCCAATCGCCTTCGGCCGCGCCGGATATTTCCGCTCTTTTTCCCGTTTCCGTTCCGACGGCTTTGATGCCCATCGGGTCAACGAGGATTATCCGGCTTTCCACCTCGTCGTCCATGCCGGTGGCGATATCGGCGTAAACGCGGATCCGCGCCGGTTTACCGGATTCGATGATAAGATCCAGGCCGGAAAAAGTCCTTGAGCCGTCCGTTACGTCAATAACCGCCGGTTTTACCGAATTTCCGGTTTCCCCGTTGACTATCGTTATATTTTCAAGATTATCGCCCGCGATCCCGGGGTTAAAAAAGGCCGAAGAAATAGAATCGATAGCCCTTAACCTTACTTCATCGACGTAAAGGCTTTCGCTTGAGCTGGCCGTCAGATCGAAACTTAAAAATAACTTCCCCCGGTCGCCGGAATTATAAAATGTATCCGTTGGATTGTCGTCGGCCGGTACTATCAGAAGAACGGGATTTACGGCCGGCGTCGAAGTAGCCGCGGTTAAATCCTCCGCAGGCCCGTCATCGGCCGCTGAACCGATATGGACGATAATAACGGAAAAAACAAAAAAAACCAGCAAACCGGTTATGGTCTTGCGCATAATAAACATTATTTTTACATTTATTATATTCTACCATATTAACGCGGCTAAAACAATCCAACCAAAAATCGCCCCGGATATCGGGACGATTCTCGATTTTTATCCCTTTAATACTCCGCCCAAGAGTCTTCAAGTTCTGATTCGTTTTCCATTGTGGAGGCGTCGCTTTCATCCATGGTTTTTTTATCCATCCAGCCGATATCCTGTATCATTATGCCCGGATTCATGTCATTCCGCTGCATGAGATCATAAATTTCTCCTTGCATGTTCACCCAGTTATCCCGTGAAATGTCGCCGTTCTGATCCAGGCGGAGTTTGTATTTTTCCGCGATCGCGGCCAGATCATTCCGAAATTGTCCGTCCTGATCGTTGCCGGCGGCGGATCGATCCCATCCCCCATTAATCATCCCTTTCGCGCCTTGGATCATTGTGCCCGGATTCATGTCGCTCCGCCGCATGAGATCATAAATCTCTTCTTGCATGTTTACCCAATCATCCCGCGAAATGTTGCCGTTCTGGTCAAGACGGGGTTTGTATTTTTCCGCGATTACGGCCAAATCATTCCGAAATTGTCCGTCCTGATCGTTACCGCCGGCGGATTGATCCTGTCCCTTATCCATCGTGCCTTTCGCGTTTTGGATCATTACCCCTGGGTTGATTCCGTGTTTTTTCATTGCGTCGTATATCTCGCTTTGCATGCCGGCCCAGTCATCACGTGAAATATCGCCGTTCTGGTCAAGGCGGGGCTTGTATTTTTCCGCGATCGCGGCCAGATCTTGCCTGATTTGGTTATATTTCTCGTTCTCAGCGGCCATGTTCTCGTTGTCAGAGGTCACGCTATCCTGCGCGCTCGCCTGATAGCCGGTCCAGGCTATCGTCCCGGCTAAAACCGCTACTGCTAAAATCATCGCCCCATATAGAACGGGGTTATTCAATTTTCTGTTATTTACCTTCATACGCTTAAATTTTTATGAATTAAAAAAACCGTCTCTCATACAATAAATAGACGGAAAGAATAAAAAGTAATGAATTGATTAGAATCTAATCCAAGGCGATATTAGCTTAAATCAAGCTATATGCTGATAATTTCTTTTTCTAAACCGGTTAAAAACAATAAGGCGATATTGAATTCCAGTTTTTGCGTGATCTCCATCCGGCTTAATTCGCTTAACGATCCCTTGAGTATGGCCAGACACTCGGACAATACCCGGCCGGTATATGCGTATTCCGCGTTTATGCCTTGCCGCCCCTTGGCGAGATGCCAGCGATTAACCAGTTGCCGGTGGACTTTGGATAAAAGAGTGTCGGCATACCAAAGCAGGTCTTCACCTGCTTCCGTAAAGAGCCAGGTACTGGAAGTATCGTCGCTTAGGTCGGCGATAAGAGCGATGTTGTCGCGCCAACGCAAGATCTTATGGTATAAAATAAATTCCAGCGGTGACGGCGCCTGATCATTTTTCGGATCTTTATCGGCTTTCTGTTCGGTCAGAATGAAAGTTTCCCGAAAAAAATTATCCGCGTCTTCGAAGGCGGCTTCGATCGAATCCGGATCCTCTCCCCGGGCGATATGCCTCTCTCTTTCCTCCTTGATCCGGCTGCAGATCGGACAGTCATCGTGTCCGCAGGGTATCCGCTTCCAGGTGCAATCCCGCCAGGCGGGTATGGCTTCCGCTCCCTTCTCAGCCGGAAGCCGCTGTTTTTCCGCCTTAAGTTGTGTTTTTGTTCTAGGCATAAAAATCGTATTTATTATACCACCGCGGGAAAAAAAAGCAAATTTTCCCGGCCGAAAATAACAACGCGGTTAGACTAATATTAAAAGAAAATAACGCCCGACGCCGGAGGCAAAGCTAACTTTAAATCATTCCCGACCCTATCCTGATCTATGATAATTATGGTAACAAAAAACAGAACAGTAAGAAGAAAAAAGATGACAATATCCATTTACTTCACTATTTCTGTTTTCTGGTATTTTCCGGTCCTTTCTATAATTCTTTAGGAAATCTTATTCTGGCTTTAACGCCCTGCTGTTCGACCAGGTCGATATCGCCCTTGATCTCTTTGGTTAGAGTGTTCACTAAGGCCAGCCCCAGGGAATTTACCTGATTGACGTTAGCGGCGTTGCCAAAACCGACGCCGTTATCGCTTACGGCCAGCTCATAGTTATCCTCGTCGACCGAATTAAAATCGACGCTCACTATTCCTTTTCGATTTTCCGGGAAAGCGTATTTAAGGGAATTGGACACAAGTTCATTGATGATCAAAGAACATGGGATCGCCTGGTCGACGCTTAAGGAAATATTGCCCACGTTGACCCTGGCGGTTACCAGGCTCTTATCGATTTTATGCATGTCAAAAAGGCTTTGCACCAAGTCGCTGATATAATCCTTAAGTCCGATCTGAGCCAGGTCGCCGGCCCGATAAAGCCGATCATGCACCTGCAGCATGCTTCCGATCTGATTCTTTATTTCCTTGAGCATACCGGCCGTTTTTTCATCCGCGGCATGATTAAGCTGCAGATTAAGCATTTTACTTATTACCTGCATGTTGCTTTTAACCCGATGATTGACTTCGTTCAAAAGTATTTCTTTCTCCCTTAGGTCCGATACGATCTGGGATTCGAGTTTCCTTTGCGAAGTCATGTCTTCGACGATGCACAAGAGCTTTTCCACTTCCCCTTTTTCGTTCTTGATCGGTATGCCGTAATAATCCCGGAAGCTCTCCCGCTTTCCCAGATGCGAAACGTATTGGATGCCCTTCAGTCGGAAAGGCTGTCCCTCTAGTCCCCGCTTGATAAACCTGAGGAGGCCGAATTTTTCGTAAGACGGCACTTCGTAAACGTTTTGTCCTTCTATTTCTTTCGCCTCTTTGACGCCGCTGATCTTGACCATCTCTTTGTTGAAAAATCCGATTTTTCCGTCGCGCTCAATAACGTAAACGCCGAAAGGCACGTTATCCAGCGCCTCTTTGGACATAGTTAAAAAAATCGCCTGATAATCTTTTTCTTTTGCCATAAAATTAAGCTTATTTTTTAATTATTTATAAATATATTATATCACAAATTACTCCTCTTATCCACATAAATCCAGCTTTATTATAGCAGATAATCTGAAAAAAATAAAAAACAGCGGTTTTGTCCGCTGTCTGTTTTTTTTATTATTTTGCGCGTGGCTCACGGGGCCATCTGATCGCATCTACTTTAAAGCCGCAACCCGGACGGGTACAATGCCATCCGCCGGCGATACCGCGGTTTTTATGGGTCAGTTTTGTTTTATGGAACCCCAGAAAACACAAAATTTTTTTGATCATGCGCCTTCCCCCTCTACTTATTTACATATCCGCCTCATAATAAAATTTATCCCCTATTTTTGGATACCTCCACTCTTTGTCGGTTTATATGAATTTAACCATAAATGCGGCCGCCCTGGCCTTTTCCCGGTTGCCGGCCCGGGCCAGATCCCGAAAAAGATCCCGGTAATATGACCGGCTCCTGTCCCGGTACTTAAAAATATTGCACCAGACCGAAAACCATACGCAGAAGACGCCGTAAGCGATCCGCAGAAAACGCCAAAGGATAGGTACGCCCACCACGATAACCGCGGCGGACAAAAACGCGCCCGCTACGATCAAAATCCAGCCTGGAAAAAAAGAAGGGGGCCAAAGTACCCAGGCGCCGGCGAATACGCCGCCAATAAACAAAAGCATGCCGATCATCGCGGATAAATACATGATCGCTATACTCGCTTCAGTGCCGTCGCGCCACCAGTATTCCGGCCACCGGAGCTTCGGATATAAATCAATATCCCCCTTCCGCAAGACCGCCACGGTATTTTGCGCCAGCACTCGTCGGCCGTTTTGCAGGGCTCGCTCATGCTCTCCTAAAACTTCGACTATATAATCCCCCGCGTCACTGCGGAAAATCCTCTGATCCTGGCGATCGCATCCGGAACAAAAGCGGTAACCCGGATATTTTTTATTTTCTTCTTCTTCGTCCGCCTCCTCGTACGGATAAAAACCGGCAGGCCAGCTTTCATTTTCCTCTTTTTTCGGTTCATTTATTTCTGTCATTTCTCCGCCTCGCTTATAAGATGTTTAAAATAAAAAGAACCAATATCAAATATTGGAAAAGCTTAGCATAAAAATATAATTTTGTCCAGTCTGCCGGTCAGGTAGGATTATAAGCCCTATACCTAAAACCCCGATGTTCTTACGCCCGCCCCCTCGTTATTTACCGGCCGGTAATAAAAAAGCTTGACCGTTTCCGTGACCGCGAAGTAAACGGCCACCAGCCCGAAAATAAACGCCAGATGGTAAAAATCCGGCCGGATGAAACGGAAAATTTCGCGCCCGATCCCGGTCAGGGGAATAATAACGGTAGCGGCGGCCGCGACTATGGACAAAACAAAAAGAGAACCGGATGGAGCTTTAGCTTTAAGAAAAAAGAATTTCGTGCGCAGGGAATAGATCAGGGCCAGTTCGGTCAGGATACTGCCGATAAACCAGTAAGTCTGAAGCGTAGTTGCGCCGAAACGCACGAAGAGGCCGAAAAAAAGAAAATCGAAGACCGAGCTCACGAGCCCCAGGATGGTGGCTATGACCATTATGTCCTTGACGCTGTACCGCTTGGGAGAGGCGATCTCTCCCGGATCGACCGCGTCGGCCGCGATCGCGATCATGGGAAAATCGGACAAGAGATTAACGAGAAGTATCTGGATCGGGAGCATGGGCAGGAAATCGATGAGCATCGAGGCGACAGCGACTGCGTAGAAATTACCGAAATTCGAAGCCAGGGTGATCTTTATGTACTTAGTGGTATTGGCGAAAACCTCCCGCCCGTCCCTGATGCCGTCGATTATCACCTCAAGGTTCTTTTTAAGAAGCACTATATCCGCCGCTTCGCGGGCCGCGTCAGCCGCGCTTTCGACCACGATCGAAACGTTGGCTGCTTTAAGAGCCGGGGTATCGTTGATCCCCTCGCCCAAAAATCCGACCTCGTATTCGCGCTCCAGGAGTTCGATGATCTTGTGCTTCTGTTCCGGCAATATTCTCGCGAAGACCGCGTATTCGGAAACCGCCAGGCTTTTTTCTTCTTCGCCCAATTCCATGAATTCCTCCCCGGTAATGACCTTGCGTCTGTCCCGGATAAGGCCCACTTTATGGGCGACCGCGCCGGCCACTTCCGGACTGTCGCCGGTTATTATCTTTATCGCCACTCCGAGCTCACGAGCCTTTTTAATGGCGGCGAAAGTAGTGGGCTTGATCGGATCGGCAAACGATATTACGCCGAGGAATTCAAGATCATCTTCCAGTGAAACAAGATCATCCGGGTTGTAATCCGTTATCACCCTGGAAGCGACCGCTAAAACGCGCGAACCGCCCTCCCCCTGGTCCGAGATCCAGCGTTTGATGCGGTTTTTTTCCAGGTTCGACAAATTTCGCGACAAAGCCATGATTTCTTCCGGGGCGCCGCGCACGACAAGTTCAAGTTCATGCCCCCTTTCCGCCAGAATACCATTCCGTCGGCGCGCCGGATCGAACGGGATTTCCCCGACCTTGATATATTCCCGGATCGCTTTCTGCTCCCGGGCGGAAAGAGCCGACCAAAGGGCGACATCAAAAGGCTCCAGTTGCGCCTGGCGGGAATCGATCCCTGCCGATATCATATTCGCGCAAAAAAGCGCTTGTTTTTTATCGGCGGCATAAACATCTTTGACGGTAAGCTTGTTTTCCGTAAGCGTTCCGGTCTTATCCGTCGCGAGCACCTCTATCCCGCCCAGGTCCTCAATAGCCGATAATCTCTTGACCACGACCTTTTTTCTGGCCAGGCGCAAGGCTCCACGGGACAAGGAAAATGTCATAACCAGGGGAAGGGCCTCCGGTATGACGGAAACGGCCAAGGCGATCGAAAAAATAAGGAGGCTCACGAAATCAACCCGCTCTCCCTTGATCAAAATATTGGCCAGAAATACCAGGGCCAGGGTAATGACGACCAACTTGATTATGAATTGGCTGAACCGGGCTATGCCCTTTTCGAAGCCGCTCACGTGCCTGGTCTCCTTGGCCAGATGGGCGATATCGCCCATGGCCGTCGTGTTGCCGGTCAAGAGCACGATGCCTACGGCCCGGCCAGACACGACCGTAGTGCCGGAGAAACCCAGGTTTACCGCTCCGTACATGTCCTTTATCCTTCTTTTGACCGTCCGACTTTCCTTGTTTATGGCTTCGGATTCGCCGGACAGAACCGTTTCGTTCACTTTCAGGTTAACGGCCTCGATAAAACGGATATCGGCCGGTATCCGGTCTCCGGGAGACAGCCGGACAATATCTCCCGGCACGAGTTCCGCGGATTTGACGCTTATTTCCTTACCCGCCCGGCGGACCGCCGCCCGCGAAACCGTATATTGCTTCAACAATTTAAGCGTCTGTTCGGAGCGGTATTCCTGGAAAAAACCGAGGAGGACATTAATAAGAACGAAGAGGACGATCATGATCCCGTCCATACGTTCGCGGAGTATAAAAGCCAGGAGCGCGGCCCCGAGTAAGAGATAAATAAAAGAAGACTTGAATTGCCGGAAAAAAATATGATACCAGGCAGCTCGATATCCCGCGATCTCATTCGGTCCGTACTGTTTTAAACGGCCGGCGGCCTCTTCGGAATCCAGTCCGTAGGCCAAGTCTACTTTTAATTCGGCCGCGATGTCTTTCGGCTGTTTATTGGAATAAGAAAAGATGTTCATAGATTTTAGGGGTTAGGGCGTAGGGCGTAGGTGCCATAGAACATAATGCTAAATAAACATACAACTATTATAACAAAAACGGTTATTTTTTGCGAGGCGGTGATTTTTTTTAAAAAAAACCGCCCAAAGATCAAAAATCTTTAAGCGATATTTTATCGCGAACACGAATTTTACAAAAAGTTATGAGTTACGAGTTATGAGCTATGAGAAAAAATTATTCACTCCGGAGCGCGTCCACCGGATCGAGCCGGCTCGCCTTAAGCGCCGGATAGAAACCGAAAGTGACGCCGACTAAGACCGAAAAACCGAAACCGATCGAAACGCCTAAGACGGACGGAGCCAGAGTAATGATCGAACTTAAAGACTCGACCTGGTTAACCAGATAAATTATACCGTGCCCGAGGATAATACCGATAAGGCCGCCGATCATCGACATCGCCACCGACTCGAGGAGAAACTGCCCGAGAATATCGGCCCGCTTGCCGCCGATCGCTTTGGCGATACCGATCTCTTTCGTGCGCTCGGCCACGGTCACGAACATGACATTCATGATGCCGATCCCGGAAACTAACAGGGTTATGGCCGCGATCGCGGTTAAGAGTACGGTCATGAGCGTAGCCGCGCTCTGGGCCGCGCCGATCATCGAGCCCGCGTCCATGATCCGGAAATCGTCTTCCGCTCCAACCTTAAGTTTATGTTCAGCCCGTAAAATAGCGGTGATCTCTTCGGTGGCGATAGTGATATTATCAACCGTATCGGACTGGGCGTTTATCATAACCTGACCCCGATCCCCTAAAAGGCTTTTTTGCGCTGTCGTGTCGGGGACGATAATCGCCTCGTCCGGCGACATTCGTCCGATGTTGGAGCCGACCTCCTCTATGGTTCCGATCACCTCCAGGCGCTTGCCGCCGACCGTGATCGTACTGCCAACCGGATTTCCTCCGTCCGGAAAAAGCGCGGCGACGACATCGCTCCCGATAACCGCGGCCATAGCTTTGGAGTCAACGTCCGCTTCCTCGAAAAAACGTCCGCTTCCCAGCTTAAGGTTGGAGATAGAGAAGTAGTTGGCGTCCGCGCCGATAACACTATAAGAACCGGACTCTGAGCCGTATGACGCGCTTAAATTTCCCATGATCGACCCGGCAGCCGATTTGACGTGCTCGGCCTTCTCCATGATCGCTCGGGCATCCGCTGTCGTTAATTTCGAACTCTGCGTCGCGCCGCGCCCGAACATGCCCATGATAATAATGGAGTTGGCCGATAGGTTCTGGAACTGCGCGTTGACCGCGTTTTGCGCTCCCTGTCCGACGGCGAACACGGCGATAACCGTGGTCACGCCGATAATGATCCCGAGCATGGACAGGGCTGCCCGGAGCTTGTTCCCCAGAAGCGCTTCGAAGGCCATTTTTATTATTTCGATATTCATGTTACTAGGCACTAGGCTTTAGGCGTTAGGCTTTAGGCGTCCAATGCCTAGAGCCTAGGGCCTAATAAGCGGAAGTTAATTTATAATCATTATCAATCACTTTCCCATCCCTTAAATATATGATCCGATCCGCGTATTTCGCCACTTCGGCCGTGTGCGTGACCATGGCCACGGTCTTGTTCTCTTTCTTGAAGCCGGAAAAAATATCCATGATGGCCAGGCCGGATTTAGAATCAAGCGCGCCGGTCGGTTCGTCGGCGAGTATTATCTCCGGGTCGTTTATAAGCGCGCGCGCGATCGCCACTCTCTGCTGCTGGCCGCCGGAAAGTTCCGTTGGTTTATGATGCGCCCGGTCTTCCATGCCGACGCTTTTTAAAAGCGCCATAGCCCTGGCTTCCCGCTCATCTTTATCTATGCCGGCATAAATGGCCGGCAGAGCGATATTCTTTAAGGCGGTCAGGCGGGAAAAAAGATTGAACTGCTGGAAAATAAAACCCATTTTTTTATTGCGGATAAAAGCCAAAGTAAAATCGTCCCGCACTTCGCCGATATTCTCGCCTTCCAGAAAATACTTTCCCTCCGACAAAGGATGCAGGCAGCCGATGATATTAAGCAAAGTGGTTTTACCGCCCCCGGACTCGCCCATGATCGCCACGAACTCCCCTTTTTTGATTTCAAGGTCAATGCCCTTGAGTACCGGAATCTCCTCGCCGTTGGCAAGATAATACGATTTATGAACGGCCTCTAACTTGATTTCTGTATTTTCCATATCATAAGTAATAAAAAATCAGATATTGGATATTACTTTTTCATGTCGATGCGAATTTTTATGTCTGTTAAAAATTATTCGTTTTTTTGATTTATTCTGTTCGTTGATATTAGATATTATGTTACAGGCTAAAATCGCTTTAGCGGTAAAAATCAAGATAAGGGTTTTATGCCTGTTGTCATAATATCCAATATCTAATATCCAATATTTTTTCCTCAAACTATGCTTTCTAATAAATAATTTTATCTCCTTCGCTCAACCCGCTTATTACCTCCACGTATTTTCCGTCCGTAAATCCGGTCGTAACCGCCTTCCACTCACCGACCGCCGTTTGGACCGAAGGCTTGCCGCTCACGTTCCGGACCGCTTCGACCGGGATCGATAAAACGTTCTCCACTCCCGCTGTCACGAATTTAACGGCCGCGGTCATGCCCTCGCGGATATCCTTTTTATCGCTGTTATCCAAAAGCACCCGCACGAGGTAGGTCACGATGCCGTTATTGCTGGATCCGGAAGTCAGGGAAATAAAACTGATCTCGCCCGGGATCTCGTCGCCGTTAAGCGCGTCAAACGCGGCCACGGCCCTGTCGCCCACCTTGATCTTCGAAATATCCGCCTCTTCAATATTGACCTCAATAAATAAGGTGTCGTTATTAATGACCGTCGCTACCGATTTAGTGGCATCCGTGATAATAATATCGCCCGCCTTATAATTTAAAGCCGCGACTTGGCCGTCTATCGGCGAAAGAATGGTCGCTTTCTTGAGGTCTAGCTGGGCTTTTTCCAGGCTGATAGAAGCCGAAGTGAGCTGGGACCGGGCCGAAGCCAGTTCCGCGTCAGTTAAGGGAGCCAAAAGATCGTCGTAATCGTCTTTAGTTTGTTTTAAGGAAAGCTCCTTGGCGGCGATTGACGCTTCGCCGTTCTTGATATTCTGCTCGGCGTCGTCTTTGGCGTCAGCCAGGGATTCCACCGCTTCGTCATAGGCGTCTTGATAATCTTTAAGTCCGTCTTTCGCGTCCGTCACTGTTTCTAAGCTTGTGTCAAAAGAAGAAATTTTCGTATTGACAGTGGAACGATTCGCGTTGATGGTCGCGATAAAGGCGTTCAGTTCCGATTGGGTCAGGTCAGTGGAGGTGATAGTGGCCGCGAGCATCAGGCTCATGTTATACAAATGTTTTTCCAGGGCAGCCAGGGTTTTTTCAACCTGATCGGCCGCGGCGTCAATATCGGCCTGAGGGCTTGCGACAGACAAGGCGGTCGCCAGCGCGCCAAGATCATCTTTAGCGTTCCGGGCTTCAACATAGCTATTTTGGGCTCCGCTTAAAGTGGTAATATTTTTTGCCCCTAGGTTATTTTCAAAATCGTCGTTCAAATAGGTCTTATCCATGCCGACAATCTCGTCTGAATCAGGTAGGATTGATTCCAGGGAAATATTCGTGGATTTGATCGTGTTCATTAAAGTTTTATAGGCATCGCTGACATCTTCGCTTTCCGCTTCATTCCGGTTTTTATCAAGGTTTTCCCGAGCCGTTTCAAGTGCATCTTCCGCGTTCTTGATCTTCGTCTGGTCGCTGGCTTTGGTTTTTTCCAAACTGATCTTAGTCTGATCCAAGGATAATTGCGCCTGATCTATGGACGCTTTAGCTTTTGTCTTTGCCTCTTCGGTCGCCCCGGCCATCTTTTCGTTGTAGCTCGCCAAAGTGGATTGATAACTCGCGTAAGCGCTCCGAACGCTGAACTGGAGCGTGTCTGTTGAAACCGCGGCGATCTTATCGCCCTTTTTCACGAACTGGCCCTCTTTCACGTAAACGTCTTCCACTTCAAGATTGTCGCCGGAAACGGAAAATGACAGTTCCACGCCATCCTCGGCCACGACCTTGCCTTCGGTATCAATCGCGATCTCAACGTCTCCTCTTTTAACCGTCGCGTTCTTGACCGTGGAAACGACGCTCTCCGCCTCTCCCCGGCTACTATAAAAATACCAACCGCCGCCGGCTATAACCAAAACGGCCGCCACGATCAGAATTTTCTTATTCTTGAAAATCCCCAAAATCCCCCTTTTCTTCGCCTTTTTGCTTTCTTCAAGTATTGAACTCATAATTTTATTCTTTATGCTATTTAAATATAAGCTCCCACGAATTTACAAATCAGGTACAAATTTACAAATACTAAGTGACATGTTTTATCGGTATTTGTAGATTTGTAAAAAATTTGTAAATTTGTGGGTAATTACACTATCTCATCACCAACACAAAACTCGCCACCTTACGGTCAGTCACGCCTTCGTCCAACCAGATACTAAGCATCTTCTCGGCTTGGATATCACTTAAAGATGCCTCAATCATATTCATGTTTGTTCCCCTGCCTCCGGTCGTAGCGTCTTTGGCGTTAGCCGTATCGGGTTTAAGCATTTGGATGCCAACCGGAATCGTCACCGTTTCCGAACCGGTACTCATCGCCTCTAATTGCTTTAACATCGCGGCTCGGTCGGTAGTCCCCGCGCCTCCCGCACCGCCCGGACCACCCATCATCACGAAGCCGCCACCGCGCCTCTCTCCGCCTCCTCCCGTGCCGCCCGACACCACAAAAGCGCGATCACCGTTAGGCTGATCGGGATTAGCGGCGGCGTCAGATTCGTTATTACCCTCCGCGTTGCCAAGATCGGGGCGTTCGATCTTCAAAATCGTCACCTCGTTGCCGGTAATAGATTTAACAAGACCCCGAATATCCGGCTCCCGATCCGGTTGGCCGAAATCCGGCCGACGGAAATCGTCCGGTCCCTTTCCGTCTAAACCCAGTGTACCGGTTTGAGCGGTCCCGCCGCTGCAGGCAGATAACGCAAATACGGATAAAAGCAATAAAAATAACAAAAATTTGTTCATATGATTTTTAATCTATTTAAAAAATAATATAATATATATAATATTACCTTGTATACTAATAATACGCAAATAATCATATTTTCTTTCATTATTAACTTTTTTTACGGCCGTAAAATTAAAAAAGACGCACACCGAGGTGTGCGCCTTTTTCTTGTATTATAATACGCTTATTGCGCTGTTTTTCCGCATCCGCCCGCACCGCGTCGCATTCCCTGCATACCACCCTGCATTCCGCCTTTCATTTCGCCCATCATCCCGCGCCCGCCCAGACCCAATTCTTCTCTTATGATTTTAGCTTCTTCATATTTGCCTTCTTGCATAAGCTTATGCGCTTCCGCTAACTTAGAAAAATTATCAGCATTGATCTTTTCCGCAATGGGATTATCGCCAACCGCTTCTTTCCAGGCGTTAAAGTCATTTTTCTCAATGGCGGTTCTGGCCGCTTCCATGTTCTCCGGGGAAACTCCGCGCCCTAAGCCGCCGCCGCAGGCCTGTCCGCCCGCCATCATCCCGCATCCGCCCGCGTTTTTAAGACCTAACTCCTGAGCCAGGGCCTTCGCTTCATCGGCCTTACCCGCTTCCGCGAGTTTGTGCATCTCTGAGAATTTTTTAAAATTTTCCTCAGTGATTATATCGGCCATTTTTCCCCTCTCCGGAGCCAGATCCTTCCAGGCATTATAGTCGCTGTTTTCAACTGCCTCTTCCATGGCTTCACGCTGTTCCGAATTCGGCCCCCTTTTTGTAAAATCGCCCTGAAAGGCATAGGCGCCGCCCGCGACTATGGCGGTAGTGGCGACGACCGATAACGCGGCCGCGCCCAGGCGCATCGCTTTATTATTGGTTTTGTTGTTTTTGTCCATAAACTTAAAAACACTCCGCCGGGGGGGCGTCTAGCGCGACCCGGCCGAGAAGATTAAAGATTAATTAGAGAGCGCCAACGGGCGCCCAAGGCCCTCTGTTTTATATTACGCGGATAAAATATTTTTATTTCACGATGAATATAAATACCGGTAGAGACGCGGTTAATCGCGTCTCTATAAACCACGTCTCTACTGTCGCGCAAAATAAAAAATATACTGTTCCAAAAAACGTACTTTGCGCTTTTGGTGTTAATTCGCCACGATTAAAAAGAATTGAACAATAAAACCGGGCATAAGCCCGGTTCAGAATTCTCTTAACCCCGTTATTTTATGAAACCTGGCCCCATACAATCACCGGGAGCCATCTTGTCCATCGGACATCCGGGTCCAAGCATAAAACCTGGGTGGTGGAGCATGCCCCGTCCCGGCCCCACCGGCATGATTATCAGGGCGCGAAAACCGTTCTCGCCGGTTTTATCGCCGATCATCTTGATCCGGCTGCCGGCTTCTATTTTCAGAAAGGGCGGTATTTTCGCGTCATGAGCCGATATATCCCAAAGCCGGCGATCGAAATCCAGAAGCCTGAAGTCTTCCCGGCCTTCCGCATCAATAATAAGCCCCAGAAGAAATCCCTGGTCCGGACGCGCCCACATATCCATCCGCGGATTGACGATTACCCGATAAAATCCCGGCGCCTTTTCGCTTAAGACGTCATCGATGGCGCGGCCGACTCCGGCGCCGTAAAGAATCCCTCCTAAAACGACGCTTAAAACCATGCTCGCGGCTATGACCGCCGGCAAACGGTAACGATAGCCGGTTTTCGTATGTTTGAAATTATAATGGACCGCTAAAGTAAAAATCGCCAGAAATATCAACCAGAAATAAGGCATCGTAATCACCACGAAGCCAGGCAGACTGCCGGAGAGATGCCGATATACTTCCCAATCATTATTCTTAAGCATGTAAATTATGACCGAAAAAGCGAGACTGCCGACGATAAGCGAAAACGCGCCTAAAATCCAGATGGCATAATCCTTGAGCAAAAAAGTCCAGCGCGGTTTGGGCTTGATATGTTTCTCTTCAATTGTTTTAAGCACATCGCGGCTTATATCATGGTTAAGCATATTATGATCGATAGTTCATTAAATAATCGCGCGCTATTCAGGCGACCCTGATCTTTTCCCCGATCTCTTCCCTTAATTTATTCTTCGCCCGGTTGATGAGGGTTCCGATCGTTCCGACCGGCTTTTTCAGCACATCCGATATTTCCCGATAGTCCAGCCCCTCAAAGAACTTCAATATTATCACTTCGCGGTATTTTTCGTCGATGTTCGAAAGCGCCGCTTCCAGATTATCGCGCAACAATCCCAGGTCGATTTCGCGCTCCGTATCGAGATCGGACGCCAGCTTATGGGCAAGCTCTTCAGAAAGTTCCAGCCGGTATCCTTCGGGCCGTGCCTGCCGGCGCCGATAATGGCTTATGACCTCGTTATGAGTGATCCGATAGATCCAGGAAGAGAATTTCAAATTTTGATCGAAGTCATTAAGGTTGCGGTAAACCTTTACGAAAGTATCCTGCAGGATATCTTCAGCCTCATCTCCGCTCACGTTAGAGATCCGCAATATATACCGCTTAAGTTTGTCCTCATAACGCTTAAGCAGGTACAAAAAATAACCCTGGTTTTCCAAAGTAAGCGCCACCAACTCCTGGTCGGTTTTGTCCTGCATTTGTTCCGGGTTTATCATGTATATATAATTCTGGTACCAATATATTATTACGCAATTCTATCATTATTCTTTCAAAAAATAAAGCCCGCGCCTTAGATATAAAAAAACCACCCGGAAATTTACATTAACGGGTGGTTTTTAATACTCGCACTTTTCACGCGGAAAAGGTTCGTCTTTAATCATTGTTGTGGTTTTGGCGTCATTATGCCCGGCTCTTCGGCGGTCATAGCTTCTTTACTTTCACGCAAATGAAAATAATAAGTGCTAATGACGGTGCCGACGGAGCAACCGGCGGCGTACATCAAGGCTACATGCCAATTACTGATGTCGTCGACGATTTTTTGTAGGACATAATACCAAATAAGCACATTGATCATGGTGATGCCGCCTGAGGCCAGGACCCTGGTCTTGGTAACCATCTTGGTCCAGGAGGTGACGATCAGCATTTCAATGATACCAATTAGGAATAAAAACATAGATTTAATTAATATTAGCGAATTTTTAAAGTTCGACCTTTAAATTGAACCAAAAAGAAAAACGCCCCTACCGCTCTACAATAGACACGTTTTACTGGTTCGATCTTATTGTAGCATTATTAGCGGATAGAGTCAATCTTATTGTCAATCAAAACGAAAACCGCGGAAAATTACCGCGGTCTTCAATATGGATAAAATCAGCATTAAAAATTTCCGATCGGATCGGTAATTCTGGGGTCTTCCTCCATTTTATTGCCGTCCCTATCCTCGATCGTGCCGTCTATCTGCTCCGCGTCGTCCATATCCTCATAATTTAGTTCGATATCGTCTCCACTCGACAAAGTAACGGTCAGAATGTTGCCGATCGAATTCAGGGATAATTTTACCTTGAATTCCCCCTCATCGTCGGCGTCGCCAACGTAGAATTTGGCGATATCGCTTATCGTTAACGTGCCGTTATCCTCTACGATCACACCGCCGGTATCGTCGTCATCGACGTTTTGGACATAACCGCCGGCCTTAAGATTCTTATTGGCCGACTCCGGATCTATAGCCTCGTTAAAGGTTATGGCGATACGGTCGCCGACATCGATATTTCCGGAATCGCCGCCGTTACTGACCTCGATCTCCGTTATGTAGGGAGGGGTATCGACGCTGTCCCCTCCGAAAGTCCCGTTCGGGTCATCGATATTGTTAACGGCGTTC
The DNA here is from genome assembly GCA_001780275.1 of Candidatus Falkowbacteria bacterium RIFOXYA2_FULL_47_19. Taxonomy (GTDB): domain Bacteria; phylum Patescibacteriota; class Patescibacteriia; order Patescibacteriales; family UBA12075; genus XYA2-FULL-47-19. The sequence goes on along the minus strand of MFGB01000018.1, from coordinate 31,616 downwards.
ATCACGTTATGCCTTTGATCCTCGATCGTTCCGCCGATTTGCGTCGTATGGCTGAAATTCTCGCTGCTGATTCCGACCGAATCTCCGTCCGTTAAAGTTATGGTCAATATTTTACCGTTCGAACTTAAGGAAAGCCCAACGGTAAAGTCGTTGCTGCCTCCGGCGACTTCGCCGATATCGAAAGACAGAATATCGGTAACCGTGAATATACCATCGCTGTTAATATATACTCCGCCCGTTTTATCCAGGTCAATATCCGAAACAGACCCCCCGGCGGCCAGATTCTTATTTATGGTTTGAGGATCAAGTTCTTCGCTGAAGGTAATGACAAGCCTGTCATCAACGTCGACATAGCCCGTATAGCCTTCGTTATATACCTTTACGTGGGTGATATAGGGATCGCTTCCCTGGCTGTCCTCCACGAACGATCCGGACGGATCGTCGATATTGGGGTCGCTCTCCATTTCGTTGCCGTCCCTGTCTTCGATCGTGCCGCCGATCTGTCTGGCGTCGTCGAGGTCCTCATTATCGATCTTGATGTCGCTTCCGCTTTTAAGTATTATGGTCAGGACTTCGCCCTCGGAATCCAGGGAAAGGGAAACGCCGAACCGGCCGGCGCCGCTTACGTCGCCGACGTAAAACGAAGCGATATCGGCCACGGTCAAAATGCCGTTTTTATCAACGTCTACCCCGCCCGTTTTATTATAAGCGACATTATCTACAGAGGCGCCTTTTTTCAAGTCGTTGTTTACCGATTCGGGATCGATCCGCTCACTGTAAGTAACGCGTATTTCGTCGTTAATGTCCATATAGCCGTCCTTGCCGTTGTTGAAGACCTCGATCGATGATATAAAAGGCTCAATACCGTCATTCACGTGCTCGCCCCCGAAGGTCCCGTTTGGCGTATCGATGTCGGAATCCTCCTTCATGATATTACCGGTTTTATCCTTGACAGTGCCGCCGATCTGTCTGGCGTCTTCAAAGTCCTCATCCTCGATTTTTATGTCGCTGCCGGCGATGACGGTTACGGTCAGATTTTTGGCGCTGTCGCTCAAGCTTAATTTAACGGCGAACTGGCCGGAATCGTCTACGGATCCCAAATCGAAAGAAGCAATACCTTTTATTGTCAGAATTCCGTCTTCGGAAACGGTGATCGCGCCGATGATATTATAATCGAAACTGGCATAATAACCTCCGGCGGTCAGGCCGAAATTTACGGACGCCGGATCGACCGCTTCGCTGAAGTTAATGATTATCTCGTCGGCATAATCGATATATCCCTTATCGCCCTTGTCGTTTACCGTGATCCCCGCTATGTAAATATCGCTGTCATTATCACTATCGTCGTCATCGTCATCATTTAACCGGCATTGGCGGGCATTACCGACAACCTGACACTTCCTGGTATGAGCCCGCAAAGAATTGGCCGAAGACAGTCCATGGTTGGCATCAATATTATCTATATCCTCGATCTCGTTTTCGGGATCGAACTCCGCTACGTCGTCGATCTCGTCGCCCACCCGGTAATTAGTGAAAAAAGAATCAGGCACGTCGTCTATGAGCTTGTTCCAGCTATCCCCGTAAAGAGTCCGGGCGATCGCTTCGGTTCTTATCCAGCGCAGGATCCCGCTCTTGGTAACGGCATAAACCTTAGGATCGGTCGTTATCTTGACCAACAGGACGCCCGGGCGATAAAGAACGTTGCCGCCCAGGGGCAGCGCGATCAGTTCCTCTTCGGATATAGTCACGACATCGTCATAATCCGTAAACCAGGATCTGTAAATATTTTCATTAGGGAACACGTAGCGCTTGCCGTCCGCCGCCACATAATAAAGAGAGGTCAGGCCCTTCATTTTTACGATCTGGCCGCTATGGTTGCCGGCGGCAAGCGCCCGGGTTCCGAAAAAACAGAATGAAAACGCCAAAATCGCGAGCAATAGAAAAAGAGATGTTTTTTTAGTCATAATTTTATTATTAATGAATATATATTTAATTATAACATAATTTTAACAAACATAAAAATTCAGCCGTTAAGTCGACGGCGACTTGTAAGGATTTTTAAAGCCTCTTTTCCTGACAATGATTTGCGTTAAAAAAAGCAGGCATTTTTATGCCTGTTTTATTTTTTTATGATAACGCATTAATTACGGATTAATTTACCGTTTTTTATAACCATCTCTACCTTATTTGTGCCGAAGCTATTGATCATCTCCCGCCAATCCGGCGTGTCGCAGATAATAATATCTGCTCGTTTACCTGGCTCCAGGCTACCGATCTCGTGACCGCGCCCCAGGGCGCAGGCCGCGTTAATCGTGGCGGCGTTGATTATCTGGGCCGGGGTCAGGCGGTAAAGCCGCGCCGCCAATTCCATAACCGTCTGCATGGAAAAGCAAGGGCAAGAACCGGGATTATAATCCGTGGCCAAAGCGACCGGCAGTCCGGCTTTGATGAATTCTTTGGCTTTATAGGTCCAAAAGCTTTTACTTTGCGTTTCCATCAGGTGGTAGGTGACTCCGGGCAGGAGCACGCCGACCGTATCAGCCGAAAATTTTAATTTCACATCAAGGTGATCCAGGTGATCAGCTGACACCAGGGGAAACATACATAAAAGTTCGCGCCCGCCCGCTTCTCCGGTCTGGTCAATATGGGCTTTAAGTTTTAATCCACTAGACCGGGCCGCGCCTAAAATCCTTTTGGATTCATCAAGGCTAAACCCCAGCTGGTCGCAAAAAACATCCGCGAATTCAGCTAAGCCTCTTTCCTTAATCGCTCCCAGCATGAATTCCAGCACGATGATATAATTTTCACGATTATCCTTAAATTCAAGCGGGACGGTGTGCGCGCCCAAAAAGGTCGCTACGATTGTTATTCTATCCTGGAAATAAAGGCGCAGGCGGTCGATGACCCGGAGTATTTTCATCTCCGTGCCGTAATCAAGGCCGTAACCGCTCTTAATCTCAATAGTCGTGGTGCCGTGCCGCCAGACCTGCTCCAGTATCTTCGCGCCCCGGCTAAAGAGTTCGTCTTCGCTCGCCTCCCGGGTTCGTCCGACCGTGTACATAATACCTTTGCCCCGACCGTGCTGGTCTTTATAGGTCTCGCCCTTTATCTTGGCTTCATATTCGTGCGCGCGCGAACCGCCGTAAACCAGGTGCGTATGCGGGTCAACCAGTCCGGGCATAACTACTTTGCCGCGGGCATCTATCACCCGGCGCTTTACGCTTATCTCTTTTTCAAGTTCCTCGCGGCTGCCGACAGCCACGATCAGACTGTTTTTTACGGCCACCGCGGAATCCGCAATAATTTCAAGATAATTTGCCGTAGCCAGACGCTTGGGCTTATCTCCGGCTATGGGGGTAACTAGCTGTCCGCCGCTTATAAAAAGATCGCAACTGCCGTCGAAATTCTCATGGACTCGCATAAAGGCCTCTCTTCCCGATCTTTTACCGCGGAATAATAATCCCCTTATCTTTGGCGGTTTTCACGGCCAGCTCGTATCCGGCGTCAACGTGCCGGACAACCCCGATCCCGGGGTCCGTGGTTAAAACCCTTTCTATCCTCCGGTCGCGTTCTTCGCTGCCGTCGCAAACCATGACCACTCCGGCGTGGAGGGCCCGGCCCATGCCGACGCCTCCGCCGTGGTGAAAAGACACCCAGGAGGCGCCGTTTACGGCGTTCAAAGCGAAGTTCAAAAGCGGCCAGTCAGCTACGGCGTCGCTCCCGTCAAGCATGCCTTCCGTCTCCCGCGAGGGTGAGGCGACGCTGCCGCAATCGAGATGATCACGGCCGATGACGATCGGCGCCCTGACCTTACCCTTTTTTACCAGATCATTGATGATCAGTCCGAAACGCGCCCGGTCGCCGTATCCGAGCCAGCAGATCCGGGTAGGCAGTCCGATAAACGGCACCTGATCCTGCGCTTTTTTGATCCAATTCTTAAGACCGTCATCGCGCGGAAAAGCATCCAAGAGAGCCCGGTCAATCGTCAGAATATCCTTGGGGTTGCCGGATAACGCCGCCCAGCGGAAAGGACCTTTGCCCTGGCAGAAAAGCGGACGGATATAGGCCGGAACAAAACCGGGGTAAACGAACTGTCCGTTTTCGCCTTTAACGGCGCCGAGGCCGGCTTTATAAGCCTGGTCGCGCAAAGCGTTGCCGTAATCAAACGCGACCGCTCCTCTCTTTTGCATCTCCATGATAGCATCGACATGACTTACGATAGACGTCAAAGCTTTCTTTTTATAAGCGTCCGGATCTTTAAAACGCAGATCGTCCAGTTCTTTAAGATCGCCGGTAGGAACGTAATATAAAAGATTGTGAGCCGGTGTCTGGTCGGTAACAATATCGGGAATAATGCCCCGGCGTATTATCTCGGGATAAATATCGGCTGCGTTCCCCGCTAATCCTACGGACAATGGTTTTCTCTCTTTGACGGCCGAAGCTATCAGTTTTAAAGCTTCATCGAGATTTTCGGCCGATGTGTCGCAATAACCTTCTTCGACCTTTTGGACGATCCTATCCTTCCTCACTTCGACGATGAGGACCGCGGCGCCGTTCATGGTCGCGGCCAAGGGCTGGGCGCCGGACATACCTCCTAAGCCGGACGACAAAACGAACTTTCCGGCCAGGCTGCCGTTAAAATTAAGATCGGCGCAGGCGCGGAAAGTCTCGTAAGTGCCCTGGAGTATCCCCTGGGTGCCGATATAGATCCAGCTTCCGGCCGTCATCTGGCCGTACATCATAAGACCCAATCGATCAAGATGCTCGAAATGTTCGTCATTGGCCCAACCGGGAACGAGATTGGAATTCGCGATGATCACCCGCGGCGCGTTTTCGTGCGTCGGGGCGATATAGACCGGCTTACCGGATTGGATCAGGAGGGTTTGGTCGCATTCAAGGGATTTGAGCGCCCGCACGATCCGGTGATATTCGTGCCAGTTGCGGGCCGCCCGGCCGGAGCCGCCGTAAACGATCAATTTTTCCCAGTCGAAAGCGACCTGCGGATGGAGATTGTTACGGAGCATCCGAAGGGCCGCTTCCGCGTCCCAGTTCCTACATTCCTTTATTTTGCTTCCGCCTTGTTTTTTCAGCGGATTTTTCGGCTTTTCATCCATACACATCGGCCGGCCGTATTTTTTAATTTCTTCCTCTCTGGCTATTTTTCCGTCTACTTTGCTTTCAGACATTTCTTTCTCCCCTTCTCTGGTTTTTTAATTGTAATGAACCCGATACTAAATATTTTAATTTAACATCATTATATTTAATAACTTTATCCCGTTTTTGTCAAATTAATAGTCAATAAAAATTTAAGGCAATAAAAAACCCGAAGTTCTATCTTCGGGTAATTGTCTTATGTTTTTCGCGTTTTAAACGCCTTTGTCTTTTTTGTTGATTTCAACATTCAGTTTCGCTCCCAGGGTCGCCGTCTTGGCGAGCAAGGAAGCGACCTGCGCGTCGGTTTGGGTCTTAATATTTCCGTACTGAAGCACGGTAATAGCTAAACCGCAAACCCTTGCGGCTAATTTATCGATTTCGGCCGGCACCGAAGAAGCTTTTTCCAGGCTGGCAGCGGAATATTTTTCCGCGATCACCTGTTGAAAGGCCGCCTTATCCTCTTCCGCTAAATCCAGAAGCCTGGCCATTAGATCTTCCGTCTGATCCAATATATCCCTCATTGTCGCTTCAACCGCGGCATATTTTTTCTTGCCGATGGTCTTGCGGCAAACGAACGCGACCAGGGCCGCGGCCATGGCTCCGGCGACAGCCGATGCGCTGCCGCCGCCCGGCGCCGGAGCGTCAGAGGCCAGATCGCGCAAAAATTCTTCTACCGTCATATCTTTGATCTCTTTCATAAACCGAGCGCCTCCTCTATGATCTGTTTTTTCGGGTTAAAATTCTCAAGCTGCAAATATTCGAACGGAACGTCGTTTAGCGCGCTCTCCGGAGCCAATCCGACGATTTCACTGCCGGCCACCCTGACTCCGGCCAAAGAAGCCATCCTTTTGACGGTCTCGAAAACGATATAGACGGGCGCGGCGGAATAATCCATCAGGTTCATGGAAACCTGGACTTGCTGCCGGGCGGCGAGTTCGACGCCGATGGCCTGAACGGAGGGGAAAATCCCGGGGATACGCCTTTTGTCGGTCCCGATAACGCTGATTCCGCCGGAACTGCGGAGCAAGCGGGCGATGCCATTAGCCAAGGCCATGTCGCGGCTATCAAGATTTACGTTATAAGCGATCAGAAAATTCCTGGCGCCGATAACGGTACAGCCGAACTTTGGATTAAATACCGCCGGTCCGAAATCCGGACGCCATTCGGCTTTTTTAAGCTTATCGGACAAACCCTCATATTCTCCCTGGCGGATATCCGATAATTTCTTCCTCTCCGGACAGCGAGCGGCCGCTCCGTAGTAATAGCCGGAAAGGTTCAATTTGCGTCCGACCATATCCCCAAGCTCGTAAGCCAGTTGCGCGCAATAATCAGGCGTCGTTCCCGTTACCGGTATGAACGGGCAAACGTCAACCGCGCCCAGACGGGGATGCTTCCCGCTATGGCCGGCCATATCGATCAGGGCGGCCGTTTTCTTTATAAGCCTGAAAGCGGCCAGCATGACCGCACCGGGCCGGCCCGCGAAAGTTATCACGCTGCGGTTATGGTCCGGGTCGGAACTGACGTCAAGCAGCTTAACGCCGGGACGCGGCACGACAGCCGCGATCTCCCTTATTTTATTCTGGTCGCGCCCTTCGCTTAGATTGGGAACACATTCAACTATTTGTTTCATACTTCCTCCTCCGGGGTTTTTAGGCCGGTAGCCTCAAATACGGCGGTTAAAAAATCGTTTCCGTTATCATGCACCAGGGAAAAAAGACTCTCGATGTCATCCGCCAAAATCCGGTCTTTACTGAGACAAGGAAGAAGGCATCTGACCAGATCGGCAATAGGCGCGATCTTGCGGTTTGCCGGACCGCGGGCAAGACGGCGGAATTGGAGCGCTTGCACCGCGCAAAGAAGCTCGATCGCTACGACATATTCGGCGTTCTTAACCGCCTGCCAGGCCCTCCGGGCGCCGATCGCGCCCATACTGACGAAATCTTCCTGGCCGGCCGCCACCGATATTGAATGGACCGAAGCGGGCGCGGCCAAGTGCCGGTTTTCCGCCACCAAAGCGGCGGCCGTATACTGGGCGATCATCAGCCCGGAATTTAATCCTCCGGTCTTGGTCAGGAACGGGGGCAGTCCGGGAGAAGTGCCGTTAAGAAGCTTCTCTATCCGTCTTTCGGAAATACCGGCAAGCGCGGCCAGGGCGATCGCGAGCGAATCGGCGGTTTGAGCCAAGGACTGGCCGTGGAAATTATCCCGGCCCTGCTCGATCCTTCCCTCTCCGGCGAATATCTCCGGGTTGCCGGAAAAATTATTTATTTCTTCACATACGACCGGAAAAACTTGTCCATACAGGGTTTCCAAAAAACTGCCGAAAACACGCGGCGCGCAGCGAAGCGAATAGGCGTCCTGCAGTTTCCGGCGCCCGTTTCCGATCGGCCAAAGTTCGGCCGAGAGCAATCCGGATAAAAAAGCGGCGGAAGCTTCACGCCCCGCGTGACAGCTGCCGGCCTGCGGTTCGGATGCGAAAGCCCGGGCATTGCCGTTTAAGGCGACTAGGGACAAAGCGGCGGCGACATGGGCTATCCACGCTAAAATACGGGCATGGGCGGAACAAAAAGCCATGAAACTGACCATATAACTTGTGCCGTTCAATAGCGCGATGGCCTCTCCGGCTCCAAGTTTCGCCGGTTCTATCCTCTTATCTTCAAAAACGGACGCGGCATCGATAATCTTGCCGTCCCTGATAACCTTTCCCCGGCCGATAAGAGCCAAGGAAACATGAGCCTGCGGAATAAGATCGCCGGAAGCCCCTAACGAACCTTGGGCCGGTACCGCCGGGGTTATATCCAGGTTGAACATTTTAATCAACAGCTCCAGGGTAGAAAGCCTGATCCCGGAAACGCCCTTTTTAAGATTGAGTATCATGTGAAGCATCATACCCCGGACGATCTCCTCCTCTAAAGGAGGACCGACGCCGCAAGCATGGCTCATGATCAGGTTTTCCTGGAATTCTTCCATTTTTCCCGCCGGGATGCGCTTATTGAGCAATGCGCCGATCCCCGTGTTGATGGCATAATAGGCTTTGCGGGGATTTTTCCTGATAATATCCAGAAGTACCTGACGGGAAGCTTTAACCGCCCGAACCTCTTTACGATTAAGACCTATCTTTTTCTCATGATCGCGGCACAATATCACGAAGTCAATGAAATCCAGATTTTTTTCCATCTTTTCCTCCAAAAACAAAATTGTCAAAGAACAATCTTCATGCTTAAAGTAATTAAACTTAACCAAAAAAACCGCCTTTTGTCAACGGCCGGCGTCAAAATTTTTTTAAAAGCATGTCTTTAAAAAATAAAAGCACCGATAAGTATCAGCGCTTTTGCTTTCTCCGATGAACGTTATTTTTTTATCGTTTGCATCTTTTTTTCGGCCATCTCGCGGGCAAAGGCCTCTAAACCGATTTCTTTTATGCGGGCGATGCAGGCTCCGCGGTCGGAGCGAAAAATAAAGCCGAAAAGTTTAGAGAAAAAATTGTTGAATTTCGCGCAATCGAAAACATTATCGAATTCTTTGCATTCGGCACAGCTTTTATAACCATGTTCAAGGCAACAGACGCGCACCTGGCACCAGGAGGCCTTTTCATTCTTAACGCAGCCGGGACATTTCTCCGTTAGATATTTTTTGCAGGCGCCGCAATAAAGCCCGCAAAAAGCGACTAAAGACGGGTCGTTTTTTACTTCAAGCATAAACTCTTTACTTTAAATTTTAATAAGACGGATATTTTTTACCCTCAAGGGTCTCCTTGATATACAGATCAGCGTCAAATTCAATATCGAATATTTCTTTGAGCAGTATTTTGGCGATATAGCGGAGCAAAATAAGAGATCTATAATACGCAGTCTGTGCTGAAAAAACACATTATAGATCTCCCGCTTCGCTCGAGATGACAAGTATTTTTCGTCATGTCGCTACCTTATTATACCAGATAAAAAGAGAATTTAAAATCGCGGACAGCAAAAATGCACATGCTTACGCCTGTGCATTTATAAGGCTCACGAATCCAATTAAAACCTTACCAGAGTTATGACCTTATCGATCTCCGAACCGTCCTGGGCCGATATCGTGAACACTTCCAGAAAGCCGGTCGCGGTGCCCGGATCGGAGTAAGGGACGCTTTTCGAAAAATCCCCGTATTCCCCTATATCCGGACTGTTCGCCGTTATAAAGGTGCTGGCTATGATCCGGTTGCTCGAGCTCCGGAGTCTAATATTGACGGTATTCTCGAATACCCGGGCCTGTCCGGTGACCATAACAGGATTCGGAATTTCGTCGTTCCAGTCAGGTTCATCAACGATTATGTTCATGACCCCGTTCGGAGGAACGACCGAAGCGCCTGATATCGGCATGCGGGACAGATTCGCACTGGTGATTCCGAGGCCCTTTTCCCGCATGATCCGGAAAGCGTCGTCGGGACGCCCGAGATAGATGAGATCATGGCTTACCGGGTCGACGTAATAAGCCTCCCCGTGCGCCTGGACCCGCAAAAGGATCCGTCCGAGAAGCCGGGAAGGGGCGTTGTCCTTGAAACGGTCGTAATCGGATTCACTTATACCTAGCCCGAGTTCGCGCATGATCCGGAAAGCGTCGGCCGGGCGCCCGAGAAAATAACGCAGTCTGTTGACCGGATACACGTACCAGGCCTCGCCGTGCGCCTCCACCTGCAGAAGTATCCGCCCGGATAAACGCTCCGGAAGACCCGCTGTCGCCTGGGCGTGTCCGCTAAGCGGTGGCAAACCTAATAGCGCCACCACAAAAAGAAATAGTAAGATTTTTTTCATAGTTTTTAATTTACGCTTAAAATATTTAATGATTAATTATATAATTAAATAGTTAAATAATAATTAACTATAAATATATATGTAATTAAATATAGATATCAGATAATTAAAAAACCCTTATGTTATCATAAGGGTTATAAATTTATTTTGTGGGTCCAGGTCGGACCGACTGAGATCATCGATATCGGTATACCGACGATTTCTTCTATAAAATGAACATACTCCCGGGCTTCCGGCGGCAAACCGTCGAAACTCTTGATGGCGGAAATATCTTTCTGCCATCCCGGGAATTCCATGAATTCCAAGGGCTGGCAATCGAACATGATCCGGCTGGCTTCTTCCCGTTTTCCGATGTCTGCGCCGTCAATCTTTTTGATCCCGGTGATCCTTGTTTTACCGTCACCGGTCCGCTCCCATTCGAATAGACCGTCCAGATGCCCCGGGTTAATACCCGTATACTCGTAAGAAATGCAGATATATATTTTTTTAAGAACGCTTAAACGGTCCAGGTTGGTTAAAATGATCTCGTCCGCGCCGCCGCTCACTTCCATGGCGTATCGGGCCGTCAGGGAATCGAACCAGCCGATCCTGAATCCCCGCTGCCATTCCTTGAATATATTGTGCCGATCGGGAATCGTTTTGGTCAGCCACGAATCTTCCGTTACGAACGGACCGGCTCCGTGCCGAGTGGCGTAGGGGCGCATAGCGCTTAGGATCTTTACCTCTCCCTGGTAATCGCATTCCCTGATGAGCCGAAAAGCGTTTTCGGCCGTGGTCCTGGTTTTAGTGATATATGGATAGAATCCATATACCGGATCCAGTAAAACTCCCTGGGCGCCTTCGAAAATAACGTCGCCGCCCGCTAATTTTTCCTTAAGGTATCCCGTATCCACGACAGCCGCCCGGCTCGTTTCGACAAACTTAGTGTAAGCTTCGACGACCCACTGAAAATATCCGTAGTTTGCGAGCAAATCGTAATAATGGCGGATCTCATCGTTATCTTGGCCGCTTATAAGCTGTTCAGCCGTATCGAGCTTGGTCAAACGGATATACCGCAATTTTTCGTAAAGCGCATCCTGGTCATACAGATCATTCATTCGGAGCGCCATCTTACCCATGATCTTTCCGTCAGCCGCCGTTTCCCCCACGCCTTTCCCGCAGCTGCCGTGGCACTTATTAGCTCGGACCAGTTCGCGGATCCGGTTCATGATGACCTGAAAAGGAGTTATCACTAAGCAATCCCGGTGGATCTTCAGGCGGTCAAGCGCGTCCGTAACGCCTTTTATTTTAAGAACCTCGTTTTCCTCGAGGAGGGCCAAGGGATTAATAAGCACATACTGCGAATGGATGGTTTCCGTACCGGGAATAAAAATACCGCTTCCGAATTGGGCGCAGGTATGGTGCCGGCCGTCCGGTAAAACCACATTATGCGCCGGCTGCGATCCGCCATTATAGCGAACGACCGTACGAGCGCCGGTAACGCGCACCAGATTATCGACGGATGTCCCTTTGCCGCCGTCGCCTAATCCGGCATCCCCCACTATCAGTATCATTTTTTTATCCTTCCTTTAAAATACCGCCATTGCCGCATCGCATCTTCGAAATGAAAATGGCAGATGCCGTCGGAGAGCATAAAATGCTTATAGCCGTATCGGCGCATAAGCTCCATATAGGCGATATCCCCGGCGGTAACCGTACCGTTCCTGCCCTCCAGGCCGGAAAAAATATTCGAGGCCAGGATCGCATTCCGGTCGGCCCTGATAATGCTTCTTAAGGCGTCCGTCAGGGAGAATTTATCGGCGCCGATATTAGTGAATAGATCATCCGTGGCCGCGATCAAGTCGTATTCGGAAAAAAATGATCTGTCAGTCCGACTAACATATTCCAATCCGCGCGGCGATTCTATTTTAAGCCGTATTCGCGCTTTATGCTTCCGCGCGTCAAAACCGTTAAGGGCCAGGGCCTCTTCCGCTTCCGCGATATCTTCGCAGCTTTCCGCGAAAGACAGCATGAAATTCATGACACCCATTTCAAAACCCGCCGTGATAAAATCAACATCGCCGGGCGTTAGATATCCGTTTAGACTGATGCTCCGGGCCCGGATATTGACGGTCTGACCGTCGCCTAAAGTACCGCGTTCCAGACCTTTAATGAATATTGTATCGCCGTCCGCTTCCGCGATCTCGTACCAGCCGAAACCCCGGAAATGAGCGTAAGCCGGCAATTCGATATTGACGGCCCGGTTCAAAACCACCTGCCCGCCGTAGCGCGGGTATGACTGGTTCGTTACCCGGAGCTGCCGGCCTTCAAGATCGATCCAAAGTTCTTTATTGTAATGACCGCACAGGCTTTTAAGACCACTAATCACTTCCTGAGCGCTTTTAAGCGTCCGATAACCGGTATTGTAGCGAACGGCATCGATATCCGGACAAGATATTATCTTCTCGAGCGCTTCGTCTTCCTGAATAGGCGGCAAGGTCGCGAAGAGCATATTTACCCCCCCCTCCTAATCGGCGTAATATACGGTCAAAAAATCTTTATCGTTCTCCGTCTTTAAATATCGGCCATAATTATCGGCTAATTTTCTCGCTCCCTGTCTAGTAAAAGCTTTATCTACCAAATATCTGGCTGGTCTGGCGGATACCACGTCATGTCCGCTCATCGTGCCGTCAGCTTCCATTTGGGCGCATATTACTGCTCCATAATAGAGTTGAATGATACTGAACGGCGCCAATACGGCCTTAAAAACGCATTTACAGGCCAGGGGGAAAGAAATAACGAATCGAACCGTTCCAAAAAGGATCATAACCGCCACTATCGGAATCAAGAAAAAAGACAGCGCGTAAAAAATACCGTAAAACGTTGTTCCTTCGCCGAATAGAGACGGATATAATTTTCCCAGCATCACCGAACAAACCGCAGGCAACGACATTAAGAGATAACCGGAAATCATCTGCATGAAAGAAACTATACACATGATCATATTCTTATAAAATTCGCCAGAAAATATCTTATCCAGGGCGTTCTCCAGCCAGACAAATTCAATTATTTTCTCCAATTTTTTTATCATCTTATTCTCCATGAAAGTTGAGTAGACGGCCGGATCGCGAATTCACGATCCGGCCGCCCGGCTTGCTTTTCTCTAATCAAGCCTCTTGGTCTTGCCCGGTTTTTTCTTTTGTCGGGACGGCAATTTCGGGGCCGCGGTTTTAGGCACATTCAGGGCGCGGAAAAATTCCGCCAGGCTTTCGCTCACTTGCGCCATCCGCACATCGGACTGTCCGTCGCTTTTGAGGTGCGAAATAAAAGTCTTAAGATCTACTCCGCCCAAACCGGCGACAATGCCGAGCATGGTATCGACGACCGCTTCCGGATCCACGATAGTAATGATGCGGTCCTTCGGTAAAACGCTCTCCCACTGTGCCTTGACGACTTCTTCGCCGTATTGCCGATAAACGTCGCCTTGGTCTTTATTGCCCGGCCTTTTTTCGGGATCAAATTCAAAATCATGAACGGCAATATTGCTTCTGGATCCGGTTTCATTTCCTTGGGGTGCCGCTATGCCCTCAAAATGCTTAACTTCACCGTTAACTTCGACTTCAACTTTGAAGGGAATAGGGCCTCTTTTATCTTCGTGAAAATTATAGTTCTGAACGATCACCCGGTACCGACCCGCAGGAGCTTTTCCTTTGGGCCAGCGGATATTCTCTATCGGCTTGCGGGTTTCCCGGCCGCCGGCGTTTCGGTCAACGTCAAGTTCGCCGCCGCATCTTGAGCGCCGGTGATTGAACATGATCTCCTCGCCGGAGGGGCTAATCACATGCAGATCCAGATCGTTATAATCGTTCCAGAGAAGCGAAGCCCTGACATCCACGCCGCCGTGCATGCCGCCGGCTTTCAAAACCCGGTCCATGATCTCTTTGTCAACATCCTTTTTGTGCTCTGTCCAGGGCTTGCGCACGTAAATGAAAAATACGTGGTATTTCTCCTGGAGCAAGCGGAAAGCTTCCGCGGCCGGAATATCGGCCGGTACGTCCGCCCCCAAGTGCTCCTTGATCTGCTCCTTTTTGACCAACGGGTAAAACCCTTCGTCGCCCAGGATAATACAAATTCCCTTTTTGCCGCGTTTATTGGCATCGAGATCGGTCCGGGTGGCGTAGGCGTAGGCCGCAAGCTCGTAAGATTCCCGGCCGGAACCGCCGCCGCCCTCTTCGATCCAAAGATATTCGTTCAAATTGCGGTCAAGGATATTGCCGACCTCGAACTGCCCTATCTGTACCGGGGCCCGGTCGCCGTCGGTCGCGTCGCCGACGCCGCCGATGCTTAGGGTCGGCCCGGGCAGGTAGCTCCTTTTGATGATCTGCCCGATCAGGCGCGCGATCTTCCGCCGCACGACCATCGTATCTTTGCCGCGCGATCTTGTCAGATCGATAATGACCGCGATCGGCGTCGTTTCCGGATGCTTCGGGTTATCGCGGCATTCACGGATCTTGCCCTTGATATTCATTTCCGGATGGCACTCGCGCTGGCCCGTACCGCGGTTCATGAAACCGCTGAAGTTGAAATCTTCCTCGCGGATCGATTCACGCCGAGGCACGCTTCCCACATAATCATCGCCATCGCCCATGATTTCCTCCTAGTCTTTCTCTTTGGGTTTGAATGCTAAAAAATCCTCTTCCCGGTCCGGCATATAAAATTCCATGAATTTTCTCGGCCCCCACAAGCTTTCTATCAGGGAGATCAATTCAAAATGCGCCCGCCAAGCGTCTTGTTGGCGTCCGAGCTGGCTTTCGACCACGAAGGACAGAATAAAATTCCGTAAACATTCATCGACCGTATCCGGTACAAGGTTTGTTTCCGGATCACCGCCCAGTATATAGATCATGGATTTGCCGATCGAATAAAGATCGGTCGCGAACGTAGGCGAACCCTTTAATGCCACTTCCGGCGCGCTGTAGATTTCGTTAACCGCGCGAAAACCCTCGCCGGTATCGCGCGGCTTGTACGAAGCGTAGGCCCAATCCAGGAGAATGACGTTATGGGCCCGGTGCCTGACCTGTTCGTGCTGCGGTTCTATATTATTATGCGTTATCCCGCAATGGTGCGCCCGGCCGATAGCGCCGAGCATTCGACTCATCATCCAGACGGCGTGCTTTTCCGGCACTCCTTCCTGGTAATCCCCGTATTCCCTGATTTCGTAAACATTATAAGAGTTGCGCACTAGACGGGTAATGATTCCCAGGCGCCCGTCCTCGGTTTCAAAATGATCAAGGATCAGTGGAAAGTGAACGCTTTGCGGCGACGGGTTTTTCTTGAGAATTTCAAGAATTCTCGCTTCGTTCCGTAAAAAATCGTTGTCAGCCGGATCGTCCGCGATCTTGACCGCTACATCCCCGGCATCTTCTTCCCCGCCCACGCATCGGCCGCGATAAACGGCGCACTTGTCGCCCTCGCTCCACGGCTCCGCGGTATTGACGTAATAACCGCGCTTGTCGGTGCGGATAATGAATAAACCCTTATTCTCCCTGATCTTTTGACCGTAAATGCCGGCCCCGATCTTTTCCCGGGCTCGGTCACGGAATTTTTTAAGCTGTTTCAGGGCCTCCTGCGCCATTTCCTTGGCATCGAGGTCGCCGAGATAGTCGCCCGGATTGACCGTTTTAGCGATAGCCAGAAAAACCTCTTCAAGAACGGCTAAGCGCTTCTCGGCATTCCGACTCTTGATCGGACCGAAAACTTCTTCGGCGCAAACCGCGTGCATTATGTTTTCGTATGTTTCCTGCAGTTCCTCAAACATGCTCCCGCCTCCTTTTTTTAACCGCCGCGGATAATAAAATCCGCTTTCTTTCTTTGCGGTTCAACGTAACTGGCGTAATTCGGTTTAACTCTCGTTTCCCAAAATTCAACTACCCGCGCTTCGCTTGCGCCGAAACGTTCGTTGTCGCGCCTGACTCGGCGGGCTAGCCTGGTTTCCTCCGGAGTATCGACGAAAACCGATACTTTCGAACCGCCAAGATCGCGCAAAAAATCGATCACGAAAAGCCCCTCGGCTATTCTTCGCGGGCAATGCTTTATTTTTTCACCCCGATCGCTCAAAATACTGTTGGTAGCTTTACGGTAATCGGGGATATAGACATCCATCCCCGAGGAAAGCTGTTCGGCGCAAAGGCGGAACAGGCAATGCCGGTAAGAATCCGGGACATCAAATAATTTCCGGCCAGCGGAATCGCGCGGTATATCCGGATCGTCCTTGTCCTTGAAAAAATTATCGAGCGGCAATACGGATACGTCCATTCCCCGGTTTAACAGATTCTGCCGCAATACGGCGGCCAAAAAACTCTTGCCGGAACAACTCCCGCCGGCGATTGCCAGCATAATCCCATCCGGGGGGTCGGAAAGCAAATATTCCAACGCGTGGAGTCCCTCGAAAAACCCAAACTCTTTTCGTCCTTTCATTTCCTCTCCCTGGGTTATTCAGTTGTAAAGAACCTTCTTAATCTGCGCTATTCTGATCATATTTTTATACGACCAAAAGCTGCGGATTAAATGGTTCCGCTATGCCTGAATATCTTCCGATATCAGGCATAGCGGAAATAAATTGTTTCATTGGTTCCGTCAAAGACGGTTTTAAGGTATTTTATCGATCGGTCGCGGCCATTGACGGCCAAAATCGTGCGGCGGACATAGGGGTCAACCAGGCAGCAGTCGTAGCCCGCTCTTTTAAGATGCGTGACGAGGCTTTGTTCCGGGGTAAGATACCGAAAGACTCCGCCGGACACGGCCACCGCGCCGTTTTCGTCTTCCAAGATCAGATTGACCGCTCCGGGTACGAATTCTATTTCGGGCCGGCCGTACATAGACCTGATTTCAGAAAATGACAGGATTTTTTCGACGCCGGCAGCGGCATAAGCGCGGAAAATTTCGTAATCGTTGGCGCGCACGGCCTCCCGGATAATCTCGCCCCAGGAACGGATATCATATTCTTTTTCCTCTTCGCCGAACAAAGCTTTCTGGTCAAGGATCAGATGGCGCGGGAAGAGCTCATGAACTCCCTGATTGCCGGAGGCGATCGCGACGATATTGTCCGCGCCCGGGAGCATAGCGAAATGCAATCTATGCTCTTGGTCGGTCCGATAAAAAGGCGTCAGGATGAACTCGAAATCATTAGGTCCGAAACCGCGGTCGAAAAGCGACTGCGCGACCATCTTCATGACGAGCCATTTCGGCAAAGGGTCGCGCTTGGTGATCGTATACGATCTCTGCAACGATATTTTCACGAAATATCCGAGATGAAGAACCCTCGCGATATATTCAATGTGCCCCCGGTGCGGAATACCCATGCGAGCCGGAAATAAAACGGTGTTTTTCTCCCTCTTTCGGCTATACCCGCTCCTGGGTTTAACTAAGGCTGTTTTCACACCTTTCAGTTGCACTATTATCTCATCGAAATCGGGGCGTTTGGCCGGATCTTTTCGGAGCATGCGCCCGATAATCCCGAGCCGCGCGTCACCGGTTCTCTCCGACAAGTCGTCTTTTGGCGGCAAAATAGCGTTGGCCCAAGCGTATTTCAGATATTCATTTTCCTTATTCTCCGGATCATCCGGCAGGCAATCAAAGCTGAACGGATGCTTGCCGGTTAAAAGTTCATAGGCGAGCACTCCCAGCTGGAAAACTATAGACTTAAGCGAAAACATCCGCCCGACCGTCGTTTCCGGCGGACTATAGCGCGGTTCCGGAATAACCGAGAAAACTTCCTGCTCTCCCGGTACCAGCGTTTTCGCCAGACCGAAATCGATAATATTGGCGCCGTTGTCTCCGACGATCACGTTCCCGCCCTTAAGGTCGGTATAGAGTATGTCCGCGTCGCTTAATATCTTAAGCTTTTGGGCCAGGTCCGCGATCAGGCTGATGACCGTTTCTTTATCTAGCTGGTGTCCGGGAATCCTGAATTCATCCAGGACAGAACCGTAGACGAATGACTGGCGGATAAAATCAAGGTCCGGTGCGATTTTTTCGATACCGTAATAACGGGGCAGCCAGTCTAAGCGCGGCAGAACGCCGATGATCTCATCTTCGTTCTCTATGTACTTACCGGCCGGTCCGAGCTTATAATCGACAAGCTCCTTATATACCTTGATAATACCGTCCGAATCGCGCACCAGATAAACGAAACTTTTGAAATCCGCCTTTTTGGAGCCGGTCTGCAGGTGTTTCAGGATTATCTTACCGTGATCACGGCAATATTCACGGAATAAGCGGTCAACGTCTTCGCCGGTTTCTTCGTATCTATATTCCGTCGGTTCAACGCTGCTGTCTGGCTCGCATAATAGACTTAGCTGCCGGCATTCTTCGATTTCCCGGATAACTTTAAGTCCCGGACCATGGCCGTAAATTTTCGCGATAGCGGCTGCGGCCTTAAGACCCGTCCAGTCTTCCAGGATTTCGAGATAACGAATAGACGGCACAAGCGCCCGGCCGTCGCCATCGAAACAGGCTAAATGCGCTTTGGCGGTCAGATCCATGGCCGTCTTTTTTTCAGCCGCTTTCCAGGGTAAACGCTCGAGGTTTTGCCGTATCAGATCAAGGCTCGCTTTCCGGTTCTTATCGCAACCGGTCAGGAGCTTTAAGGCGATCTTTCTTTCCATTAATATCTCCTTTCCGGCAGACAAAAAGGTTTCCCGGACTCCGTCTTTAAGGACGGAGTCCGGAGTTTAAGAACGGGAATCTTACACAATAATCCGGTTCATCATCCGTTCAATCTCTTCAGGCGGCGCCTCCAGATACTTGCCGAACTTGCGGATCATTTCCCGCGCCCGCCGGTCCGAATCGGAGCCGAAAACCGGATCCTTGAGCCACTTCTCGTAAAGGAAGGACAAGAACATCTCGACGCCTTGCATGCCGGTACTGCGCGCGATCAGGAATAGGAGCGCGTTGGCCGTAATAGCCATCCGGTGCCGATCTTCCGGGATGCTCGAGAGATCAATCAAGTCGTAAGCCAGCCGCTCTGGGGAGATAAACTGCTTCTGCAATTCGCCCACCCGTGGACTGTCTCCGCAGCCGATGACGGTAAAAGAGGTATACGTATCCGCTACTAACGCCAATACCTCGCGCCAGTCGCGCTGAAACGGACAGCCGTCGTCCGAAGACAGACCCATGCCATGCGCCACGACGTCGGTTACGAGATAAAGGTGTTTCTCAATCGCATCGCCGAAATTGATCTTGCAAGCGCGCCAAAGCGCGCATTCGATCGCTTCGGCCGCATCATGACCGTTGGCCGGATTAATGTGGCTGATAGACGACAATAAGACCTGATCACCCTCTTTGTCCGGCGACACGAAATCGACTTCCTGGAAGCATAAACGCTCGCCGTCGGTATGGTCGCTAAAATAATTGCTGGCGATCTGCGAGGCGGGATCAAGATTTTGCAGAACACTCGCCAGATAAGCGGAACTGTTTTTCATGTGCTGGGCGATGACCCGGTTCGAACCGGAATTATCGATCAGGACAAAATGGATCTTTTTGACGCCGGGCGCCGGCCGAGTAATACCGAGTTTAACCTTGCTCCGGTCGTACATCCCCGAAGTGTCCCGCGTCTCCCGCTTCTTCTTCTCACCCATACTCGCCCGGGCTTCGTCCAGGCGCTTTTTTCTCTCGGCTTCCGCCCGCGCTCTCTCGCCAGCGTCGTCGGAAAAAGTACTCCTGGTCGAACCCATCGACTCTGAATAACTACGATAAGATCCTCCGCTCATATGCCTTTATCTCCTTTCGCTTTTGTTAATCAAACGAGTATTAAAGAGGGGGCAGAAGAATTCTTCCTCCTGCCCCCTAATCGGTTTACTTCGGCTCTTTATGGGCCGTTATTCGTCCTCGTTAAAACGATGAAAGTCTTTTTTTGATGCCGGTTTGATACCGCCGCGCAAGAGCTTATCCCAGGGAATGGACAAGCCGAGCTGCACCATCGCTCCCAGGTAAACCAACTCCGAATTTCCGCCGTCCACTTTCGGCAATTCCATCACGGCCAGAGCGTAGCGGACCAGGTTCCTTTCCATGCGGACGTAATCGGCGGCCACGTCGACTCCGAGCATTTTGAGCATTTGTTCTTTGGTGGCCGCGCCAACCAAGGCCGGCAGGCGTTCGTCCTGCATGACGTTCTTGATGGTCTGGGCATCGTAAGCGAGTGCCCGGGACACCGGAATGCCGGTGCCGGCAAAAGCCTTGTTAATCTTGTCGATCACGCTTTCGGCAGCGTCCCGCAATACGGAAGTATCCGGCGGGGACATCATACCCGGAGGCATCTGTCCGCCGCCGCCGACCGCGGCCGTAAAAGCCGCCATCATCAAGGCCGGATTGGCCGCACCGTCCATCCAGGATCTCTGCCAGGACATCAGTTGGCTTTGAAAATCGTGCAGGGCAATCCAGAGATATTCTTCCAGCCGGTCCAAAAGCTTCTTTTTCCGGCTGGCATTGACGAATTGGCCTTCGACGCCGAGAACGGACAATACCTCCGCGTAATTGCGCTGGGTCACCATCTTGCGCAATTTATAGTAGGCTTCGCCGCAAGGCTCGTCGTTCTGTTCCGCGAATGCTTCCATCCGATCACGCAAAACTTCCGGTAACCGGAACAGCCCCACCCTTTCGGCCAACGCGGCTTTCAGGGCGGAAATGATCTCGGTCTGGCCGATCTTGAGTTCGCCGCCGACCTTAAGCATGGCCAAAAAACTGTCGTCATCGGGCACGGCCGGCAGAACATCAAGGGATGGGCCACGTGCAGCTGATGCATCTGCGGGCATTTCTATTTTCACTTTCGGTCCGCGCAGAATACCCACATGGGCATTGAACTTGGCGCTCGGAATATTGAGTCCGGCCAGTTTTTCCTTGATATCGGCAATTGGAGACGCCGTTTCGTCGGCCAGATAGCCGAGGGCTTCATCGCCCGCTTCGCCGACGATCGGCGCCAAAGCGGCGGTCACTTCTTCCAGGGTTTTGCCCACTTTTTCTGCAAAAGCGCCGACGCGTTCCTGCCAGGCGGCCGGATAAGCCGGGGTGGCGGGCGCGGTTTCGGCGGTCTTGAGGGTTTCGGTGATCTCGGTTTCGGTTTTCGGGGTAATGTTTTTCTTGTTTGCCATCTTTGCTTTCCTCCCTTTATCTTGGCGTAGCGTGAAAAAAAATAAAACATTTCGACCCTTAAAACAAAATTTTAATCCGGATCAAGGATATTTTTTCAACTGCTATCCAAACATCACCTCCTTTTTTTTCGGGAAATTAACAAAGCCAAAAATATGTTACGACACAAAACAGAATAATTTGCAACCGATCAATAAAATATATTTTAAAGAACTATGAATTAGATTTTTATCACATTCGCTAACATTTGTCAACCCATAACGTAATTTTTACGATAACGGACTTATAAACTCCTTACTTAGTGTACTAATAACACTATTATAGAGCATCAACTATTTCCTGTCAATATAAATATATAAGCTAATATTAAATAAAAATAAACGCCTGAAATTTATCAGGCGTTAAAATTTAAAAAGATCCTTATTTTCCGAATAAACTAAAATTATAAATATACTCCCTGACCGATTTCAGGGTCAGGCCGGAAATATCCTCTCCTCTATAGATCCGTTCGCGGATCATCGTGCCGGAGCCGTATATTCCGGGAATCCGGTGTAATTCGGATGACGGGGGCATGTCTTCCGGCGCTAATTCGAAGCCGGGGCGCTCGATCACGAAAAAATTCAGGTTCTGCCAGATCTCCGCCCCCTGGTGCCAGGTGTGGACTTCCGAAGCTCCATGTCCGCCGCCTAAGAGAACGTCGCTGCCGACCGCGTGCCAGATCTCGGCCTCTGGATATTTTTTACGGTATTTTTCGTCCAGCAGATAGGTAGGGGTATAAAAACCGTTTTCCAGGTCGTAAAAATCAAGCCTCGCCCCCTTGATCCCGGACAAACCTTTTTTTACCAATACCAACCGATTTGCCAGGGGTAAAATATTGGCCGAGGGCTTATCCGGCCGGGGACCGCAGGGATAGATAATGACGGTGTCGAAATACTTTCTTAGGTAGCGAGCGAAGCGCCGATGATGCCGTCCCGGAGGATTGAAGCTCCCGCCATATATCACGATCCGGTTTTTCTTTCCTTTTCCGGCCAGAATCTTCCGCTTCAGCCGGGTAAATTCTTCCGTAAAATAAGCCGGCAGCATCGCTTCCCGAAGATCAGTACCGAAAGCGCGCTTGCTCGTTATGATCAAGGGGACGCTTTGCACGCGCTTAAAGTAAGAGCTATGAAACATGCGCCAGCATCTTTCCAGGTCTTTCACGAATTCCCTGGCAGTCGGGAATAACCGGGCAAGCGTTCCCGGTTCGAGCATGAATTCCCTTTCCAGAG
Organism: Candidatus Falkowbacteria bacterium RIFOXYA2_FULL_47_19; assembly: GCA_001780275.1. Lineage (GTDB taxonomy): Bacteria > Patescibacteriota > Patescibacteriia > Patescibacteriales > UBA12075 > XYA2-FULL-47-19. The sequence goes on along the minus strand of MFGB01000018.1, from coordinate 9,280 downwards.
AATCATCTTCGTATTTCCGCAGCACCCACTCCGGATCGCGGCGGAATTCCGTAAAAGCGCGCACCAGCTCATCGTGGTAACCGCGCCGGTTAAGATTGCCGTAATCGAAGGGATCGGTCTGTCCGTCCTTAAGCTCTGCCGTCGGCGCCCGGGTAAAACACTCTTCGGGAATTATCTCTCCCCCGAAAATGCGCCGGTTCATGAAATCCGCCAGCTGATAGACTTCCCTTTTGACCAGGTCCCCGAGAGGCGCCGCGAATCCGGCCATATCGCCGTAAAGCGTGCCGTAACCGAAAGCCGCTTCCACCTTGTTCCAATTGGCGGAAAACATCCCGCCCGTATCCTGGGCCAGCGCCGCCAGGATCTCCATCCGAGCCCGGGCCTGGATATTCTCGAAGCCGGGCGAATCTTCGGTCGTGCCGGTAACGGCGCTCACGGCCGCGATGATCGGCTCTATCGGCCTTTTTTCAAGGTCTAAACCGACTCCCCGCGCGATCGCCGCCGCTATGTCCTCAGATTTTCGGCTGCTGAACCGCGACGGCATATAGACCGCCCGGACATTCTCTTTACCCAGGACATAAACCAAAAGAAGCAAAACCGCGGCCGAATCTATGCCGCCGGAAAGTCCGACTATCGCTCGTCTCCGCGGCGGAGGCAGGAGATTGAAAAACTTTTTCAATCCGTAAGCGAGCGCCATGAAAAGCTGGGCGGCGTCTTCCGCCTGAATCGGTTGCTTCGGCGCATCGGCCGAAAAAACGTACTCTTTCGTACCCTCGGAATACGGCGGTATTTCGAAAACAATATTTCCCCGGGAATCATAAACCGCGGAACTACCGTCGAAAACGACCAGATTTTTGCCGGTATTCTGCTCTCCGGTATTGTTGATGTAAACGAACGGTACCCGGCACTCGGATAATAGGTCCGAGACGACCTGATGCCGTTTGCGATTTTTCTGCCAAGTCCAGGGCGATGCCGACAGATTAAATACTATTTCGGCGCCATTATCTTTAAGCATCCTGGTAGGATTAACCGGATAATCGCCGTGCCACATATCTTCGCACAGAATCACGCCGACCGATAATTCTCCGACCCGGGTCGGGATCGTAAACGGTTGCATTAAATCGCTTATTTCGGTTCCTTCATGCCCGCCGCGCCAAACCGTTTCATTATAAAACTGGCGCCGGGAATAAAAATGCCGCTCATCATCGAAAATGCGGTATTTAGGCTGCAAGGTTTTTGTCGTTCGGCCGATCCATTCGCCGTTGTTCGCGATGAGAGCGGTATTGTACTTCCTTAACCGGCCGTCTTCCCCCGTTTTATCACGATCAATAGTGATATTTCCCCAGATGGCAGTAAGGCCTTTTGCAGCACGACGGATCTCTTCGTTGCGATCAGCCGCTTCCCGGATGAAGGCTTCATTTTCGAATAAATCCCCCAGGAGATAGCCGGTCACGCACATTTCCGGAAACACTACGATGTCAGCATTCGCGGCCGCGGCCGCCCTGATCTCTTTAATGATATAAGCCGTATTAAGATCCGGCCTTCCCGGCAAAACAGGCATCTGGCAAAGCGCGATTTTTAACCCTGACAATCTTTTCATGCCGTCACCTCTTCGCAATATATTTATAATTTGTTTTCAATGTGCCATAACAATACAAAATAGCATAAAAATAAATTAATGTCAACGCCAATTAACTCGAATATTTAATATAACCTCGTACCCGCATTTCCCGAATAAAAAAATGGAAGCGCTGGCTTCCATTAAGTTTAAAAATTTTTCATTCCGCTACTAACCGGTAACTATTGGTAAAAACCTTTGGCGATCATGTTACCGGTCCATTCGAGCAGTTCGAGGCAATGCCGCAAACGATCGGCCGCGAAACCGCGCTCTTCGATCCAGGGAATCGCCTTTTCGATTTTTTGGTACCCTCGATTGAGTGTCAGCAGACGGCCCTGGTGGTCGAAAACATCGATGGTCCGCATCCGCTCCCGGGCTTTTTCTTCGGTTTCCCTGGTGTTGAAGAACGGGCTCTCGAGGCCGTCGCATTTCGGAATGCCCAGTTTCAGCTGGTAAGAATGGGTAAATTCCTCGGCGCCGCCGTTCGAATATTCCCATTTTTCGTGCATATCATGATCGGAACACATCTCAGAGATGATAGAGAGCCACAAGGCCTGAAAATGGTCCTGATCCCATCTTTGATCCTTGGGTATCAGAAAGGCGGGGTTGACTACCGGCCGTTGCCAGTATTCCACAAGCGCCTGCCAAAAATTCCAGGCCAGACGGTAATTATGCCGGATAGCGGCTCTCATCAATTGGGATCTTTTTTCTTCGCGCTCCGACGGCGAATATTCCAAAAGCAAGTTATAATAAAACCAACCCGAGGTGATCGGTACCGACATATAGCGCAGATTCCCGATATTGGTAATACTGCGCAATACCCGCATCGTGTTATGGATCGTGATCGATTGCGCCGATTTTTGCGGCCAGATTTCGGTTTTATACTTGTACCACAGGGATTTTTCTTCCAGGATTCCTGGCATCTTCTCGTCTCCTTCCGTTTGTTATAAAGTGCCGATAAATATAATTTTTAGTAATTTAAACTAAGATTAACACGTAAAATATTATAAGTCAATTATTTATACGGCTTTGTTCACGCGCGATCGGATTAAACCGGCAAAAACGAAAGACCGCCGATAAAAACCGACGGTCCTCTTTATGTGATCGACAATTTTATTCCAAGAGTCCCAATAAATACATAAGCGCTATGCCCAGCGCGAAAGAAAGGAAATGAATCCCGTTTTTGCAGATATTTTCGCTGTGCTTTATTTCCGGGATAAGGTCGGAAGCGGCGATATAGATGAAGTTACCGGCGGCGAAAGGAAGCAAAAAGGCGGTATCGATGTCCCGGGCCAGCGACCAGGCGATCAGGCCGCCCAAAACCATGGTCAGGCCGGACAAAAAATTAAAGAGCAGGGCCTTGCTTTTTTTCCAGCCGCCGTGGATCATGATCCCGAAATCCCCGAGTTCCTGCGGGATCTCGTGCATGGCGACGGCCAAAGTCGCCGCCACTCCGATACCCGGTCCAGCCATGAAAGCCGCCCCGACGGCTAAACCGTCCAGAAAATTATGGATACCGTCGGATATAAGGACGAGATAAGTGACCGGATGCCTGTGTTCGCTCGGCATGCGGTGGCAATGATGCCAGTGGATGAATTGCTCGATCAGGAAAAACGTGGAAAATCCCAAAATGACGATGAGCCAAACCTGGCTTTCGGCGCCCATTTTTTCGGCCGCTTCCGGCAGAAGATGCAGAAAGGCGCCGCCTAAAAGCGCCCCGGCCGAAAACGCCACCAGGGGCTGGATTATTCTTTTTAGCGCTTCTTCCTTAAAGAACAGCGCGATGGCTCCGGTCAAGGACAGGGCGCTTACGGCTAAAGTAGCCGCGATTATCCACAATAAAGTAGTCATAGTTTTTCGTGTTGCTTACGATTCTATTATATCATAAATTGCGAAACTAGTCAGTCTGGTGCTGGTATTTATAGGACTTTTTCATGGCCTTCCAGAAGATATCCCGGCTCACGCAGTGCGGATTGGATCCGTCGCAATCTTTGTTCTCGAGGATATTGCCGTATTTGGCGAAAGTATTCTTGTCCTCGTACATATACGGGTCTTTCTCCAGATTCGCGGTTACGGCCGCGTGCGCCCGCTCCACATTTCCGCCCGCTTTGGCTAATTCCTCTTCCATGCCCATATTATAAGCCCGCACCAGGCCGCGGAACTCGGCGGACTTGGCTTCTTTTTTGACCGTATCGATAGCCTCTCCCAAAATAGCCGTGACCGGACCGGCGGCATCGGATTCAACGAGGTCCATAAGCTCGCCGAAAGCGGCCTTCTTTGCCTCGTCCGTGGCCATTTCCCAGGCCTTGTCTTTAAGCGCCTCTTTTACCATCTCCAGATTGCGGTCGATATCCTGCTGTCGCTCGGAGAGCCCTTGGTCGATCGCCGCCTGGCGCTCAAGCATGCGTTCGTAGATAAAAAGCTGCTCGTCCAATTTCTCTTCCGCCGCGGTCGGATTCGAATTCCAGAACTTAAGGTAATCGACGGCGTTGCCGACCTTTTCGTTCCAACGGAGCTTAAGCATCTCCCGCTCGTCCATGTTCTCGATATTATTCTTAGGATCGTTCTTATAAGCTAGAACATCCCGCAAAGCCTCGTAATCTTTTTCCGCCATACTCTCCCCTTTCTCGCGCAGGCGGTCGTTCAAAGCGATCAGGGTGTCGCGGGTCTTTTCATCGATCTTTCCCAGATGATAATCAAGGCTCGCTTCCCGGTTTAAGGGGTCGGACATCGATTCGTAGCTTTTTTTATTGGTATCGCTCATGATATCAAGGATATTTACGCGTTTTTCCTCAAGGCCCTTAAGCTGCTTGGAGAGTTCCGGGTCATCGCCCTTTTCAAGCTCGGCCTTAATAAGCGCGATCTGGTCGTCTATCTCGATGACGCTCCCGGGGCTCATCTTCGGCCCCACCTGGGAGACGCATTCGCTCTTGTCCGCGCCCGTAAGTTTCGCGCATCCGGCCGGATCGCCGTGTTTAACGGCCGCGCCCAGGATGCACTCTTCCCGGGTGTAGGACATGGGGCCGCCTTCGATCCGGTCGCAGGCGGAGAGGTCGCCGGTATTCTCGGCGATCTGGAGGTAGCATTTGTCTTTCGGCGGATTAGATCCGGAAAAACCCTTACCCTCGATCTTTTCACAGCCGTATGGATCGCCCCCCTGCACGGCCGCGCCCTGTAAACAATGATCGGCGTCCGGTATAAAATCGCAAACAACACCCAGAAGCTCGCCGACACAGCCGCCGAGGACAAAAGGCAAAACAATAAGAAGGCTTAAAGCGGCCGCTTTTTTCCCGAAGCCGCGCCGGAATTTAATGGCGAGCGATATCATAAGCCAGAGAGCGGAAAAAACCAGCATGGTCCCGACCGTTATCAGGGCCGGTCCGCCCACGAACGTGATGATCGCCCGGCCGATGTCGGTATAGCGCGGTTCGTTATAGACGAGTTCACGGGCGAAAAAATACCAGGGCAGAACCGCAGCCGCGAAAAAAACAGGATCAAGCAGGCGGATATTCCTCCCGCCGGCGAAACGCCGGATAAGCGTCAGGACCAGGTAAATAAGCATCGACAGAAAAGCCATGATCACGCCGGTATAAGCCCCGAAGCGGGTAAAAGCGGCTAATATTTTCGGATTCGCGATATCGCCGGCTTCGGCCAGGAGAGACGGAAGCGAACTTTTGAAAAAAACATAGCAAGCGAGCGCGAAAAAAACGAAACCGAACCAGGGAATAAAAACACCGCAGCGGCATTTTTTAACCGCCGGCGCTTCTTTTTCCGCCGTCTCTTTTTTTTCCTCTTTTTTTACTTCCCCTGTTACGGGAGCATTGGCTTGTTCCATAGGTTTAAAATTGAATTTAAAAAATTAACATCTTATTTTATTTTATTGTCATCATAACCGTTCTTAAAAATCCGCCGGATGACGCGGTCGATCCCGATCTCGTTGATCAGAATATCGTCAACCGGCAGGTCGGAGGCGAGAATCTCCGCCGCTTTGGCTTTTATGTTCCGGCGCTCGATCCGCCAGGACGCGGAAAAACCGTCAAAATCCGTTATGTCTCCGAACTTTTCCAGACGCGAACGATCGATCTTTTCGTTAAAAATAATTTTTAACTCTTTGTAGGGCGCGTATTTTTTTATGAGGTCGTCAAGATTGCCGTCATAAATTATCCGTCCCTGGTCAATAATTATCACCCGCCGGCACAGTTCTTTAATATCTTCCATATAATGCGAAGTCAGAATGATCGTCGTCCGGCTCATTCGGTTGTATTTTTTAATGAAATCGCGGATATTTTTCTGCGCTACCACGTCCAGGCCGATAGTGGGCTCGTCTAAAAAAAGCACTTTCGGCGCGTGGAGAAGCGCGGCGATCAATTCGCACTTCATCCTCTGCCCGAGCGACAGCTTTCTGACCGGTACGTTCAAAATATCCCCTACGTCCAGAAGTTCCACCAGCTCATCAAGCGTCTTCTTGAAACCGTCATCATCGATTTCATAAATGGCTTTATTCAAAAGAAAACTTTCGGACGGCGGCAGATCCCACCAGAGCTGGTTCTTCTGGCCCATGACCAGAGAAAACTGCCGCTGGTAATCCTTTTTCCGGTCCCAAGGGATAAAGCCGAGAACGCTTATTTCGCCGGCGGTCGGATGAAGGATGCCGGATAGCATCTTTAAGGTCGTAGTCTTCCCGGCGCCGTTCGGGCCGAGAAAACCGACCAATTCCCCTTCATCGATCTTGAAGCTTATGCCCCTGACCGCTTCCGCCTCGAGTTTTTCCCGCTTAAAAAGCGCCTTAAAGGCCGCTTTGAGCCCCGGCTGTTTTTTGTGGTAAGGATAATTTTTCGACAAATTTTTAACTTCAATGACGGGCATTTTATTATTTTTAATTTTAATATGGCTTACGCACCTTGATTTATTATCAAACTTTTGTTATTTTTCCGGCTAATTCCCGCAAATCTACAAATCGGCTACAAATTTACAAATACGGAATAAAATATTTTTACCGGATATTTGTAAATTTGTAAAAGATATGTAAATTCGCGGGTTTAACGGTTGCTGTCGAAAACCATGTTATATAAACCTTAGATGTAAGATGTATAAACTCTGCTTTAATTTTAAATCAGCTGGAGGCGCTGGCGTAATGGCTTAAAGCGAAATAAAAAAATTTTCTGGAAACATAAAAAAATACGATCGCGATAAGGAAAGAGGCGCCCAGAAGATAAAAGTCGGGCAACTTAACCAGGAATTCGGCCGGCACGGACGCTAAAAAAGCGATCGGCAGGGCGGTATAAAAAAAGATCCGGACGAATTTATGCGTGAAAATACCGGTCGGAAAACGGGAGCCGTAAAGGATGGCTTCCGTGATCGGCTGCAGTCCCCAGCCCTGGATCGTCCAAAAACTTATTGATTTTATGATCAGATTTATGGAATAAAAGATCACGATGCCGGATAATAAGAGCGCCGAATACAAAAGCAGGTTAATCGATAGCGCCCAGCCGCTTAAATTAAGGCCGGCAATCGCGTAAATAAGGACGGCGACACCCAAAACGACCCGGCTCCAGTCTTCGGGGTCGGCGCGATAAATAGAAACGTAAAGCTGGGTATCTAAGGGCTTAACGAGCACGAAGTCCATGTCGCCGTTCACGATATTCCGGGTGATGCCGGTCAGATTCGCGAAGAGCGCCCAGTTTATGCCGTCAATGATCATATAACCGGCGATAATAACCAGGGCTTCGCGGTAAGTCCAACCGGAAAAATCGCTGACAAAATTAAAGATCACGTTCATAAAAACTATGTTCAAAACCATGTGCGCGATCACAGACGCGGTCAGGATAAAAAAATTTCCTGGGTAGGCCATCCTGGCCATAAGCCGCACCTGGGCGTTTTTGCGCCAGAGAAGAATCGCCCGCTTCAGGTTAGATACCGATCGCTTCATATTTTTTTATGCCCTTGATTAAAACTATTTTCGTTAAAACGTACAAAATTAAAATCCAAATCAAGCCCGTTAAATATTGGCGCATAATCCAGGCCGGATCAAGCGCTCCCTTGAAAACCATGATCGGAATGAAACTTATGTATTGAAAAGGCAAAACGCCCGCTACCCTATAAAACGCGCCTGGGAGGACGTCTAAGGGCACGTATTTGCCGGCCAAAAATATAGAAACAAGAGACAGTAAAAAACTCAGGCCCTGGATCCGCTGGAAGAAAAAAGCCATGGCTCCGATCAGGAAAAAAATGAAAAAAAAGATCAGGGCGGAATTCGTTGATAATAGCAGGAAAGCCAGCAACTTAAGGCCGCCGAACTGTTTCAGGATATAAAATAACATGGCCAGGATGATTACGGAAAAAACGGTCAGATGATAAACAAAATTACCGAGGTAGCGGGAAAACTCCTGCTTGATGATGCTTACCGGTTTTAAAAGAAAATTTGTGAATTCGCCCTCACTGATTGCTTCCGCCAGGACATAAGCTACTCCGTAATCCTCAATTAAAAAGCCGGCGATCTTGCCTAGGGCATAATAAAAAATCATGAACCCGAGAGTATAATCACCGATACGGCCGCCGCCCCCATAAACGGAAAACCAGATATAAAAAAGCACTCCGAAAGAAAACGATTCGGAAATCAGCATGGTCACCGTATTGGCGCGATAAGCGAATCCCGACCGGGCCCGGTTTTTCATTATAACCCAATATTTTCTCATATTTTGCTATTTACCATTTAATCCGTTTTTAATCAATAGAAATTTATCCAAACAAAAACCGGCTGCCGGGCCGGTTTATGTCCGCCAAAACCTATAATAACCCCAGATCAGTGACAAGGCCGTAAACCAGGGCCAGGGCAGAGAAAACGAAAATAGCGATATAGTTCCATTCGGCCTTGGTAGATTCCAGGCTCCCCAGGATATACTGCAGGGCCGCGCAGTCGTCTCCGCTTAAGCGGTTCTCGCAGACTTTTTTATCAAGTTCTTTCTCTCTGATCAATTTCCCTTGATATCTCTGTACCCGGTAGCGGTGAGCGAAATACCAGACGAAACCGATCGTGCCGATATACCAGGCGATCTTAACGGCCGCCGGACCGACGTTATTTAAAAAAATGATGATCCGGTAAGCGACGGTAGCGACTATCCCCACCCAGAAAAGCCACAGCCGGTAATACCGGGAGCTCGTGTGATAACTATTCATAAATACAAAAAATTATTTTTTTTATTGCGGCAGTGCTTTTAAGCGGCGGTCGGCGTCTTGCGCCCGCTTCAGGGCTGTTTCCAGGTCAGTGGCGCTTTCCGTTTCAACCTGTTTGAAATATTCATACAGATCGCAATTCAGTTTGATATACTCGGCCGGCGTCAATTTCTTCTCCGCCTCCGCCGGCTCGCCCGCCTGGTAATTATAAAGCCTCTGAATAGCTTCGCCGGCGTAGTCAGTGGCCGCCCCAGCCAGATTTTTGACGTGCTCGGCCGCCAGACCGCCGGCTTTTTCCGCGGCCGAAGCGGTCATGGCCGCGATATCAGGAATGCCGCCGGCCAAAACCGACCCGACCCGGGTAGCGAATTCCACGATCGCCACGTTAGTCATATCGGCGATGCCATTAATGCAATTCTTGTTGGCGTCCAGCATGGAGCGGTTGATATCGGCGCGCACCCGGTTGATTTCCTTGACCGCGTCTGACCA
>MFGB01000017.1 GCA_001780275.1 Candidatus Falkowbacteria bacterium RIFOXYA2_FULL_47_19 | reverse complement strand
ATTATAATTAGCGTACCAGAGTTCGACGCGGGAGAGGGCCGTATTGTCTGTCACTGTGTAATTGGCTGTAATGCTCGCGCCCACGGTCAAAGTGGTCGGAGTAATAGTAAAAGCGGTGACGCGGGGAGCGGTCGTATCGGTCGAGGCGGTCTGGCAGGCAGTTGCGCAGCACCTTGTGCAAGTACCCACGGTCGTAAATGCCGTGGGGCAGGTCTGGGTAGAAGAACAGCAGTTCGAACAGGTGGCGGGCGGAGGCGTGGTTCCGCCGGAATTACCAGACCAAATCTCAATATCATCAATATAATTTATGCAATTAGAATTTGATGTGCCGATATTGGAGGGGAGGTAAAACTGGTTGAACGCAATATCCGACCTGTTACGAAACCCCACAGAAGTATTATAAATCTTGCGCACGCCGTCAAAACTTACCTCCATTAAGCCGTTATTTTGTCCAGGGGTATTGTAAATGTAATGAATTTGAATTTGCATCCATCGGCCCTTATTATATGATTGGGCGCTACCGGAAAAACCGGCGTTAGCCAGAGACGCACTGCCATAATGCAAGCCGCCCAGACCCAATGGCTCCGTACCTAGATGCTCACTGAACCATAGTTCGGTTTGCAGCTCCTGACTTGGCGTTCTTAATCTGGCATATTTTACTCCTGTGCCCAAAACCCAGGAAGGAGCGGTATACCAGCGATATTTTATTGTTATTTCGTTGTGATTCAACATAGTAGCCATGTCCAGGTCTTTCCTAAGCATGGCCGTCCCCGAATGCGTTATTCTGGCGGAATGGGTTCCGCTATAGGCCTCAGCCGTGGAGATGGCCGCGTTTACGGCCGTATAACCGCTTAAACTGCCCCCTTCAAAATTGTCGGAAAAAAGCAAAGTGGCGCCGCTCTGGGCCGAAGTTCCGGACGCTAAAACCAAAAAAATAAAGATAAAACAAGAAAAAAATAACGCGATTTTTTTAAAAATACCCATAGAATTTAATAATATGACAATATTTCACCGAAGTCACTCGGTGGTTAATACTGATTTTTTTTGAATATTTAAATTGATAATAAATTTTTACCCCTGCGGAATAGCCGGCGGCGACGGCGGCATCGGACCGGAAACGCCGCAAAAGGTACAAGGGAATGTAAATGTCATGTCGCAGCAATTCGGACAATCACTATCGGTCGTATAAACGCAGGCGGCGGGACAGCAGGTATTAGCGGTCAAACTGCAGCCGCAATCAGGATCTTCGGTGACCGGGCAGCTCGGATCGGAACATACATTGTTGCAGGCATTGTCGCAAGGACAGTCCCCGGCGCAACTTAAATAGGTTTCTCCGGCGTCGCAGGTGCCGTCGCCGCAGCAGCCGGTCCCTCCGCAATCCGGATCATCGGCCACCGAACAATTAAACGGACAATTATTGTCGCATAAGCCGCTCGTCACGCAGGGGCAGTCCGCGGTGCAAATTCCGGATTCGCCAGGGTCGCAGGTGCCGTCGCCGCAGCAGCCGCCTGCGCCGCAATCGGGATCGAACGGAGCCGTGCAGCCGGCGGGCGAACACGTACCGTTACAGATATTATCACAGCAAAAAGTATTTAGAGGGCCGCACACCCAGGAACCAGTGCATCCGCAATTGCCGGGTGCTCCGCAGGACTCCACGACCGCGCCGGTCGAATTGCAATAAGCCGGAGCGCCGCCCGGCATGCAGGTATTTATCGGCGTACCGCTGCAATCGGGAAGGCAGGGAGGGATAGTAGCGCAATCCGAATCCGCGCAATCGGATAATCCGTCGCAATCGTTATCTATAAGATCGTCGCAACGCGATTCAACCATCTGAAAATCATCTATCCGGACCGGAGCGGTCACTAAGGCGCCGGCGGATAAGCAGCCGGGATCGCACCGATCGGCCATGCCGGGATAATCGGTTATCCAATCAAGGCTTAAAGCGGACACGCCCTGGTTGCCGTCATCATCGCCGTCGTGATCACACTGATCACAATCCGGATCCTGGTCCCAGACGTACCAAAACGACTCCCCTACGTTAGTGACATTAAAACAGGAAGAAGCGCAATTCGGGTCAGGGCCGAGCGGAGGCGCCAGATTATCGGCGACGCCGTTACAATCGTTATCCCGGCCGTCAGTGCAGTTCGTTTCCGGACTCTGATATGGTCCGCCCTCATTAGCGTCATCGCCGCAGCATCTTAGATCCCCCACCCTTAAGGCCAGATAATTATAGCTCGCGTTCCCCGTGCCGATCGGGGGCGGATTCAAACAGACAAAGGCGCAGTTTTCCGCGGTAAAATCCTCATTATAATTTCCGTCGCAATCGTTATCGTATTCATCGCAAAATTCACAGCCGTCAGCGCCGCATACCCATCCCGTAACATTGGTCGGATTATCCGGCCGGCAATCCGCTCCGCAGGCGCTTATTATATCATCGCAATCATCGCCATTATAAGAGCAGCCGTTAGCCGTACCGGAATAAGGCGCGGCTCCGTAGCCGTCGCCGTCAGAGTCCTGGCAATAAGGCGCGTTTAAGCAGTTCATGGAACAGCCGTCCATGTTATCAACAATCTCGCAAACGCCGGGGGTTCCCTGGTTGCAGCCGTCATCACAATCCTCGCCGCATTCCGTGTTGCCGTTGCCGCAGCGGCAATCAGCCGGACAAGGATTCGTTCCGCCGGGGCATTCGCTGGGATCGCACACGCTGTTGCCGCAGGTGGGCGGAGGACAAGCGCCGCAGTCAGCCGGACAAGTAGCGCAGGTTTCGCCCAGGGCGGATTCGCAGCCGTTGCCGCCGCAAATCGGGCCGGTCAGGCAAAGCGGGTTACCCGCACAGTTCGGATCGTTGCAATCGGCCAGGCCGTCGCAATCCTCGTCCAACCCCCCAGAGCAGATCTCGGCTCCACTGGGACCATGCACGCTCGGATCGCTATCGTCGCAATCCATTAAGCAAGTTCCGCAAACCGGCCGGCAAAAACCGTCACCGTCAAGATCGGTGCATACCGAAGCCAAAGCACAAACGCCGGCTCCGCCTATAGCCAAACCGGCTTCCATAACCGCGCAAACTTCGATATTTACGCCGTCGGCATCGGTCGAATATATGTAAGAAAAGCTGTTATTAGGCAGATCCGGGAGATTCGAGGCGAATTCCTTGTTGTCCTCGTCCCAGCAGGTTACGGGATCGAATCTGGCCGCGCCGCAATCCCCTAGCCTATTGATCGGATCGACCGGCAGATTAGTCTGAAGCTCCGCGCCGAGCGTATCCTGCCAGCTGGGCCAGACGGAAATCGTCCGATGAGGCAGATACGAACCAGCTCCTAAAACGGGGTAGTGCCCGTTCTTTCTCCTTTCGGCAGCTATGAATTTTATCTCCACGATATCGGACAAGCGGATCGTATCGCGAGTAACTCGCGCCTTAGTGCTGTCGCAAACGTCGTTTGCCGGACATTCACCGTCCGTAAAACAGTTGATCGCGGTGTGCCCCCGGCAAACGCCCACAACCGTATAGTTCGTATTGAATTTCCAGTTTAAGAGCATGTTCCCGAAAATATCGACCGTGGCGTTCTCGGCCGCCTGATTATAGGAGATCAAATAAATATTAGTATATAACGTCGCGCCAGCGACATTGGCCACGTTAACGTAGACCGTCCGGCCATCGCGTACGGCCTCGTAGCCGTCGACCGTCAGAGATTGGGGCGAACCGGTAAATTTCTTTACTTTATACCATCGGCGGGCGCTGTAGTGCTCCGGATTAGGGATTATCCTGATCGCGATCGTATCCGGTGAAGGGGTCTGGGCGGACGCAATGTATCCTAAAGCGCCCGCCAGAAATAAAACCGCAGTAACTATAAAATATTTTTTATAGATAAACATAGGATTTTAGCTTTTAGCTGATCGCTTTTAGGGTCTTATCTAAGGCCTTAAAACCCATGCGAGCTGCCAGCTATAAGCCATAGGTTTTTAATGGAATGAAAGCAGAGCTGTTAAATTGGAAAATTCCAAATAACAAGCACCTAATTACAAATAAATTCTAAATAACAAATTCAAAACACATTATATTCCATACTATCCAACATTAACTAAAATTTAAGTTTAAGGTTTGTTATTTTGAATTTGGAATTTATTTGGGATTTGTTATTTGGTGCTTGAAATTTTTTGGCCGAAGTGTTCTGTTTTCATTCCAATATTAACCGCTATATGCAAAAACCAAAAAATTAAATAAGGCTCATCCCCGTCATCTCCGGCGGTTTTTCGATTCCCATGATCTTAAGGATCGTGGGCGCTATGTCGGATAATATGCCCTGGGGCTGAATCAGGGAAAGGTCGCTCCCCACTACGTTCTGCCAGCCGAAATTGCGCCCGGCGAATTCGCGGCCGACGATTATGAATGGAACGGGGTTGGCGGTATGTTCTTTGTCTATCTGGCCGGTTTGCATGTTGAACATGACGTCGGCATTGCCGTGATCGGCGGTAATGAGGATCGCCCCGCCTTTCGCTAAAACGCTTTTTACAAGCTTATCCACGCAATCATCAAGCGTTTCAATCGCTTTTTTGGCGGCAGGAATATTCCCGGTATGCCCGACCATGTCCGCGTTGGCGAAATTTACTAATATAAAATCATAAATATCATCATTGACCATTTCCAGTATTTTTTTTGTGACCTCGGGGGCTGACATTTCCGGTTTCAGGTCATAATTGGAAACCTGTGGTGACGGCACCAGGATATGGTCTTCGCCCGGTGATTTTTCCTCCCGTCCGCCATTAAAGAAATAAGTAACATGGGCATACTTCTCGGTTTCAGCTATTCGAAGCTGCTTCAAACCGGCTTTGCTTAGCACCTCGCCCAGGGAATTATCGATTTTCTCGACCGGAAAGGCCGTTTCTATCGGCAGGCCTTTCTCATATTCGGTAAAACCGGTAAACAATAAATTATTCAGGAATTTGGGCCGATCGAATTTGTCGAATTCCGGCAGAACGAAGGCTTGGGCGATCTGTCTGGCTCGATCCGGGCGGAAATTATAGAAGATTACCGCGTCATTATCCTTAACCGTGGCTATGGGTTTGCCGTCTCGCATAATGACCGTTGGCGCGAATTCCTCGTCATAAACCTTATTCTTATAGCTCGCCTCCACCGCCTCTACCGGATCTTCGGCCTGATCGCCCCCCCCGGCCGTCAGGTTTAAATAGGCTCTAGCTGTCCGATCCCAGTTATTATTCCGGTCCATCGTGTAAAAACGCCCGGAAACAGTGGCTATTTCACCGATATTATATTCGGAGATGCTGCGGGCGATACCTTTAATGAAGTTTACACCGCTATTGAAAGGCGTATCGCGGCCGTCTAGAATAGCGTGGATATAAACCCGTTCAAGGTTATTTTCCCGCGCCAAAACCAGTAAGGCGTGCAGATGGTCTATCGATGAATGCACACACCCGTTAGAAACGAGCCCTAAGAGGTGCAGGCAGGAACCATTCTTTCGGACATGTTCTATCGCTTTGAGCAGAGCCGGATTTTTATAAAAACTGGTGTCGCTTATCGCCTTATTTATGCGGGGCAGATCCTGGTATAAAATTCTCCCGAGCCCCAGGCTGATATGCCCCACCTCGCTGTTGCCGCTTTCCCCCCAGGGCAGGCCGACCGCTTCGCCGGAAGCTCTTAGGGTCATTGAGGGATATTCCGCGATCAGGCTGTTCATGACGGGGGTATTTGACTGGGAAATAGCATTGCCGGTATAGGGCTGATTTATCCCCCATCCGTCCAGAACCACCAGAACGACCGGTTTGGGTCGTTTATTGTTTTCTTGTGTGTCCATAGTTTAGGGTTTTAGGCTTTAGGGTTTTAGGCTTTAGGCCGCCTAACGCCTAACGCCCCAACACCTTAATGCCTAAATAAGACTCTTGCCGCTCATCTCGCTCGGCTTCTTCCTGCCCAACAACTCCAATATGGTCGGTCCGATATCGCCCAATGTGCCGTTTTGCCTTAATTTTATTTTATTACCGATTTTTTTATTGACCAAAACAAAAGGCACCTGGTTGGTCGTATGTTCCGTGTGGATCTCGCCCGTTTTCAGGTTGACCATATTTTCTATATTGCCGTGATCGGCCGTGATGATAACCGTTCCATTTACCGACAGATAAGCTTTAACTATCTTGGCCAATAAACGGTCTACCTCACCGCAGCAATCGATACCGGCCTTCAGGTTGCCCGTATGGCCGATCATGTCGGGAGCGGCAAAATTCAAAAGGCAGAAATCATACGTCCAGTTCTTGCCCGATCCCGGTTTCAAATGCCTGATAACCTCCTTGGCCAGCAACGCCGAGCTCATGGCCGGAGTTTCGTCGTATGACCTGACGTCGGGCGAAGGGATCATTATGTGTTTCTCTCCCGCCACCGTTCCGGCATAACCCCCGTTAAAAAAATAAGTGATATGGGCGTATTTTTCCGTTTCGGCTATATAAAGCTGTTTTAGGTCGGCCAACTGCATCGGTATGGTGTTGTGCAGATCGATCGAAGGGTAGGCGGTCAGGATCTCGTTCAGGTCCGGACCGAAATCCGTCATGGCCACGAAATACAAATGCTTAAGTTTTTTACCGCGCTTAAAAGAACCGGGGTTCATTTTATTGAAATCGTCCTGCACGAAAGCTTTTGTCAACTGCCGGCTCCTGTCGGATCGCAGATTGATAAAGGCCACGCTGTCGCCGTCTTCTATTCTTGTGTTGCCGCCATACGAGTTTCCGACAATGTACGGTTCTATGTATTCGTCGCTTTCGCCCCGGTTATAAGCTTCTGTAATGGCTTCCTGAGCGGTATTGGCCTCGCGGCCCTGTCCATACGCGAGCGCGCGGAAGGCCTTTTCGGTTCGGTCCCATGACTTTTTCCTGTCCATGGCGTAAAACCGGCCCATGATCGTCGCTATCCGTTCGTTATTGACAAGCTTTTTTTCTAATTCATCCACAAGGCTTAAAGAAACATATTTAGGTGAATCCCGGCCGTCAGTGATCAAGTGTAGATAAATATTCTTTACCCCCCTTTCCTTAAGCAGGCGCAAAAGCGCTATTAAATGCCCCGGATCAGAATGCGGACTCTGTCCGTTGGACAACATGCCGATAATATGAAATTTGGAATTCATTTTATGGACGTGTCGCACAGCCCCCAAAAAAGCCGAATTTTTGAAAAACGTTCCATCGCTGATGCTGCGGCTGATGAGGACCGCATCCTGCTCAACCAGGCGCCCCGCGCCGATATTCATGTGGCCGGCTTCGCTGTTGCCGACCTGTTTTAAGGGGAGGCCCACGAACTTCCCGTGGGCATGTAATTTCGTATTGGCGTATTTTTTGACCAATCCTGACATGGTAGGGGTTTTAGCTAAAGTAATGGCATTGCCCAAATTAGGCTTAGCCAAGCCCCAACCGTCCAATATTATCAATATTAGGGGTAAATTCGAACTTTGGCTTTTTGCATTTGTATTTTTCATTTTCGGTAATATAAACGAAATTATTTAATCAACGCTTCGATCTCCATTAACCGGTTATACTTCGCCAACCGCTCGCTCCGCGCCAACGATCCGGATTTAATATAATCCGTGCCGGCGGCAACGGCCAGATCGGCGATGAAATCATCGTTCGTTTCCCCGCTCCGGTGGGAGGCCATAGTTTTATAATTATGCGTCTGGGCAAGCTTGATGCAATCGACCGTTTCGGTCAAGGTGCCGACCTGGTTCGGCTTGATCAGGATGGCGTTAGCGGCCCTTTCCTTAAGTCCCCGGCGCAGACGATCGGTGTTGGTAGTAAAAAGATCGTCGCCGATAAGCAGTATTTCATTTCCCAATTCGCGGGTCAATTCTGTCCATCCCTCCCAATCATCTTCCGACAAGCCGTCTTCGATGGATATAATCGGATATTTGCGGAACCATTCGTAATAAAGCCCGATCAGGGTGTTCTTGGAAAAAGTTGCCTGGTCAAGCTTAAAAATATATTTTTTCGTCTCAAGATCATAAAGCTCCGACGAACCCACGTCCGTACCGAGACCGACATCGACGCCCGGCTTATAGCCGGCATTGACCGCCGCCGCCATGATAAGCTCGACCGCCTGGATACTCGACCGGATATCGGGAGCGTACCCCCCCTCATTGCCTACGTCCGTATCGAATCCCGCCTGTTTTAAAACCCGACCCAGTTCATGGAATATCTCCGCCCCCATCCTGACCTTTTCGGCGAAACTCGTTTTTTTCATGGGGATGATCATGAATTCCTGAAAATCGAGATTGGTGTCGGCGTGCTTGCCGCCGTTAAAAATATTGAAAGCCGGAACAGGCAGCCTGAACTTGCCGCTAAATCCGAAGACTGAAGCGATATATTCGTATAATTCCCGCTTACTGTCGAAAGCCGCCGCTCGCGCCGCCGCCAAAGATACGGACAAAATAGCGTTCGCTCCCAGTTTCTTCTTGTTCTTCGTGCCGTCCAGCTTTATCATCGCCTCGTCGATCTTCCGCTGATCCGATACTTCCGCGCCCTTTAGGGCCGAAAAGATCTTATCGTTGACGTTCTTTACGGCCTGAAGCACGCCTAACCCGCCGTACCGTTTCTTGTCGCCGTCCCGAAGCTCCCAGGCTTCGTGGATCCCCGTGGAAGCGCCGGAGGGCACGCTCGCTTTGGCGGTTACGCCGCTATTTAACGTTATTTTTGTCTCTATCGTGGGATTGCCGCGCGAATCCAGTATTTCCCTGGCCGCGATGTATTTTATTTTTGACATATTGCGTGTCTAAAAATTATTTGTATAAAAACAATGTTACCGGGCTAAAATTCGTATGATCTCTTCGCAGTTATAGTCGCCGTTGCCCGCGCTCTCTGGGCCGAAAGAGCCGATCGCGGCCACGTTATGGCAGGGACCGCCGCAATCGCACGGTTCTTCGCCGGCATTCACGGAATAATCGGTATCGAAAAAATATTCGCGCCCCCAAGGGTCCGGGGGAATCCTGTTCATGTAGGGACCGTCCCAATTCGGATAAGAGCCGTCGGTCCCCGTAATTCCCGCCGAGGATGAGGCCAGGCTCATGGCGCAAGTCGCACCGGTACAGAGCTCGTTTAATCCGCAAGCCAGCGTGCAAACGGTTTCGGCCGGCTGCCCTCCGGGCCAAAGCGCAGTATCGTGGACCAACGTCCTCATGGCGCTTCCGATAACGTCCAGATCATGGAGGACGGCCGCTTCCTTGGCCTTCTCCCTGGCGGTCGAAAACGCGAACATCGCCAAAGAGGATAGGATACCGATGATCATGATCACTGTCAGTAATTCGATCAAAGTAAATCCCCTGTTTTTTAACTTTATATCCATTTTCGGTTAAAGTTTAATGACCTCTTTAGTACAGGATCTTCTCGAGTCCCGGCATCTTTCCGCCCTCAAGATAGGTTAAGGTCGCGCCGCCGCCGGTAGACACCCAATCAACGTAGTCGATCATCTTCGTCATTTTTAAAGCTTCAACCGTTTCCCCTCCCCCGACCAAACCGAAAGCGCGGCCGGTGGATCGGGCGGCGACGAGTCTGGCGATAGCCAAAGTTCCGTGCTTGTATCGTGAATCTTCGAATCTGCCCATCGGACCGTTCCATATGATGGTAGCCGCTTTTTTTATGAAGCCCGCGTACAACCTTACCGTTTCCGGACCGATATCGAAAATAGCCTCGTCTTTTTCTATTTTATTGACGCTTTTGACCCGCGTTTCGGCGCGTCCATTCTCCGTTATGACGTCTATCGGCAATACCAGGTTTTCGCATCCGCGCTTACTGGCATAGGCAATACTCTCTTCATCAACGAGCGACCTGCCCGTTTCCAGTCCGTGAGCTTTAAAAAAATTATTGGCAAGCGCCCCTCCCAATAAGATCCGGTGGGCCTTATTCTTGAATTTTTCTATTAACTTTATCTTGGTTTTGATTTTCGCGCCTCCGACGATCAAGATTAGCGGATCGGCGGAGCGCTTGGCTTTTTCCAGGTGCGTCACTTCTTTTTCGAGGAGTAAGCCGGCATATGCCGGCAGATAATTTTTAATCGCGGAGAGCGAGGCTTGGGCGCGATGGGAGACGCCAAAAGCGTCGTTTACGTAAATATCCGCGTATTTAGCCAATTCTTTGGCGAATTTTCCGGTATTTTTTTCTTCACCAGGCTCAAAGCGCAAATTTTCCAGGATTATAATTTCCCCTTTTTTCATTTTTCCTATCGCGGTCCCGGCGCTCAAACCGATACATCCGTCGATAAACTCGATTTTCATGTTTAGTATCACGCCCAAACGACGGGCGATCGGTTTAACCGTTAATTTATCGTTTTTTTGGCCTCCCGGCTGCCCCAGATGGGTAATTATAATTATTTTACATCTGTGCCTCAAAAGGAGCCTGATCGTCGGCAGGGTCTGCACGATCTTATATTCGTCTTTTATTTTTCCGTTTTCGATCGGTACGTTAAAATCAACCCGCAAAAGCACTTTTTTACCGGTTAAACGCTTAACTTTCCTGATAGAATTTATCTTCATAAAAATCAAAAACAAAGAGGGATATCCACAAGTAAAAACTATATTAATTATAACATATTTAGGGTATCAAAGTAAACTAAAAATGAATAATAAAAAGCCCATTCTAGGGTGAATGGGGGCGTTAATTTTTTGTTTCGTTTGTCTTTATGATATCCTTGATGATTTCCAGAAAAGAGCGGTCCGGGATAGCGTATCCCTTTTTGACGATGATCGTATAAGATCCCCTTTTGCCCGGGTTGGGCTTAAGCATATCATTGGCCATTTCTTCCTCCTGGGTAAAATCCTGCTATAAAAAAAAATAACCTGTCTTTATCATGGATCGCGCGCCATAACCCGTCAAGCCTCCAATCTAAAGCGTAATTCGCAAATCGTAAATCGGCAATCGTAAATCCCTACACCCCTCTCGCCTCGGTATGATCGCCGGTATCGATTTTTTTCCAAGGTATCCTCTTCCTGAACGATTGCCAAAAAGCGAACAGTTCCTCGCTTTTAAGAAGCGAGCAAAAAGCGAGATAAACGAGAATTCCTGACATTCCGGCTATAAAACCTTGAGTGAATACCCCCCACACCCTGGTCATGTCGATATACGGCCAAACCACTAATTTCATGCCCTGCACCGCCAGTCCGGCGGCTATAGCGGCGGCGGAAAATTTAACGGTCGAAATGAGTATCCTGGCTTCGTCGAGATTGCCGATCTCGGAGCGTAAAACCAGCCACAACATTATGAAATTCAGGATACTCGCTATCGAAAAAGCCAGCCCTAAACCAGCTACCCCCAAGGGCATACACTCGTTTATGACCTCTCCGCCGCTTCCTAAAATTTCCCGGCAAAATGTCAGTTTGGGCAGCCAAAGGCTTAAAATAACGTTGACTCCGGCCGCGATCAAACCGACATAAAAAGGTGTCTTGGAATTATGGCGCGCGTAAAACACTCTTACTAAAAGAGGCAGGGCAGCCTGGGCGAAAAGGGAAATAATAAAAAATCCCAGCGTATCTATCGTTCTGATCGTGTCTTCCCAGTTAAACCGGCCTGTGCCCAGGATCACCCTGATTATCTGGGCGCGCAAGGTCAATAAAAGAACGGCTGCCGGCATTATAAAAAAGAGGATTTGCCGAAAAATATTGGAAAAATCGCTTATTAGTTTTTTCTTATCGAAAGCGGACGCGGCCAATGCCGGAAAGGCGGCCACGGCGAAGGAGATGCCGAATATACTTACCGGAAAAAACTGCAGGTTATTGGCAAAGTTAAAAACGGTCAATGATCCGCTTGCCAGGGTCGAAGCGATTATCGTAATTACCACCAGATTAATCTGGGAAATACCGAGGCTCATGGTTCGCGGCAGCATCATGACGGCGATCCTCCGGAAGTTGCTGTTTTTTAGATCGATGATCGGTTGGTATCGAAAACCAAGGGAAATTACGGCCGGTAACTGTATGAGCATGTGGAGGGCCGCGCCGAACACGACGCCCCACGCCAAGCCGTAAATCCCCCACCTAGGGGTAAAATAAAGCGCTCCGACGATAATTCCGATGTTATACATGATGGGAGCCAGGGAATAAACAAAAAAACGCTTATAGGACTGGAGAACCCCGCCCAAAACGCTCGATATGCCCAGGAATACGGGGGACAGGAACATAATGCGGGTAAGCGCGACCGTCAGCGCCTGTTTTTCCGGAGAAAAACCCGGCGCGATCAATTTCGTAAGTCCGGGCGCGAAGAGTATTCCAAGGCCCGACAAAACCAACAAAACCAACCCAAGAACGTTTAAGATATTACTGACCAATTCCCAGGCTTCACGGTTGGGAGACTCGGAGAACATGGTCCTGATCCTGCACAAGGGGTCCCTGATCAGACAAGTGATGATCGGTATGAACCCGGCCGATATCGCCCCTAAAACCAGTAAATTAAAAATAAGATCCGGTACGCGGAAGGCCGCGTAATAAATATCGAGCGTATCGCCCGCGCCGAATTCTCCGGCCAGGATCCTGTCCCGGAATACTCCCAAAAAACGGCTTATAAGCGAAGACAGCGCTACAAGTAGCGCCGCTCCGGTTATGCTGTTAATTTGTCCGCTAAACAAACGTTTTATCATAGTAAAAATAAAATCATATTACGAATTCACGAATTATAACACAAATTCACAAGTGTGCTATTTGTGAATTTGTGCGTTATTTGTGCATTTGTAATGAAAAATCGTACTGCTGATAAATTTTAACTCACCAACGCGCTCGTATCTCCAACATCCAATCCCAATTCCTGCGCTTTTAATACCCGCCGCATTATCTTACCTGACCTGGTTTTCGGCAGCTTGTCCGTAAAAGCGACGTCCTTGATGACCGCGACCGGGCCGATGCTCTTCCGGACGCAGGCCACCAACTCCTGCTTTAAAACGTCACTTCCCTCAAAACCCTGCTTCAATATCACGAAAGCTTTTATCACTTCGCCTTTGACCGGGTCCGGCACGCCGATAACGCCGCATTCCGCCACGGCTTTGTGCGCCACAAAACCGGATTCTACTTCCGCGGTGCCGATCCTGTGTCCGGCGATCTTTAAAACGTCGTCGGTCCGGCCCTGGATCCAGAAGTAACCGTCCTTATCTTTAAAGGCGACATCGCCGGTAAAATACACGCCCTTGATCTCTTTCCAATAGGTTTTGACATAACGGTCGGGATTATTGAAGATCGTCCGGATCATGGACGGCCACTGGTTCCTGATCACGAGAAAACCGCCTTTGCCGGTCGGAACCCTTTTTCCGTTCTTATCCACCACGTCGGCGATAATCCCCGGGAACGGCTTAGTGGCGCTGCCCGGTTTTAACGGCGTGGCGGGCAGGGGCGTGATCATGTGCATGCCGGTTTCCGTCTGCCACCAGGTATCCATGATCGGCAAGCGTCCTTTGCCGATATGCTTGTGGTACCAAAGCCAGGCCTCGGGATTGATCGGTTCGCCGACCGAACCTAAAAGCCGGAGCGACGGCATCGCGTGCTTGTCCGGCCACTCGTCGCCGTATTTGGCCATCGCGCGAATAAGGGTCGGCGCGGTATAAAGCACGTTAACATTATATTTTTCGACAATTTGCCAGATCCGGTCCGGTTCCGGCATATCCGGCACGCCTTCATATTGCAGGGTGGTAATGCCGGCCAAAAGCGGGCCGTAGATAATATAAGAGTGGCCAGTGATCCAGCCCGGATCGGCCGTACACCAGAAAATTTCATCGCCCTTAAGATCAAATACCCACTTAATAGTTCTTAAGACTCCGACCTGATAGCCGCCGTGGACATGGATCACGCCTTTCGGTTTAGAGGTAGTGCCGGAAGTATAAAGCACGAAGGCCGGATCTTCCGCGTCCATCTGCGCGCATTTCGCTTTTTCGCTCTGACCTTTGATAAAATCATGGAACCAGACGTCGCGGCCGGCGGTCAGGCTGACGTTTTGATTGTTATTTTTGGTAACAATTACTTTTTTTACCGTTTTCGTAAGTTTAAGCGCCTCGTCCGCAATGGTTTTAAGGTCTACCGCTTTTCCGCGGCGCCAGCTGCCGTCGGCGGTAAAAAGAACTTTGGCTTTAGCGTCATTGATGCGGTCAGCCAAGGCGGCCGCGGAATAACCGGCGTAAACCACCGAGTGCATCGCCCCGATCTTCGCGCAAGCCAGCATCGCCATAGCGATCTCCGGAATGTTCGGCATGTAGATAGCCACCCGGTCGCCTTTTTTTACTTTAGCAGCCTTAAGAGCGTTGACTAATTTATTGACTTCTTTATAAAGCTCAAAATAAGTATACCGCCTGGTGCGTCCGGTCTCGTCCTCAGAGATTATCGCCGTTTTATCGCGATTTTCGCCTTCGGCGTGGCGGTCCAGGGCGTTATAGGCCAAATTCGTTTTCGCGCCGATAAACCATTGGTAAAAAGGCTTGCGGCCGCCGAAAACTTTTTTCCATTTCGTGAACCAGCTTAGATCATTGGCCGCTTCCTCCCAGAATTTCAGCGGATCTTTTTCCGCGGCCTTGCGGACCTTTTCAACGTCTTTAACCGTCGCTCGGTCTAAGACCTCTTTTGACGGCTGATAAATTCGCGCTGACGTGGTCAAAACATCGGTCAGTTCGCGGGTTTGTTTTTTTGGCATAAATTTTATCGCGTAACGCATAACGTGAAACGCATAACGCATAACCCGTAACGCATAACGATTTGTCGTAATTTTATAATTCTCTATTCGTTAATAAAATTAAAATTTACAATTTTAACCAAACATTTTTGTAACTTTACTTGGACCATCAACCAAACAAACGTTACGCGTTACGCGTTCCACGTGTTGCGTGGAATACCTGCATCACTCCCCGTTTGGTCAAAAGTCCGTTCTGGGCGCCTTGCATGCTGATAACCGAAGCCGTGTTTTTCGCGCTGATCAGGAGGGCCTTGGAGATATCGCCGGAAAACATTTCCAAGCCGGCCGTAAAAGTCGAACCAAAAGCATCGCCGACGCCGGTCGTATCCACCCGCTTCCGCTCTTTAATAATGTCCTGGTGGTAGAATTTTTTACCGTCATAAGCGTCTGCTCCGAAACGGCCGTTGGTGATTACCACGATCCCAGTTCCATAACTTTGCAGTACGGCCAGCAGATTTTTAATGTTATTCAAAAAGTTTTTGTCCTTATTGCGGTACTTGGGATTGGTAACCACTAATTCTATGGCCTCGTCTTTATTTACGGAAAGCATGCTGGTTTTCTTTAAATAAGGGCCGATCGCCTTAAAACCGGCGTGCAATTGGATATGGCCCGGATTCCAGGCGATCTTCGCCTTGGTTTTAAAAACATTCTTAAGAATATCGCGCCATTTTCCGGAAAGCGAGGTCATATAAACCCACTTAACGCCGTTAAGCTGGCCTATCTCCCTCGTTCCGACCGACAACTGTTTGTTGGCCGCCCGGTTGGAAAAAACCACGTGCTCATTGGATTGGCCGACTAAAAGCAGGGAAAAACCGGATTCTATATTCTTTTTTTTCTGGATCAGGCCGGCGCTGACGCCATGGACCTGAAAATTCCGGCTTATGCTCTCTCCCCTGATATCTCCCCCTACCGCGACCATAGCCGCGGTTTTTAGGCCCAATTTCGCCAGGCAAACGGCCGCGTTGGCCGCGCCGCCGCCGAAAGTAGAATAAGCCCGGTCAATGCGCAATTTCGCGCCATATTCAAAAGCGATCATTTTTTGTCTTAAAATGTCCTCTTTGTTATAGATTATCTCCCCTTCCTTGGTATAAAACGTGATGTCTTCGGTCGCCCCGCCGACTGTCACGAAATCGTATTTCATATAAATTTAAAATTTCAGCTTTTTCGTTTATTTCGTATTTTTTCGTTATTTCGTGTTTGGCGCCTTTAAACCGAAAACGCGAAAATAACGAATGTCCACGAAATTTAACGAAAAATAGAAATTACTAGATAATAAAAAATAAGATAAACAGAAAAAATAAGCCTAAATCTTAATTTTTTCTATTTTTCTTTTATTGACGTTTATGTGGATAATTATATCACAATCAGGGTAATTTCGCCAAATTATCTATACAATACCGAATACTTATAATAACCCATAAAAACCAAAAAATCATTTCTTAAGAGCGAAAACAAGTTATTTATTTATTAAATTAAAAAACGCTTATAAAGCGTCTTTGTTTTTATCCATGTACCGGGCAAGCCGGATTTGGGTCAGGATACAGATTGTGTACCGGGCATTCGTTGCTCACAAGACAAACGCCCTCTCCTTCCGGATCTTCGCAATCACATTCATCCTCTTTAAGGCAGGTACATACGGATTCTTCCCAACCGTGGGCACCCCAGTCTTCCGATGAACTGTCGCAACAACACCCTTCGCATTCGCCCGCGCAAGTACAGGCAAAGTCGAAAAAAAGCTGTCTTGGTCTCATCTACCCCCCTTAATAAAGGACCGACGTTTAGAATCGTAAAATCTAAAAGCTATAAGCTAAAAACTTAAATTTACCGCAATTGCCAGATCTGCTTCTCTAACTCGTCCCGCTGTTCTTTTGTGATCAGATAAATATTATCGCTATCCCCGCGTTTGGCATAATATAGATTTTTATCATCCGTTGAGGCGTCGCCGATCATGATCGTATTTTTTACCCCGTCTCCGGTGGCCTCCACGATGATACTGTTTTTTTCCAAACCGGTATTATCGAAGGTTTGCGCCGGAATCTTCGCGGCCGAAAGTTTCGACATAATATCTACGATCTTTCCCGCCTTTTCCTGATTAACGCTGAACCGATTGGGCGAACTTCCGCTCCATTGCCCGTGCACGGCCGCGTTAGTTGAAGAAGCTTTCTCTATGGTAAATTCGCGGCCCGGATACTGGAACCTGATCTTGTTTATCGCGTCCTTGTCGGCGGCAAAAATAGTTTTATCATACCAATCATCGCGCGCGAAGACGCTGTTTAAATCGGCTTTGACCATGTATGTTTTATCTGAGTTCGGAAGAGACACGTATGAACTTATAAAATCGCTGGCCTGCTTGCCGACTATAAATTCAAATGTGACCGTTTCCCCCTGCTTTAAAACGACTTTTACGCCGTTATCCCCGGTTTCGAATTTGCTCTTGTTTTCTTTATTTTCTCCAACAATCTCAATGTCTGATTTTATAGCTTTATTTAATTCAGAAAAAAGTTCAGTCGCGATATTTGAGCTTAAATAAAAATCTTTAGTGCCGGCTATTTTCCATTTATCTCCGGTTTTTTCAAGGACAACCGAGTTGTCGGCACCGGATATTTCCATGATGTTTATCTGCTCCGCGTTCAGGCCGGCCAAAAAATTCTTCGGTTTTTTCCGGCTTTCCTGCCAATTTTTAACCGGTCCCTGCCAGAGATAAGCCGCGGCGATCAGAATTATTAAAATCCCCCCTAAAATTAAATTCTTTTTATTCATAATCAAAATATTATTTATCAATATTTTCCTTGACTATT
Source organism: Candidatus Falkowbacteria bacterium RIFOXYA2_FULL_47_19 (assembly GCA_001780275.1). Taxonomy (GTDB): domain Bacteria; phylum Patescibacteriota; class Patescibacteriia; order Patescibacteriales; family UBA12075; genus XYA2-FULL-47-19. The sequence goes on along the minus strand of MFGB01000017.1, from coordinate 108,990 downwards.
TTTATCAGATCTTCTTTGTTCTGCACGCCCTTGAGGCGCAGGAATTCTTTGCCCTCTTTGTCCAAGAAAATAAAAACCGGGATATCGGTTATGCCGTACTCTTTAAGCTTCTCCGGCTTTTCGTCAGCGTCAAAAAATTCGGTCTGCAATTCCGGAATAAGCTTTTCAATTTCGCCCCACATCGGCTTCATTACCAGGCATTCCGTGCACCACACGGCGCCAAATTTTAATACTTTCATAAGTTTATAATTCGTCAATAAATCTTGATCTTTTTCTCATGTAGTATCTGAGCAACCCGAAAAGAATTACGATCAGCGTCAGTCCGAATACGTTTAAATACCTTAGAGTGGCCCGCGTCCCGTCTGACAGATCTTCCTTGATGGGGCGGCTCGAAACGCTTTTTGAGCGGATATTGATCAAGTCTTCGTCAAGGCTTAAGCTATCAACGAGATTCTGAAACAACGTCAGATTATCCGGTGATTGCTGCAGGAAATTATCGGTTATAAAATCGCTATCCCCCACTACGATCAGGCGGGCCCTGATATTTTCATTGTCCGATCCCTCCGGATACGCGTTAGGGATCGTTCCGGTAATAGAGACGGCAAGATCATAACTTCTCGGTTCTCCGGCCGGCTTCAGGCCGATATTCGGGGTAACGTTGAAATTATCCTGTACCCGCCAGCTCTTACCGGAAGAAAAGATCAGCTGGGTTACCTGTTCCGGATCGATCTTGCCCGATTCGGTTTCGATGCTCGATGCCCAGGGCAAAAGAACGCTTTCCAGATTAGCGACCGCGCTGTTGTCCTTATTGAATCCTTCGCTGACCACCTTGGGCCAAAAAGGATAGTTACTGGAAAAGGTCATGAAACCCTGCGTGAACGAAGCGACACCGCTTCTCTGGTCGGCGACCAGGTCTTTATTGAGCTTGATCCCGTACTTAGCGAACAAGGTATCGATATTTGAGGCGTTTTTCGACGCTACTAATCCCTGCCCGATCGTTACCCCGTCGATCAAAAGCAAAACCGATCCGCCTCTGGCCAAAAACGAATTGATCGCTTTTAACTGGTTTTCGCTGAATTCTTTCTTCGGACCGGCAATGATCAGGGTGTCAATGCTCTCCGGTATCAGCGCCCCATCTTCGTCCAATTCAACCGGTAAAACGGTATAAAGGCTCTGCAGCTCCTGGTAAGCGGTGCTCATCCCCCCGCGTTCAAGGCTCAAGGTTTCGTTGCCGCTTAAAATGCCTATTGTGGCGATCTCATCCACGGTTACCTTCTTGATCGCCGTTGTCAGCTGATACTCGAGATCGCTCGTATCGCTTTTTACGGCCGGTATAACCTCGGTCTTGTCGCCATGGCCAACTAATATTCCCATATAACCGTTAACAAGCTGCATCTGGTCTTTTTCATAGACCTGGAAGGTCAACTGCGGTATGCCGGCCATATATAATTCCCTCTGTGTATCCTCGTCGGTGCCGGGCGAAATGAATTCCACCCTGATCCTGCCCTTGGAAAAAGCCGCGTATTCATCAAGGATGTCGGCCACCTCCTGCTTTAAGGCCAGTACCTGGCTCGGAAGATTATCGCTGAAATAGGCTTTAATATTAACTGTATCATCAAGCTCCTCGACCGCTTTTTTACTGACCTTTGATATGGAGTAGACTTTATTCTGGGTCAGATCGAAGCGGTGAAAAACCTGATATGAAAAAAAATTAACCACCGCAATAATTCCGATAATAAGAATTATTGTGATTGACAGGTCGGTTTTCTTTATTTTTTTATTTGGCATATTTTATAAAAATGATTGAATATTTGATATCGGATATTTTTCTTTCCCTACTTCCATCCTCTCGCTTCGATCATGCGCGCGTTCAGCCACAGGAAAATAAAAATGAAAGAACCGTAAAATATTATATCCCTCGAATCGATCACGCCTTTAGCGATATTATAAAAATGGCTGCCTAAACCCAGAAATGACATGACCGGAACTAAAAATTTCGGCGCGCCGGTTAAGACAAAATCGGCTCCGATAATGAAAGCGGCGAAAGAAGCGACCAATCCGAGAATAAAAGCGATAATCTGATTCTTGGTTAACGAGGAAATAAAGAGGCCAAGCGCCAAATAAGCGCCGCCGAGCAAAATTGCCCCCAGATAACCTCCGATCACCGGTCCCAGGTCAACATTTCCGAGCGAAGCCACGGTGATCGGCAAGGTAATTGTCAATAACAGAGCGATCTTCATGAAGGCCAAAGCTCCGAAAAACTTCGCCAGCACCACCTGCCAGTCGGTAACCGGCAAGGTCAGTAGGAATTCGATCGTTCCGCTCTTCTTTTCTTCGGCCCATAAGCGCATGGTGATAGCCGGCGATAAGAACAGGAATATCCAGGGCAGAAGATCGAAATAGCCGCGCAGGCTCGCCTGGCCGATCAAAAAGAAATTTTTGAAAAACAGCCAATTGCCCACCACTAAAAATACGCCGATAAAAATATAGGCGATCGGAGAGTTAAAGTAGGACATGAGCTCTTTTTTAAAAAGCGTATATATCGTTTTCCAGTATATAGTTTTATTCATAAAATACTAATCACTAAATCCTAAATCCTAAACAAATTCGAAGCTCAAAATTCAAATGTTCTAAATAATTGTTTCTGATTTGGTCATTTGAATTTCAAATTTATTTAGAATTTAGAGTTTAGAATTTCGAATTTATTGTTATGGCTAAATAATGCTATTTTGTTAATTCTCTAAATACATCCTCCAGGCTCGCGCTCTTCTTATTGAATTCCAGGATGCTCCAGTTATTGTTCATGACCGTCATGGAAAGATATTCGCGCAGGTCTACGCCTTCCTTGGGGGTGATCTCATAACCGTAAACGTCGTCCGACTCCCGGTCTTTCATCTCCGCTTTTTCCACGTTATCCATTTCTTTAAGCTTACTTAAAACCGCGTCTTTGGGCCCCTTGATCTTAACGTAAATTATTTCCCGGCCGCCGGCTTTGGCCATAAGATCGGCGGGCGAACCCTCGCCGACTATTTTTCCGTTGTTAATTATCAAGACCCGGTCGCAGGTAGCGCTAACCTCGCTTAATATATGGGTTGAAAAAATTACCGTCTTTTCTTTCCCGATCTTTTTGATCAAATCCCTGATCTCGACGATCTGGTTCGGGTCAAGGCCGGTAGTGGGTTCGTCTAAAATAAGAATATCAGGCTCGTGCATGATCGCCTGGGCCAGACCGACGCGCTGGCGGTAGCCTTTGGATAATTCTTCGATAGGCTTAAGAAGCACTTTCTTGAGGCCGCAGGCCTCCACCACCTCTTTAAGCCTTTTTTTCATATCTTCCTTGGCGATCCCCCTGACTTCGGCAATGAACTTAAGATACTCATAGACCCGCATATCGTCATAAAGCGGTACGGTTTCCGGCAAATAGCCGATCTTTGTCCTGGTTTTAAGCGAGTCGGTAGTTACGTCAAGGCCATCGATCTTAATGCTGCCGCTGGTGGGAGACCAGAAGCTAGTGATGATTTTCATGGTCGTACTTTTGCCGGCTCCGTTCGGCCCCAGGAAACCCAGAATTTCCCCTTTTTTTACTTCAAGGTTAATATTATCCAAAATAACAGTATTTCCGAATCTTTTGGTTAAATTTTTTATTTCTATCATGGTTTTAAAATTAAAGAAATAACGGCTTAAGTATTAATCAGCCGATAGTGTTATTATATATTATAATGTCTCAGAATTTTTTTGCAAGTATTTTTTCCTGTGGATAATTAAGTGAGGACCTTCTTTTTATTATTACGTAAAAAATCGAATTTTATTGCGTGCGTATAATCGTGTTTTTTTTATTTCACGTTTTTTAAAGCCGTTTGACAAAATTTAATTTATGTGCTAATTTTACTAAATAATTAAAAATATATTTTAACGTCCTTTAAAATTAAACCGAAAAACCGGAGGGAATGATGAAACAGGAAAAAGACCCGAATGAGCTGATTATGTACCTGATCGTTAATCAAGAATTAAATATGTCACCGCCCAAAATCGGTATTCAGATGGCCCATGTAGCCACCAATATTTCCAACCACATGATGTGGGCCGGCATCGGTTCGCATTTCAGTTCCGAAAAATACAAAAGATACGAAAAATGGCTCCATCATAACGGCAATGAACAAAAAAAGATCGCGCTTAAGGCCAGACAATCGTATCTCATAAGATTAGTTGCTCTGGGATTTTTCCATATCAGAGATAAAGGTTATACCGAGGTCCCGGCCGGGTCGTTGACCTGCGTAGGCCTCGGTATTATAACCCGGCAGGAGGCAGAACCGTTCGTCAAAAGACTGCAGCTTTTAAAATAGGGGGGAGGAATATCTATGGTCAAAACTGGCGTAATCGGCCTCGGCCGCGTCGGAAAAGAGCTCGCCCGGCAGATCACGGCCCGGCACTGGGACGTTATCTTTGCGGCGGACAGCAAAAATATTTACCGAATCCGCGAAAGATTCACTGATGACGAACTGGTAAAGCAAGTCGCGGCCCCGCTTTCTTGCGGCGATTATCCGGATATGATCGAGAGATCGAAAATCGACATATTGTTCATGGCTACACCGTCGAATTTGGGCCAGATCTCCCTTTATTACGCTTATCATGCCCTAAAAAAAGGGGTTCTGGTCGTTACGTGCGAAAAAGCATTCTTGTCCGATTATTTTACGAATATAAAACTCTGGTTCGATCTGGGCAGGATCGGCTACAGCGCCACCGTCGGCGGCGGCACGATGATGCTCTCCGAAATACAAAAAAGACTGAACCTGCACTCCTCCCCTCCCGCCATCTACGCCGTTTTGAACGGCACGCTGAATTTTCTTTTTGGCGGCGGCACAATAGCCGAGGCGCTTAAGCTCGGTCTTACCGAGCCCGGGGCAAATGATCCGATCGCGGTCGTCAATGCTGAAATCAAGGATACTGCCCGCAAAGCGATTATTATCCACAACACCATTCTTAATGCCAGGCAGGCCATCGACGCCAAAGACATAAGTATCACGCCGGTTACGCCGCCCGCTTATTACCGGCTGACCACGGGCGGTTTCCGGTATTACGTGATATTTTCGTCCGAGCGCCTGCCAAAAATAATCGAGGGCTGGAATAACTATATCTGTTTCCATAAAACCATCGGCAGGGGCAGTATCATCGGCGGATTTTTTCAGCCTGGCAAAAATGAATTCCTGCAAAAACTCGTTATTCCCGGCGCCAACAACGCCTTTGCCATGGATTCGCCCCATGAAGAATGCCGGGAAATCTTCCCTTGCCCCGCGGGTGGACCCGGCGCCGGCCCCGAACCGACCGCCGCGGCCATGATCAAAGACGCCGAAAATCTCTTGGCGGAAAAAAACTGGGGCTGTCTCGTAAGTTATCTGCCGTAAACCATAAAAATAAAGGAGGTAAAACTATGGGACTGGCCACCGATTTCGCGGAAGCGCGCGAGGCCTTAAGGGCCGGCGATGACGAAAAACTTAAAACGTTTTTTGAAAAATACCGCCGCGTCAAGCAGGACCAGGGCGGAAAATTCGCCAACGAAACATACGCTGAATTCAAAACGCGCATCATGAAAAAATACAATATCGCCGTCAAAAAAATCGACGATGGCGACGACTGCGACAATGAAAACGCCTCTTACCCTTACTCCGTCTCGGGCATTAGCGAGGAAGATGACTAAGGAGAAAATAATGGTTTTCCCGTCATTAATCATCCCCTTCCCATGGGTACAGCTTACGGCATCCGAAGAAGAGCCGGGGCTGTATGTTATGGACAAACACGAAGGATACCAGGATTATTACGACGAGGGCAAGGTCAGAGCCCTACAAAGATATTTCCGTGAATATCCGGACGTATTCATGGAGATAATGAGGACGCACTATTACGAAGGGATCTACAATCAATAACCAAAAACCACTCTAAACAGAGTGGTCTTTTTTTCCCTCTCCCCCAACCCCTCTCCAAGTCTGGAGAGGGGGTACCTGCCAGATTCGCCGAGTGGCGGAGAGGCGGGTGAGGGCTCTATTTGAATTCCCCCAATACCACCGTCAAAATCAAAATTTTATCCCCTCTTTGGATCTTGAGTCCGATCTTGTCGCCCGGTTTGTATTTCTGCACGACCGACAACAGGGTGTTTTTGCCCTCCAGCTTGATCGCGTTAATTTCAAAAATAATATCTCCGGCCTTAAGGCCGCCTTTAGCCGCCGCCGAATCGGGCAGGATCGCCGGTACCTCGGAATCGCCCGATTTTATCCAGGCGCCGGTCGAGCGCGTCAATTCGTTGTCCAGGGCCATTTCCGGAGTGAGCATGATATAACGCACGCCGAGCGCCGGGCGCACGATCCGGCCCCGTTCGCGGATACTGGTCACTACCGGCCGGGCGTCGTTTATCGGAATCGCGAAACCGATGGCCGAACCGGCCTGGTCTATCGCCACGTTAATGCCGACCACCCGTCCGGCTAGGTCGATCAGCGGTCCGCCGGAATTACCTATGTTTATCTTAGCGTCCGTCTGGATGACATTATCCAGGGCTTCCGTATTGCCGTTAATGTCGCTCGCGAAGAGGCTCCGTCCCAATCCGCTCACTATTCCCTTAGTGGCGCTATTCTCGTACCGTCCGAGGGCGTTTCCGATCGCGATAACGCTTGATCCTAACTCTAGGTTATCGCTATTCCCCATCTCCGCGACCGGCAGATCCTTGTCGAATATCTTTAAAACCGCCAGATCGTTCATGGGGTCTTTATCGATATACTGGGCGTAATATTCTTTGCCGGAATTAAGGATTACGCGGTACTCGCCGGTCTTCCTGTCGGCCGCGTCCACTACGTGCTTGTTGGTAACGATGAAACCGTCGGAAGAAATAAGAAAACCGGTGCCTTTAAGTTTCGCCTGGCGCTGTTTCCTGACTTCCGGTTTTCCGGTCGGTGAATCCAAGGTGACAAAATCATCCCAATCGTAAACTATGATCGAGACGACTGCCGGAATGACCTTCTTTATGGCCATTATGCTCGCGGCCTCTTCGTCCAAAACATATTCGCGCGCGGTCGCCGGATGACCCTGGGTATAAAACAAATAAGCCCCGAAAATACCGGCGCCGAAACATAATGCCAATAATAAAAAAAATAATTCATTTTTTAACTTCATAGATAAGATATTATGCGGCTGATTATATAGAGTTAAGACTTGATCTCTTCCGCCATCTTCTTGCAGGCTTCAATGGACTTTATTTTGCGGATATATTCATCCTCGAATTTATGCACCGTATTGCGGAATTTGTGCCCCAGAAGAGCGTCGGTGTTATCGAGCATATCCTTGGTATATTTCTTATTGGTGGACAGGCGCAATATTTCCAGCTCAAGCTTATCGCCTGACTGGTTGCTCATCACTTCCCAGCCGTAAATACCTTTAAGATTATCCCGCGCGCTCGCCAAAAGCCTTTTTAATTCCCGTTCGTTGCTCAATAAGCTTTTGATGGCTTTAAGAAGTTCCAGTCTATAATTATTGGTATAATCATCGCTTGGTTGTAATTCTGGTATCATATTGGCTATTATTTATATATCTATATAATAGATGATTCCGGCGTTTTTATCAATCCTGCTTTAATTCTTCCAGGCTCGGGTCATATATTCCCGACGATCGGCGCCATTCCGCCTCTTCCCGGTCTTTCATGTCCCGACGGTACGCATCGTCTCTTCCGGCTAATTTTTCGGCCGCGATTTTTTTCAGACGGCTGATTTCAATGTTTATTTCCTTCTTGCACCGGGCATATTCGTCGCCGGACAGCTTTACTGATCCGATTATTGATTTGATAAAACCGTTCGTGCCCCGCTCGTAACCGCCCCGCGCCTCCTCATCCAGGGCGGATCTTATTTTTTTGGCCAGGGCGTCATGGTCATGGCCGAAAAGGTTTAATAAAATATTATTTTGCGGTTTGATTTGTTCTAAACTCATAATTTATCTTCTGTCGTTAGCGACCGATCCTGTCGCTGACAGCTTTAAATATTACAATCCCATCTCTTTTAACAGCTCTTTCTGCTTTTTCGTAAGGCTCTTCGGAATATCCACTGTCACTTCCACGTAATGGTCGCCCTTGCCGGAGCCGCGCAAACGGGTCATGCCTTTGCCGCGCAATTTAAAAACCGTACCGGATTGGGTGCCGGCCGGAATTTTAAGTTCGACCGGTCCCTCGACCGTTTCCACGTCGATCTTATCCCCTAAAGCCGCCTGCGTGAAGCTTACGGTCGCACCCGATCTTATATCGCTGTCCGCGCGCTCGAAACGCTTATCCGGACGCACTCTGATGCGCAAATACAAGTCGCCGGCCCCGGCCCCTTTTTCTCCGGCTTCGCCCTCGCCGGACAGGCGGATGCTCTCGCCATCATCGATCCCGGCCGGAATCCTGACCCTTAAATTCACCGTTTCGAAAACAACACCGGTGCCGGAACACCGCCGGCATTTCTGCGCGTAGGTTTTACCCTCGCCGCCGCAGGCCGTACAGGCCGTCTGTACCTGCATATTGCCCAAAATTGTCCGCTGGACCCTTGTTACCCGGCCCGAACCGCTGCAGACCTTGCAGGTTTCGATCTTGGTGCCGGGTTCGGCCGCGTTGCCGTGGCAATGGGAGCATTTGACCTTTTTACGCAAACTTATTTCTTTGTCCGCCCCGGTTACGGCTTCGGCAAAATCGATCGTTAAAACCGTCTGGATATCGTTTCCGCCCCTCTGCCGGCCTTGCCGGCCGCCTCCGAAACCGAAGATGTCGCCGATGCCCCCGAAAATATCGCCCAGATCTTCCGCGTCTACGTTGAATCCGTTGCTAAAATCGCCGAAACCGGAAAAACCGCCCCGACTTTGGGCGTGCTCGAACGTCGAACCGTACTGATCGTACTGGGCCCGTTTTTTAGGATCGGAAAGCACCTGATAAGCCTCGTTAGCCTCCTTGAATTTAGCCTCGTCCCCGCCGGCTTTATCCGGATGGAACTCGTGCGCTTTTTTGCGGAATGCCTTCTTTATATCGTCCGCGCCGGCGCTCTTGTCTACGCCTAAAATTTTATAGTAATCTTTACCCATACTCTGATTTTCGATTTACGATTTTCGAATGTCGAATTATTTATTATTTCTGGCAGTAATTTTGGACTTGATGATTATTGATAATAATTCATCGGTTTCTTGATATAAATCTTTGATTAAATGTCTGGCTATTAATTCCGACTCGATAATTATTTCCATCCAAAACATGCTTTCATCCAATTCTTCTTCAACAATCCCTAACTTAGAGATAAAATCAGGTCTTGATTTACCCCTGCAGGCCGCTCTATAATTAGCCGCTGAAGAAGTTCCGCATCTTAATAATTGCCCGCCCATTACCTTTGACTCATAAGTACTTGGCAAAGCACGCGTTAATTTAATTACGCGCAAGGCAAACTTTTTAAATCTATTTTTTAAATCCTCCTTATTCATCTTATTTAAATCGGCAATCGAAAATCGGCAATCGAAAATCCTTAGCCCTTAAACCCGATCTCCTTCTCCTCCGGACCTTCAGCTTCCTTGATCACGCCGAAGCGCTCTTCGTATTTCTTTAAATTATCCTGGAGAGCCGCCACAATGCGCTTGAGATGGCCTGGTCCGGTGATGATTTTGCCGGTAACGCGGCCGGAGGGGCCGAGGATATTTAAAAACATCAGCTGGAACTCGTCCCGGTTATGGTTGACCTGCATCGCGTTCGCGTATTCCGCTCCCGGGATATTATCCGCGATTTTGATTTCGGTTTTCTTGGGTTGGTTTACTTGTGACATATTCGACATTGCCCTCACCCTGACCCTCTTCACCCGCTCTCGCGCGATAGAGGAACCGGATTCAAGCGTTTAATGTTTTATGGTTCTTCTAAAATTTAATTTTACCGCTCTTTTTCTTTTTTGTCATCCCAGTCTGCCTGCCTTGGGTGGGGGGGCGAAAGCGAGGTGCGGTAGAGACGAGGCATTGCCTCGTCTCTAATTTGCCGCCTTGCCGCTTGTAATCCGTAAGAATATTTTATGGGAAAACGCCAAAGGTAGAGACGCCCCGCCGGGGCGTCTCTACGCGCGTAAAAATTTATTTCTTTTCCTCGAATTCCCCTTCGATCGGCTCGTCTTTCTTGCCGTTTTTATCGTCAGTTTTCTGTTCTCCGGCCTTGGCGCCGTCCGCTCCGGCCTGCGCGCCGGCCGCCTGAGCCGCCTGGTACATGGCCGTGCCGATCCTCTGGGCTACCTGGTTCATTTCTTCCATTTTTTTCTTGATCTCATCGGTATTATCCGTGTCTTTAACTTTTTTAAGCTCTTCAATTTTCGTTTCTAATTCTTTCTTGTCTTCCGGCTTCATCTTCTCGCCGGATTCTTTGATCAATTTTTCGGTAGTGAAAACGATCGTTTCGGCTTGATTCTTTATTTCCACCTTTTCCTTTTTCTTTTTATCATCTTCGGCGTGCGCTTCGGCCTCTTTCTTCATTTTCTCGACCTCTTCTTTCGAGAGTCCCGACGAAGAAGTGATAGTGATCTTCTGCTCTTTCCCTGAGGCCTTGTCCTGAGCCTTGACGTTTAAAATGCCGTTAGCGTCGATATCGAAAGTAACCTCGATCTGCGGTATTCCCCGCGGCGCGGGCGGAAGCCCATCCAATATAAAGCGTCCTAAGGTCTTGTTGTCCGCCGCCATCGGCCGCTCGCCCTGGAGCACGTGGATCTCGACCGACGGTTGGCTGTCGGCCGCGGTCGAAAATATCTGCGATTTCGAGGTCGGGATGGTGGTATTGCGTTCGATCAAAGGCGTCGCCACTCCGCCCAAGGTTTCTATGCCGAGGGTCAAGGGAGTAACGTCTAATAGGAGGACATCCTTGACGTCGCCCTGGAGAACGCCGGCCTGGACGGCCGCGCCGACGGCTACGACTTCGTCCGGATTGACGCTTAAATTCGGTTCTTTGCCGAAAAACTCCCTGACTCTTTTCTGGACCAGGGGCATGCGGGTCATCCCGCCGACCATGATCACCTCTTCAATATCCTTCTTTTCGAGTTTGGCGTCCCGAAGCGCGTCCTCGCAGGGTTTCAGGGTCTTTTCCACAAGATCGCCCACCAGCTCTTCGAGCTTGGCCCGGGTCAGCTTCATGACCAGATGCTTCGGTCCGTTCGCGTCGGTCGTTATGAAAGGCTGGTTGATTTCGCTTTCGTTCGTGGTGGATAATTCGATCTTCGCCTTTTCCGCCGCCTCCTTGATGCGCTGGAGCGCCAAAGTATCTTTAGACAGGTCTATACCCTGGTCTTTTTTGAATTCATCGATGATCCAGTTTATGAGCACTTGATCGAAATCCTCGCCGCCCAAATGCGTGTCGCCGTTGGTCGATTTTACCTCGACCGTATCCTTGGAAACGTCCAGGATCGAAATATCGAAGGTGCCGCCGCCTAAGTCGTAAACCGCGATCTGCTGGCCCTTTTTCTTTTCAAAACCGTAAGCCAGGGCCGCTGCCGTCGGCTCGTTGATTATGCGCTTGACCTCGAGTCCGGCGATCTTGCCGGCGTCTTTGGTGGCCTGCCGCTGCGAATCGTCGAAATAAGCCGGCACGGTAATGATCGCTTCAGTGATCTTTTCCCCGAGTTTGGCTTCGGCGTCCGCTTTGAGCTTCGAGAGGATCATGGCCGATATCTCCTGCGGAGTATAATCCTGACCGTTCATCTTGACCTTAACGCCTTCTCCGGCCTGGACGATCTTATAAGGCGAGATCTTTATGTCCCGTTGCACTTCGTCGTCGGTAAACCGGCGGCCGATCAGGCGCTTGACCGCGTAAACGGTATTTTCCGGATTGGTCACGGCCTGGCGCTTGGCGGTCTGGCCGACTAAGCGCTCGCCGCTTTTAGAGATCGCCACGATCGAAGGCGTGGTCCGGTTGCCTTCGGCATTCTCCAGGATCTTGGGCTGGCCGCCTTCCATGATCGCCATGGCGCTATTGGTCGTACCCAGATCGATACCTAATATTTTTCCCATATCTTTGTCGCATAACGCATAACGCGTAACCCATAACGCCTGCCCGGCAATTAGTAACGACGTGATGCGATATTTTTGGTTTGATAATTGTTTGTTATAAAAAATTATTTTACGGTTTAATTCGTAATTCGACATTCGTAATTCGTAATTTGAACATCCCCGCCCCACCACACGCTTATTAAAACTTCCTAAAGCCTACCGCCTAACGGCCTAACGCCTAAACATGTGCTAAGCCGGGGATAACTTATCCGCCTCGGGCGGAAAGTCCCCCTATTGATATTTATTTCTTTGTGGTTTTTATCTTAATCGTCCGCGGCTTCGCTTCGGGCGCCTTCGGAATAGTGATCTTCAGAACGCCGTCATTGGTCGTCGCTTCGGCCCTGTCTCCCAAAACATGGGTCGGAAGCGGAACGCTCCGATAAAAACTGCCGCGCCGGATCTCCTTGCGGTAATAATTCTTGTCTTCCACCTCGCTTTTCTTTTCCGATTCGCCCTTGATCGAAAGCACGTCGTTCTCGATAGAAATATCGACTTTTTCCGGATCAATGCCCGCGAGCTGGGTTTCGACGACGACATTGTCCTTGTCTTCGTACATATCGACGGCCGGCACAAAACCGGATTTATTGCCGCGCATGCCTGGCCAGTCGGAAAACATTTTTTCCATCTCCTCGAAAGGTTCGACATCGAGGAATGGGCTCCATTTGATCAAAGCCATATTTTTTCCCCCTTAGCCGGAAATGGCATCTTACGCGCCATAGACCGACCAATGGATCGTTAATTATATTTTACCAAGACACAAGAATACAAGAAACAATTTCCAATATTCGATAATCAAACTGTTTGGTATTTTGGAATTTGAAATTTGTTTGTATCCTTGTGTCTTGTTTCTTGTATCTTATTGTTTTTTATCCGCTACGTCACCAGTAGCACTATCCCCGCCTTTTTCCAAAACGACCTTAGCCGGTATGATCACCTTCCCGTGCAGCTTATACCCCGGCTTGACCGTTTTTACGACCTTCTCTCCCTTGCCCTCCAGCGCCTCCATGGTATGATAATCGAATTTTTTACCGGTGGCTTCTATTTCCTCCACGCCCATCTTCCCTAAAATATCCTTGAATTGCCTGATCACGTATTTTATGCCTTCGACCCAGCCGTTCTTGGCCGTAGCCTCGTCGACATGCTCCATTGATGTCCGCAGATTATCGTAAACCGGGATAATATCATAAATGACCTGTTCGTTCGCGTATTTGATGAATTCTTCCCGCTCTTTGGCCGTCTGTTTGAGAAGATTCTGGTAATCAGCCAGGGCTCGCTTATACCTGCCTTCGTAATCACGGTCTTCTGATAAATATTTTTCTATTACCTCTTTGGTAAATTCGCCCAGATCTTTCTTCAGCCACTCGGCCGGTTTCAACCACCGGTATTTGACCGCTTCGTCGTTCAGTTTAATATCCGGGCGTCCGCTGACGACCGCCTGATAATTAAAAAATATCAGATGTTTGGCGGCCTTGGAATATTTATCGCCTAAATTGACGCCCTCGGAAATTCCTAAAAATCCGATATCCGCGATCTCCATGTTGGTTTCTTCCCTTACTTCGCGCCTCAGATTATCTTCTATTTTTTCATTATACTCGACCGTACCGCCGGGGCAGACATATTTATCCTGCCACTTGGGCGATTTCATCAAAAATAACTCGCCTTTGTCATTGAATATGAACGCGCCGGTAATGGCTTTGGGATATTTTTTAATTTCATTTTGCGCATTATCCATAGAAAAATTGAAATTCGTTAATTATCGGCCAAGGGCCGTTCATTTAAAATGCTATTATCCGATCTCATCAAACACATATTTAACTAAAGCGATATTCTTCTTGTAATCCATCCGCATCGGTCCGATAACACCGAACAGGCCGGTCCGTTCGCCCCATTTATATTTCGCCAGTACCGTACTGCACAGATCTCCAAAGGGGTTTTTGGTGCCTATAAGCGTGCTTAAGCCCGGCTTTGTGCCCTCATACATCTCGTCAACGATCTCATCTATCCGGTCAATGACCGCGGAAATATCATAAATTACGTCCAATTCCCTGAACTCCGGCTGCTGGAACAGGTTGGAAATGCCCGTATAATATAAATTATGCCGGTGAAAAGCCCAAAAAACCGCATTGCCGGAAACCAAAGCCATGACCTTGGCGGCCTCCTTGAAGCTTACCTCGTCTTTCGCCTTTAAAATATTCTTCAAATTCAGGAAGTCGTTTTTAAATTCCGCGTTATCCGGCCGCAAGCTATCCAAAAATAAACGATAAGCTTTTTCCGTGGGAATCCGGCCGGCGGAAGTGTGCGGCTGCGTTATAAAGCCGTCTTCTTCCAGGGAGGCCATTTCATTCCTGATCGTAGCCGGGGAAATTCCCAGTTTATATTTTTCCGCGATAATGCCTGAACCAACCGGCGTGCCGGTCTTTATATGTTCCTGGATAATGGTGTTTAATATTAGTTCCTTTCTTTTATCCATATTTTTATCCACCTAGGATATATCAATATTATACAATACTTAGCACTCATGTCAAGAGAGTGCTAAATATATTATTTTTTTTACTAAAATTAAATAAATTTACTTTAAATTATTTAATTTGACAAATAGAAATAATTCCTGTAAATTATAATTATGAAAAATAAGTATTATCTGCTATATATATTAAATTCTTATAATCGCCCAAAAACTGCCCGCTCCGGGCAGTTTTTTTGTGGTATAATGAAAAAATATGACTGAAGAAAAAAGCAAAATCCATAGCCGCGCCAAAGAGCGTTTATCCGTGATCAGGAATAAGATCGGTATCTTATCGGCCGAACTTGAGAATAAAGACAAAAGAAACCTCGCGGAGCTTAAACGCCTCCGGGGCACCGACCGGATGGTCCATGTTGAGCTTATGTATTACAACGCCAAAAGGCTGGATGAGCTCAAAAAATTATATCCTTCGCCGTATTTCGTCAGATGCGACGTACGCTTCGATGGCGAACCCGAAGAGAAGACGCTCTATTTTGCCAAGTTTCCCTATACCGAAGAGTCCGTCTATTCCTGGGTAGCGCCCATAGCGTCCATCCGCTTCGAGGACTGCGGCCGGTTTTCTTATGTGCGGCGGGACGGGGAAATCAAACATGGGCTCATGCTTCGTAAAGACCAATTCATGATCATCGACGGCAAGATCGTTTATCTGACATCCGAAGAGACCGGCCGGCCGCGAACCCTGGTTTATCAGGAATACTTTTCGACGCGCAAAACCGGCTTTGCCCTGCCGGAAATAATCGAACGCATGGAAAGGGCGCAGGACGAAGTTATCCGCGCCGACTGCGCCGGATCCTTCGTCATTTCCGGCCCGGCCGGGTCCGGCAAGACCACGCTCGCTCTTCATCGGGCGGCTTACCTGGCGCAGTCTCCGGAAACCGCCGAGCGTTACAGCGGCCGCCGGGCGATCGTTTTCGTTCAGGACGCGGGGACGAAAGACTATTTCTCCCACCTTCTTCCGGAACTGGGCATAGAAGACGTCAGCATAACCACCATCTTCGAGTGGGCAGCGAAAATTTTAGGGCTAAATGACGAACTCGCTTATACGAACCGATTCGGTGGCACGGAAGCGGAGAAAGACGCGTACGAATACGAAAAAAACCGCCTGCTCGCGCAAGAGGATATCCCTCCCCCTGCCCGCTTCTCCCTGGCCTGGCTGGAAAAGATCTATCGGACCGGCCTGTCTCCGGCCATGTATAATTTATTCAAAAAACAAAAAAACCGGAAATTGCTGGATCGTTTCGACCTTACCCTGCTCCTTAAATCGCGCCTAAGAGCGTACGGCGGGCTTACCATGGAAGAAGAATATTACGTAACTGACAAAAATTATCTTTTAACCAGGAAAACCAGAAAAAAACCGATCGAATACTCTTTGATCATCATCGATGAATTCCAAAACTATCTGCCTTCCCAATTAGCCATCATCCGCGGCTGCATCGATAAACTTCGTTCGTTATTGTACATCGGCGACCTGGGCCAGCAGATCAATCTTTTTACCGTAAAAACCTGGGAAGAGATCGGGGAAGAAATAAAACCCGACCGGCATATCCGGCTGGATAAAGTCTATCGCAATACCGGGAGCATACTTAAATACATTAAAGACCTCGGTTACGATATAAATATTCCCGACTCGGCCAAGAGCGGCGCCGATGTCAAAGAAGCCGTTTTTCCCGGACCGGCGGAAGAGATAGAATATATCAAAAAACTCCTGGAAAAATCCAAGGAAAAAAATATCATCGGTATTATAGCCGCCGAAAAAGACTATCTGGAAAAATTTAAAAAATCTTTCCATAATAACGCCAACGTGCACATTCTGACCATGAACGAGGCCCAGGGCGTGGAATTCGATATTGTCTGCCTGGTCGGGGCAAACGACGGCTGGCTGTCGCTGCCGGCCTACGCCAATATGCCGGCTGATTTTATCGCGGAAAAAAAACGGGTAAAGAGGGATCTCTTATATGTGGCCATGACCCGCGCTATCTTCGAACTGCACATTCTCGGCAAACAGAAGTTAAGCGACATCTTTAAAGAATATTAAATCAATCAGGACAATAAAAAAGACGACACGGGTCGTCTTTGTTTTTAAAAAAATCATTGATCTTAATTTTGTGCGTCTGTTTCGCCCGCGAAGCAGCGGGCTATATCCCTTATGAGGTTTTCGTCCACGTTGGGCTGATGTTCCCGTATAGTTTTGACCAAATTCGCGATATCGGACAAAGCTCCCGGCATGTAATACTTGATCAAATCCACCACATCCCGAAACACTCTGAATCTGACCCCCTTTTCGTAGTACTGATAGGCTAAAATCCATAATCGGGCGCGATGCAGCGACGCAAGTCCGTATTCGCAAAGATGTTCACCGCAAACAAGCTGTCCGGGTTTGTGGCAGTCAATAATGATGCATTTCGGCTCCCCTCCCCTGGCTATCCGGGACAACGCGGCATGGTCAAAATTGAAGACAGTTGGCAACATCGATCCTCCCCTTATTATTTTGATGGTTAAAAAAGTGCGATTTTTATCGGTTAACGTAACAGCCCTAAAATTAGGGTCCCGATATTTTGTATATAATATCATCTCTTCGCTCGGATGTCAAGCCTAATTTTCCGCGTGTTCCTGACGGAGGCAAAAACCGTCATTTTTTGCGTTCCCCAAAGTACCATCGCAAAAATTCCTCCGCTATCGGTACGGCGGTTTCACTTCCCTCTTTTCCCTCCTCCATCAAAACGGTTATGACCACTTTCGGTTCGTCAAAAGGAGCGAAGCCGGTAAACCAGGCGTGCGGATCGTTCTTAGACGACCACTGCGCCGTGCCGGTCTTGCCGGCGGCCGGCACGGGCAAAGAAAAAAGCCGGCGGGCGCTGCCCGTAGTTACCGTCTGCCGCATACCCTCTCTCACGATATCGATATTGTCCCCTGAGATAAAATTCTCCCTGACCGGTTCGACGGGAATGGGGGCGATCAGGCCGTCATCGGCCGTTAATATATGCGTAACGAAATGCGGCCGGTATAATTTTCCTCCGTTGGCGAATACGGCCGTGTAAGCGGCGACCTGCAGGGGCGTAACCAGGAGATCCCCCTGGCCGATGGATATATGATAAGTATCACCGATATACCAGGGTTCGTTTTTAACCTCTTTTTTCCACTCCTGGGTCGGCAGGAAGCCGTCCGCTTCGCCCGCCAAATCGATACCGGTCTGGGCGCCTAAACCGAAAGCTTTATCGTATTGGATAATGCGGTCAAGTCCCAATCCCTTGAAATCTTCGTGGCCGCCGCCGATATAATAGAAAAAAGTATTGACAGAGTTGGCGATCGCCAGCTTGACGTTGACGCGCCCATGGCCGCCGGCGAGCCAATCCGGGAAAAACCATTCTCCGATTCGGATGCCGCCAGTGCTTAAAAAGGTGGTGTGATCAGTGATGATCCCTTCCTCCAGGGCCGCCGCCGCCATAATCGGCTTGATCGTGGAGCCGGAGGGATATTCGCCGGAAACCGCGCGATTAAAAAGCGGATGGTCCGGATGGCCGATGATCGCGTTATACTCGTCCTGGGATATGCCCCGGGCGAAGACGTTATTGTCAAAGGCCGGCAGGCTTACCATCGCCAGAACCTCGCCGTTTTCCGGATCCATCACTATGGCCGACGCGCGGCTTAACTTCCGCTTCGATAAATGTTCAACCATGATATTTTCGAGTTTTATCTGAGCCTCGGTATCAAGCGATAAAACCAGGTTATGGCCGTTTTCGGGCGGCTCCTGGCCGATAACCTTTTTTTCCTTGCCTAAAGCGTCAACCTCTATCTGCTTCTTGCCGCTTACCCCCTTAAGCTCGTTTTCCCAAAAATATTCTATGCCCATCTTGCCGATATAATCGATGGGCAGGTATTCTTCGCCGAATTGTTCCAGTTCGCGCTCGTTTATTTTCCCCGTGTAACCGATGATATGCGATAAGGAAAATCCGCTTTGGCCATTGTCCGGAGCGTAAGTGAGGTAATTCCGACTGGTCCGATTCGATAATATTACCCCGGGCCAATTGGCGGATTCCAGATAAAGTATCATGGCTTTCTCGTATTCGATGTTGTCCGCCACGAAAAGCGGCTGGTAGGCCGCGAGGGATCCGGAGTCCACTTCGGCTAATCGTTCGGCTAAATCCCGCTCTGAGATATTACCCAGAATCGCACCGATCCTCCTTAGGATGCCGGCCAGTTCTTCGTCTTCCGGCATATCGGCGGGGACGAAATAAAGCAGGAAATTGGCTTTATTCCTGACCAGCGGGATTTTATCGCGATCGTAAATAACCCCCCTTCTCGGTTCTATTCTTTCGATGCGGATCCGGTTGCCCTCCGAAAGCCAATAATAATATTCGCCTTTAACGACCTGGAGCCAGGCGGATTTAGCCAAAATAACCGACAGGAACAAGGTCAGAACCAGGCTCAAAAAAGTTATTTTTGAAAAATTAAAACTTCGCCCGACGGTTTCTTTCTCGCGGTCATCGCTTATGTGCACGTCTTCGGCCCAACCGGGGCGGTAAACGGTGGCCAGTATTCCGTCTTTCAACCGGCCGGTTTGCAGAAGGAACGGATCTTTTTTTCGCCTGTCCGTTTTTAATTGTCTGATAAAAAAATTCTTTAGCATGTTTTTTTTAAAGCGTTGTCTTTAAACCTGAAACCCGGCTACCGTCTGATTAAAAATACGGGCTTCAGATTTTTTCCGGCTAAAGTAAAAAGATAAAAAAGTATGAAAACGGCGCCTAAATTCATTATAAATACCCCCGCCTGATCCGACCAGAACTTTCCGTCAAAATATACGTTCAAATCCTGTCGATTAACGAAATAAACGGCGTAACTTAAAGAGTAAACGAGAATTTCGTGAAGTAAAAGCGCCAGAGCCGCCAACGCCAGAAAAGAATACAAAGAACGATTGGTAAAAAAATGGATCAAAAAGAAATTAATGAGTATCGCTATGGAAGGAAAAACGGCCATGTAAATCCCGAAAGGGAGGAAAGAATATATATCCAAAAGAAGACCCATTCCGAATGACCAGAAAAGTGCCAGACGAAAACCGGAAAGCGCTAACATAAAAACGAGAACCATGATAGGTAGGTTGATATCGGCGAACCATCCCGGCAATCCGCTCACGAACGATATCTGTGAAACGGACAACAGGATTATCAAAATGGCGTTTAATGTTATTTTGCCGTACATATATTAACGTGTTAAGCGGTTAAACGCTTAAAAATTAAAAAATCTAAAGCCTGATTTACGGCAAAAGCACCGATACGATGATCAGATCCTCCGGGTCGGCCATGGGCTCGATGACCGCGGTTTGCCAAACCTCGTTGCTTTCCTTGATGACTTCCAGTACCCGGCCGATAACCAGGCCGCGAGGGATCATTTCCTCCAGCCCGGAAGTAATGACAATATCTTCCATTTTTATTTCTTCGTTTTGGGGTATAAAATTCATTTTAATGGTCAGGCCTAATTTACCCTCGACCACTCCACTGGTCTTGCCGGAAGAAAGCACGGCAGCGGCCAATTTGCATTTGCCGTTATTGGTCAGATAGACCTGGGAAATATTATCCTTGGCGTCAACTATGCGCCCCACTATTATGCCTTCGCTGGATACTACTCCCAGGCCGGAATAGATACCGTCTTTGAGGCCCTTGTCGATAATTATCGTTTCCGTCCGGCCGCTCATGTCGGCAATATCGCCGCGGGATATAACATTCGCCATGACGTATTTATATTCATTCTGGGTCAGAAAACCCAGATGTTCCCGCAGACTCTTATTCTCTTCTTCGATGATCTTAATACGGGTATTCTCTACCGTTAATTCGTTCATCCGCTCGCGCAAAAGGACGATCTCAGCCGCCAGATTCTGCTTATTGGCCTGTTTATTGTAAGCCGTACGCAAACCATGGCTCAATGAATAGAGTTTTTCCGTTAAGGGATCAAGGCTTCCGGCAACGAATCCCTCAATTGGCCCGAAAAGACCGATGGTGTACAAAAAAACAAGCAGTCCGATCACTGCCCCGTATTTAATGATTCTTTTTTTATCTATACGCAACATAATCTGATAAAAACAATGATAAAAACTAAACAAAAAACAAAAAATCCAAACCGCGGCCGCGGTCCGCTCCCTTGCTACAACTCCTCCGTTCCCGGCGAAAGGACTTTTGCCAATAGCTCCGGATCCCCCAGAAGGATACCCGTTCCCCTGACGACGCAGGTCAAGGGATCGTCCGCCACGCGCACCGGTATTTTCGTGGCCTGCGCTATCTCCTTGTCAAGATCCCGCAGAAGGGCCCCGCCGCCGGACAACACAATGCCGTGCTCGTAAATATCCGACACTAATTCCGGCGGAGTGGTTTCCAGGGTTATTTTTATATTTTCGACTATCTGATCGATCGTTTTTGCCATAGCCTCCCGGATCTGGCTGTCGTTTATGGTTACCGCCCGCGGCAGGCCGTTGATCAGATCCCTTCCCCTGATCTCCATTTCCATGGGCTCTTTTAAAGGAGCGGCCGATCCGATCGTTACTTTTACTTTTTCCGCCACCTGTTCGCCGATGAGGATATTGAACTCTTCCCGGATATACTGGGTAATGTTGTTATCAAGTTCATTGCCGGCCTGCCGAAGCGATTTCCAGGTAACGACTCCCCCCAGGGAAATAACCGCGATCTCGGTGGTGCCGCCGCCGATATCGACGATCATGGTCGCGGTCGGATCGGAGACCGGCAGCCGCGCCCCGATCGCCGCCGCCATCGATTCTTCGATCAGATGGACCTGGCGGGCCCCCGCGGACAAAGCCGCGTCCTCGACCGCTTTTTTCTCCACTTCGGTAATATCCAGGGGGATGCCGATAATTACCCGCGGCCTCGGTATTAAGGTAAAGCTTTCGGCGTGCACTTTATCGATAAAATACTTAAGCATCTTTTCGGTAACTTCAAAATCGGAGATCACGCCGTCCACCAGGGGTTTTATGGCCTGGATGTGCCCCGGCGTCTTACCGACCATCCTTTTCGCCTCTTCGCCCACGGCCAAGATCTCGTCTGTCCGGCTATTGACGGCCACGACCGACGGCTCGTTTATCACGATGCCTTTGTCGGCCGTATAGACGAGAGTATTCTTGGTCCCCAGATCTATGCCAAGGTCTTTCGAAAATTTTCCTAAAAGCTTATTGAGCATGCTTTAATAACTTTTGGCGAAAAGCCAATCATGTTTAGCTTCTTTGCCGGTAATGAAACACTTCTTGTTTTTCGGCTCTTTATCCTGATTATCCGCCGGCAAAACGCGTGAAACCATGGAAAATCTTTCTTTCAGCGATCTTTCCGAAGCGGGATCTTCCGACCAACTGGCCTCAAAAAATCCCACCTGATCCTTTATCTCATCAACGCTTTCTATCCGGTGAATGTGCGCCAGGGCGAACTCTTTGGCCTGTTTATAAAGATTATCGTGGATTTCCGCCATTAATTTTTCCAAACGGGCCGATAGATCCTTTTCTCCGACCGTCTCCTTGGTATTAATATCCCGCCTGAAGACGGTTACTGTTCCGTCAGCCGCTTCTTTAGGCCCGATCTCCAGCCTGACCGGTACGCCGCGCGCTTCCCAGTGATTATATTTGAATCCAGGGGTCAGGTTATTCCTTAGATCGATCTTCTTGCGCCAGCCCTTAATATCGGAAAATATCTTTTCGGCATATGTTATTACCTCCGCCTTGTTTTCATCCTTATAAATAGGCACGGTCACTACCTGGATAGGGGCGATATTGGGCGGCAATCTCAAGCCGTTATCGTCACCGTGCCCCATGATAACGGCGCCGATCGATCGCCAGGAAAAACCCCAGCTGTTTTGATGGCCGAAATGCTTCTCTCCGTCTTCGCCTAGATACTTAACGTCGAATACTTCGGAAAAATTTGTTCCCAGATAATGGCTGGTACCGCCTTGTATCGCCTTTCCGTCCCTTACCATAACTTCGACGGTCGAAGTGATCTCGGCGCCGGCGAATTTTTCCACTTCCGATTTCCGACCCTTAAAAACCGGCAGAGCCATATATTCATACATCTTCTCGTAAATATCCAGCATCTGCCACATCTCGGCGATCGCTCCCTCGCGGTCGGCAAAAACCGTATGTCCCTCCTGCCACAGAAATTCGCTCCAGCGCAAAAAAGCCCGCGGCCGTTTTTCCCAGCGAACGACATTATTCCATTGGTTCAGCCTCAGGGGCAGATCTTTATAGCTTTGGATCCAGCGGGCATAGGTCTTGTACATGGCGGTTTCCGAGGTCGGGCGCACGACCAGTTTATTGACCAATTCCTGGCCTCCGCCATGCGTAACGACCGCCAATTCCGGCGCGAATCCCTCGATATGGTCTTTCTCCGCTTCCAGGTTCTCCATGGGCACGAAAATAGGAAAATAAACGTTTTCCACCCCGGTAGACGTTATCATCCTGTTAAGCTCTTCCTTTATAAGCTCCCAGATCTTATATCCGTACGGACGCACTATGCCGCAACCCCTGACTTCGGAATTTTCCGCCAATTCCGCCTCCTTGACCACATCCTGGTACCATCGGGGAAAATCTTCTTTTTGCGGGGTAATCTTATTATTTTTCATATTCGTAATATATGTATAAAAAATTTGTACAGTTCCAGGTATATTATTCACATTTTACCATTATATAATACCCCATACGACATGGGTTTGTCAAAATAATTTTTCCCAAAGAAAAAACGGATCAGGGGGTGAACTCCGGGTTCGCTTGTGGCAGTAGCATTAGCTAAACTGTCAGAATTTTTGCGCCTCGCGTTATTCCCCTGATCCGTTATCAATATTCTATCATTTCCTGTTTTTCTGTCAAGAGATTTGTCAAACGCATAAAAAAATCGGGAAAGAACGTCATCCCGATTTTTTATGTAAATTCGTACTGATAATCCGCCGCCCATCACGCGTTACGAGCCGTCATCTTCTCCCAGATTACGAGGATCGGGCTGGCTACGAAAATAGAACTGTAAGTGCCGATAAATATACCGATACACAGAGCCAGAACGAAATCCCTGATAGAAGCTCCGCCGAATATTAAAATAGACGACAAAGCCAGAAGGGTGGTTAAAGACGTGCTGATGGAACGCGTAATCGTCTGATTGACGCTGACGTTAACCGTGTTCTCGAAATCTTCTTCGCTTTTCGGTAAATTCTCCCGAATGCGGTCAAAAACCACGATCGTGTCGTTGATCGAATACCCAAGTACGGTCAGGATCGCGGCTACGAATGGGGTGTTTATTTCCACCCCGTAAAATCTGCCTAAAACCGCGAATACGCCCATGGTAATGATAACATCATGGAACAAAGCGAAAGTGGCGGCTAAACCGTATTTCCAGGAAGCGACCGGCCTGGAAACCTTGCGAAAAGCCCAGGCGATATAGAGAACTATCATGATCAGAACAATTATTATGGCTGTAATGGATTTATTTTTAAGTTCCCGTCCGATGGCCGGCCCAATCGCGTCATAACGCAATTCTTCGAATGCTTCCGGAGCGGATTCTGCCGGAGTTGTTAAGACGGTCCCGTCTTCACCGACGGACACGTCCACGCCCTCTTCACCGGCTTTTTCCGTACCTTCCTCTTTCCCGCTGCCGGTTAATTCCCGCAATTTTTCCAAAACCGCCTGGTGTTTGTCTTCACTGGTGTCCTGGAATCTTAGGATCAGACTCGATTCTCCGATGGGCTGGAGTATAAGATTGCCCGGCTCCAGGCCTTCGATCGCCTGTCGGACGTCGTTTACCGCCGGCCGGCCGTCCTTAAACCGAACCTCAAGAAGGGTGCCGCCGGTAAAATCGATCCCGTAATTGAATCCCCAGAGAAGCAGAGCGATCATGGACGCGGCCACCAGCGCTCCCGATAAGAAAAGGTAAATATTCCTTTTTTGGATTATTTGATACATATTTTTTATCAGCAGAGGCGCCGCCTCTACTTTTTATGATTAACGATGCGCAAAACTTCGTTTAATATTTTTTTGCCGTTAGCGGAAATAAATCTATATTCTTTATAGCCGCGGCTTTTCTCCCCCCGGTAATCCGTAACGATTCCGCCGCTTTCGGTAATAAAGAGCTTACCGATGATCGATTCATGCAGGTCGTCGTCATCCGTGATCACGCATTCGATCTTGCCTTCAGCTAATAAGCAATAGTCGAGGGTCGGGCACCAATTATCAAGTATCCTTTCGGCGAATTTATGGTAAAGCTTTTTTGTCATGGATAATCTTAGATCCTTGATATTGCTGTAGCCGGTCACATAAGCGATCGTAGCCTGGCTTAAGCTGGTTTTACGGCTTACTTTCATCCGACGGCCGTTCTTATAGGCCCCCTTGCCCAGTTTAGCGCAATAAAGATCGTTCAAAATCGGATTATAAACGCACGCGAAAACGGTTTTTTCTCCTTCCATCAGGGCGACCGCGACCGAAAAATAAGGAATATTCAAAGCGAAATTATTGGTCCCGTCAAGGGGGTCGATGACGAGTGTGTAGTCAGAGCCGTTATTTTCCACCCCTGATTCTTCGGCCAATATGTTTATTCCCGGATAAACTTTTTTTATGAGGCTGATTATCCTGGTTTCCGTCTTTATGTCCGCCTCGGTAAAAAAATCCGAAGCGATCGTCTTGCGGTAAGTTCGTAAATTTTTCCCGAAATTTATTTTGAGAGTTTCACCTCCGCTTCTGACCGCGGCAATGATCTTCTGCTCTTTGGTCGTGAACATTTTTTTCTAAATTATCTTGTTTTTAGTCCCGCGGTGATCAAACCCGGCCTTTTTTCAAGCCAAGCTCCCGCTACCAGCTGCAGCAAGTTCTTCGTGACTATGATCGCCGAGAACATGGACACTGAAACACCGATAAGAAGAGTGATGGCGAAACCTTTTATGATGCTTGTGGAAAACCACACCAGGATAAGGCAGGTCAGGATAGTGGAAACGTTTCCGTCGCGAATAGACGGCCAGGCGCGGTTAAAAGCGTCTCCGATAGCCAGGGAAAGCGGTTTACCCGCCCGTAATTCTTCTTTTAAACGCGAAAATATCAATACGTTGGCGTCTACCGCCATGCCGATGGACAGGATAAAACCGGCTAAACCGGCCAAGGACAGGGTAACCGGCCAGATCTTGAAAACCGCCAAAATCAAAACACCGTAAAAAATAAGCGCAAAGACCGATAATAATCCGGGCAAACGGTAAAAAATGATCATGAACAGGGCGACTAAACCCAGGCCGATCATTCCCGCTTTAAGGCTGGCCGCGAGTGACGCCTGGCCCAGGCTGGCGCCGACGGTTTGCTGGTTTATTAGATCGATCGGTACCGGCAGCGCGCCGGCGTTCAGGCGCTCGGCCAGAAGCTTCGCCTCTTTGATACTGAAACGGCCGCTTATTACCGCCTGGCCCCCCGTAATTTTATCGTTAACGGTCGGTATGCTTATCGGATAACCGTCCAGGTAAATAGCCACCGGTTTTCCGATGTTCCGTCCCGTGATCTCCGCGAACAGCTCGGCTCCCTCGCCGTCGAACTCAAGCCCCACTTCCGGCGTATTATCGTTAGGATTGAATTGCACCCGTGAACGCTCGAGATGCTTGCCGGTCAATTCCGTATTCTTCCATTCCGGTTCGCCGCCGGCGACATCGGCCGCGGTCATGGTATTTATCGTTATGCGCCGAACATGATATTCCTCGACCGTCCTTTCCGCTTCTTTGTATATCAGGTGATAACCGAATTCGGTTTCCACGATCCAGGATATGGTCCCGGTTTTCTGCTCCAGGACGGTATCCTCGAAAGGCTTGACCATATCCCCCCGGCTGAACCAGCCAAGATCACCGCCCCGGTCCTTAGTACCGGAGTCGTCCGAATATTCTTTGGCCACACTCGCGAAATTCTTGGGAGTAAGATCATTTTCGATATCCTTGATGCGCGCGTAAGCCTCTTCTTTGCTTAAACCGCTCGCGCAGGATTCGACCTCTTTATGGCAGATCAAAATGTGGGACGCTTTTATTTCTTTCTCTGTTTCATCTTCATTGAAGGGATTGGTCTTGTTCCGCTTTTCTTCAAGTTTATAAATAGCATAACCGGTTCCGGTTTTCACTAACTCCGGGCTCACCTCTCCGGCCTTATAATCCTTGACCGCTTCCACTATGGCCGGGTTTCCCCCCGCCGTTATCCAGCCTAGGTCTCCGCCGCCGTCCTTGGTGGCTTCGTCCTGGCTGTATTCTTTCGCCAAGGCTTCAAAATCTCCGCCAGCGGTCAATTTCCCCAATACTTCTTCCGCTTTTTCTTCGGCCTGGCGGTTGAAATCATTCAAGGCGGACTCCTCCTCCGCGGTCAATTGCCGCTCGCCGCCGGCCTCTTCCTTGAATTCCAGAAGCGGCGTCTCGCCGATCATATCGATAGCTTCGGCGATATCTTTAATGCCGGCTAATTCCACGATGATCCGGTACTTATCCCCCGATACGCTGGTCTGCACTAACGGCTCGCTTACCCCGAAAACATTTACCCGGCGCTCGATCACGTCCCGGACTCCGTCCAGGGCGCTCGTCCGATCGGCTTCGGGCACATCCGACATATTGGCCTCATAAACGAGCTGCGTTCCACCCAAAAGATCGAGTCCCAGACGGAAAGGAACGTCCTTGGTCCGGGGCAGATTGATCGTTTCTCCGGTTTTATCCGATAGCCAGTCCGCTCCCCGGTTATAGTAACGGCCGCCGTCAATAAGTCCGCCAGCCGCGATCAAAATAATGATCAGGAAAAAATTACGCCAAATCCGGCCGCGGGCGCTCGGATAAGCGATTTTTTTAAGGATATTGTCTGCCATATTGATGGAAATTAAAATAATAAAATGTAGGAACGGAACATTGTTCCGTTCCTACATTTTACCACGAATACACCGAACGTACAGCCAAAAATATAATCGTTATTTTATTTTAAAACAAAACAAAATAAAATGCAATCTTGACAAAAATAATAATAAATGATATTATAACGCTAAATTACTTACATTCTGATCTTTCACAAGGAGGGAAATAAAAAATGCCCAGGAAAATGCCCGATCAACACTCCAGTTTTGACGACGTTTGCCCCGGAGGAGGCCGACGCGGACATTATGACGACGGTCCGGATGGCGGCGGATATACGGGACCTGACGGCCCAAGTGACCCGTCTCCCGATGACGGTCCCGACGGACGCGATTACGACGGCATTTGAACTTAAAGCACCGTAAAAACCGGTGCTTTTTTCTATTTTTAAATTAAAATAAACCCGCCCCTGTAGGCGAAAAGGCGGGTATTTTTTGTTTTTAAAAACCTATTTTCGGCTTTTCAATCAAGCTATTCATGTTGCCGAGCGGACCCAGGCGGTCGCGATCGGTTTTCTTGCTGTAAATAGGCACTTCTTTCCATTCGTGATAGGCAAAACGGTCATTTTCGTCGTAAACGAATATCGCCCAGTAGGTATAACCGTCCTTGATCTTAATTACTTCGAAGTTCAGTTTGTTCTTTAAAAAATTCCCAATCTCTTTCTCGGTATAAGCCGTTACGGGCAAAACGTAAGCATAATAGCTTTTATTGTCGCGGATACAATCCTGAATGCCTTTTGGCACCTGGCCGATGGTTATGCTGTCGTTGTGGAAAAAATACTTTTGGGTATCGGTTTCGCTCCAGCGTTCAAGATTATTGACGCCGAACAGTTCTTTTAACCGCACCGGTGAAGCTTTTTCCTTAATGACGGTATTGACCCTGGCCTTAATGTCGTCCAAAGACTTGAGTCCCAGATCCGCGGCGTCCCGAAGGCTGTTAAAGTCGGAATTATGAAGCCATTTGTTATGGCCGCCCGGACCGGCACAGCCTAAGCCGATCGCAATAATCAGGCCCATAAGAAATAATACCGTCGCTATTCTGTTGCTCTTCATGATTAACCCCCCGAACGAAAATGCGCGCTTGAATTTAAAAAATTTTAATGAACTTGAACGTTATTGTTATATGCTTATACTATTATACTATTATCGCCCGCAAGCGTCAATTAAAATACGCAAACGGAGGTTGACAATATTTTATACCGGAGTAACATGAAATAATCGGCTTAAAGCTGATAAACTTAAACCAATGGGAGGAAGTAATGCCAAAAAAATTGTATTTCGGCCATCCGGTCAACGTTTACGGTACGGATCTGGAAAAAATACTGCTTGAAAAGATCGCCGCTGATTTTCCCGATTGGAATATCGAAAATCCCAACCAGAAAAATCACCAGGAGGGATACGAGTACTGGAAAAAAACACGCGGCAACGGCATGGATTATTTTTTCCAGGAAGTCCTTTCCGGATGCGAGGGCGGCGTTTTCCTGCCTTTCCGCGACGGCAAATGGGGCGCCGGCGTTTTCGGGGAAGCTCGATATATCGCCCTGAAAGGATATCCTATCTGGCGGATCGATATCGGCCTTATCGTCAAGCCGACGGACCTTTCATCCATGCAGCCGCTGGTTTTGACGGTCGAAGAAACCCGGTCGCGTATCCGCGCCAACGGTCAAATCGTTCCTTACTGACCAAGCCGCTTAAAAAACAAAACACCCGGCTCTTACGAGTCCGGGTTTTATAATATATTATTTGATAGCAAAATCATTTATCCCCCTCTGAATAAATTGCCGTATCATTCTTTAAAGCTTTAAAACATTTCGACAGCCTGATCCTTGAATTTTCGCTTAACAGGCGCAAAGCATCGTCTGTTTTCACGAACTTATATTCGACGATCTCTTTCCCGTCGATCTTTATTTTCTTTATTTCTTCTTCGTCCAGTTTCCCGCCGTAGAATATAAATTGCAAACTCTCCCCTTTTCCGTTATCCAAAACGTGATCGACGCATAAAAATCTCGCGTCTTTAAGCTCGATCCCTATTTCTTCCTTCGTCTCCCTCCTGGCTGCTTTCAACGGAGATTCATTTTCATCAACCACTCCGCCCACTATCGACCAATGGTCTTTGTAACCAGGTTTTACGATAAGAACCTCCTCTTTTCCGTTTAAGATTATAACCCCCGCTCCAATCCGCTTTTTCGGTAAATTATTATAATATTCAATGGCCATATTTATATTGGATCAATCCCCGGCATTTTCCGATCTTGTTCTTGGCTCCACGGGATTATTTTCAGATTCGGCCAGATTTTTATCCACCTGTCGGCCTTATCCCGATAGATCTTTTCGGTGATCAGCGCTTTGTTCGCCCTTACGATCATGCCGAGGAGATCATCTAAGCCAAGCGGCGCGCATACCCGGAATCGTCCGTTCTCTCTTCTGACCCCGACCGCCGTCGCCGTTGTCGGCCATGTACCCATAGCCTCTTCCGCGGATCCATATTGGCCGATCTTTTTCCCGAAATGTTTTTCGTACCACAGATGCACGCGGGCCTGGTTTCTGATTTCCACGGGCACGGGTATGTCTTTAAAAAATTTTTCGCCTCTTAGTATGAACCTATCCTCCGCCTCATAGGAAATATCGCCCGCGTCATAGTAGACCAGATCGTAATCCTTAATGCCGTTTTCCGGATCGAAGCCGTGCTTTAGGTTCCAGACGGTCTGCACGATACCGCCGGCGCCGAGATACCAATTCGGCATGTCCATTTCCCGCGCTTTCTCCAGGATAGTTCTCACGCTTTTATTGCTATCCAAAATTTCCAATAATTGTTCCTCTCCGGCTATGGCCATATCGCTACTCCCCATGACATGGAGTGTCATACTCCATGGCACTTTTTGTATTTTTTCCCGCTCCCGCAGGGACAGGGATCGTTGCGGCCGACCTTGTTGCCTTCCGCGTCCTTGGTCTTCTGTTTGATAAGATCGCCGGAACCGGCCTGGGGCGCGGCCGGAGCGCCGGAGGAGGAGGCGCTGCCGGCGGTTTTATAACCGGCGAAAGAAGCCGTACCGGCATCCATGGTTTTAGCCGGAGCGGTAAACCGCCGCGCCCGCTCCAAAAGGCTCGGAGCCGTGAATTCGCGCTCTTCGATCTGCAGCGCTCCTATCTTAAAAATCGAATAGACCACTTCCTTGGCGATAAGGTTATTGAGTTCGTTATACAGGCCGTAAGCCTCCCGCTTGTATTCGATAAGAGGATCGCGCTGGCCATAACCCCTTAAGCCTATCCCCTGCCGCATGCTCGCCATGGCCTCCAGATGCTCGATCCAAAGCGTATCGATCGAACGGATAAGGACCGCTTTTTCGATCTCAGCCCAGTCGATCCCTTTTTCCCGGGCCTTAGCTTCGATCTTTCCGTATGAATGGCGCGCCAGAACGGACAAACGTTCGATGATAGCCGTCCGCGCCTGGGCTTTGTCCAGCTTATGGTTATTTTCTTTTGTAAATCCGTCCAAAGCGCCGACTACCTCCCCGGCCGAAAAAATGGTGGAAATCACCTGGTTTATTTCGGAAAGATTCCAATCCGTAATGCGCTCGGCAGACGTATGGAAGCTTACTACCTGTTCGATCTCGTTTTCCACCATTTCGAGGATTATCTCCGATAAATTCGCGGCTGGCTTGTCGTCGGCCTTGGATTCAGGCGGCGGAAGAGAACCATCCGCTTTCTTATCGACTATTCCCAATATTTCCCGGCGACGGCGATAGATCGATTCCCGATGCTTGTTTATCACGTCATCGTATTCGACCAGATGCTTACGGATATCGAAGTTGTTACCTTCGACCTTGCGCTGCGCCGATTCTATCGACCGCGAGATCAGACGGTTCTCGATCGGCATATCGTCCGGCACGCGCAGGGTGGTCATTATGCTCTTCATCCGGTCGCCGCCGAAAATGCGCATAAGATCGTCTTCCATCGACACGAAAAACTGGGACGAACCCGGATCGCCCTGGCGCCCCGCCCGGCCCCGAAGCTGGTTATCTATCCGCCGGGATTCGTGCCGTTCGGTGCCGATGACGTGGAGCCCGCCCAGGCTTTTAACCTTTTCCTGCGCCGCTTTGTCCCCCTGGGCGCCGCCCAGGATTATATCGACTCCGCGGCCGGCCATATTGGTCGCGATCGTGATCGCGCCAAACGCGCCCGCCTGGGCGATATATTTCGCCTCCTGTTCATGGTTTTTAGCGTTTAAAACCTGCGGATGGAGCCCTTCCCGCTCCATCATACCGGCCAGGATCTCGTTCTTTTCTATGGAAATGGTGCCCACTAATATCGGCTGCCCGGTCTCGTGCCGGCGCTTGATCTCCGCGACGACCGCTTTGAACTTACCCTCCCCGGTGCGGTAAATAAGGTCGTTTAGATCCAGTCTCACGTTCGGTTTGTTCGTAGGTATGATAACCGTATCGAGTTCGTATATCTTGGAGAATTCCTCCGCTTCGGTCGAGGCGGTTCCGGTCATGCCGGAGAGTTTCTTGTACATGCGGAAGTAATTCTGAAAGGTAATCGTTGCCAGGGTCTGTGATTCACGCTGGATCTTCGCGCCCTCTTTGGCTTCGATCGCCTGATGCAATCCCTCGGAATAACGCCGTCCGTGCATCAGGCGGCCGGTAAACTCGTCCACGATAATGACCTCGCCATCCTTCACCACATAATCGCGGTCGCGCTTGAAAAGGGTGTGCGCCTTCAGGGCCTGTTCGATGTGGTGCACTTCGCGGATCCCTCCGGCGGTATAAATATTGTCCACGCCTAGCCATTTTTCCATCCTTCCTATCCCGCCTTCGGTAAGCGTCGCGGCCCGCATTTTCTCGTCCACGTTATAATCCTCGTTTTCCTTTAGCCGGCCGACCAGCTGGGAGAACTTATAATATTTATCGGTCGATTCTTCGGCCGGAGCGCTTATGATCAACGGGGTCCGGGCTTCATCGATCAATATCGAATCGACCTCGTCCACGATCGCATAATAAAGATCCCGCTGGACCATCTGGCCGGGATTAGCGACCATATTGTCGCGCAAATAATCGAAGCCGAACTCGTTATTGGTGCCGTAAACGATATCGCACGCATACGCCTCCCGCCGCTTGACCGGCCGGAAATGCTTTAACCTATCGTCATACTGGGAATCGTCCGAATATCCGGGATCATAGCTGAAAGCCGCGTCATGGATGATCACGCCGGTAGTCATGCCGAGGGCATGGTAGACCGGCGCCATCCAGCCGGCGCCGACCCGCGACAGATAATCGTTTACGGTAATAAGCTGGGCGCCGCGGCCGGGAAGGGCGTTTAAATATAGCGGCAGGGTCGCGACCAGGGTTTTTCCTTCTCCGGTCTTCATCTCGGCGATCTGCCCGCGATGGAGCACGATCCCGCCTATGAGCTGAACGTCGTAATGCCTCTGGCCGAGCGTCCGCCGGCTCGCTTCACGCACGGCCGCGAACGCTTCCGGCAGAAAAGCGTCAAGATCGCGCGCCGATCCGGCCCCGAGCTTTTGTCTGAAAACGCCCGTTACCCCCCTTAGTTCCTCGGCGCTCATCTTCTTATACTGAGGCTCCAGGGCGTTGATTTTATCGATGATCGGCTGCATGTCCTTAACGATCTTGGCGTTGGCATCGCCGAAAATTTTATCCAGAATTCCCATATTTTTAAATTTTATTAATCAATCTATAACTTAATCCTTATAATTTCATTAAAGTTAGTAAAACACGTTTATTATACAAGGTTAAATATAAAAAGGCAAATACCCGCCACGTCCGCAGAGACGCCCCGATGTAGAGACGCGATTAATCGCGTCTCTACGCGATAATCGGCCCGCACAACAAAAAAACGGGCATCAGCAAACGATGCCCGTTCAAAATTTTAAAACGTGGGTAATTTACTTACCCCTGGCCGCCCGCTTGGCGGCTTTCTGGGGGTTGGTTTTTTTCATGGTGTTGACCGCTCCGCCGGTCCCCTTGCCGTCCCGATCGATCACGCGGGCGGCGTTAGAGGCCAGGTTGCAAAGGCCGTTCTTCCACTTCTTGGCCGGGTCGGGACAGGCGGAACAATATTGGCCGGATCCAATGGCCACTATTTTATTGCAACCCTGGCAGGCCGGGACGATCTCCCGGCAGGCGCCGCCGGAATAAGCGCAGCCCTTTTGCGTCATAAACGCGCATTCGGAGCCTTTGCGAATAGTTTCGCATTTCATGATTTCCTCCTTTTACTGGATCGTGGCGTAATGAATATTCAGCCACGGATGTTTCGTAAAAAAATAACGAACAGTGCCGGCTCCCCAGCTCATCGTCCCCTGCGGCAAAAGAATGGCCTTGACGTGCGGGTAGTACTCTTCGCAGAGTCCGCTCTCTATGAAGAATTCGTCTGTCGCTTCCGCGGCTGACAGCGCGTAAATTTCGCGGCTGTTTTCCCGCAAAATCCCCAAGGTCAAAGAAAACCAAATATTTTTTAAACATGTGTCACCCCCTGATTGTTTTTTAAAGTTCTCGTGATATTTCAATATAGCACGTTTTCTTACAGTTGTCAATCAAATTTTAATTTAAATTCTGATTAATAATATTATCTAATTTTAAACAAAAGACGCTCCCGAGTGGGAACGTCCTACTGCGTATATTCCTAAAATCCGACAATATCAATTTCTAATTTTCCCCCTGGTCCGGCTCGGAACGGGCGATATTCCCTTTTCTTTTCTTGGTGATCTTTTTTTCTTTATATTTTTTTATGGACATCCGCAAATGGTCCTTGACCTTATCGATCGCCTTTACCAGGTCTTTTTCGGTTTTTTCCACCCGCAAAAGCTCTCCCGGAACCTTGAGGTTCACTTCCGCGCGATAGATCTCGCCGCAATGCTGACCGCCCACGGATTTTCCGATCTCCACGTCGCAATTGTGCACCGGTATATTCCCCAAATATCTTTCCAGCATGTCCATTTTTTCCTGAACATAATCTTTTATCTTGGGGGTCAACTGCATCTTGGTGGCTTTGATATTGATTTGCATACTATTATTCTTAATGTTTTATACTATTTATTCACGTTTACCGTCTTGTTGTTGTCTTACTCGCTCGTCATGTTTTAATATTGGATATTAGACATTGGATATTATTTTCTTACGGCCAATTCAGCTAGAAAAATAATTTATAACTGTAGCATAATATCTAATATTCAATATCCAATATTTCGCCGTAATCGGCAATCGTCAATCTCCGCCCGAGGCGGATCGGCCTTGGGCCGAGAAAACCTCCAATTCCTACCCTCCCTGCCAGATCCGGGCGATGTCTTTGTAGGTTACCAAAAGCACCAAAAGCATGAGCAGGGCGAATCCGATATAGTGGATAGTGCCTTCGACTTCTTTTTTGACCGGACTGCCTTTGATCTTTTCAATAGCCAGGAAGAGCAGGCGTCCGCCGTCTAAGGCCGGAAACGGAAAAGCGTTTATTATGGCCAGATTGATCGAAAGCAGAGCCGTAAAATTTATGAGATAGGCCAGTCCCATGCGGGCGGCGTCGCCCGTGATCTGCGCGATCCGGACCGGTCCGCCTAACTCTCCGCCCAATCCGCGCCCCATGATAAGTCCGGCCAATAAATTGTAAAAAGCCACGATAATGGCCCAGGTCAAGAGTACGGTCGTTTTTATCCCCTCCCATATGGCCGTGAAAAAAGGATAACGGACGATGCCCGTGTCTCCTATGACTATGCCGATCCCCCCTTTGCCGGTCTCTTCCCTTACCACCGGAACGATCTCCTTGTCGAACCGGCTACTCCCCCGCTCGAAAGAGAACCGCAGCTTATCTCCGGCGCGTTCATTTATGTACTGCTGCAGATTATCGCTAGCGGCGAAAGAAAGGCCGTTGATGCCGGCAATGACGTCGCCCGCCTCGACCAGGGCCGCCGCGGCCGGCGAATCCGGTGCAACCTCTATTATCTGTATCTTCCGGGCGCTTATCGCCGCCTTCGGGCCGACCCCGTCGAGCGCCTGCGGCAGGCCGATCATAAAGCCTAAAGAGATCAATACCGCGGCCAAAACGATATTCATGGATACTCCGGCCAGAAGTATCGCCGCCCGTTCGAGGGCGCTCCGGCCGGCGAAGCTGTCGCGCTCTTCCTTATTTTCCCCGTCTTCGCCCTTGATCTTCACGAATCCGCCCATCGGGATGGCATTTATGGAATAAACCGTATCGGCGGCATCTTCCACCTCTTTATTGCCCCTTACCGTCGCCCAGCGGCCGCTCTTGTTTTTATAGATCCCCCAGGCGCGCGGCGGAAAACCGAAACCGAATTCCTCGGCTTTGACGCCCAGCTTTCTCGCCACCCAGAAATGCCCCATCTCGTGCACAAAAACCAACAAAGACAGAACCACTAAAAACGTAATGATAGTCAACAACATAGAATAATTTTAAAATTTCGAATGTCGATGTTCGAATCTATCGAAATCAACATAAGAAACTTATAGTAAACTTAATCGACAATCGAAAATCGTCAATCGGCAATCCTCAGATCGTCATAATGTCTTTTTCTTTCTTGTCGCGGACGCTTTTTATCTCGTCGTTCTTGCCCGCCATGAGCTCGTCCAATTCTTTCATGTAGCGGAATTTATCGTCTTCCGGTATCTCCTTGTTCTTTTCGGCCCGTTCGATGCTTTCCTTTACTTCCTCTCTGATCTTCCTTAAGGCGACCCGGGCGGCTTCCTGTTTTTCGTTAAGTTTTTTTACGAGATCCCGCCGGTTCTCCTCGGTCATCATCGGAATGGTCAGCCTGATCTTATCGCCCTCGTTCACGACCCCTACTCCCAGATCGGCCTCAACCATTGCCTTTTCGATCTCTTTAAGTATGCCCTTGTCCCAGGGGGCGATAATTATGCTCTGTCCGTCCGGAACGCTTATCGACGCCACGCCGTTTAACGGCGTTTTCGCCCCATAAGCGTCCACCGTCACGCCTTCCAGCATATTCGGATTCGCCCGTCCCGTCCGCAGGCTGGAAATTTCCTTTTTAAAAAAATCGACGGCTTTATTGAATTCCTCCTTTTTGGATTCTATGAATTGGTTCATAATTTTTGTTGCTTATACGCTTTAAAAACCCACGAATTTACAAATCCTTTACAAATTTACAAATAGCGACAGAACAAGATTATTTGTAATTTGTAGATTTGTAACAGATTTGTAAATTTGCGGGTAACTTATTAAATCACTTCGCCAGCCCCTTTACCCCCATATAAATTATATTCGGATCTTCCGGGTCCAGGAGAAGCTTCCATCCGGCGCGGGAAGTCGGCAGCTTCACCGTCGCCCAGTTCGCTCCGCCGTCGGTCGAACGGTAAAAAGTGGTGTTGGTGACGTAATATATTTCCTGGGTATTCACGGAATTGACCGCTAAGGCGTTAATAGCGGCCTTGTTCTGCGTAGGAATAAGTTCGATCTTTTCCCAGGTCTCGCCTCCGTCTTTGGATCTAAGGAGGCCGTAGAAAGTGGCCAGGAATATGGTCCTGGATTCATCCCGGGCAACGATCATATCCTTGACATCGGTGCCTAGTTTATGCTCCTTGACCGTGTCCATAAGGCTTTTCATCTCCGCCCAGTTCGCGCCCGCGTCCTGCGAGCGGAACACGCCTTTGACGTTGGTCGCCACGTAGATGTTGCGGCTGTCATTGGGATCGACCAAGATCTTCCGGATACGGTTGCCGGCGCGGTAGATCGTCTGCCAATCCGCGCCGCCGTTGGAGCTTTTTACGATATCGCCCCGGCTCACGCCGATATAGATATTATTACTGTCGAAATGATCGATCGCTACGGCATCCACCACGGCCATGAGGTCGTTGTCGTAATAAGCCTGGTTCCAGGTCCGGTTGCAATCCGTCGACTTATAGAGACGATTCCCGACCGCGGCATAGATAATGCATTTATTTTTCGGATCGACGGTCACGTCGGCAACGGTGCCCTTGACTAGGGTGTCCGCCGTCTGCCAGTTCGCTCCGCCGTCATAAGTATAGACCAATCCGTTCGCCTCCGAGCCGAAATACACGGCCAACCGGTCGCTCGGATCCATGGCCATGGAAGCCGCGTTTACGCCGGCGAAACTGCGGGGCTTGCCGGAAACCGTCGGGATAAGCGCTTTCTGCTGCCAGCCCGCGCCCTTGTTGATCGATTTAAAAACTCCGCCGTCCGTCCCGCTCTGCGCGTTCTTTTTCGGCCCGACCTGCAATAGACAGCCGGAAATTAAGACGGGCAACGCCAACAGGGCGAAAAGCACTGATAATTTTTTGAACATATTATTGATTATATTTGAAAGAGGTTAAATGAGCATTAAACGGAAAGTATCGAGCATACGACGATCGACTCTGGCTTGATGCGAAATGCTAGATACTGACAGCGATATCCTCTAATACTAATTTCGGATTGACGTTCGCCCGCAGATACTCTTCCCCCCGGCCGATCACCCGGTTCAGGTTTATTATCTTATCCCGGGTAACGATACTCCTTAAAGCGATATATTCTCCGCTCCTGTCCTCATTGCGGGTAAGGTTGTTAAATCCCAGCTGGATAAGCATAAAATCCCGGATTACCCCCTGCCAGGCCGAAAGTATGGACGCGACCGTACCCGCCGCTTCCATCCCGGCGGCTTTCTTGCCGATAAGATCTTCGACGGCGGCGAATCTCTCGTTTATATCCTGCCGGAAAAACTTTAAAAAAACCTCCACCCTCTTCCGGTATCGTTCGCGCCATTCCTCGTCCTCAAGGAATTTTACGGCCAAAGCGGGGCGCCCCAAGCTTAAACGGGAAAATTTCTTCGCTTCGCCGCGGGAAGCCTTATGCGCGCTGATCAGATAATCGTAGATAATATCGGTCTTTACTGGATGGAACCGCAATATCTGGCTGCGGGAGACGATCGTCTGCGGCAACGCGTCAAGATAAGAGGTTACAAGGATTATCACCACTTTCCGTTTGGGCTCCTCAAGGGTTTTTAAAAGCGCGTTGGACGCTTCCAGGCTCAGGCATTCGGCGTCACGGATAATGCCGACTTTATGCTCCCCTAAAAAAGAACTCAAGCCCAATATCCTGATAAACTCCCGGACAAGTTCTACTGATATGTTTTTTTTATCGTCCTCTTTCCTGATTATGTGGCAATCGCCGTGCGTTTCACCCGTTGAAACGGCGTTTTCTTCAGCGTTTTTTTTGCCTGAGAAATACCGGCAGGACGGGCAGGTCCGGCAAGGCAATTCCGTTCCCTCCTTATCATAGTTCTGGCAAAGCAGGGTCTGGGCGAAATAAACCGCGGCCGTAGACTTTCCGAGATCGGGCGGACCGTAAAAAATATAAGAGCCCCCGATGTTATTATGAGCGATGCATTGTTCCAAATATTCCGTAATATGCTCATTGCCCACCAAGGGCCATTTTAATTTTTTACCTTCCATTTTCATGGTTAAATTATAACATTAACCAATTTTTTATGCAAAGAATTCGGATATTGGATATTGATTTTTCTGTCCATCTACGAAGTATTTTCATCGCATCCGCACATTCTAAATTCACAAAACATATTAAACCTGTATCATAATATCTGATATCTAATATCCAATATCAACAATTCATATCCACAACCGTAAATATTCCAAATATTCCGGAAACCTTGAAAAATATGATAAATTCTGGTATATTAAAAACGATATGTACGATAACTTAAAAAAATTCATTTTACTCGCCGGTGATATTTTCGTGCTGTATTTTTCGCTTTATCTGACCCTGGCCGTCCGTTACTGGGAACAGCCGTCGGGAGCAACCTGGCAAAACCATTTCGGGCCTTTCTCGGTCGTTTTTATCGCCTGGATCCTCATATTCTACATTTCCAACCTCTATAGCCTGCACATCGCCGTTAATGATGGGAAATTCTTTAACGTAACCATACGTTCGGTGGCCATCTCGAGCCTTCTCTCGGCCGCCTTTTTTTACGTAAATCCCAATATATCGATCGCCCCTAAAACCAACCTGGTAATATACCTGGTGGTTTTTGTCGCGCTTTTTCTGCTTTGGCGCCGGACCTTCAACTGGCTCCTCTCCGCTTATTTGCCGAAGAACAAGGTAGTGGTCATCGGCCGCAACGGACAGGTGGATGAATTGGCCGCGGTCCTTAAAAACAAACCTCACCTGGGATATAAGATCGCCCTGATCGTAAATCCCAACGGCGGCGAAAAGGGAGCGGACAAGAAGGTGGTATTCGACAAGATACTTAAGCTCAACCAATTCCTGATCGAGAACAGGATCTCCATGATAGTCTTGGCGACCGACCCGCATTCCTCTCCGGAACTGCGCACTTTCCTGTTTAACTGCCTCCCTTTAAAGATAAATTTCGTTAGTCTGCCCAATTTTTACGAGATCATAACCGGCAAGGTGCCGATCGAAGCCATCGATAAGATGTGGTTCCTGGAAAACCTGAATCTGGGAAATAAATATTTTTTCGATCTGTTCAAACGGCTTTATGACTTTATCCTGGCCCTCGCCATAATGCTTATAACTCTCCCTCTCTGGCTCTTGATCGGCCTTGCGGTCAAGTTAGAGAGCCGGGGGCCGGTATTCATAACCATGCCGCGTTCCGGCCAGAACGGGAAGGAATTTAAAATGTATAAGTTCCGGACCATGCGGGAAGAGGGAAATGACCGCAGCCTCACGATCAAGAACGATCCCCGCATCACGCGTTTCGGCTCCTTTTTGCGCAAGACGCGCCTCGACGAGATCCCCCAGGTTTTAAACATAATCATGGGACAGATGAGCTTCGTCGGGCCGCGTCCGGAAAGGCCGGAATTTATCCGCGACCTGGAAAAACAGATCCCTTTTTACCGCGAACGCATGCTGGTCAAGCCGGGCGCCACGGGTTGGGACCAGATCTCCGGCGAATATCATTCGCCCACCCCCGAAGATTCCCTTAAAAAGCTGCAATACGATCTCTTTTACGTAAAGAACCGCTCGGCCTACCTCGATCTCTCGATAATTTTGAAGACCGTCGCGACCGTATTGAGCAGGAAAGGATTATAAAAACAACTCCCAAGGACACAAGATACAAGGACACAAACAAACCACAAGCGCCAAATCAAAAACATCAAACTGCTTGATTATTGATTATTGGAATTTGAAATTTATTTGGTTATTGTATCTTGTATCCTTGTATCTTAAAATATGAACCAAATTATAAATCAACTATTATCCCACCCCTGGACCATAAAGATCCTCGACTATCCTTGCGCGTCATATCTCTATGATCTTGATTCAAAACAGATCTGGATCATTATACTCATAACGGCGGCACTGGTCCTGCTTATGGTTTACCGCAAACTGGGCTCCGGGGCCTTCTTCGGCCTGATCCTCGTTTTCATTCTCGCTTACATAGTCTACTCTTCCGATATTTACGGCCGCTGGTCCGAACACAACGAGGCCGAGCAAAAAAACCTGGAGCGGCTGCAGGAAGAAGTCGAGAAATAATATCCACTTAAATCTTTAGTATAAGAAAAACTCCGCCTCGCGGAGTTTTTTCGTTTGCATCAGGGATTACCATCCGGTTTTTTTCCGTCAGTAAAAAACCGGGCAGTATAAATCGTTAAGGACGCAAGCATCCTCCTCGTATTCGCGCCTTATTCTCTCCTCCGGCAATACGCCTCGGCTGATCTTTAATTTATAAATAAGATATTCGTAGCCTTCGTCCGCGCCTACCGAGACATAATCCGGGTCATCGCCGCGGCCGTAAGCGAATTCGCGCCCGGATCGGCCGTTAACATGGAAATGGCCTTGGCCGGTAAAAGAGTCCAGTGACAAGACCGCGAAAATCCAGTCCGCCGCCCTCTCTTCTTCCGGCAACATTCCATAAATATCGGTTTTATCCAGGATCATGCTGTTTCCGTTGACCGCGATATTAAACCGATCGGGATCGAATTCGATTTTCAGGATGCCGCCGTCTTCGCCGGCCAGCTGAACCGAGCCCGAACCTTCGCCTTCGTTGCCTTTATCGTTATACCAAAAACTTACTGTCAAGCTTCCGGCATCGACTGGTTCGCTTAATTCCGCACCGATCTTAATACCCTCCCCCATGATCAGGCCCTTATCGCCCTGACCGTCCGGCCAAACGAGTTCCGATGAGATAAAATCATCGCCGCCGATAGAGTCATAAACGACAGTATCGCTTAAGAGGCAATCTTTATCTTTATTGAAAAACCAAAGATGCAGAGGTTCAAAATAACCCCGGGGGAGCGACATATCGCTTAAAACAAAATCAAACCGGTTGTTATTCGAATCATAGCCGTTGCCCAGGGCGTAATCATAGCCGCCTTCCGCCATGTCGGCGGCGGCAGAATCGGCCTTCGCCTTACGTTTATAAGTCTGGTTGTTACCGCGCGGGTCATCCTGCGCCTCTCCTTCCGGCTCATCCGCGTTACCGTAGCCCAAGCGGTCCGCTTCCGCTCCGTTCTTGTCGAGCAATCTGACGTGGCCGCCGCCGTCGGCGAATTCCCAGATAGCCGCGTGATTATAATCGGCATAATCGTAAAAATAAGATTTATTTCCCGCGATCAGAAAATAAGCTCCGGGAAGAATATTCGCGGCGGGTAGTCCGTCCGGGCCGGTTTTATTCTTCCAAACGCCGCCAATGGCCGGCTTATACTGTATTTTCCAGCCGGAGAGATCAATGGCGCTCGCGGTCGGATTATATAACTGCACGAATTCATGCACAGGGCTGTTATATCCGTTTACGGCGACTTCGCTTATCACGATATGGTCCGCTTTAATTTCTCCTGTTTTCGTCGTTAGCGCCGGCTCGCTCCATTTGCTCGTATTGCCGGATGAATCGCGCGCCCGGACGCGGACCTCGTATTCGCCGCTCTCCGCGGCGCTAAAAGCGGCCGAAACGGCGCTCGTGCCGGTAAGCCACTCTCGCCACGCTCCGCCGTCGATTCGAAATTCCAGGTCAAATGCGGCGATGCCGCTAGTGGCAACGGAGGGATCGTCGCTACCGGACCAAGCCGCCATAATTGCCGCGCCGTCTATAGTCAGGCTCGTAATCGTGGCTATCGGCGCGGTCAGATCGACCGTCCAGCCGTAAGATAAGGCGGATACGTTGCCGGCGAGATCGACCGCTTCACAGATAAACTCATGCCATCCTTCGGTCAAGCCGTCATAAACGATATCCAGGGAAATATCCGCCGCGGCCGAAGCCCCCGGGTCCAGGCGGCAGGAAAGATCCAGGAGCGGTTCCGGGGAGCTCGCGAAAAAAAGAGCTTCGGTCGAACTCGAAAAAACCGGCGGCGCGGCCAGGAGTTCGAGCGTGGCCGGGACAGTATCGAGAATGATCGCGGCCGTCGAAGAAGAAACCAGGTTCTCCCCGTTTTTTAGCCATAAACACACCTCCCTAAAGCCTTCTTCCGACTCGAGCCCGTAAACGAACGGAACCGCGCTTACCCAGCCTTCGCCGTAGATATCGGGCGTTTCGCCGTAGCCGGCAAGCAGGTATTCCCCGGGGAT
This sequence comes from Candidatus Falkowbacteria bacterium RIFOXYA2_FULL_47_19, assembly GCA_001780275.1. Lineage (GTDB taxonomy): Bacteria > Patescibacteriota > Patescibacteriia > Patescibacteriales > UBA12075 > XYA2-FULL-47-19. The sequence continues at coordinate 66,015 of MFGB01000017.1, read as the reverse complement.
TGATCCCGGGCTCGTGTCCGCGTAAACGCCGACCGCGGTCGAGGCGGTATAAGACCGGCTGTGCGTCAGAAGGTCGAACAGATAAAACTCCGCGATCGATCCGGAAATTTCCGCGTCCGGGGATGGCGCCGCCGCGCCGCCGGCGGTGTCGCCGCTATCGTCCCCGGCCGCATCATCTGCTTCGCTTTCGCCGCTATTTACCGGGGCGGCCGGTCCGGAACCGAAAAGAATTACCGGTTTTTTGCCCGGCAACGGAATTTCCCCCTCTGTTTCTTCTTCTCCCGGCGCTTTATCCGATTCGATCTTTTCCGGCGCGGTATCGCAAACCCCGGAAAAAATACCGCGCTTTTTAGATTGCGCTTCGGACGCCGCTGCCTCTATCGTTTTCCGGCGGGCCTCGTCCGCGGCTAACGGGCAGTTTTTCCAGCCGGGCAGGCAGAAATAAGCTTCCGCCAGACCCTCCTTGGCCAGCCGTTCGTTTATGAACATATCGCCGGCGTAAACGTATCGAAGCAGTCTCCCGTACTTATCGCGCTCCCCGCCCGGATCGGCCATAAGTTCGATTTTTCCGGCTTTGAGCAATTGCTCGTTCCTAACTTTCGCAACCCAAGCCAGACATTCGTCGTCTGCGGGTCCCGGCGCGCCTAACTCCGGGGCATCTACGCCTATATAACGCACCTTTTCCCCGTTCTCAAGTTCGATCGTATCGCCGTCGATCACGCGGGCGAGCCTTATTTCTCCGGCATCATTTTCCGTAATATCCCCGAAGACCTTATTATCATTCGCCTCGAAAGCCGCGGAAACGCGTCCGTCTCCCCCCCCTTCTTTATTGTGCGAGTTTCCGGCGGCGGCCGAAGGCGGCTCGAAGGCTTCCCCGAGCACCCGTACGCCCTCGGCCATGCCTTCGCTTATGTCTTCGGCCGCGTCCAATCCGGCGTCAATGGCGGCCAGGGCGTTTTCTTTCCCCGACTCGATCGAACTTTTAACCGCCTCTACGGCCGTTTTTCCCGTCTCGACCGCCTCTTTGCTTTTTTCGAAAACTTCTTCCCGCGCCGGCCGATAAACGTCGCCCCAAACGTAGGCCAGGCTCGCCGGCGCCCGAAAAATATCGCCGATCCAGGCGAAAGATTTTTTTACCGCCCCGAGAAGGCTTTTTTCTTCCTTTGCTTTTTCCTGGTCGATCTTATTAAACTCGCGAATAAACCATTCGATCACCCCGGCGCTATATCCTGCCGCTTTCGGCGCCAATAAACGCCAGTAGTCTTGGTGGACATAATAATCATCAATACTATATACGGGCAAAATACCAGAATTATCAATTTTTGCTAAATAATATTTACTACCATTCAAGTCATTCACTAAAAATTTATTTTCAACATCATTAACGCTTAACGATTCTATTGGATATACAGTATAGTCTTCTAATTTAATAGTTTCTTTACTAAAAAAATTACCTTTCGTGTAGGCAGCTAATTCTTTCATAGCCACGGACAAATCGCCTACATTGATCTTACTGGTTTCATTGGCATTAATACTACCATTCCCCCAGGCCCAGCCTTCATAGGGATCGCCCTCCGGATGCGGATCAAGGCGCGTATGCGCCGGCACGGCCATATCCTGGAACAGATGAAGAATGTGCCCGATCCCCTGCCAGGCGCGCTTGGCGTTGTCCTGGCGATAATTTTCCAGAATGGCATTAACGCTGTAATCGCCGGTGGCGCTGTTTTGCCGCCCGATCCATTCCCGGGCCGAGTCCCACTCGACGCCTAAATATTTTAGCCCTGAATCGGTCGACGGGTCATAAAAATGGTTAAGGTAGCGCGGATCAGTATCTTCGGCGATCGCGCCCGCGATGATCCATCCCCGTTCTTCCGCGCTTACCTTTCTCCCGGCTTCCCGGTTATAAATTTCGACAGCCGCCTGGGACAGTTTCGGGTGGATCACCATATTATCATACCCGAAGGCCAATCCGCGAAATAAAAAAATCGCCAGTATTAAAATAACAATTCTTTTTTTCATAATATTTTTTAAGTAAATAAAAAACCTGGAAAAATTTTCCAATCTTAATATTCAATTTTTGATGGAGTTATTTGAATCTAAATTTTATATCCCGTATATCTCCCAATACCCCATTTTATTTTTTTCAAACAAAGTTGGGTGTGCCTCTCTATCGTTAGCATCAGCATCGTTTAAGTAATGATATGAGGCGTTATTACTGTAAACATGGTCTTTTATAATACTTTCCGGAAATCTTTTAACCCAATTATCAAACTTTTCCTTATTTTCAAATGCATTTCTGTACTCCTCTCTTTTATCTTCTCGCATCAATAAAAGCGCACCCTCTTTATCGTTACGCAACAACGCCTCGCGAAAAGCAACATACACTTCCTCGGGTGTGTTTTTGGACTCAACCTCGTAGTATTGCGGTCCAAAGAGTTCCCGGGCCTGTTCTTTTGTATACCAGACGCCTTCGTATTCAAAAAGGTCGCCGCGGTTGATCTTGTACTGGATATAAAACAGGTAACCGGCGCCTCCGAAAAAAACAGCCGCCAGGATGATTAATAATACTTTGATCGGTTTTTTCATAATGTTAATTTTGTACTTAAATCGCCGACGCCCCTTGTCATCCTGGGGCCGCGAAGCGGAACCCGGGATCCAGGGTTAGACGGCGTTCATTCGAATTATTAAAAAGACTTACCAAATGCTCTTGTCTCGTTTTTATTAAACACAAACATATTGCGACCCCCTCCTGGATCCCGGGTTGCCCTGCGGGCACCCAGGATGACAAAGGCGTCAGTACGACTTAGACCCTCCTCCCGCGCACCGTCAAGTGGGAGAGGGGCCGGGGGTGAGGGCATGCGCCCGCAAGAAGTAGGGCGGGTAAGGGCAAATAAAACTTATCCCCAACCCGGCAGGCGCAAAAACAACCTCCTATATAATTTTACCACAAAGGCCATGAAGAAAATATAAAAAAAATCTAAAATTATCATAAAAAAATTATAAAATTTCTATGAAGGGAATAAAAAAGAAGGCGGCTAATCGTCGTCTTCTTTAATATATTGAATTTCGATAAACTTAATTGTCTTTCAGGTGATATTCGATCCGATCCCCCGCTTTTATCCCGTGCCCGGCCGCGAAGCCGGCATTTACCTCGAGGACATAGTTGACCGGATGTACCGAACTATAGGTAGCGTCGGGATGCTCTCCGGCCGGCGGCAGATTCTCGTCCATCTTCATGATCGTGTCGTCGGCGATCCAGATCATATCCAGAGGAAAATTCATGTCTTTCATCCAAAAATTCTGCACCTGCTTCTTCGGAAAAATAAAGAGCATTCCACTCTCTTCGCCCAACGACTCGCGGTTGGAAAGTCCTTGCCAACGCTCTTCCATTTCGTCCGCGATCTCCACGTCAATAACGGTATCGCCGATCTTTACGTAAGTCCCGGTCATGGTCCGGCCCGGATAGATACTATCTTTGAATTCCACGAAGAGAAACAGGCCGATGATCAATATTATAGTGGTGTATATTATTTTTTTCATACGCGTATTTATCATTAAAATGATAGCATGTTTTTTTATTTTTGTCAAATCAATTTTTAAAAATATTAATAATAATTTAATTTAACCGATTTAAAATTAATTATAATAATGATCCCCTTTTAATACTAAATACTAAAAAATATGTGCTACAATTGCGGTTGCGGCTTACCCAAGGAGGATCATAGCCGGGGTCACGCCGGTGTCGATCCTGACGGCAAGGCTATAACAGACAAAACCTTCGAGGCCGCCGGCAAGGCTTTCGATATGGACGAAAAGAGTTCCAAGGAAAACTCGAAAAAGTTGCTCGGTGAAAAATTATAATAATATGGCAAAAATCATGAAAAAACCCAAATCCGTCGAAAACGGAAACAACGAAAAATTTAAAGCGGCCGGAGAAGAGCTTTTCCGGCTGGCCATAAATCTCAAGGAAAAATATAAAAAAACCTCACCGGCCACCAGGAAGAAAATAATCGCCGGCGTGATCGGCGGCTCGGCCCTCATAGCCACGGCGATCGGCATGAAAAAAATGAAGAGGAGCGATGATTAGAATCGGCATTATCAAAAACAAAAAGAGACGGATGCCCGTCTCTTTTGTTATATAATTTATTAAGCTATTTATTTCCGGCAGTCCTCTGGTTTTGGCTTATTATTACAGCATCTCCAGAGCTTAGCGCAAAACTGATCACTATATTTTTCTTTCATAAAACTTAAAATATCTTCGATATCGGCGTTTAAGAGCCCGGCCGCGTCCGGCGTTATCCAGCCTTTTTTGACATACTGGCTGATCTTTGTCTGTACATGCTTTAAGGTGAGTCCAGTATAGGCCGCCATGATCTTGTCGCGCAGACATCGGTCTCCGGCTTCCGCCTGCTCATATTTTTTTTCAAGATGCGTGAATTTCGCCAGGAACTCTTTTTTGATACTGTCCTTGGCGATCTCGCCGGAGGCATGCAGGTTAATAGTGTCTTGTATGAGCTTAGCGAACGGCGCGTCTTCGGTTACGGGTTCGCTTTGGCAATTTTCATCGCACCCGTCGCCGTTCTCGGTATTGCCGTCGTCGCATTGTTCATTTTCATCTTTTATACCGTCGCCGCAATACGGCACGTAAACTAAGTCACAGGTTTGGCTGCAGGTATAATGCTCCGGAATCCCCTCGCCCATAGCGTCTTCGAAATCGCAGGTCTCATCGCCGTTCTTTACGCCATCGCCGCAAACCGGCGCTCCGTAAAGCTGTTTTATCTCGATCTCCGAAAGCGCCCGGTCATATATCCTGATGTCGTCGATATAGCCGTTTAAGGTGCTGTTTTCGTATCCTTTCCAGGGGATTCCTCCGTTATAATCCCTCCTGGAGCCGATGGTTATGTATGAACCGTTTGTAGCCAGGTCATTGTCAGCGGTCGTTTGATTTCTCAAAATGTCATTTACGTACATGGAAAAATTCAAACTATTTTTTACTACAGTAATCATGTACCATTCGCCCGTATTAAGCTTATACAAAGAATCAAGCAAGCCCACAAAATCATTAATATTTTCATCAAATTGATAAAAACCGATTTCTCTTAATTTTTCAATACCGTAGATAGGGCCCATGCCATGTAATACAAAATCATGGCTTTCTGATCCTATGATGTGGGGATAATCGTTATTAAAGTTATCAAAATTTACCCAAACACTAACCGTAAAATCGCCATAAAAAACTTCCGTATTCAGATCAACCCAAATATAATCCTGTCCGTCAAAGTGATAAGCGCTGTCCGGATCGCCGAATCTGTCCGGCGCGAGTTCCGCGCCATAAACGACGCCGTCGTACCCGTTCCCGCTTTCGTCCGCGGCGTTGCCGTTAAACGGGTAATAAGCGGTTAAACCGTCATCCGAAACGGCCGCTCCGGCCGGCAGACTCGTGACAATCAGTCCGAGAAACAAAAAAATCGGCGCCAGAACAGGCGTCAAAAATTTTCTTTTTTGAATCATAGGTTTTTTATAGGCTTCCTTGTTTATGCACAGAAACCCGTTTTTAAAAATTATACTTTTAAGTATAACAAAAACGATATGAAGAAAAGATAAAAAAAATATAAAATTTTCATAAAAAGATACCTGCCTGCCGGCAGGCAGGCAGGCAGGAAAAAATTATAAAGAAAGTATAAAAAATTTTCGACTTGCGTTTTTTTATTAAATTATGGCATAATTATTTGTATAATCTAAAATTATCATTTATAATATAAACATAATTTTTATCTTTTAATTTTATCAAAATATGACAAAAAGAGCTCTTATTACCGGCATTACCGGTCAGGACGGATCGTATCTGGCTGAATTTTTATTGGAAAAAGGCTATGAGGTCCACGGCATTATACGGCGCGCCAGTACTTTTAATACGCACCGGATAGAGCACATATACGAGGACGCTCATTGGCGAGGCGCCAAGCTATTTCTTCATTACGGAGACATATCCGACAGCTCGAACATAAACCGTTTATTGGAGAAGATTCAACCGGACGAAATTTACCATCTCGGCGCCCAAAGCCATGTCCGGGTAAGTTTTGATCTGCCGGAGTATACGGGAGACGTCACCGGCCTGGGTACGACCCGGCTACTAGACGCGATCAGGGAAACCGGCATAAAAACGAAATTCTATCAAGCGTCTTCTTCGGAGATGTTCGGCAAAGTCAAACCGGAAGACCTACCGATAACGGAAAATACGGTTTTTTACCCCCGCTCCCCTTACGCCGCGGCCAAGGTTTACGCTTACTGGATGACTAAAAATTATAGAGAAAGCTATAATATTTTTACGGTTAACGGGATTCTATTTAATCATGAATCGCCGCGCCGCGGAGAAACCTTCGTTACCCGCAAAGTTACCCGCGGTCTTGCCCGGATAAAGCTGGGATTGGACGAAAAGCTTCATGTGGGCCATATGCACGCCAAACGGGATTGGGGATACGCTCCGGATTTCGTGCGCGGCATGTGGCTTATGCTTCAAAAAGACGAACCGGATGACTATATCTTAGCGACCGGAGAAACTCATACCGTCAAAGAATTGATCGATCTAACCGCAAGATGTCTTGATATTGATTTAGCTTGGGACGGAGAAGGAATCCGGGAAAAAGGCATCGATCGCCGGACCGGCAAAACCATAATCGAAATCGATCCGAAATATTTCCGTCCGACCGAGGTGGACGTACTTCTTGGCGATTATTCTAAAGCTAAAACAAAATTAAACTGGGAGCCGGAAGTTAGATTTGAAAAATTAGTGGAAATAATGACAAAACATGATTATGAAGATAACTACAAAAAAATGAGCAAAAAAAAGGAGAATGAGAATATTCGTTTGGGTATATTAAATTTTGTTAAATAACACCATCGTGCCGATAGAAAAAAAATCCAAAATCTTCGTAGCCGGGCATCGCGGGCTCGTCGGCTCGGCGATTCAAAGGCGCCTGCAAAAAGAAGGTTATGACAACCTGATCCTGCGCACCCGTCAGGAACTGGACTTGACCAGCCAGCCGGCAGTAAAAGAATTTTTTGAGAGCCAAAAACCGGAGTATGTCTTTTTAGCCGCGGCCAAGGTGGGCGGCATTATGGCGAATAAACGATATAAGGCGGATTTTATTTACGAAAACCTGCAAATACAAAATAATATTATTTTTAACGCCTGGAAATATAAAATTAAAAAACTTTTATTTTTAGGCTCGTCCTGTATTTATCCACGCGACTGTCCTCAGCCGATCAAAGAGGAATACCTAATGACCGGTCCTCTAGAGGAAACGAACGACGCATACGCCACCGCCAAAATCGCCGGGATAAAAATGTGCCAAAGTTTTAACGAGCAATATGGTACGGATCCTGCCTCGGGTGAGCAAAGCGATTTTACGAGGTTTATTTCGGTCATGCCGACGAATCTTTACGGACCGAATGATAATTTTGACCTGGAAAACTCCCATGTTCTGCCGGCCATGATCCGGAAATTCCATGAGGCAAAGATAAGTAACGGTGCGGTTACGCTCTGGGGCACCGGCTCGCCGAAACGCGAATTTTTGCACGTTGACGACCTGGCCGACGCATGCGTATTTTTGATGAAAAATTATGACAGCTCGGAAATAGTCAATATTGGCACCGGCGAAGACATAACCATTAGGGGGCTGGCGGAAATAACAAAAGACATCGTTGACTTCAAGGGCAAAATAATCTGGGACGCGAGCAAGCCCGACGGCACGCCGCGGAAACTTTTAGATGTATCTAAATTGCATGACTTGGGATGGAGGCATAAGATCGGGCTAAAAGAAGGCGTTAAGGAAACTTATGGATGGTTTTTAAACAACTATAGAATAAAAAAATGATTAACGAATTCAAAAAAACAATACCGCGATTTGTAAAAAATTTTTATACTGGTTCATTAAAATCATATAAAAAAATATCGTATTCTCAGTGTGGGGAAGATCTTATTATGTTTTCGCTCGTAAAAAAATTCCCGAAAGACAGTCTTTTGTACATTGATGTCGGCGCGCACCACCCGAAACGATTCAGTAATACCGCCCTGTTCTACAAGAACGGCTGGCGCGGCATTAACGTTGAGCCGGACAAAAATAATTTTAAATTGTTTGGCAAAAGAAAACGTGATATAAATCTGAATCTTGGAGTTTATACAAAAGAAGGAATAATGCCTTATTTTCGATTAAACGAATCTACCCTGAACACTTTTTCGGAAAACGAAGCCCGTGAATACGAGAAAAAACATAATTTTAAAATCATTGCCATAGATGAAATTCCGATCGCTACACTAAACAGCGTCATCAACAAATACAACAATGGCATCTTTCCACCATTTTTAAATATTGATACCGAGGGCACGGAACTGGAAATACTCCAAACCATAGACTACGTTAAAAATTTTCCCAAAATCATCTGCGCTGAAACTATGGGGTACGGCGGTTATAGGTCAACCAATGAGAACAAAGAGTTAATAAATTTTCTACTAGGCGTCGGCTACCTTATTTACGGGCAAACCGGCCTGAATTCTATATTTACGCACAAAAAATGGATTAACTACTAAATCCGCCGCATCTATGATAAAAAAAATATTACTGGTGTCAAGTAACTTTGAAGACATAGACATGCAGGGTTCAAGCGCCAGGCTTGCTAAAGGCGGCAAAACAACAGAAGAGTCACACTATCCCCTTAGTCTGGCATACTTGCATGCCGTTTTGGAAAAAAATAATTTTGATGTAAAAAACTTATTTTTAAACAACTATAGCGACGACGAATGTTTTAAAAAAGTTATTACTTCTATTGAAAATTTCCAGCCAGAAGCCATTGGCTTTCAGGTTCTTACGAATAACCGGGTAAGTACGTTCCGTCTAATTGAATATATACATAAAAATTTTCCAAATATTCAGTTAATTATTGGCGGTATTCATGCCACCATAATGTACGATCAGATAATTAGGAAGTATCCATTCGTCATTACTGTTTTAGGAGAAGGCGAAATAACTTTGATAGAACTACTTACCGAATTGTCCGGTAAAAAAAACTTAAACCAGGTAAACGGCATAGCACACTACTATAACGGCGTTATTAAAACCAGTCCCAGGGCACCCATAGAAAATCTTGATAGTTTACCCTGGCCGAAACATGAAGTATTTTTTGAAAATAATAAACGGGGCACAGCCTGCATACTAACCGCCAGGGGCTGTCCTTTTAATTGCAGTTTTTGCTGCCTGGATACGATTTCTAATAGGCGTGTGAGGTTTAGATCTATTAAAAATGTAGTTGATGAGATTGAATGGTTGATAAATAAGTTTCCCCAAATTGGAAAAATCTGGATTCAGGATGACACGTTTTTTGTAAATAATGAGCGGGTAATAGAATTCTGCAACGAGGTACTTAAAAGAAAAATGAAAAAAATCGGTTTTATTTGCGTCGCCAGAATGAAGCCAATAAGCCCGGAGATGGTAGATAAGCTGATTGAAACAAACTTCATTAAAGTATTTCTCGGCCTGGAAAGCGCTAACGAAAAAATATTAAAAAAATGCCACAAGGGCGTAACCCAGGAAGATACCGTAAGGGCATATGAATTATTCGCCAAAACCGATATTGTGGTTAAAATGTTCTTGATAGTTGGTCTTCCCGGAGAAACAATTGAAACAATCAAGGAAACAATAATTTTTGCAAAAAAAATACAGAAAATAAAATACTTTCATTTTGGCGAAGGATTTCCCTTGCTGGCGATTTTTCCGGGCACAGAGGTGTACGCAATCGCCAAGGAGGGCGGTATAATAGATGATAATTATTGGCTCACTGATATGCCCACGCCAATTTTTACCCTGGAACACCCGTATAGCGAACTTCTAGAATATAAAGAACTGATGCTGAATCATTTGTCTTTGGACAGGGCGTTTTCCTCGTGGACCGGATTTAAGGCGCAATTCACGATGATGCCGCAAATTATAAAATATATAATAAAAAATCGTTTAGTGGTACACACGCTTTCGGCTGTAGCTTTTTCTATCTTATCCGAAGAAAATTTTCTGTTGGCAAAAAAAATATATAGCAAGCTGAAAAACAAATGAGTATCCAACAATGTGCAATCTTTATCTCCTCCTGTGATACTTTCAGCGATGCTTGGGTGCCTTTTTTTAAACTATTTTTCAAATACTGGCCCGATTGTCCATACCCTGTCTGTTTGATTACGAACTATAAAAATTACCCAGATAAAAAGGTGGTTAGCATTCCAGTGGGCAAAGACGGGCAGTGGGCCTCTAACCTGAAAATTGCCTTAGAAAAATACCAATATCCGTATATAATATATTTACAAGAAGACTATTTTCTTACCAGTCCGGTTAATACCGAAAAAATCCTAAAATTTTTAGAAATAATAAAAAAAGAAAACGCCGCTTATTTACGACTAACGCCCACTCCCCCGCCCGACCGCCAACACAAGCGTTACAAAGAAATCGGCGCGATTAGCCCGGAAGCTTCTTACCGCGCTTCCCTACAGGCCGCTATCTGGGAAACTAATACTTTGCGTAACCTGCTTAAAGACGGTGAAACCGGCTGGGATATGGAACTCGGCGGCGGCCGGGAAAGAGCAAAAAAAATCGCGGAACCGTTTTTGTGCGCGAACAAACCAGCCATTAATTACTATATGACCGGCATCGTAAAGGGTAGGTGGGAATACGGCGCGGTTAAATTCTTAAAAAAAGAAGGTTTTAAAAAAATAAATTTTAACACTCGGGGTGTTGAGCCCCGAAAAACATACATCGACAGGAAATTAAGAAATTTACCGATGTTGGGAATTTTTTTCAGACAAATATCCAGAATAAAGGCGGGCTTAAAACGAAGAATAATATGATTACTATTTCCCCCTCTCTTCTGGCCGCTTCGGGCCGAAACTTAAAAACCGAAATAAAAAAACTGGAATCGTCCGGCGCTGACTGGCTGCATATTGACGTTATGGACGGAAAATTCGTGCCACAAACGACGGCCTTTTATCCGGCTCTGGTCAAAAAAATAAAACAATGGACAAAACTGCCGCTGGACGCGCACCTGATGACGGAAAACGCCGATAATCTGATGACGGGCTATATTAGGGCCGGGGCGGATTGTATTTCCGTGCATGTTGAAAGTAAGATCAATATAAATAACACTATCCGACAAATAAAAAAACGAGGAAGAAAAGCCGGTCTGGCCGTAAATCCAGGAACGCCTCTCGAAAAAATTTATAAATTTCTGCCATATTTAGACTATGTTTTAATTATGTCGGTGGTTCCGGGAAAATGCGGACAGGCTTACATAAAAAATTCCACCGCCAAAATAAAAAATCTTAAAAAATATATACGGGAGAAAAATTTAAAAACCCTGACCCAGGTAGACGGCGGTATAAAGGCGGATAACGCCTATCTGCCGATCAATGCCGGCGCCGATATACTGGTATCCGGTTCAGGGATATTAGGCGCAAAAAATTACCAGGAAGTTATTTCTAAAATAAAAAATACGATTCTGATCGGCTCTGATCACGGCGGTTATAAACTGAAAGAAAAAATAAAAAATATTTTAACTGAAAACAAATTAGCCGTAGAGGATCTCGGTTGTTACTCCCCTGCCGCTTGCGATTATCCGGATATTGCCCACGCGCTTTCTAGGCAAATCAGTGGCGGCGTCGCGCAACGCGGCATTCTTATCTGCACGACCGGCATCGGCATGTCCATAGCCGCCAATCGGCATTACGGCGTGCGGGCGGCTTTATGCGCCGATTCCCGGGCCGCTAAAATGTCCCGGCGGCATAACGATAGCAATGTGTTGGTCCTGGGCCAAAAAAGCATAAAAGCAGACGAAGTTGAAAAAATTATCAATACATGGTTAAATGAATTATTCGAGGGCGGCCGCCACCAAAGGCGGGTAAGTAAGATAGAAATCTGAAAATACCGCCTGCATGTTAAAATGTTTACATGCTAATATGCTTAAATGAATTATGAATATATTAGTCATAAATCTGGGCCTGCGCAGCATGCGCGCGATCGTTTTTAATGAACGCGGCGAAAAACTTGTGCACAGCTGGTATCCGGTCAGGACAACCATCAAAGGCGATCACGTTGAACAGGATCCGGATGAATGGTGGTCTTTGTGCCAGGAGGTAATAAAAGAGGCGACCGCCGACGAGCGGATAAAAAACGATATCTCCGCAATAACCGTAACGTCATCGGCCTGTTTTCTGGTTCCGGTAGACAAGAACGGCGAGGCGGTGAGGCCGTCTATGATCGTATCGGATAAGCGCAGCCACAACCAAGCCGAATGGCTCAAGAATAACCCCGATTTCACGGATATATTTCTAAGCCCCAATAACCTGGCGGTGGCGAGTTATATGTTTCCGAAAATAATATGGCTCAAGGAAAACGAGCCGGCCAATTTCGCGAAAACCGCCAAATTCATTTCTTCAAACGACTATATTTTATATAAATTATCGGGGGCGTGTGTTACCGACCCCTTAAACGCGGAAAAGCTGTATTACGATCAGGAAGAAAAAAAATATCCGGAAAAACTGTTAGAATTTTTAGGAATTAACGAGGATCATCTGCCGGAAGTGAAGCCCGTCGGATTTGTTGTAGACAACCTGAAAGCGGAACTTAAACAAAAATTCGGCTTTAAGCAGGATATAAGAATAATCCTCTCCACCTATGATGCCCTCTGCGCTTTTTGGGGGGCAGGCGTTAGCGAACATGGCCAGGCCTGCAATGTCTGCGGCACAGTCACTTCTTTCCGCGTCCACGCTCCCGATAAATGCGCGGCTAAATATGGTATCCTAAGCCAATGCTTTGACGCTAATAACAATGTTTATATAGTGGGAGGTTCCAATAATCTTGATGGCGGACTCCTGGAGTGGGCCAAAGATGTTTTTTACGGCGATGCTTACCCGGAAAAACATATTTTCAATATCATGGAAGACGAAGCGTCTATGAGCGGACACGGCGCCAATGGTCTTATCTTTCTCCCCTATCTTCTGGGCGAACGCGTGCCGTTTTTTGACACGAAGGTCCGGGGCATGTTTTTCGGCCTGGAACGGCACCATAAACGCCAGGACCTCATGCGCAGTATTTTTGAAAGTTCCGGTTTTTTAGCCCTAGGCATTATGGAGGCAATTGAGGGGCTAGGCGTAGAGGTTAAACAAATTCGTTTATCCGGCGGGCTCGCTCGAAATAACCTTATCTCCCAGCTCCGGGCCGACATTACCGGCCGGGAGGTACTCCTGATTGAAGAAACCGAAACGACCGCCCTAGGTGCCTTCATGATTGTAGCTATATCTCTTGGGATTTTTCCTGATTTTAAAAAAGCGTCGGAAATCGTTAGGATTAAAAAAACTTTTACGCCCGACGAAAAAGCGCGTCAAAAATACCGGCACATCTATCAGCTTTTCAAAGAACTCTATGAAGACACGAATCATTCTTTCTCTAAACGCCTTGATATGCTAGACAGGATAAAGACAGAGGAAGAAACGAGGCATACAATAAATAATCTTTGAGCATGAATATAATAACTCACCGCGGCCTGAATCCGGCTGATTCGGATTTTCCAGCCGAAAGCACATACGAAGCGTTCGTGGAATTCCTTAAACAAGGCTGGGGTTTGGAATTTGACCCTTGCTTTACTAAAGACAAACGAATAGTGGTCTTTCACGACGATAATCTGGGGCGGATAACTGCGGGCAAAAATACGGCTAAATTCGCGGACCTGACAGTGTCGGAAATCAAAAAAATCCGCTTAGGGAAAAACGGCCACCGGCTTTGTTCTCTGGATGAATTACTGGATGAAGTCGCGCGGCACGGAGCGCCTTTAAGCGCCCTGCACCTAAAAAGCCGCCTGCAAAACAAGGCGTCTCTAGATTTAATGCTCAGCTACCTAAAAAATTTTCCCGTGATTTTCAAAAATCTTCTGCTTTTTGACGTAACAATAGAAACCGCTCAGTATTTAAAGAAAAAAATGCCGGAACTTATTATGGCCCCGTCCGTCTCGCATTTTTACGATATAAAAAGATACAACATTTGTACCGGCGGTACGCTTTATAGTATTGAAGAAGTTCTGAAAAATAAAGATTTGTTTAACTGGGTATGGCTGGATGAATGGGATCTCTCGGACGAAAATGGCCGCGCGAAAAGATTATATAACGAAGAGAATTTTTCTATATTCAAAAATGCCGGTCTAAAAATCGCCCTGGTTACCCCGGAACTGCACGGCACATCCCCTGGTCTTCTGGGCGGCGAAGCACACCCGGACGCGGACAAAAACCGGCTATTCCCGCGGATCCGGGAAATAATAGACCTGAAACCGGACGCGGTCTGCACCGATCATCCGGAAGCCGTCCAAAAAATGACATAATTTTTTAAAATAAATACCGCCCCGATTTAAACCGAGGCGGTTTTTATATTTCTAAAAGTACTACAAACCCCATCTTCTGGTCGTTTTGATATCAAATGACTTGGTCACATTGATGTTGAAATTATTTTTAGAAAATGTGTACCAGCCGATATTAATATGATCCGGGGAGGAATATAAAGGAACGACTGAGCTTTTTATATAATCACTCAATTTTTCCAGTTCCTCCGGCGGTGTAACCTCCGCAAAACGGTTAATGGTACTGTGCACCCCCCAAGGAAACTTAGCATCCAGTCCCAATTCGCGGCAATGGTAAACGATAGCGTTGGCCAAGAGATAAAAACTATCATTTTCCGGGGTGCCCTTGGCTACGACACTAGTCTTGTTGAAAAATAAGCCGGAATATCTGATTAAGGGAAATGCTGGGACTCGGCATTCATCTAATGCTTTCGTGACCGCCGCTTCCAGGATCTTCAGGGTGGTGCTATTTGGATGGGTCATGCCAGGCGCCGAATCGTGACTGATAATCGTCAAATGGATATCGGTTATCCGATAATACACAGCTGAAACCAATCGTGAAATCGCCAGTGAAAACTCCGACAATGCGACAGCGAATTCAAAGGGAAAGCGAAAAATCACCAAATGCCCACCCTCTTTTTTGCTGACCACCGGATCGACGGTCAACCCCTCCGCCATAACCGTATTTTGCGCCGCTTCATTTTTTTGATAAATAGTGCTCATATTTTTCATAAAGTCGGTCTCGGAAATTATTTGCTTCATTCTACTGCCTCCAGTATTGCTTGTTTGAGGTAATCGGTTAGAGTTTCCGTGGTTTGTGGAGAATTGCCGTAAACCAAGATATCGTACGATTTCGGATTAAGCGGATTTCGTTCACTGAGTATGCTTTTGTCCATTGAAAAAGCTTTAGCCGCTCCCCCGGCTTCCATAACAAGCAAGGCGCCGGCCGCATCCCAAGGCCCGCCCATAGCGGTCGTTATGCCGCCGGCAACTTTGTCCCGGCCATCAGCTACATACGCCTGATGGGCGCCGTTGGAGCCCAGTAAAAGCAACCTGGTATTGGCGGCCAGTTGGGTAGTCAACACTAGAGCCTGATGATCGGAAAAAATTTGTCGTACCCCCTTATCCCGTTTAAACCCCTGGGTAAAATCGCAAAAAACGCCGGTGCCGCGGCCCAAGTCGCCCGGCCAGACGACTCTTTTTTGCTTCGGTATGTCAGCAACCCGGAAATAAGAACCCTGACCCCGGATAGCTGACCAGACTCTTTGATAGGCTGGTTCGGCAATTACCACCGCCTTAAGTACGCACTCGATATTATCATACAAAGCACAAATCACAGTGGATGTGGGGGTGCCGATGACAAAGGGGGCGGTACCATCCAGCGGGTCATACCAGAATTCGTACCGGGCATTAGCTCCGCTTTGTCCGCCCTCTTCCCCAATAAACGGAATATCGGGAAAAGCGTCCCGCAAAATCACCTTGCCAACATCTTCGCTCATTTTATCCACCGCGGTAAGAAGCGTCTCATCTGCTTTTACCGACACATCGCCCAAACTTCTTGATCCCATCGCAAAGGGACGAATGACTTCGCAACTGGCCAGTACCGCACGTTCCATCGTTTTTACGATCTTACTAATCATATCCCTCCCGCTTCTTGTCGTCATTTATTCTCTCCTGATAAAAAATGTAAAGAACAAAAATTATCTAATAAAATATATTAACATATAAACAATAAAATGTCAATAGACAAAAAAACTAATACAAGCTAAAATATTAATGTTGAAAAATTAACCATATAATTGTATAATTAAGTAATATTATGAAAATCGTCATCCCTATGGCCGGGCGCGGTTCCCGTTTTCAGGCACAAGCCGACCGTAATCCGGAATATAAAAAACCTAAGCCAATAATTGACGTAAAAGGCTATCCGATGATACGTTGGGCCACCGGCTCTCTGCCATTTATAGAGCATCCGGGACAAAGCATTGATAGCGCCATGGCCGTTAAACCGCATGACCTCGTTTTTATTATCCAGAAAGAACATAATGAAAATCATAATATCTGCGCGGTCTTAAAAAAACATTACGGCGATGATATTAATATTATCACCCTGGACGGTTTTACCCGCGGCGCGGCTGAAACCGCGCTAAAAGCCAAGGAATTTATAAACAAAGACGAACCAATAATCATTACTGATTCCGACCATTTTCTTGACGGCGAAGCCATGGCCCGGGAAATCGCCGCTAATCCCGGCCTGGACGGTCTTATCCCGGTTTTTGAAGTGACCGACGGCAATCCTAAGTGGAGTTTCAGTAAACTGGGCGCGGACGGATATGTCGAAGAGGTGGCCGAGAAAAAACCGATATCCGATTGGGCAAATATCGGCGTCTATTATTTCAGCAGCGGGAAAAACTTCGTGGAAATCGCGGAAGACGTGATCGCCCGCGAAGAATACACTAACGGCGAATTCTACCTGGCGCCGCTTTACAATAAAATCATTGAAAAGGGCGGCAAGGTTAAGCTGGCTTACCCGAAATATGTTCACGGCCTCGGCACGCCGGAAGATTTGGAGTGGTTTATTGATAACACTAATTATAACTTATAATATATGAAAGTGGTCATCCCCATAGCCGGCCGCGGCTCAAAATTCATCGCTGCCGCTTACGACAGGCCAAAGCCATTAATTGAAATAAAAGGCAAGTTAATGATCCGCTGGGCCACCGATGCCCTGCCCTTTCTTGTTTTTGACGAAAATATTATTTTTTTAATAAACGAAGAACATGACAAAAATTATAATTTAGGCGATAAACTGCGGGAATTATACGGATCGGGGCCGCAGATAATCCCGGTGGGACAGACCGACGGAGCGGCTTCTACCGTTCTCCTGGTCAAAGATCAAATCAATACCGACGAAGCATTGATAATCTATAACGGCGACCAGTATTTCCAGAACGGGATTGAAGATGCGATATTAAACAAGACGGAGGATACGAAAGGAATAATACCGATTTTCCGCGCCACTAACCAAAAATGGAGTTTTGTTGAATTGAATGAAACCGGCTACGTTAAAAGAGTGGCGGAAAAAGAGCCGATCTCAAATCTGGCGACCGTGGGTCTATACTATTTTACCCAGGGCAAAGATTTCGTCTGGGCGGCCGAACAAATGATCACCAAAAACCTGCGCGTCAGCGGCGAATTCTACGTCTGTCCGGTTTATAATGAATTAATCGGACGCGGTGATAAAATAAGCGCCCCGTTGGTTAAAGAAATGTGGTCATTGGGCATTCCGGAAGACGTGGAGCATTTTAAAAAATATTTCCGAGGTTAACGAATATGTCTATTTACTTTGCGCGCCACGGCAAAACCGAATACGGCGAGGAACACAGGCTTGAAGGCGTAAGCGACAGCGAACTGACGGATGAAGGAAAAAAACAAGCCGGACGACTCGGTCTTTTTTTAAAAGACCGGAATATAAAAAAAATAATATCAAGCCCGCTCAAAAGAAGCCGGCAAACCGCGGCGATAGTTTCCGGTTTGACCGGTGCGGATATGAATATAGACGAAACCTGGCGGGAAATGAGTTATGGCGCCTGGGACGGAAAGAAAAAAGAGGATTTAAAAAATCTGCCTGATTGGCAGAAGCGCGAAAATAATAAATATTTCTTTGCGCATCCGGAGGGAGAAAGTTATGATGCGCTTTATCGCCGCCTGGAACCGGCTTTTGGCCGCCTGACGGACGATTGGCCGCTACACAATCTATTGATCGTCGCGCACTGCGGAGTCTTGCGGGCGGCCAATAAATATTTCAATAAACTTAACCCGGAAGAAACCGCCGCCTACTCCCCTCCCCATAATGAATTGTTAATAATAAATAAAGAATCGCGAAATCTCAATATTAATTTTTTGAAATTCTGATGGAAATATTCAAGCTGAAAAATTTTACCCGCGGCTGGGTCGCGGGAAATTTTGAACCGGCCATACTTAAAACCGAGGATTTTGAATTCGCGGTGCAATACTACAAAAAAGGCGACACCGAAAAAGCGCATATCCACAAAATTGCGGATGAGATTTCCGTGGTGGTTTACGGCCAATTCCAAATGAACGATGAAATTTTAAAAAGGGGCGACGCGATCTGGCTGAAACCGGGCGACGAGATGACCGGTTTTGAGTGCCTTGAAGATGGGGCTACGGCGGTTATTAAAAGACCTTCGGTGATTGGTGATAAACATAATATTGAATCATAAAGCAGAAAAACGAGTTATATTACAATTGGCTATAACAAGCCAATTTTTTAAAAAGTTTTCCACACTTGATACCTGTTGACACCTTTTGATACCGGGACTATACTTGTGTATATGACTAATGAAATAAAACCTAATGCCGTTTATACCACCGAAGAAACGCAGGATCTTCTAAAAATCAGCAATAGCACAATTAAAAGATTATTAAAGAAAGGGTTAATTAAGGCCAATAAGGTGGGTGGACAATACCGGATCATGGGCAAAGAAATTCTGCGCCTGGTTTCGCCAGAGGTGGAACAAAAAGCGATAAGCTCCTATCTGAAAATTAAAAAAGCGGTAGTTAAAAAAATCAACCGCTGGTAACACATGCTAACCGAAACCAAAAATAAAACCGCAGAATTTCTCCGGTGGACGGAAAAGTGGACACACACAGACATGGTCTATTTGGCTAAGGGCAATTTCTGGCTTACTATCGGTCAATTTGTCTCCATTTTTGCCGGCGGCCTGACATCAATCGCTTTCGCGAATTTTTTACCTCAAGAAATTTTCGGTCTTTACCGGTACATATTATCCTTTATCGGCATATTGACCATCCCCTCGTTGATAAATATGCATTCAGCCGTGACCATGGCCGTAGCCAAGGGAAATGAAGGGATTTTGATGCCGGCCATCAAAACCAAGATCAAATGGGGTACAATCGGCAGTCTGGCAAGTTTGTTGATGGCTATTTATTATTTCATTAACCACAACAATGCCGTCGCTTTAAGCCTTTTGATAATTACTGTTTTTATTCCTTTCTACACGGCCTTCTCTTTATACGCGTCTTTTCTATCTGGTAAGAAAAAATTCGGCGCCTCCACCCTGATATCAATAGTCTCCCAATTATTCGTGGCGGCAGTTACGATAGCGGTCATCTATCTGACCGACAATATTCTTATTATAATTTTCGTATATTTCGCAAGCCGGATTTTGTTTAGTTACCTTGCCCTTAAATATACTATTAAGAAATATAAACCGAACAAAAACCACAATCCTGAAGACGTGACCTATGGTAAACATCTTAGTTTTATGGGAGTATTCGGAACGATTACCGAGAATATTGATAAGATTATAATTTTCCACTATATCGGGGCAGCGGAGCTGGCCATTTACTCCTTTGCGCTTGTTCCGCTCGACCAGATGAAATCTTTCGTTCTGAAAAACCTATCCGCTCTGGCTTTCCCGAAATTTTCCGAAAACAGCTTCGCTAATCTAAAAAAAACCCTGCCCCTAAAAATCGCCAAATTAACCGCCCTTACTTCCGCCCTGTCCCTCTTATACTTTTTTTTCTCCCCTTGGATCTATAAAATATTCTTCCCGCAATACCTCGAATCTATTCCTCTGACGAAAATCATGGTAATTACCTTGGCGGTAGTGCCACTGGGGCTGTTCAATACGGCCATGATGTCCCAGGGTTACCAAAAGCTGCTTTACTTTATTTCAATATCCGGAAATGTATTAAAAATGATTTTATTCGCTGTTCTTTTGCCGCTATTCGGATTAAATGGTATGGCTTATGCCATAATCTGTTCGATGCTTTATGAGCTGTCTGTCCTGGCTATTGTTTTTTTGAAAAAAAGTAATTAACCGTTATTAAATAAAACATGAGTTAGCATAACTATCTTATGAATTTTTTATTAGTCGTACCACAATTTGTTTTCTCGGGAGAGTACTATAGCTTTCCTTTTGGGCTTGGTTACGTATCATCATTTTTAAAAAGCAAAGGATTCAATGTCTTTTGTCTGAATTTATGCCATTACGACCAATCGATATCGCTTGAGAACATCCTTAAGGAACATATAACAAATAATAAAATCGATGTTTTTTGCACCGGGACCTTATCGTTTTATTGGAATAAAGTTGATGAAATTTTAAAGATCGCTAAAAAGATAAAACCAGAGATCATTACCGTTGTCGGCGGAGCTATCGTGATTTCTGATCCTAAATTAGCATTGGAAAATTTGGATATTGACATAGCGGTTATGGGCGAAGGTGAGGAAACCATGGCCGAGCTGGCGGACGTGCTTTGCCGAAATGGCAGCATAGAAACGGTTAAAGGTTTGGCTTTTCTAAAAAACAAGGAAGTGATAAAGACACCGGAACGACCATACATAGAAAATCTGGATAGTTTACCGTTTCCAGATTATGAGGGCTTTGAATTCGAAAAATGGACATCGTTAGTTATTGATTCGGAGAATTTTGACGTACTCGATAGATGTGAAAATTTGCATTATACGGAATTTATTGGTTCTCGCTCCTGTCCGTTTAGCTGCACCTTCTGTTATCATCATCTCGGGCAAAAATACAGACAGCGTTCGCTTGATAATATTTTCAAAGAAATTGATTATTTGATCAAAGAATATGATATTAATTTCTTTTATTTTTTAGATGAACTTTTTTCGGCAAATCATCAAAGAATGATCGATTTCGCCGAGAGGATAAAAAATTATAACATAATCGGTTGGGGAGGATCTTTCCGGGTCAATGACGTTGATTCCGAAATACTAAAAACATTAAAAATATCCGGCTTGAAGTATATCGGATATGGACTTGAAAATATAAATGACGAGATTCTGGTTAGCATGAAAAAACGCACAACCAAGGCGGAGATTGAAAATGCCTTAAAACTAACAAGGGAGGCGGGTATTTCTTGCTCGGGTAATATAATATTCGGGGATCCGTCCGAAACGGAAGAAACCGCAAAAAATTCCCTGCGCTGGTGGCTTAATAATCCACAATACAATATCGTGCCTGTTTTCTTACGCGTAATTCCCAATTCACCCATATTTCAATTAGCGATTAAAAACAACCTAATCAAGGACAGGTTAAAGCATGTCACGGGAAGATTTCCGACCATAAATATGACCAAATTAAGCGAAGGCAGATTTTATAAACTAATGGGTAAAATTATCTGGCAAAAAAATATAAAAAAACAACTTAAACTGGGGAAGCTTACGGGCGCGGTAAGGGCAAGCGGGCAGAAAAAAAAGGACAACCTGTATTTAATAACAACGCAATGTCCTTTTTGCGGGCGGGTATCTGAATATAAAAAACCGGCCACAAATTCAATGTACACCCACTTCTATTGCGAACACTGCACCAGTCAGCATAAAATATTCAGTTATAAAATATTCGGAAAAGACCACAGTATTTTGATGATGACCGGGCAATACTTATTTATATTTTTATCTACCCACTTAATAAGGTTTGATTTTTACAGAAAGAACGGACCGACGATAATACCATTCCTAATACGTATAAAAAGAATATTTAAATTTTTATTTAAACTCTAATATGGCGTACCCAATCGAAAAAATAATAAATTTAAAAAAAATCATCGTTGAAACAGCCTATAGATCTAAAGAGGGGCATATACCGAGCGCTTTTTCCATTCTTGATGTCGTGTGGGTGCTTTATGATAAGATTCTTAGAGTTGATCCCTCCAACCAAGAGGATCCGAATCGGGATTATTTTATTTTAAGTAAGGGACATGCTTCCCTTGGATTATACGCGGTTTTGGCGGAAAAGGGCTACTTCCCTTTCAGTGAATTCGATAACTTCGGAAAATTCGACAGCATATTGGGAGGCCACCCGGATCGAAATAAAATCCCCGGCGTCGAAGCCTCTACCGGTTCATTGGGACATGGCCTGCCGATAAGCGTGGGGATCGCCCTAGGATTTAAGATACAAAAAAAATCAAATCGGGTTTACTCCATTATCGGGGACGGAGAAAGCAACGAGGGTACGATCTGGGAATCTGCCCTGCTGGCTTCCCACCACAATTTAAGTAATCTTATCTGCGTAGTTGATCACAACCATTCAACGGACAGGGCTCTTAAGATTTGTGATATGTCGGAAAAGTTCAGAGCATTCGGGTGGAATAGTGTTGTGGTGGATGGCCACGACCATGGAGAGATCCTTAACGCCTTAACGAATACGCATGAAAAAAAACCGACAGCTGTAATCGCAAAAACGATAAAGGGTGAGGGTGTAAAATTCATAGAAAATAATCCGGCCTGGCATCACAAAACCCCCACAGAAGAAGAATACGAGCAAATCATTGCCGAACTTAATAATTATGAATATCAAAAAGCATGCGCAAACAATTTGTAAACACAATTGAAAATATACTAACAACGGACGAAAGGCTGGTATTACTGCTTGGCGATATCGGCGTTTGGGGATTCAATAAAGCGTTAGCATTATATCCGGAAAGAGTCTATAATATCGGGATTCTGGAACAATCCACTGTCGGTCTGGCGGCTGGACTAGCTATGTCCGGTTTTATTCCGGTTATCCATACTATCGCCCCCTTTCTGGTTGAAAGAAGCTATGAACAACTGAAACTTGATTTTTGTTATCAAAAAATGGGGGGAAACTTCCTGAGCATAGGCGGTTCATATGATTACGCCGCCCTGGGCTGCACGCATCATTGCCCCGGCGATGTCGGTATTCTAAAAAATTTGCCCGGCATGGAAATTATCCTGCCTGGTACCGCTCAGGAATTCGATACCTTGTTCCGGGATACTTACGCTAATGGGCATCCTACTTATTTCAGGTTGAGCGACAGGCCTAATAAAAACAGTTATAACGTAAAATTCGGCAAAGCCGAAATACTGCAAAGGGGCAATTTAGCGACCATTGTAGCCGTTGGCCCCACCCTGAATCATGTACTGGAAGCCTGTACCGGGATGGATGTTACTATCCTTTACTATACAACCGTAACACCATTTGATTCGGAGACCTTAAAAAATAACAGTGCGTCAGGAAAAATTTTATTATGTGAGCCATATTATAAGGGGGGTCTAACGGCCGAAATCGCGGAGGCGCTAAGTTTAAGACCGATTGTGATCGATTCCATCGGCGTTCCAAAAAGATTTTTATCGAACTACGGATCGGCCGATGAGCATGACTTGAATATTGGGTTATCGGCAATTAATATTAATAAAAAATTAAAAAAACTCATCTATGGATAAAATTTTCAGCATAATTGCCGAAGACGCGGAGCGGGTGGTGAAAAACGTTGAACTAAGTGAAATAATAGGAAAAACCGTATTAATTACCGGAGCTTCCGGCCTGATTGGTAATCATTTTTTAGCCAGCCTATGGAACCTTCTTCGTTCTAATTCCGCGGGCACGAAGGTTGTTGCCGTTATGCAGAGCGAACCCTCTCCTTGCTTAAAAAATTTTTTAGATTACCAGGGAACGAGAATAATCAGAGGCGATCTGGCTGATTACGATTTTTGCAAAACTCTCCCTCGGGCCGACTATATTATCCATGCCGCCGGATATGGCCAACCGGGACGTTTTATGGAAAACCCGATAAAAACTCTTAAGCTAAACAGCTTAACGACCCTTGGTTTGTTCGAAAAATTAAACGAAGGCGGAAAATTTTTATTTGTCAGCACCAGCGAGGTGTACAGCGGAAACAATAATTACCCGCATAAAGAAACGGAAATCGGCACAACCAACACCGACCATCCCCGCTCCTGCTATATAGAGGGCAAGCGCTGTGGAGAAGCTATTTGCATCGCTAATCGAGCAAAAAATATTGAGGCGAAAATAGCCAGACTATCCCTGGCTTACGGTCCGGGCACAAAACACAACGACCAAAGAGTAATGAACTCATTTATCCAAAAAGCGATAAACGGTGAAATTAATTTACTCGACCAGGGCGACGCCAAAAGAACTTTCTGCTACGTTTCCGATGCGATCGAAATAATGTGGAACATACTCTTGAACGGAAAGGACGCTATTTACAACGTTGGCGGCCACTCCAAGACTACAATCGGCGAATTAGCAAAAAAAATCGGCGCATACCTGCGGGTACCGGTAAACTTTCCGCCTGATTCCAAAAACTCCCTCATAAGCGCGCCGGAAGATGTATCGTTAGATATGACGAAAGCGGAAAGAGAATTCAATAAAAAAAAATATATCGATCTGGACGAGGGTTTAAAAAAAACTATCGCGTGGCAAAAAATATTATATAACAAATTTAAAAATCACGATTATGAAAAATAAATTTTTTATTACTGGCGGCCTGGGCTACATAGGCACTGTCTTTGCCCGGGAGGCTTTAAAAAGGGGCTGTGATGTCGCTTTATACGATTCACTGATCTACGAACAGAATTATAACCAAATAATCAAAGAGGTTGAGCTTGAGCGCGAAGAGGGGTCTTCCCTGCAAACGATAATCGGCGACACAAGGAATACTGATTTATTGGAAAAATCCATCAAGGCGTTCAAACCGGATTATATTTTACACATGGGCGAACTCAGCAGCGTTTATGCATGCAACCACAATCCCCGCTATACGGAAGATATTAATTATAATGCTTCCAGGGGCGTTCTGGTAATCTGCGAAAAACTTGGCATCCCGGTTATATATAATTCCTCCTCCAGTCTGTATGGCAATCAAAAAGATCTGAAACTAATGACCGAAAAAGATTCCCTGCCCGAACCGACCGATAATTACTGCAAATACAAACTAAAGATGGAGGAATACATCAAAGAAAGAATCGCGGCCAACCCCGGATTCAAAATTATCGTTTTCCGACCGGCCACCGTCTGTGGTCCGGCGCCCCGCATGAGACTTGAACTTTTGCCGAACCACTTCACTTACTGTGCTATCGCCAAAGGCGTCTTAAGGATATCCGAACTAAATGCTTACCGGGCGGCAATTGATATCAGGGATCTGGTCAATGGTTACTTTAAGGTCATAGAAAAAAATTCCTGGAAACAACTTTTGTATAATATCGGCAGTTATAACTTATCAAAAATGCAATTCGGAACGGGTATTCAGGATGTTATTAGCTGCAAAATAGCCCCCATGCACGATATCGGGGATTTAAGAAACCTGCAAATAGACTGCTCGGCCTTTAATGCTGAATTTGATTTTAAGCCCTCTTTGTCCTATAAAGAATCAATCAACGATGTCGCCGAATGGATCAATAAGAACTTGCTGGAAATCGAAAAAACAAATTATGCCGGTTTAATTAATATGTCTCTGGATAGCTGGCTTAAAATCATATAAACAATTGGCTATGAATAAAATAAATACGCAAAACAAATTGCAAACAGACGATTTTGAACGGATGTTCGGCGAAAAACTTAGTTCTTATACTAAAAAGAAAATCAAGGATTACGGTTTCCGCTACCGGCATATCACGCCCGATGAACGCGATGACTGTATTAAAAAAATTGTGGATACCTTGCTTGATCGAGGGTTGGTTTATTCGGGTAAGCATCGTTTGGGGCAGTGGGAAAAGGGCTGGGGGGAAAATCTGGCTAATTTAAAAAAGCACGGTAATTCCTCGGCAATAATCCCCCATTATTTTGGAAAATATGATATAGTGCGCGTTAATCAAAAACTAATTAAGGCACACTCGAAAAATTTTGAACGCAACTCCCTGGCCGTTATAGTCGGCTGGCTGGCCGACAAGTACATGCGGGATGCCGATTCGATTTACGAGTTCGGCTGTGGCACGGGACACCACTTGCTGGAAATAAGGGATATAAACCGAAATGCGAATCTGTGGGGGCTGGATTGGGTTGAATCATCGCAAAAAATCATTCAAAAAATTGCTGCGCAGAAAAACAACAACAAGCTTTTCGCGAAAAAATTTGATTTTTTTAATCCTGATAAAAAATTTAAACTAGGCAAAAATTCTGTCATCTACACAGTAGCCGCATTAGAACAGGTAGGTGAAAAATTTGATAAATTTATCGACTTTCTAATCGGCAATAAGCCAAAATTATGCATCCACGTTGAACCGATTGGAGAATTATTGGACGAAAATAATCTGTTAGACTTCCTTTCCCTAAAATATTTCGAAAAAAGGAATTACCTAAAAGGTTTTTTGTCGCATTTATATAAATTAGAAAAACAGAACAAAATCAAAATTCTTAAAGCCCAAAGATCCTATATCGGCAGCTTTTTTATAGACGGTTATTCCGTGATCGTTTGGTCACCCCGATAATATATGAAATACAAAGCAACCCTGGTCGTGGAAAATCCTATATACTACAACAACTACAGATTTTCAAAAGACATCAGGGATAATTTGAATGCTTACGACATTACGCTAAAGGAAGAACTAAAAAAACATGACATAGATCTGGCGACCGAGGATATAAATAAAATCGAAGAGGCGGATATCGTTATTTACAATTCGGCGCCGGGAGCCAGGACGGCTAAAAAACATAACCAAAAAAAATACCTACTGATCGTCGAACCGCCCGTGGTTTTACCGGCCAATTGGAATAAAAAAAATCACGAAGGCTTTGACCGAATATTCACCTGGGACGAATCTTTGGTGGATAACAAAAAATATTTTCTTCTGCGCTTCGGCTATAGATTCAGGTATGATCCCGGGGATATAAAAAGTAATGACCGCCAATTATGCACCATGATTTCCGGATTCAAATATTTTTATCTCCACCCGGACGAACTGTATTCGGAAAGGTATAAAGCGGTCAAGTGGTTCACGAAATACCATCCGGAAAACTTTAAATATTACGGAAAGGGTTGGCCGAATTACTTGTTTCGGCCTCATTTGAACAAATTCTTCTGCCGGGCGCCGCAATGGATTTTAAAGCTGTTCCTGCTTGAAAACATAAGCTACGGAGGCGTACTCGAATCAAAACATTCCACTCTGCAAAAATTCCGCTTTTCCATATGCTACGAAAATATGCGGGGAATCCCCGGATACGTTACGGAAAAAATATTCGACAGTTTCTCGGCGGGCTGCATCCCGATATACTGGGGCGCATCCAACATAGAAAAGCTTATCCCCGAAGACTGCTATATCGACCGCCGAAAATTTGAATCTTACGAAGAATTATATAAGCATATTTGCAGTCTCAATGAAAGGACTCTGGCGCAAATTCTTAATAATATATCTGATTACTTAAGTAGCGGTCGAGCAAATATGTTCAAGGCCTCCACCTACGCCCAAACCCTGACTAGCTATATATTAAAAGATATTAAAAAATAATTTCGTTATTATGATCAAAAAAATAATTAATTTCATAAAAGATCCTAAACACAATTATTCGAATATATATTACATCGAATATCATCTCTTAAAATTGATGGTCAGGTTGGGGAAAAAATTACGGATAATCAAAACAATCGGATCTGATAACGCCGATATGTTCAATTGGAGACTTTATAATCTGCATTACCGTGGAGAGCTAAGGGAAGAGGCAAAGGTTCATACTATGAGCCTTGCGCCCGGGGATTATGCCGCAAAAAACGGAAAACTCGAAAAAACCAATCCGGATATCAAGCCCCTGCACGCCAATCACCACCTTTTGTACGAAACCATACTGCAGCTTAAACCGGAAATCGTCATAGAAATGGGCTGCGGCAACGGTATGCACCTGCACAACCTGTACGTCCTGGCCCCTGACATGAAATTATTAGGCACAGACAAAGACGAACGTCAATTGGCTTTTTTGAGGGAATGCTACCCGGATATAAAGGCGGAAATAAGAAAAATCGACGCTACGTCCCCCCTGCTCCCGGAATTAACTGGGGTGGCGGATCTTAGTTTCACGCAAGCCGTAATCATGCATATTCACACGAACGAATCCCACCTGATCGCCCTAAAAAATCTTTTTAACTTTTCCAAAAAATACGTAGTAATGATGGAGCGCTGGAAAAACCACAGCATTATGGACGACATAAAGAAACTACATGAAAAAAAACTGATCTCCTGGCAAAATCTTTATTTTTATTACCGCATCAACGAAGAGACAAAACTGCCCCACATTATGATATGTTCCAATGAACCATTATCCTATAATCCTCTAAAAGACTACAATATTTTAGTGGAAACAAACCGTAAACAAGTATCAACGGTTTAAAATAATCTTAACCTTAAGTTCATGATAACTTTAATTACCAATAGTAATCCCCTGCAGGAGATCGGTATAAAATCATTAAAAGCATACGTAGAACACTTCAATATCCCTGCGAGGGTAATATACTTAAATAAATGCAGTTGTTTGTCGGCGTCTGTAATAGAGAGGGTTATAGAAATTTCCCGGGGTTCAAAATTAATCGGTTTTTCGCTAATGAGCAAAGATTGGGACATCTGTCTGCCAATAATAAGGGAAATAAATACCAGACTAAAAATCCCCATAATTCTGGGTGGAATACACCCAACGGCATTACCGGAGGAATCACTTCAACACGCTGATTTTGTGTGCGTGGGAGAGGGCGAAGAACCGCTCAGACGGCTTTATGAATCAATTATAAATAAAAAAATTGATTTGAATATACCGAATATTTTTCAGAAACAAAACGGTAAAATCAAAAGGCCGTCAGAATATTTTTTCGCGGAATCCCTGGACAACCTACCGTTTCCCGATTATAGACTAAAGAATAGCTATCTGTTTATACGCGGCCATAACGAAATAATAAAAATTCCGGAAGAGGCGTTAAAAAAAAGGAAATTTTTCGGAAACTCTTTTCTTTTTTACGGACAACGGGGTTGCAACTTTTCCTGTACATACTGTTCCAATTCGCTTTATCACAAGTTGGCCCGCGACTCCAAACATAAGTGGCACAGACTAGCTTCGCCTCAACGAATAAAAAAGGAATTAAAAACGCACCTTGCTAACCTCCCATTTGTTAACCACATTGCCATAAACGATGATAATTTTTTAGTAAGAAACGCAGAGGAGATAAAAAACATAGCAAGTTTCATAAACAAAGACCTCGGCCTTACGTTTACGATTAATGCAACCCCACCTTTTGTTACTGAGGAAAAAATTTCATTATTGGTCAATTACGGATTAAGGGGCATATCTTTTGGAGTGCAATCGGGGTCTGAAAGGATTTTGAAAAAGATTTATAAACGATTCGTAACCAACGAACAGGTGATAAAAGCGGCCAATATAGTTTCTTCTTTCAAGGATCGGGGATTGAAGGCTGATTACGGTTTTATTCTTGATAATCCCTATGAGGACAATAATGACTGGAGAGATAGTTTAAAACTATGGCTTTCCCTTCCACAGCCCAAAACACTAAGCCTTTATACGTTGGAGTTTTTTCCGGGTACCGCCATAGCTGAGCGCGCCTTAAAAGACGGAATACTTCCATCACTGCGCTCTGAATTCAACAAGGACTACAGAAGGGATATCAAATATAATTACGCCAACTCTCTTTTTTATTTTAACACGATCAATATTCCGAAATGCATAAATAAATTGTTTATGTCAGACTTTATGGTAAAATCCCGAGTAACCCTGCCACTGCGTATAATCATAAATAGATATCCGATAGATTTTGCCATTCGCCTTATTAATAAAAGCAAATATGAGTTTAGAAAACTATTAAATTTATTTCACGCAAAAACTAAAAATGCATAATAAAATTATTATTCTAAAGACCAAAATTTTTTTAGTAAAATTCAGGCGCTTACTGGGGGTTGATATTATTATGCGTTTGATTAATGATTATTATGAAAAAATAAACAATCCTGATGCCATAGGCGCAAAAACAAAAAAAATAGATAACGGTTGGTCGATAGTTATTACCACTGGCGGTCAGGCACCAGACTATCTTTTAAAATTAATCAGTTCCGCTGAAAGAGAGTTGTCCGGAACCCCACATGAAGTCATTGTTGTCGGCCCAAAGAATCTTAATATCCAGATAAAACCACAAAGCAATATCCGTCATCTTATATACCGGGAATTGAGGTGGTCACCGGGTTGGATAACGCGCAAGAAAAATCTAGGTGTGGCATCCACTCGTTTCGACAAAATAGTCGTTTGCCATGATTATGTGCATTTTTTGCCCGGCTGGAAGAAGGGTTTTGATAAATTCGGTGAAAATTTCGATGTTTGCATGAATATAATACTTAATAATGACGGCTCCCGCTTCCGTGATTGGATAACCTGGGATTACCCGAATATTGGCGTAGGCCTTCTTCCGTATCACGCCGAGTGTACGCCATATCAAATCATCAGCGGTACTTATTTCGTAGCTAAGCGTAATTTTTATCTGAACAACCCCCTAAACGAAAAATTGCGCTGGGGTGAAGGCGAGGACGTGGAATGGTCCAGGCGCATCAGAAAAATAACAAAATTCAAGCTGAATACCTACAGTAAGACCGGACTATTAAAGCAAAAAAAAGAAAGCCCCGCTAACTGGATTGAGGGTACTAATAAACTAGAAAAAATTTACAGATGACGATATAAACGGTATGAATAAAATACTTTTGTTAAGCACAAGTTTCGAAGACATATCTTTGGTGACCGCTAGCCACGGTAAAAAAAAAGGTGTCAAAACGGGCGACGATACATCTCATTATCCCCTGGGGATAGCTTATCTGCATTCATATCTGGAAAAAGACGGTTATCAGGTAAAAAGTCTTTTTTTGAATAATCACGAATTTTCTTACTGCTTAAAAAAAATAAAAATTACCCTAGACGTTTTTAAACCTGATTTTGTTGGTTTGCAAATACTGACCCCGAATAGAATAAGCAGTTTCGACACCGTAGAATATCTGCATAAAAATCATCCGAATATTAAAATCATAATTGGCGGAATACACACGACCGTTTTGTACGAAAGTATATTAAAAAAATACCCCTATGTGATCGCCGTGTTGGGCGAGGGGGAAATTACCTTGTCTAAGCTATTAAATGAACTCGACAAAAACCAGCCCGACTTAAACATGATAGCCGGGATAGCTTTCGCAAATGAAAGTAACGAAATCATAAAAACAACGGGTAGGGCGCTAATAGAAAATCTGGATGAGCTACCCTTCCCAAAACACGAGGAATTTATTACTCCAAAAAGCCACGCGGCCTGTATCATTACCTCCCGAGGCTGTCCTTTTAACTGCAGTTTTTGCTGCCTTGATAAAATATCACAAAGACGGGTCAGGAAAAGATCTGTCAAGAATATTATAGACGAGATTCTATACATACAGAAAAAATTACCGAACATTAAATCAGTTTGGATACATGACGACACCTTTTTCATAGATAATCGAAGGGTAATTGAATTTTGTAATGAAATCATAAAAAATAACATCAAGCTAAATTTTACGTGCAGTGGTCGCCTGAGACCGATTAGTGAAGAAATGGTAAAAAAAATGGAAGAGGCTAATTTTCACAAAGTATTATTGGGTCTGGAAAGCGGAAACCGAGAAATATTAAAAAAATGTAAAAAGGGAATCGCCCCGGAAGATGCCGTCAATGCTTTTAGAATATTCGCCGATAAAAAAATGGCCGTACTCGCCTTTCTGATAGTAGGTCTTCCCGGAGAAACCATGGAGACCATTAAAGAAACCGGGCGATTGATACAAAAATTACAAAAAATAAAATACGTTTATTACCCTGAAGATGTAGCCGTATTAACAATTTATCCCGGCACGGAAGTATACGAAATTACAAAAGCAAGCGGAAAAATAAATGATGATTTTTGGTTCAATGACGTTCCTACGCCTCTTTTTACCCTTGAACATAGCCAAGAGCGATTGTTTCGTTTTAAAGAGGTTTTGTTGAGCTACATATCACTAAACAGACTAATAACACCCATTGGTCTCATAAGACAACTATCTATGATTCCAACCATTACTAAATACTTAAAAAAAAACCCGTCTACTCTCAAAATACTATTCATAAAATTGGCTAAAAGAGTTATGCCGAATAAGATTTATTCGATGTTAAAAAATTATTATAAATCAAACTGCAAACATGAAAAAAAATAACATCATCAGCATACATTACGGCCACAACGCCTCCGTAGCCCTAATGCAAGACGGAAAAATAACTTTTGCCGTCAGCGAAGAAAGATTCAATCGGATAAAAAATTCCACTGGCTTTCCGGAATTATCTTTGCGATATATAAAAGACAAATTTGCTTCGGATATAGACTATTATGTCCTGACACAGAAACTGCCACTTGGATACAAATACCTCAAAAAGAGCGATTTTAAATCCTCGGCATATAATTCGGCGTATTCTAAAACAGAAAAAAATATTTCCCTAAAGACTGTTCTTAAATTCAAGTTATTCCCGGATTATTTCTATAAAAGCGCTAAAGAGCGATTCGCTTCGGACGCAAAAAATATAAATAAAAACGACAAACTTGAGATGGAAGAATACTTCAGCAAGACGCTTAACGCGGAAAAAAATAAAATAATTTACCTAGACCATCATCTGTGCCACGCCCACTCAACTCTCCCCTTTCTAGAGAACTCAAAAGAAAAAACCCTGGTATTTACGCTTGACGGTGAGGGAGATGGCTTATGTGCCACTGTGAACATATTTGAAAATAATGAAATTAAAACCATTTCTAAAATCAATCGTATTCATTCACTTGGTTACTTATACCGGGAAGTAACTGCTTTTATGGGCATGAAGCCGGACGAACATGAATTTAAAGTAATGGGGATGGCGCCATACGCCAAGGAAAAATACGCCGAAACCCTTCTGCCGATTTTTGAAAATATTCTCAGCTTGAACGACAAAGATGAATTTAAATGTAAAAATATTCCCATGCAGCTGACAAAATATTATTTAAGAGAAAATTTGACATATGAAAGATTTGACAATATCGCCGGCGCCATCCAAAAATTCACCGAAAATATAACACTTGAATGGGTTAAACGCTGGATTCTTAAAACCGGCATAAAGAAAATCGCCGTCGCTGGCGGCGTATTCATGAACGTAAAAATGAACCAAAAAATCGCCGAAATGCCGGAGGTTGAATGTTTTACGGTTACCCCGAGTGCCGGCGATGAATCCCTTGTCTTGGGTGGATGTCTATACGGTTATAAAAAATTTTGCCAAAACAATAACCTCGATTTCGTAGTCAATCCTGTCAAAACCTATTATCTGGGCACGGAGTATAGCGAAGGAGAAATAAAAGAATTTCTTAATCAAAACGGTTATTTTAGCAAGCATGCTATTTCCAAACCGAATAATCTGAATAAAATAATCGCCGAATTGCTCGCTAAAAATGAGGTGATCGCCAGGTTTGACGGCAAAATGGAATTCGGCGCCAGAGCACTCGGCAACCGGTCGATTCTTTCCAATCCCGCCAGCTACGAAAACATCAGGATCATCAATGAAATGATAAAGAACCGGGACTTCTGGATGCCGTTTGCCACCTCGATCGCCGAAGAATATGCGGAGGAATATATTTATAACCCCAAACGAACGAACGGTAATTACATGGTCATAACCTATAACACGACAGAAAAAGCGAGTAGGGAGCTTGTGGCCGCGCTACACCCCTACGATAAAACGAGCCGCCCGCAGATCGTTAACAAAGAATTAAGCCCCGATTACCATGTAATTATAGAAGAATTCAGGAAACTAACCGGAATTGGCGGGATTCTGAACACTTCTTTTAATCTACACGGAGAGCCAAACGTAGAGGGACCGAAAGATGCTATGCACACCTTTGAAGATTCGGGGTTAAAATACTTAGTAATGGGGCCATATTTAATACAAAAAAAATGATTATAGTTAAAATCCAGGGCGGACTCGGTAATCAACTTTTTCAATATGCAGCCGGAAAAAATTTGGCGACAAAAAATAACACCCCGCACAAACTGGATATAACTGAATATGACGATAAAAATAATCAGCGGCGTTATCGGCTGAATAATTTTTTAATTGAGGAAAATATAGCAACCAGGGAAGAAATTGCGCGATACAGAATTAGCGGCTGGCAAAAAATAGCAGACAGACTCAAACCGCGTTTTCAAAGAAAGTACATTCAATATCTGGGATATAAATTCAATGAAGATATACTAAAAATAAAAAATAAAAATCTTTACTTTGACGGTTATTGGCAAAGCGAAAAATATTTTTCCGACATGGAAAACGACATCAGAAAGGAATTCAAATTAAAAATTCCGCTAGAGAAAAAATTTCCTGACCTCCTATCTGTCTTCGACGAGAATTCAATTTCTCTTCATATCAGGCGAGGTGATTACCTAAAAGAAAAAATTTCAAGCATATACGGACTTTTACCTCCTGAATATTACTATCGCGCCCTTACAGTCTTAACTTCAAAAATAAAAAACCCGAATATTTTTGTTTTTTCAGATGATATTCCTTGGACTAAAAAAAACCTAACCCTGCCCCATTCAACCATTTTTATCAGTCGCTATAAAAAATTAGAAGATTATGAAGAGCTAATTCTTATGAGCCGCTGCCAACATAACATCATTGCCAACAGCTCTTTCTCTTGGTGGGGTGCTTGGCTTAATGAAAACCCAAAAAAAATTGTTATTGCTCCCCGAAAATGGTTCGCGACTGAAAAATATAATCATGACGAATTACTTCCGAAAAACTGGTTAAAATTATAATCTACAAGACCATGAAAATACTTCTAATCCAACCCCCTTGGTACGGATTCCAAAATATATCGAGCAGCCGGGTCTATCTTGGACTGGCTTACATCGGTGCGGTTTTAGAAAAAAACGGTGATGATATTTTAATATTAAACGGTGAAACTTTTTTTAAAAAAATAACTGGCGGGGAAGAAAAAATAACCATCGACGAAGAATCTTACCGAAAGAATCTGAATCCGGACCATTACATATTTTCCGATATCGTAAAAACCGCGATTGAATTCAAGCCTGACCTGATCGGCTTATCCCTCATGACCCCGAATTCTTTTTCCGGTTACATATTAGCAAGAAAACTAAAAGAAGCCTTCCCGGATACCCTCCTGATTGCCGGTGGTGTCCACCCCACCCTCCTGCCCGAAGAACCAATCGTCAAAGGCGGGTTTAATATCGTTGTGCGAGGCGAGGGCGAAGAAACGATCATTGAGCTTGTAAACGCGCTTAAACAAAAAAAATCACTTGATAATATTTCAGGCATAACCTATAAAAAAGACAAAAAAATTATCAAAAATCCGGCGAGACCCTTTATTAAAAATCTTGATGCCCTCCCCTTTCCCGCCTTTCATCTGGTTCATGAATTAAAAAAACAACTAAGCTCCTCCAGGGGCATAATAAGTTCGCGCGGCTGTCCCTTTGAGTGTAACTATTGCGCCTCGAAGCTTATCTGGACCCGGGCGGTGCGCTTTCGTTCGGCTACTAACGTCGTCGCGGAAATAATGGATCGGCATAAAAAATTGGGTATTACCAACTTCTCTTTTCACGATGATACTTTTACGCTGAAAAAAAAATACGTGGAAGAATTCTGCGCCCTGGTATTGAATCTTAATTTCAGGATCAGTTGGCACTGCGATACCCGCGGCGACACCCTCGACTATCCACTGCTCAAAATAATGAAGGAGGCCGGCTGCCAGCATATCTATCTGGGCCTTGAAAGCGGCAGTCCTAAGATCCAGAAGATGATCAAAAAAAATCTCAGTACCGATAAAGTAAAAAACGCGGTCAAATCGGCCCGGCGCGCCGGAATAGAAACGACTC
The DNA here is from genome assembly GCA_001780275.1 of Candidatus Falkowbacteria bacterium RIFOXYA2_FULL_47_19. Classification (GTDB taxonomy): domain Bacteria; phylum Patescibacteriota; class Patescibacteriia; order Patescibacteriales; family UBA12075; genus XYA2-FULL-47-19. The sequence continues at coordinate 29,894 of MFGB01000017.1, read as the reverse complement.
TCTATTTTATGGCCGGTTTCCCGGCAGAATCCGAAGAGGATATCTTTTTAAGCCTTAAAGCGATGCGTGAAATCAATCCGGATCATACTATCTGGAGTATTTTAACGCCCTATCCCGGAACGGATATTTGGAACCTGGCCGAAGCCAAAGGACTCGTTAGCCGCGATACCGACTGGGCTAATTATTTCCACCACTACAACCAGGGTAATATCTTCGGGAGCGTCAGTAAAGACACCTGGGAGCGGCTGATTAAAAAAATATTCGCGGAGCAGGAAAAGCAAAACCGGAAATTTACTTTGATAAAATTTAAAAAAAGAATCGCCGTTTTAAAAGATCAAATCAGGCTGGCCGTGCGCGAGCCCAAACGGGCGCTCTCTTACATAAAACGGAGGATAAAAATATAACCATGCCAAAAGTAACGGTTCTAATGCCCGTTTATAACGCGGCCAAATATTTACACGAAGCAATCGACAGCATTCTTAATCAAAGCTTTCGTGATTTTGAATTTTTGATCATTGACGATGGATCAACCGATAATAGCCGGAAAATAATCGAATCCTATAACGACCCGAGAATCAGGCTGATTATTAACGATACTAACCTGCGGCTGATTGCCACCCTAAATAAGGGTATAGACCTGGCACGCGGGGAATATATCGCCCGCATGGACGCCGACGATATCAGCTTGCCCAAACGCATAGAGAAACAGGTAGATTTTATGGATAAAAATCCGAAAATCGGCGCTTGCGGCACCTGGGTAAAAACTTTCGGTGAATCAACTGGTGTCAATAAGTATTATACGAAATCGGACGATATTAAGGCCGGTTTTCTTTTTAATACGCAGATGGCGCATCCGAGCGTAATTTTCCGCGCCTCGCTCTTCAAAGAACGCGGTCTGTGTTTCGATCCAAATTTTATCCATGCGGAAGATTACGAACTTTGGACCCGGATTGCGCCCCTGACCGAATTCGCCAACCTAAATAAAATCCTGCTCTACTATCGAATAACAAAAAATAATATCAGTAATCAATACGCGAAAACCCAGAGAACGAACGCTAGCCTGATTCAGGAACGCGAATTAAAAAAACTCGGCCTGAGACCGGGTAAAGAAGAATTGCTTTTGCATCGAGCCTTGTTAAAACCATCTGACTATACGACACAAAATTATCTTGCTGAAATAGAAAAATGGCTTTTAAAACTCAGTAAAGCTAACCATAAAATAAAAATTTACAATATAGAATCATTCGATAAAATAATCTCCAACCGCTGGCTTGAAGTCTGCTATGCAAATATAGCATTAAATCAAAATACCTGGAAAATTCTACAACAATCTCCTCTGAGTAAAAATATAGAATTGGGTAAAAGAAAAATATTAAAATTTATGGTAAAAAATATTTTTAATTCACTTTGTAAATAAGTATATTGCTGATTTCTACGATCGGCTCTGCCGAATCCAGGGAATCTAATATTTCTTTTTGCGAGGAAAACCTAGGATCATCCAGGCTTAACAAAATATAATCAACATCATACTTTTTTAAAACCTCCATGGGGTTTTGTTTTTTTATTTCCAAAAACCTTCTAACGGCTTCATCATTAAAACCGTCAGGAATTAACTCGGGAATTTTGAAATTTATTCCCGGTATTTTTCCCCAAGTTTTATTTCTTATTAGTTTATTCTGATAATCGGACAGGAATTCCACCGCCCTTGTCCGATATGCATATTGCCTGATAAATTCCTCATTAGCCTCCGGATCAAATATTAGACTTCTTAAATACCGCTCCAATAACTCATCATTAGATACTAAAAACATTCCGGGGTAACCATTGTAATAAGTATTATTATGAGTATATATGGTATAGAATATATTTCGAAGGTAGTACATGTCATAGTCACCTCCCAATAAATATAGCACCGAATCTCTCTCTGTGTTATAATTAAGCCAATCGAAAACCGGTCTCATGTCCTGTATCCTGGACATTTCTTCCTTGTTGAAACCGGAATTTAAAATAAATGGAAACTCTCCGCGATGCCGGTAACCGAAAAATATCACGACTACCAATAACAAAACGATGCTTATTGTCGGGCTGAATAATCCTTTGTTGAAATAAAGTTTTTCCTTTGCCCCCGCTCCGATCATGGCCGCCGACCAAAGAACCAAAAAAATAGTCACATCCATATAATGCGACGAAAATAAAAGATAATGGCCGGTTATGATATTCTGCCAATTTATGGCTAAAGCCGTTAGAAGAATTATGCCAATAAAATAAAATTTTACTCTTTCCGTTTTCCTAAAAATGAATAAAAGTGCCGCAAGGCAGATAAAAACCGGCAAGACGTTAAAAAATGCGGCTGGCCAATGAGTATTAAGCATCCCGAAACGAACTACGGTTTCTGCGTACCAGGGCGATTTTACAGCTTTAAATAAATTTATCAGGTATGGCGCTACCCATAATCCGAAAATCAAAACGGACAAGCCCAGATTCTTAAAATAATAACGTACATCCTTGCGTATGAAGGCGGCAGTAAAGAGGGTAAGGTGGAATAACAAAAAAAGCGGCGACCAAAAATAAGGGGAGATATAGACCAACAAACCGACCAGAGATGTTATTATTATATTAATAACGTAAATGCTTTTTTGTTTATTCTCATTATAAAATTGCCAAATAAAATAAGACCCGAGGAAAAAAGGTAGAAAAATGAATTGCTGGATAATGGGCCTGGAAAACTGACGCGGGGAGATCAAAAAAAATAAAAGCGCTAAAAACAAGGACACAATCTTCGATTTGCTGGTATAAAAAAGAATAAAATAAAAAAATATAAAACACAAAAACGGAAATAGAAAACCCTGCCAAGCGAAAAACGCCGGCACAGAAATATGTAAAGTTTTTGCCGTGTAGGCAAAAACGATCTCGGCCAGAGGCGGCGACATATAAGGCTCGCCTTTATGCTCCGCCAAATAGGCGTTACCCAGGCCGGGGTGACCACTTAAAACTTCCTGCGTCCGGGTAATATAATGCTCGGCATCGTCCACGAACATCGGATACACGCCCCGAAAATTCTCGATTCCCAAAGAATGAATGGATCTGATCAATGGCCAATTCAGAAAAATACAAAAAAATCCGGCCAGCAGAAAGATAAACCAGTGTTCTTTAAAAACGTTTTTTAACTTAGTCATTATAATCGCCTTTAACTTTATAAATATCAATAAACGGACCGCTCTTATCCAGATGATATAGGGTGCTTAATTTTTCCGGACTGTTCAAATAATCATTATCCAATCCTTCGTTTGTTATTTCAATATTTTCCGTAGGGTAGAACGACCGCACCAATTCAAGGGCGTGATATTTTTCCAATTCCCTCCTGGTTTTTTCCAAATCTTTTATACTGCCCCCATCCGCTATTATATATTTAGTTTTTTCACCGGCCAAATTATCATATCTATTATTCCTGTCGTCATACATAATCGCCAGACCCTTTTTATCCCTGAACCTTTCTTTATTCTCAAGCACCAGGACAATCTTTCTCATATTTCTGAAACGATCGTTATTATGATAATTCCACTCCATCGATTCAAGCGATAGCGGAGCGTTAAAGCTGATCATGAATGAATATATATATTCATCTTTTTTTACATTGTTTTCAAGCCACGCCTCCGCCTCCAGGGCGGTATTGTTCCGCAGCAGACCGAGCCAGTGTATAGTAAAATAAACATTGGGCAAAATAAAAATAATAGCTAAAAATATTTTTATCTCCTTCCGCCAGCTTCTTTCAAGAAGCCAATTATAAAAAAGCGAAGCTGACACCAAAGTAATTAACGTGATAAAAGTTAAAAGCCAGCGCGACAAATGCGCCCCTACGATTATAGTAATCATCAACAGATAATTAAACAGCAAACCGGCAAAAATATAACCCCAAAGACGGTTATTTTTTATCAAACGTTTAAATTTCAATCCTAAGGCGAAAAATAAAGCCGTAAAAATCGGCTCAATCATGAATGAATCCCGAAAGACGTAATAAAACCTTTCCCAGCGGCCAGTGGGCACGATGCCACCCCAATCATTCTTGGCATAATAATCAAAAATGATCTGATGGAGCATGGACTTAACTCCATAAAAATTCGATAGGTAAAAAAACGCCCCGATGCCTCCAAAAAATAAAATGCATTTAATTATTTCTTTGTTGTTAAAATCGCGCCGATTGGACCACCACGCCCAGAAAGGAAAAACTACGGCCGTAGCACCGATATAATGTACGGAAAAGGCCGCGGCGGCGGCAAACATTGAAAAATAAACATATTTTTTGACTTTTTTCTCTTCAAAAATAATGACGAATAAAAGACTTAAGATCACGAAAAAAACCATGGTTGCGTGGTGCTTGCCCCAATGGGAAAGATAAACCGGAACTAAACTAAAGCTATAAACCAGGGCAGTATAAAGCGCGACGGATCTTTTTCGGTAAATTCTTCTGATAATCCCATACACCAAATAAACCGTAGCGGTTCCGAAGAATACCGAATACCAGCGTGATATTATATGGATCTGCCCTAAACCGTTCATAACTATAAAATTTTTAAGCTCCGCTATCGAGTGCAGGCCATTCATTAAAGCGATATAACCAAGGCGCAAAACAAAAACTGGCGCCAGTAAAAACGGCAATAAGGTCGGGTAAGTCGAGGATGGCGGATTTACCAAAACCGTTTTTTGCGTCAACAAATCGAATAAATATGAAATACTGTAAGTTTCGTCCCAGATAAAATCCGTATAAGGATAATCGAAATAAATCCCATATAATCTTGCCCCAAAGGCTAAAAATAAAACCAACCCTAACCAAATATTTCTTATAAAAAAATCTTTTGTTGTTTTAATTAACTGGTGCATGGGTTTTATTTTTTCTCTAAAACGATATAACATCGAAACGCCAATAGGCTCGCTAAGGGTGCCAATATTTTTTCTAAAATACTAAAAACCGGAAACAAAAAACCGGGAATAAACGAACGATGTTCAAAGCCTCCGGATAGGGGGTATAATAAAAAACTTATTCTTTTTTTCTTGATTATTTCGTATTTATTTTCAAATAATCTTAAAAAATCTTTTTTCTGTCTATAAAACAATAAAAATGGGATGGCCTGGTTAGACTCCCAGGCGTCTTTTTTTTCATCTGTACCGCCTTGCAAAAAATAATTTTTTTTAAAATCAAATGGCTCCGGGTGAAAACATTTATAAACAGGCAAAGAAAAAAAAGATGGAAATGGCTCAAGCATAATTATCCTCCCGCCGGGTTCCAGGACGCGGCCGACTTCACGGAAAAAACGAATCGGGTCAACCAGGTGGTGCAAAACGTCAATCATGACTATATTGCTCAGTTCGCCATCGGTAAACGGCATATCATGCGCATCAAAAACTTTATCAAGCCAAGGACGATTCTCTATATCGGACGCAATAATATCGCTTTTGAACTCCTTGAAATTACCGGTACCGGAACCTATTTCCAGTGTTTTTTTCTTGCCTGATTTCAAATCCGCTTGTATCATCCGATACCATTGCGCATAGATCAATCTTAATATCTTTTTTTTATACCAGATCTCCCGGTGCAGCGCTAATTTATCGTTAATTATATCCATATTATAAAAACTTGATTTTATTCATTGCGAAAAAGACCATTTTTAAAAGCAGCCAGCCGTGAGTAAAACGCGATATCTGCGTTTCTCCATATTCCCGTGCCTGGTATCTTATTGGGATCTCAACAATCTTTAAATTGAGCTTAGCGGCACCGAACAAAAGATCAAAGTCGCCGAACGGATCGAATTCCCCAAAAAATTTCCGGTTCTTGATTAAATTTAAATAATTTTGTCTCGAAATAACCTTAGTGCCGCACAAAGTATCTTTAAGCCTCTGTCCTAAAAGCCAGGAAAACATCCAGGAAAAGAACTTGTTGCCGCCAATATTTAAAAATCGCATCGCTTCGTCCTCCAGCGGGTAAACAAGCCTTGTTCCATTAATGAATTCCCCCCGGCCCGTAGCGATTGCTTCAAAAAATTTAGGCAGGTCTTCCGGCGGAACGGTCATATCGGCGTCCAAAATCATCAATATATCGCCGGTCGCGGCCGCAAATCCCTTCCTGACCGCATCGCCCTTCCCCCGGCCGTCTTGGATGAAATATTTAATATCCCTGTCGGTCTTATATTTTTCGCGGACTCGTTTTATCTCCGCCAAAGTGCCATCCCGCGAATGACCCTCAACAAAAATTATTTCCGTGTTATTTCCCATTAACGGCAATCTCTTGACAATATTCTCGATATTCCCCTCTTCGTTGCGAGCCGGCACGACCACGCTTACGCTTTTTAATCCTGTTTCTTTTTCGCCGTATGCGGTTTTAGCGATAATATAGCCTGTAAGACAAAACCAGTTTACAACAGGCAGATTCGCAATATAATGGTTGATAAAAGCTGAAATTACCGAAATTTTCACCGGTAACAAAAATCTCCGGCCGGTCTTCACGGCCTCGAATCCCTCAAGCTCAAGAAGATTCAGTATGTCGTTGCCGTTAAGCCAGTTAAGCTTTTTCTGCGGCATCTTCAGGCCGAGCGATTCCGCTAGGCGCAGGAACGGAAGCCAGAAAAAACTATGGTACGTAATAATGATCCGACTATTATTGCTCACCACCCCTTTTAAGCCGCGAAAAACTTTCTGGATATCTTCCATATATCCGAGCGCGTCGGACATAACCACATAGTCGAAATCCTCCGCCAAATTTATATCTTCCGCGTCCATTTTATAAAAAACTAAATTCGGATAACTTTCTTTAGCGTGAAAAATCATTTTTCCGGAAAGATCAATGCCGACGCCGCGCCCGGGCTTGATCGCGTCAAGTAGAAAACCGTTGCCGCAACCTATTTCCAATATCGACGATTTTTCCAGGATATTATATTTCAAAAATCCAGCCAAATCGTCATAGTAGTATTGATTCTTTTTGACCCACTGCGACCGGCTTCCGGCCATCTCGTCCATAAAATTTATAACCTCTAGTTTATTTTTTGATAATTCCATAAGATAATATTACAAATGCTCAAAATGGCCGATAGTTATAAAAAAAGTATTTGGCATAAGCTTAGTCTTACCCGTGAGGCCGAGTTCCCGGAAAGTTTTAGGAGAGAACAACTCCTCGTCGCTGAAAGTGGTGGTCCGGCCACTTTTTCGGTTCAGGTAACACAACAGGCTCATATGCGGAGAATTATACGGTACCTCAATAAAAACACATTCCCGCGCCAGCCTGGACTGCTCTGCTAATAATTTTTTCTGTTCATCCCGATTGTAGTGTTCTAAAAAACCAAGCGAATAAACTATATCAAAGCTTTTTTCTGGTATGCTACTTAGATTAAAAGCATCGCCGACCGAGAATTTACAATCCTTTATATTGGCTTGCGCGTATTTAACGGCTTCTTCCGAATAATCAATGCCTGTACATTCCCGAGCGCCCATTTTTTTAAGATAAGACAGGGTCAGGCCGGAGCCGGAGCCAATTTCGCAGACGCTTTTTCCGGCCACGGGATAATTTTTATCAAGAAAAGCGGCAAAGGCTCTGGCAAAATAATATTTTCTGGCAAAATCTACCAGGGTATTAAAAAAAGTATGCTTTTCCTTGTTATCCACCCAATAGTTATCCCAATATTTCTTGTCTTCCATATTAATATGATCTACGGAATAATTTATATATTTTATAAAAACCATAAGATAATATCTGACTCCCAAACAGCAAAAACTCTTTATAGTTAAGCTTGGAACTGCTGAACTGCCTCATGCGAAAAGTATACGGTATCTCTTTGCATTTCGAATAATTACATTTAACCAGAATCTCGAATAATATCTTGTATCCTTTGGTTTTTAGCTCGACGCCGTCTATTATCCGGCGATGTAGAAAAAAATAACCGCTTAAAGGGTCCTTAACTCCGGTCAGCGCCTTAGCTAAAAATACGCCGGAGCAGGAAACAATCTTACGCCACCAATTCCAGTTATTGATCGAACTCTCCACCTCAAAACGACTGCCGATTGCGATATCATAATCCTTTAAAGCGTTGATCAGATTATTGATAATAGCCGGATCGTGGCTCATGTCGCCGTCCATTACGCCGAGAATGTCCCGGTGGGACCTTTTAAATCCCTCAATAACGGCCGAACCCAGGCCCAGCTTTCCCGGCCTATGAATTACTTTTATCGGATACTGGCGCGACAATCCCTCTGCGACCCGACCGGTTCCATCCGGAGAATTGTCATCAACGATTATGAACTCTATATCCGTTTCCTGCTTATTAATAAGGCCATAAATCTCTTCGATCAATAACGGCAAATTTTTGGCCTCGTTATAAGTTGGGATGATTATTGATACTTTTTGCATAATTTACTAAATTAATAATTTCTCCCGCCTTTTTTTCCCAGGTCAAGCCAGCCACTTTTTTGCTCGCCGTCTCTACGGACATTTTCACGACCCGCTCATTTTTTTTATCGATAATATATTTTATTTTATCCGCTAAAGCAACGGCGTCGTCCGGCCGGAAAGTAAAACCGCAATCATGCAAGACCTCTTCGGTTAATTCCAAAGCAGAATAAACGATCGGTTTTCCGGCCGCCATATATTCATAAACCTTCATAGGAAAGCCGTAATCCCGGAAATGCGGCTTATCGGGATAGGGTATGGTTAAAATATCCATCGCCATCTCATATTTTGCCGCCATCTCCACACTCACTTTTTCTACAAAAATACATCTTTTATCCACGCCCATATCCCGGGCCATCTCAAGATATTCATCTATTTCATGCTTCCAGCCACCCACAAAGGCCATAACAATATTACCCTCCAATAACGGCAAGGTCCGGATCATGGTATCAATGCCCTTGCTCATGCCGATAGTCTTATAAAAACCGACATAACCGACTAAAATTTTATCCGTCGGCAATCCCAATCCCTTTTTTAAATTACCGTTTTCACCGCCGCTATAATTACTCAAATCAACGCCGCCGTAAACCACTTTTATTTTCCGTTCATCGGCTCCGCATTTTTCGATTAATTGCCGTTTCAGTTTTTCGGAAGTAGTAATTAAAAAATCACTATTTCGGGCATTATATCCGTCCTTAAAATTACCAAAAAGCATATGCCAGTCTGAGCAAATCTTATATTGATAATTGCACATTTTGCGCCACCATATGATCAATAGTAGAAAATTCGGATCATTTGTAAAAATAACAGTATCTTTGCTATCCAGGGCGTTTTTCTTAACATAAAAAGGCAGCCAAAAAAAACAATATAAATAAGGCAGTAAAAACTTGATTCTGGCTATCTTTGACCTAAAATCAAGCTCAAGACTCAGGGTGTTCACGTCCGGTATCTGTTCCAGTTTCTTTTTAGCTACCACTAACCGGTAGTCTTTGCCCATAATCTTATTAAAACTGCGAGCCAGATTCATGATATAGACATTGTCAGCCGTTGCGGATAAGAGATTTTTTGTTGTCAATTGTACCAAACGCATTAATTTTTCGCCAAATGCTTATTGTCTTCAAAAGCGGCAATATAATTTTCCATAACCAAATAGTCAATACCTGAGTCCAGAAACGATCTAACCGCGTCAAAAGGACTCTCTACAATTGGTTCTTCGTGCATATTAAAGCTGGTGTTGATCAGGGTGGGAATACCGCTCAATTTATAATATTCATTCACGATATCATAGTAATAAGGGTTATCCTCCCTGGTAATGACTTGCGGGCGGGCGGTGCCATCCACGTGTACGCAGGCCGGCGCTTCTTTTCTCATCTTATCTGTACAGGCATAAGTTATGGTCATAAACCGGGCCGCCAGCGGATCGTCCGCTATATCAAGGTAACAATCCTTGATGTGTTCAAGCATGGTCACCGGCGCAAAGGGCATGAATTCGCTTCGCCGCAATTTTTTATTCAGCCAATCGTTGGCGGTTGGATCGATCGGCGCGTAGATTATAGAACGATTACCAAGCGCCCGCGGACCAAATTCTACTCTTCCTTGATAAAAAGCCACTATTTTATTAGCGTAGATAAGTTTAGCTATATCCTTAGCCGGATTTTCCAATTTTTTATAATTAATTTTCTGTTCCTGGAGCGCCTGCAGAATCTCTTTTTCGTCATGGCTTGGACCGAAGTATACATTTCGTAATTCCCTTGGTTTAAGCCGCTCCCCTTCTCGCAGTTTCAGCTCAGACAAAAAATGAATAGCCGCCCCAAAGGCTAAACCGCCGTCAGACATGGCCGGAAATATGAACACATCTTTCACTCCCGGCAATTCCAGTATCGCCTGGTTCATAAGTACGTTGGCAAATACCCCGCCCGCCATGACGACTTTATCAAATTCCACTTTTTTCTGCGCGTTTTTTACAATACCTAGAACAACTTCAATTAATCTCTGCTGAGCGGCGGCGGCGATATCTTCGCGGCTCGCCTCGCCCAAAAACCCCTTGATCCTTTCCGGCTCATACCCCGCCCAATCAGGTAATAACTTATCCGGATTAAAGAAAAGCTCTTCCTTGATCTTTATGCCTAAACCTTTGCATTTCACGGCCTCGCGCATTTTATCAATTAATTTATCGGGGTTGCCGCGCGCCGCCAGGCCGGTAACTTTCCCGCCGTGGCGGATGCCGGATTTAAAACCGCAGGCCTTAGTAATACTCCCCCAAAAAGATCCTAGGGAGTTAGGCACGAATGACCGGCCGATAATCCTGATCCGGCCACGATCAGCCAACCCAACAACTGATGACAATAAATTTCCGGCTCCGTCCAAAGTTAGGACTAGTGATCTTTCCCAGGGCGAACAAAAATACGCGCCACTGGCATGAGCAATATGGTGATCCGAGAATTTTAGTTCGGCTTTGGGAAAATTATTCTTAATAAAGTCCTTCCAATAATACTTAAGCCCCGAACCTTCCACTTCCTGATTAGAGCCTGCGGCCGCCTGAAAATCTTTTTCTTTGAAAAAAATTTTCCATAGCGTCTGGTAGGTTTTTAACCTGAAAAGATGTCTCCACCGCTCTCTAATAACAAATTTCATAAACCGAAACGCTTTGCGGTAAAAACTTAAAGTCGGAACAACCACAAAAACCACGTCTTCCTTCTTTATTTCGGTATGGGCAAACATGGCCTTTATTGATAACTCCGGAAAATCGCCTTCAAGTTTTTTCCGTGAAAACCGCTCCTCGCTGGCGGCAAACAAAACGTTCCCGTCAAAATCAATTAAAGCCACGCCGGACTCATGACAGCGGGACTTGAGTGGAAGATTTATTCCAAGAATATATTTTTTATCCATACTTTGATAGGCTTAATAAATTAATTCTACTTATTTTTTGACATAATCTCCAGCATATACTTAACCCTGGCAATTGGGGCGTGATACTCTTTAACAAAATCGTATCCCTTTTGACCAATCTCAATGCAGGTTTTTTTGTTATAAAGATAATGGTATATCTTATCCATGAACTCAGCCATGGTTGAATATTCAACATAGTGCACGCCGTCTTCCGGCTTATGAATAAATTCTATTTCGGTCTTTTGTGCGAAACAACATGTTTTTCCAGCCATAACTTCAAATAATCTCCGACAGCTATTTCCGGCCCCCCAGGCGGAAAGGCCGATGTATGACCTCGCTATTAATTCTTGATAGGTGCGAAAATCAACTTTTTCCTTTCCCATTCCGACAAATTTCACTTTAAAACCTTCGTGCGCGAGCTTTCTGCAAAAATGAAAAACCTCATAACGAAGACCGGTGTCAAGTTGTCCGAATGAACAAAAAATATCAATATCTTTTTTAATTTCTATGCCGCTGAAGTATTCATTCCAACATCCTACGTTCAGTGGAATAATTCCCATTTTCTTGTCTTCCGGATAACACTCTCTTTTAAAGTACCACTTGCAGGAATTTAACATCTTTTCGTTTAACCAGGGCTCCCCCTTGCATCTCTTTGGATTATACTTAGCCTCAACTTTCTGCCTGCTAAAAAGGCCATTTTTGTTTGTCGTCCAATACGCGGGCGACAGTTCACCGCCCGTATCGGGATATCCGGTGCTTGTCCACTCGCTTTCGTCTATATACGCCGTTATTTCCGGCCTGTTAATTCTGTCAAGCAGGTAATATTTTGGTAATCCATAAACTATTTTTTTTCGTCCCGCAATTTTATCAAAAAAACCGGGCTGGTAGCTTGACTCTTTGCCCCAAAACACAAAAACATAGTCAGCGTCTTTTGATTGTCTTACGACATCGTCATCATTATAATGATTAATCACGCTATTCCCGGGATAGGTCGCGATTACATTACACCCCAAATCATTCAATCCCTGTATGATCATATTACCAACCGTAGTCTTGTCTGAAACCGGAGTTATGGCTATTATTTTCATATATTTTATTTATAACTTTTTTTAAAAATATAATCCGGAATATCAGCGCCCCCCATCCCCATTGAATGTTCATACTTGATTCCCTTTCCCGACTGATTAAACGGTAAGTTTAATTTTGCCCTAACCTCTCTTTCCAGTTCGTCGCGAGCTTTTACTAATTCTTGGGCCGAAATATGATCCGTCCATACATAAGAAATGTATCCGCCATCGGGGTCGCCTTTATAATACCCGAGTTCCGTGTGATAATCAACTGCGGATTGGTATAATTTGTCTCCGGTAACATCAGAAATATAAACATAATGATCATCTTTTTTTATTGCATCATCAAAATAAGGAGAGCCTGGGTAAACCGTAATGATAGTGCAGTCAAAGTCTTCTGGCTGGACATCTAAAAGCCATTTTTTCACATTATCAATGGTTTTGTGACTTTCTCCGGCCTGCCCGACAGACATCAGGGCCTTTACTTTTAAATTATACTTCTTAGCGATCTCTACTGCCCTAGTATTATCGGCTACGCTCGCCTTTTTCTTGATATTTTTCAGAATTCTTTCATCACCAGACTCAAATCCGGTTAATAACCACCTAAAACCGGCGCGATACATGGCTGACGCCTGTTTCTCATTGAAAAGTTCAGCCTTCACAAAACCCCTTAACCTAAATTCTTCACCAAGTTCATACTGCAGATCAGTGATCTTGTCCAACAATTCCACTAAACCCGTATTTACATTCAATTCGTCGTCATAAAACATGAATCCCGTAAAACCATAATTTTTATAAAGATTTCTCATTTCATCAATAATAGAATCCGAATTCCTTTGCCTGATATGCCTGAGAAAGGGGGAATTCCTGCCGCTGCAAAATGAACACTGAAAGGGGCATCCTAGTTGAGCTATTAAACTTGTTGATCTTTTGCCTTCGATCGTATAGTGGTAAGAATTAATGTCTACTAGGTGGCGGGCAGGCAGTGGTAAGTTTGAAAATTGTTCGTTTGTCAAAAAAAATTTTGATTTTCTGGTGTCAGCGTCTATGATTCCGGATTTTATTTTCAAAGCTTCAAATATAGCTAGTTCACCGTCTCCACAAACCAAAACATCAAAAATTTTTTTGAGTTTTTCTATATCCTGTGTAGCCCTGTCACCCGCCTCCATCCCCCTGCGACACTCTCCTTTACTGGCGGCGTTCATTAGGGTAACATGCGGTCCGCCTAAAATTATCTTACAGTCAGGAGCAATACTCCTGATTTCTTGGGCGATTTTAACGGCAAAAGGAATTTGCGGCGTTGATGCCGTCAACCCGAATACTTTGGTTTTATAGGCCTTACAGTAATCAGCCACAACCTCAAGATAATTATCAATACCGCTTAAATCTAAAAAATCAACCGGATGTCCTTGCTGCTCAAGCGTTGAAGCTACCTTTAGTATCCCGACATGTACAAAAACCCTCTCGTCCAATAAAAAAGGCGAGGGGGGTGTTATCAAACATATTTTATCATTTACAAATAGCTCCATGACTATTTCGTTTTGTTTATCTGGCGGCTAAGCCAAAATAGAATTCTTTCAAAAGGAAATAAATAAATTTTATGTTTCAATCTAAAAGTAATCCACCAATTAAGCAACGTGGGCAGTCCTGAATACCTTAATATATAGTGTTTTAATTTTGTGTTTTGCCTTGATTTGAAATATTCTATTGACGTGATTTTCTTTAATACGAACAGATCGTTTAATAATATGGCCTTATTTGTATGATTCCTGTCTGCCCATGGAACCGTTTGCGTATTAAGATCATTATTACCCCAATCCTCAAAATTTTGCGGAGCTTTAAAACCGCTCTTTAAACACAACTCATACAAAGGGGTGCCCGGATAAGGCGTATAAAAAAATAACATTATGTTGGTCAGTGGATTTATTTCAAACATTTTTCTAGCTAACTCCGCAGTATTATTCAATTCCCGTTTCAAATCTCTTTTTATCTGAACCGAATCGTCGGTGGTGGGTGGAAAATTTGTCATCAATGAGTTGATAATATTGATATTGTATTTTTTTGCCTTTTTCGTACATTCCAGTGTTACTTCCGGAGTGATGCCCTTTTTTATTAAATCCAGCATTTCCTGATCGCCCGATTCAGCTCCCACTAATATTTCCTTAACACCGGCAGCTTCCATTAACCTCCAATATTCTTCATCAAATCTCACCAGCTGATCAACTCGGCCATTAACGTCTATAAGGGCGATTTTGAGTTTTTTTTCTATTATGCCCTGAAAAATTTTTCTAGACCTCTCTTTGTCAATAAAAAAATTAGAGTCTCTGATATCTATGCCTGATAAATTATACTTCTCGACTAAATATTCGATTTCATCAACTACTCTTTCCGCCGGATATGCTGTCCACTTTCTTTTGAACTCAGGCGAAGATAAGTAGCAAAAACCGCAATTAAAGCAACAACCGTCTCCGGTTATAATTGGTAATTGCCTCTTAGCATAAATACTGGGCTTAGAGATATAACTTTCAATGCTGTCGCCTAAAATGTGATATGGTAATGCCGGAAATTCATTAAGGCCTTTTGCCGCCCGGGCCGGGGTTTCAATAATTTTTCCGTTTATTTTATAAACGATTCCGGAAATTTTTTCTAATTCACTACCGCTATCCAGCGCCTTAACCAAATCATAAAAAGTTTCCTCGCCCTGCCCCCTGACAACGATATCGACTAGGGGGTGTTCGGCTGTTTGAAGGGGCATGATCGTAGGATGAATTCCGCCCCAAACAATTGGAACGTTTTTGTTTTTTTCCCTAACCATTCTCGCGAAATTCAATCCGTCTATGATTTGATATCCGGTCATGGATGTTATTCCGACACAAATCGCCTTATTTAGATATTCTAAAATTTCCGCACATTTCTCTTTTTGAAAAGAATGAAACACCCTGATGTCATATCCGTCCTTGTCCAGATAAGCGGAAATTGCCAAAAGACCCAATGGAGCGACTGTGCGGCCATGTCTTGTGGGTTGCGGATTGAAAAGCAAAACAAATTTATCTTTAATCGGCTTCATTTGAATTTACCAGTTTATTATTAATCATTTCTTTGTGCATAAATAAACGATCTGATGCCCGAACAAATTTTTCCATAAATTAAATAATTTAATCGGACCAATGCTTAATCCGTTAGATGCTTCGCATTTTACCAGATTCATACCCAGAGCATCCAACCAGTCTACGAAATCAATGTGCGTCCAGAATCTTAAATGCTCTGACGGATGATAAGCCCATTGGGTAAAAAATCTTCCCTTAAACATCAGGCCCAGGCGATATCTGTAAAAACCGCTGTTCGGGAATGAAATTAGAATATACTTGGTTTTATTTTTTAAAGCGTTTATCAATTTTTCCGGATACACTAAATGCTCTATGATTTCGCTCATAACCACATAATCAAACTGTTCTTCTAATTCAAACTTCGGGTCGCCGATATCTACTACCCTACCCTTAACGCCTCTTTTCACCTGTTCATCTACGGCGTTTTTTGATATATCATAAGCCGTCACGTCGCATTTCTTTCTTTTTTTAAGTTCGAGTAAAAAAGGAGACATGCCGCAGGCAATATCCAGAACCTTGCTCCCCTCTTTTATCCGGTTTATAAACATGACTTCACGCTCTCTTAGTTTCGTCCTGAACTCCGGACATTGATAATCCCAATAATTATCATAATTAAGATATTCCAAATTTTTGAAATTCGGATTTCTGGTTCCAGGAAAATAAAACATAATTTTAGATATTAATTAAGTTAAGAAGCTGGCAGGCTAGCAGTTTCGGCCGTAAATAATTCTGAAACAGATCACGGCTATCGCGTGAAATTTTATTTCTTAAATTATTATCACTTTTTAACAATAAAATCTTCTCGGCCAAATCCCCCGCATCGGCCATCCGGCAAAAAACCGCATTTACGCCATCGCTCAATATTTCTCTGGCCGCAGGCGTGTCTCCGGTTATGATCGCTGACCCAACTGCTAAGGCATCGTAAACTTTATTAGGGATTACTCTTCGCGCTTTTTCGGTTCCGCCGAATATTCCTAAATTAATATCAGCTGATGCTACATAACGGATAAGTTCTTTAAATTCCATATTATCAAAAAAATCAATATTCGCATACCCGCCGCTTTCGTATCGTTTTTTTATTTTCGTGCCTATAATACTAAACCTGATATTTTCATTTTTTAATAATTCAGCGGCTTCAATAATATACTCAACTCCCTGCAGAGGAATATCTGTCCCGTAAAAATTTACTAAAAAATAATCCCGCTCCTCTTTTTTTTTATTAATATCGTCCAATCTTATATCACTGCCGACAAAAATCCGGATAAATTTTTCTTTTTTTATTTTAAACGTATCAACGAAATAATCAATCTGTTCGTTCGTGTCCAGTAAAATTTTATCGGCCAATCCGCAAGACAACCAATCAAGCAGCCAATAATAATAAGCCGACAAAGAATTTTTGTTTACGGTTTTTCTGTCTAACACCAAAGAATCATACAGAGAGGTAAACGCATCAAATATTATTTTTTTTCTTGTCAGGAATCTGGCTAAAATCATCGCCTGATATCCGGGAAACCCCACCACCATTGCATCATAATCTTTCCTGATCCGCCAATGTTTTTTAACCAAGTCAAAATATTTCTTTACCCCCTTAAGTTCCGTCCGGCATTCAATAACTTCAACTCCGTTTTCCCTTAAACCCCCGTTGAGTATCCGGTTGCGGCTGTAGTTCGGGTCATAAATTCCAAAATAACAAATCTTCATAACTCTTCGCTTATTTTTTTAACCAAGCCTTCCAATCCATACCCCTTTTCCACCACCCCTCTTAAATCCCCGCCAACCCTCTCTCTTTTCTCCGCCTCCCACCCCATAATCCCCCTAATCTTCCCCGCCAATTCCTCCGCGTTCTCCTCCCGCAATATCATTTCCTCTTTATGCTCCCCTAATATATTTTCAAACGTCTTATTAAAAACTATTACCGGCAGACCCGCGGCCATAGCTTCCAAAACCGCTTTATCCACCCCGCCGGTCGGGCATAAATTAACCGCCAGATCCGCTTCAGAGTAATATTTATTTATATCCTTATTCGGCACCGAACCGACGAATTCCACTACACCCCCCAATTTTTTTTCTTTAACCAAATTTTTCAATTTACCCAAATACTCTTCGTCTTTTTCGTATATAGTACCGCCGATCAGTTTCACGGATAAACGCGGTAACGCCGTATCACGACGCAAAATATCAATCGCCCCTATCAACAGTTCTTGGTTCTTGATCGGACTAATCCGCCCGACGTAAATAATCTTAAATATATTTCCAATTTCTAATTTCAAATTTCTAATTTCAAATTTCCGCAAATCAATGCCATGCCCCACCACTTTTATTTTCTGGCTGGCTAAATTACAACTCTCCCTCGACGCCGTAAAAATAACACCCACGAATTTTTCCGCGATTTTGAGTTGCCACGGAATCGCCTTATGCACATACCAAAGACCAATTTTTTTGTTCCACAATTTCCACAACCATCCGCCCAATACGACATACTCTGAATTCATGTGGACAAATATTTTATCGTAATTTTTCCGCTCCCGCCAGATATAGCGATAAAACCGCGCAATATACTTTAATCTCGTAACGCATAACGCATAACGCATAACGCATAACGACTTTTCTTCCTTGCCGAGCGATAATATTTTTACATTCCCGGGTAAATCATATTCCCCCCTGCAAAGACAAATCACCGTCACTTTTTCACAATGCTTCACGAACTCGGCGATCCAAGAGTGAAAAAAACCAAGGATATCGTCATTTAAATCTACTTTTTGAGTACAAATTAAAATCTTCATAAATAAATCGAAAATCGAAAATCGGCAATCGGAAATCCCAAGATCCAGCCGTGGAAAAAACCCAGAATATCGTCGTTGATGTCTACTTTTTGCGTGCAGATAAGTAGTTTCATACAAAGCTTACATTTTTTCTATCTGGGCCGCCAGAATTTTCTTTAAATTCTTACTCAGCCTTTTCACGTACTCTTCGTCATCTATGAATGCCTCCAGATCCAGACGGACGCTACGCTCGTCAAGTTTTTCGACATTTTTCAAAAGGTCCGCTTTCAGTTCTTCCATGCCGGCCGCGCTTTCTATGCAGGCCAGATTGGGCTTAACGCCTTTTTCCAGATACCACATCAGATCAAAATAATCCCGCCCCTTAACACGCATAATGACCCGGCCGCTTTTATCCGTTTTTTCCCATTTGCGTCCGAGTACGGCCCTGATCTTGGTCGCCATTAATGTCGGCAAATCAAAAACATTAGCCAAAACCGTCCGGTTATGCTTGAACAGCGGCTTTATTTCCGTTTGGTATTTCCGGCAAAAATCAAAGCCGGAAAAAATCTCGACCTTGACGAACAGCTGATCGGTTTCGTTTCCGACGGACAGGCCCAATTCCTTGAGCAGAAAAAATTTAAGATAGATCCGGAATTTTTGTTCGGTCGCTTTCATTTTTAGATCAGTATTCCGGAAGAATTTCTCCAAATCCGCCGCCAGGGCGCCGACCTTGATTTTTTTTTCGGTATCGACGAAATCCAGATCCTCGGACAGGCGCGGCAAGCCGTAACATTGGGCTAAGCAGGAACCGCCGTAAAAAACCAGGCGGCTATACTCCGGATGCGAATAAATAAAATCCAAAACCGCGATTTGCAGGTACTCTTTGAGCAAATTGCGTTTAAAAAGATTATTGGCGGACGTCGCGCCGTCTGTCAGGTTGCGCAGATACGGCTTCAATGTTTCCATAAATAAAAAGCTATTTTTTTTAATTTCTCCGAACCCTCCAGGCGCAGATATTTATCAAACTCCGCCCGGTCTTTCGCCGTAAAACCGTCCGGATCAAGACGCAGCGCCCTGACCGCTTTTTCATCGGCTAAAATATTTTTTCTCAGATATAGATAATCAAACAGGGCCTTGGCCCGGCTCGCCTTCAGGATCGCCAGTCCGGAAATATTTTCTACGGTAAATCCGAGAAACAGATCTTTCTTTATTTTATGATAAATATACCGGCCGAAAATATTGGAAAATACAGCCGTCTTACCGAGCGATACCGAAGTGAAATTTTTCGGCATATCCGTCAGGATATTATGGCCGTAAAGCACATATTCCAGACTAAGATAAGAAGACGGGTAAATGGCGTTCGCCGCGTATTCGGTAAAAGCCGGCAAAATACGCTTTTTATCGGCTTCTCTCAAAAAATCAGCTGAACCGTATATCCCCTTTTTCAAACGAAAAATTTTTCCGCTTTTTGACCAGCGCGACAGAATAATATTTAAATGCCCCCTGGTCGCGCCGGCAAACACCAGATCATCCGCGGTAAAAACCGGCAGCATTTTTATTTTTTTCCAGATTATTTCGGTAAGATTATTTTTCATATCGTTTCTAATAATATACATTAATTGTATATTATCAGAAATAATATGTCAATATCTGTTATTCATTTTTCCCTATGCCCAACAGCTTTAAAATCTCCAAAACCCCGGCCACCATCCTCTCCCGCCCGAACCGGTCCCCTATCTCCCGTTTCGCCCGCTCGGATAATCCGCGGGCATATTCCCGGTCCTTGTATAATTTTAAAATCGCATTTTTTATCGCTTCCCGGTTATCATAATCGACTAGTATCCCGGTCTCGTCATTTTTAATAACCTCCGGATTGCCGCCGCTTTTGGTCGTAATTACGGGGAGCCCCGATTGCATCGCCTCGATCGTGATATGCGGCAGGCCTTCGTAGCCGGTGTTCAAAACAAATATATCCGCCGCCGCCATATATTCCCAAAGCTCCGCCTGCGGCAGGGCGCCGGTTAAAATAATATTTTTCTCCAGGTTAAGATTTTTAATTTTGGCGGCCAGTTTTTCTTTATCCGGCCCTTCGCCTATGACCACTAATTTAAAATCCGGCGCTATTTTTAAAAGTTCCGGCATTAGATCTATTAATAATTCAAAACCTTTCCAGGGAACAAGCCGCCCGGCTGACAATATCGCGTATCCGTCTAATTTTAATTTACGCCTTAATTCATCCCGCGACGCCGCCAGCGGTGAGCTTGCCCGCCCCGAACCTGTCGAACGGGTCGAATCCGCCGTTTTAACCTCTTTGACCGCGTTGTAGATCACCCTGATCTTATCGTCCCGGATCCCCCATTTTCGCGCGATATTTTTAAGATAGACGCTGGGCGTAATCACCAGCCGCGCGTTCTTCGCCACGACCCCCTCTATAAACCGCCACAGCTCCACTTTCCATCCATATTGCCGCTTCTGGAATTCGTCCAAATCGTCTTTTACGCTAGCTCTCTGCCGTCCCTGCTCCCAGGCGTAATCCCCGACGATCTTTAAAATATAGTTTTTTCTTTTTAAAAAACAAGCGAGACTAACGGGCAAGCCTACGCTGACCGGATCCTGCGCGTAAACCAAATCTACTTCGCCGGCTATTTTAAAAACCTGCCGGAAATATTCAAAATACCTTAATATAACATTCTGCTTCCGGCTTATCCGATAGACCCCCGCTTCTTCATCCTCCGGCTCGGTTTCCCCGTAAGCCAAAACTTTAACCGCGATGCCGCGTTTAGGCAGTTCTTCTTTAAGGGTTTTAACGTAAGTGGCCGGGCCGCCGATATCCGGCGGATAGATCCCGGTAGCCAGTAGTATTTTCATGTAATTTAAATAATTATTCCAATGTATTTTCCTTATTAAAGAAGACTGCGTAATGGCATAAATCTTAGTTATTATACCATAATCAAATCGGATACTTCAAGGCTTTTTTAATAAAAAATAACCGCTTTAACGGTTATTGAAATTACCAGATTTTTTTAAAAAAATCTTTTAAAAAATCTACAAAGCCTTTGTTTTTCTCGATTCCCATCGGGTATTGCCGGCCATTTATCTTTATGGCCATTTTCTCGGGATCGATCAATTTTAAGACCTCTTCGAGGCCCTGTTTGATGAATTTCGCCTTTACGCCGTTGACGCGGATATACAGATTATCGTTCTCCATGAACAAAGCGGCCGGATCAAGGTCTATTTTTATTCCCGTATTCAAGACCGCTTTCGGATTTTCCCCGTCAATGATCCTGATCACGAACAGAGCCGTATCTATATAGGGGAAATACACTCTTTCCAGAATATCCCCGTTCTCCTGCTCGACATAAAAGCCGCAAAAATCGTGCCTGATGGAAGCGTGGAAATACTCGATGATCCGGCGCTTTTCGAACCGGCCATGTTCGTTCCACCAGTCGCCGTTTTCGTCCATCCAAAAGACGGCCTCCTCCCGGGGTATCACGACTATTCTCCGTTTATTTCGGCTATTTTTATCCATTACGCCTCCGCCCGCCCCGGCTTAAGCCGAAACCGTGTTTTTCTTTTTTCGGTTGATAATATCGCGACAGCGCCGTGCATGATAAGGCACGCGACCGGAGTGAAAAAGCTTAATAATTGTCCATGCTTAATGATAACGGCTATTATCGTAAAGCCGTAAGCCGCGGTCCAAAGCACCCAGGTTAAAGGGGTTTCTTTGTATGGATCTCGCCACACGCCCTCCCAGGTAGGAAAAAATGAGATAATGAGAGCAAGAAGAACGATCATATTCGCCCCAGCGGCGCTCCTGAATATCCACCACACCGCGGCCGAAAAGAGTCCGAGCGCCAATACTACCGCTTCCCTGGGTTTTGGCCTGGCAAATTTTCCGATACTTAAAACATACAGGAATGTCAGGGCGCATGCACCCGAACCGGTAAAGAACTGCAGGGCCAATACCGTATTACCGCTCATTTCCCGGAATGAAAACGCGTTTAACGCGGCTAAAAATACCCAGATACCCCAGCTGGCGATATTGGGTGTGGATTTTCCTGATTTAGCCTGCAGGTTATAGAGGAAATAAGACGTGCCGTGCAGGAGCGCGGCCATGACGCCGAAAATCGTCGCTAATTCCATTATTCCCTCCCGTTTTTTAAAATTTAATTATAAGGATCGATCATTTTTATGCAAGATTATATAAAAAATAGCATACTTTTCAAAAAATGTCAAGAAAAAATACCCAAAATATGGGTATTTTTATGCGAGCGGAGAGTGAGGGATTCGAACCCTCGTGGGCGTTAACCCGCCTGCTTTCCAAGCAGGTACCATAGGCCGCTAGGTGAACTCTCCGATTCGGAAATTTAATTCCGCTGATCTTTTTGCATTATACAATACTATGAAAAAAATGCAACCCCGGCATAAAGTCAGACACAAGGATACAAGACACAAATTCCAAACAAATCTCAAATTTCAAATCACGAATCACAAAAATCGTTTGATAATTTGTGATTTGAAATTTGTTTGTACCCTTGTGTCTTGTTTCTTATATCTTTAAATCATTCCTTCCGTATGCTTAGCGCTGAATACTATTACCAAGATGTCTTTCGATTATCATCCTCATTCCCTCTCTCGAAACTCCGGCGCTATCCGTAAAATCTTCGAACGGCACGTCGCCCGGCACGGGTTCGCCGTTTATGAAACTGTTAGGAGTGCCCGCTACCCCGGCATCCTTGCCTTCGGCGAATTGCGTCCAGATCTTATCCTTGTATTTTTCCATGTCAAGGCATTGGTTGAACATAACCCGGTCCAGCTGGATCGCGGCCGCGTCCTGCTTGAATTGCTCCGGACCCATGTTATTGTTCTTGTTATCCATGAAAAGCTTGTCGTGCATTTCCCAGAATTTCCCCTGTTCGGCCGCGCACTCCGAGGCGATAGCGGCCGCTTCCGAATTAGGATTAAGCCTTAAGGGATAATGCCGGTAAGCGATCGCTAATTTTTCGCCGTACTCTTCTTCCGCCTTCTTAAGCGTATCGCTGAAATTGGCGCAGAATTCACATTCAAAATCGCTATAGACTATTATCTCTACCGGTGCGCCCGCTTCCCCCTTAATATGATCCGTCGGATCTATCGGTCTGATTTTTAAAAATTCCGCCCGCTCGGCGTCTTCGATCGCCTGCCGGTTAGCCTCGGTTATGACAGCCGCATCATCCTGAATCGTCGGAACATCAGCAAGCTTAATATCTAACGCCGTTTTCCTGCCGTTTAGAACCAGCGTGGCGTATAAAACCGCCACTAGCACGATCAAGACGGCCACGGCCGCGATGAATTTGCGGTTTTCTTTTTTTTGATTCTTCTTTTTGCGGAACCACATAATTTTTAAGTGAAAATTATTAATAAATCATTTATTATATAATTTTTTGAAAAATCTTTATTTAACTCAATCAAAACTCAAAACGCAAAGCGCAAAACCACAGTTAAAAATTCAAAGTTATTTTTTGTTTTTCAGAGTGAGCAGGCTGGAACCGAGCATTCTTGAAATTTCCTCCGCCTCTTTAAGGTCTTTATTTAAAGTATCTTTCTTTTTTTTACCAAAATCCGTACCGTCTCTTAAAAGACAAATCCAATATTTAGTTTCATTTGCTGATTTTAAAGCTATTTCAAAAAACTTTATAAAATCTCTTTTAGAACTTGCGGCTTTAGCCTCTATGATATTAGCGCCTATACTAGTCGCCGATCTCTTGTTATAGATCCAATTCTTTCTTTATCGTCCGTCCCTCCGCTTCTTCATAAATCCGTCCGATATCAAGTATGGTTTTCTCGTCGAACCGCCGGCCAACAAGCTGCAATCCGACGGGCAGGTTGTCCGCGAGGCCGGCCGGAATGACCAGGGCCGGCAATCCGGCGAGCGAAGGCCCGGCCATAAAAATATCTTCCAGGTACATCTTTAAGGGATCATCCGATTGCGCGCCGATCTTAAAAGCGGCGTGAGGCGTGGCCGGGGTTAAAAGGCAGTCGACGGTATCAAGGACCCTATCCAGCTCCTCCCTGATCTTGGCCCGCACTTTTTGCGCTTTAAGGTAGTAAGCATCGAAATAACCGGCCGACAAGGCGTAAGTGCCGAGCATAATGCGCCTTTTCGCTTCCGGTCCGAATCCTCGGCCCCGGCTCTGCGCGTAAATCTCCCGCAGGCCCGTAGCTTCGGAAACGGAAAGTCCATACCGGATGCCGTCGAATCTGGCCAAATTAGAACTTATTTCCGACGGCGTTATTATATAATAAACCGGCACCGCGTATTTTGTGTGCGGCAATTCGACTTCGACCAGACGAGCGCCCAATTCGGCGAATCTCTTTTTAGCTCCCTCGATGATATCTTTCACGTCTTTCTCAAGACCATCGATAAAATATTCTTTAGGCAATCCGATCTTTAAGCCCGAAAGCGATAAAACCGATCTTGCCGGCGCTTTCTTTGGATCGACCGTAGTGGGATCTTTTTTATCCCGTCCGGCGATCACCTTTAAAACCAGCTCCGCATCTTCCGCGGTTTTAGCGAGAGGTCCGGGCACGTCGGTAGAGGAGGTCATGGCGATCAAACCGAACCGGGAGACGCGTCCGTAAGAAGGTTTTAAACCGGCCACGCCGCAAAAAGCGGCCGGATGGCGGATCGACCCGCCCGTGTCGGTTCCTAGGGCGAAAAGGCACATGTCCGCCGCGACCGCCGCCGCCGAACCGCCGGAAGAACCCCCCGGCACCCGGTCAAGATCCCAGGGGTTATGAGTCGGACCGAAGGCGCTGTTCTCCGTCGATGCGCCATGCGCGAATTCGTCTAGATTGGTCTTGCCCAGGAGCACGGCCCCGGCTTTTTTAAGTTTTTCTATTACGGTAGCGTCGAAAGGCGCCGTATAATCGGCCAAAATTTTCGAAGCGGCCGTGGTTTTAACGCCCCGGGTCATGATATTGTCTTTGGCCAGATACGGAATCCCTAAAAAAGCGCCTGATTCCCCCCGCGCGATCCGCCGGTCGGCTTCTTCGGCCGCCGCGATCGCCTCTTCTTCGCAGACCGTAAGACAGGCCCTGATCTTATCGTCAACCGCTTTAATGCGCGCCAAGCAATCTCGAGTCAATTCGACCGATGTGATCTCTTTGCTTTGCAGTTTCTCGCCGGCTTCTTTGATTGTTAGTTCATTTAGCTTCATTAATTTCATTACAAATACACAAATCTTATCACGAATTCACAAACACCAGATCAACATGTTTTATAAATATTCGTGCATTTGTGATTTAATTTGTGAATTTGTAATCACAAAACTCTTTTTACCTTAACCTGCCCCTCTTCCGTCTCAGGCGCCTCGCCCACAGCTTCTTTTACTTCCCCTTCGTCCCATTCCGAAACTTCGTCTTCCCGCCAGACATTCTCGCCCGTCGCGGCCGCGGCCGGCTCAACCCCGTCGGTATTTACTTCCTGCAATTGGTCGATATATCCCAAAATCCGGGTTAGCTGCTCCCCGTATTTATCTAATTCTTCTTCGGTCAAATCCAAGCGAGCCAGATCGGCGATGTGTTGTATGTCTTTTTTAGTAAGCATATAATTACGAATTCACAAATCTTAACACGAATTCACAAATACCATACTAACATTTATTTTTCGGATTAAACGCTCTAAATATTTTAACTCCGTTAGCGGTAAATTGAGCCAATATTGCCAACTTCATTTTAGTTGCCGCTAAATATCCTTTGATTTGCTCTATATTCTTCTTAGAAAAATAATTTCCCCGTTTTAATTCAAGTACGATTTTATTTTCAATTATAAAATCAAGATAATATCTACCTACACACTCCCCTTTATATGAAATAATAAACGACGCTTGTCTTTTGAATTGTTTTCCTTTGGCCGCCAATTCTTTAGCTATAGCTATTTCGTATATTTTTTCAGAATATCCAAACCCTAATTCATTATAAACATCATATAAAATTCCTACAATTTCATAACTCAACTCTTTGTGGATGATCTTATCACGAACATCAATCATAATTTGTGAATTTGTGATCAAATTCGTGAATTCGTAATCTTTATAAATTCTTCCTCGTCCAGTATCTTTACCCCCAGCTTCTTCGCCTTATCATACTTCGATCCCGGGTTCTCTCCCGCTACCACGAAATCCGTGTTTTTACTGACCGAAGATGAAACCGAACCCCCTATTTCTCTTATTTTAGCCTTTGCTTCATCCCTTGTCAAACCCGCCAGGGTACCGGTTAAAACAAACGTCTTGCCTTTAAGTTTTGCCCGTTCTCTGTTCTCTGTTCTCTGTTTTCTGATGGCCACCCCCCTATCTTCCAGCTTTTTGAGAACTTTTATATTCTTCTGGTCATGAAACCAGTCGTATATGCTCCCGGCCACGATCGGCCCCACATCTTCAATATTTTCCAGATCAACGGATGTCATCTTTCGCAAAACATTAACGACCGAATCAATATCTTTAATATCTGATATCCGATGACCGATTTCCCGCGCCAGCGCGATCGCCATCTCCTCTCCCACGTGCCTGATCCCCAGGCCGTAAATAAACCGCGCCAAATCTATCTCTTTTCTCGCGCTTATCGCTTTGACCAGGTTTTCCGCCGATTTATCGGCAAATCTTTCCAGGGGCTTTAGATCGCCTTCCTTCAGGTCGTAAAAATCGGCGATATCGGATACCAATCCCGCCTTGACCAATTGCTCGATTATTTTCGGGCCTACGCCGTCGATATCAGTAGCTCCCTTCGAGGTCCAATGCGCGAGACGGCGCAAATTCACGGTATAGCACTCCGGATTGACGCAGCGGTAAGCCACCTCGCCCGCGGTCCGCGCTACCCGCGACCGGCAGATCGGGCAGAATTCGGGCGCGTTGATATCCTTCTCCCGGCCGGCGCGCAATTCAGGAAACGCCCGGATCACTTTCGGGATCACGTCTCCGGCCCGCTCGATAACGACCGTATCCCCGATTTTAAGGCCTAGCCGCCCGATCTCGTCCATGTTATGGAGCGTGGCGTGGCTTACCGTTACCCCCCCGACGCGTACGGGTTCGAGAACCGCCACCGGCGTCATGGTACCGGTGCGTCCCACCTGCCAGACAACGTCTTTTACTTTGGTCGTTACCTGCTCGGCCGCGAATTTATAGGCCATCATAAAGCGCGGCCCCTTGCCGACCGTGCCTAAAACCGGCCACAAGGACAGATCGTTCACCTTGACCACGATCCCGTCAACTTCGAAGGGCAGGCTCTCCCGGTGTTTTTCCCAGTGATCATGGAATGCTTCCACTGCGGAAAGGTCGGGGCAATATTTATTTTCATTCAATATCCTTAAGCCGAACAATCCGGCGATCTTTCCCTTTTGCTCGTGTCTGTCCAAACCGAGTTCGGTTGATAATTCATAAGCGTAAAAAGACAATTTCCTTTCCGCCGAGAGCGCGGGGTCTAATTGCCGAATCGAACCGGCCGCCCCGTTCCGGGGATTGGCCAATACCGGCTTGCCTTCTTTCTCATATTTCCGGTTAAGCTCCTTGAAAACTTTTTTGGTCATGATAACCTCGCCCCGAATCTCTAATGCCCCGCTTTGGATGGCGCGCAACACCGCTTTCGCCTGTCCGGATTTAAGGCCGATCTCCCTAAGCTCGTCTTCGGACGGAATCCGCAGCTTTAACGGTATGCTTTCGATCGTTTTAAGGTTTCCGGTCACGTCTTCTCCGGTCCGTCCGTCTCCGCGGGTAGCGCCTCTCGCGAGCAAGCCTTTTTCGTAGCGCAAAGACACGGCCAATCCGTCCAGTTTAAGTTCCGCATAATAATCGAGTTTCCGGGCAGTCAGTTTCCGCAGCCGTTTTTCCCAGTCGTCCATGTCCTCAAGGGAAAAAGCGTCAAAAAGCGATATCATCGGCGTCTCATGCGTAACTTTTCCGAATTTATCCAGGGCTCTCCCTCCCACCCGCTGGGTGGGCGAATCGGGCGTGATCAGTTCCGGGTATTCCATTTCCAGGTTAAAAAGCTCGTTTTTCAAGCTGTCTAAGGCCGCTTCGCTCATCTCCGGTTTATCCAAAACATGATAAAGATAACGATGACGGTCGATCTCGCGCCTTAACTTTTCTATTCTTTTTTTTACTTGTTCCTTGCTCATAATAATATTACATATACACTAATCTTATCACAAATTCACAAATACCGGATTAACATGTTTAATGGACATTGGTGTTATTCGTGTTTTAATTTGTGCATTTGTAATTTATCTCACTCTCAGATCCGGCCGGCTGAATCCCATGAAAACCCCTCCTCCGGGGTCGTTCCCGCCGCCGCCGCCCTCGTTTATGGAGCAGCAGACGTCGATCGGCAGGGGCCAGGTATCGAAAATATTGCCGACAATGCTGTCGCAATAAGCCATATTTCCGCTCGAGCAATCGCTGTAATAAGGGCCGGAACCGCCGCGGTCGAAGAAGCCGTTCCAATGCCCTTCGTCAGCCGCCCGATTATCATCATCGCAGGAGGTGGAATGAATATCGAAATTTTTTTCGGTAATTATCTGCGATATCTGGTACACGGCTTCATTCGTAAGGATATTTCCCGGCCCGGATTCGTATTGCCAGGTAAAATTATTCTGGCAGTCGTTGGTATCGTGCCCCGGAGCTATCGTCTGGCCGACGGCAGTATTGGAATTATACACCCAGGTCGTTTCGGGGTACGGCGACGCGGGGCCGAGGGGTAGTCCGCATTCCGTGGCGCTTTGCGCGGCGTCATAACTGCACATATAAAGTCCGTGGCCGTGGACGCCGTTATAGGGGGCCAATTCTATCCAGCCGCCGCCGGACATATCGCAATAAACTTCGAATTCCAAAGTACCCAAAGGATTTATCCAGTAATAGCCGTCCCCCGTCGATCCTCCTTTGTTAAGGATATCCAGGCAGGATCGGTCGGCGGTGGCGGCGCATTCCGGGCCGACGCAGAAATGCTTTAAATAGACTATCTGTACCGCCCGGTTTATGTCGTTGGCGCTGTCAAAGCTTCCGAAAGAGACGACGGTGTTAGTGGCTATATAGGCCGAGGTGGAACTCGCGTAAGCCAGGTAAAAAGAAGCGCCGTTGGACAGGGTTTTAACGGCACCGGCATTCGGACAGGTATTGTCGCAGTCGATATTGTCGGTCGAAGGGATAGTGGCGATATCAGAGCCGGAAAACTGGATGCAGTCGCCGGTGCCGGCGCATTGATCGAACCTTAAATATTCCTTGCGGATACCGAAAAGGATCTGCTCGATCCCGGCTTCGGAAGCGTAATAAGCCTTGGTGGAATGGAGCTGGTGCCAGGAAAACGATACGCCATGCCTGACGATCTCGTTGGCCGCCAAGGTAATGGACAGAATTGCCGTCAGTATTACCAGTGCCAGCATCAGGCCGGTCGCGCCCTCCTGATTATTATTTATACTTTTGATTATTTTATTCATGGAATAATTAAAATTTTAAAATCATTCTTGTTGCTTCTTAAAAATCTTAAACCCAAAACTCTAAATTCTAAACAAATCCGAATAATTAAACTACGCACCGACTTCGTCGGTGGAATTATAAGTTAACGGACTTCGTCCTATTTTCCAAAACGTTAATTTGTCATCCCCGAATCC
>MFGB01000016.1:11518-159528 GCA_001780275.1 Candidatus Falkowbacteria bacterium RIFOXYA2_FULL_47_19 | reverse complement strand
GCTGCCTGCCCGACCGATTCCGGAGGAATCCGGGCGGGCCTGTCCGCCTTGGGCGGAAGCTATTTTCGGCCTAAATAAAACAATTAACAATTCACTTTTAACAATCAGCGGTCATATGTCAATGTCAAAAGTTAAATGTTAATTGTATTCCTATTTTATTTTAAATTCTATAATTTGTCAATCTCCTCTTTAAAAATAGCCAATTTCTGGTTTTCCGGGTTAACGGCCGCCATCCGCTCGTAGGCTTCGAGGGCGCCGATCTTATCCTTGCCGGCGATAGAGATTTCGAGTTTTCCGTCCAGGAATCTTGGGTTATTGGGCTCGATCGCCAGAGCCTTATCGAGGTTAGCGGCCGCGTTCGCGTAATTTTCCGTTATCCGGTCGACTTCTCCCAGATCGAAATAGATCGCGGCCAGCTGCGTATTAGTATCATCGTTATTCCCCTCCGCTTCGTATTTCTTCTCTAAAAGCTTAAGGGCGTGCTCAAGGGTCTGGGAGGCTTCGCCGTAATTCTTCTGGTTATAATAAAGAAGGCCCAGGCCGCGGAAAGCCTTCACGTTCTGGCTGTCAATCGCGATGATCTCGATATATCTCTTCTCCGCCCCTTCCCAATCGCTCTTTTTAACGGCTTCCTCGATCTCGAGGAAGAGCCGGTCGATCCCCGCTTCCGTATCGACCGGAGCGGCTTTCTCCCGGTTGTAATTTTCCTTGAATTCAAGAAGCCGTTCATGCAACCATTTAAAAAGATTACCGATCGCCTCTCCCAACGGCCCGATTATCCTTGCGAGGCGGCTGTAATATTTAAGGAAATTCCGCTTCATCCTTTTCCCTATGATCTGCTCTTTGAATTTAGCTTCCCGTTCCGCCGGAATGTTGTCGATATCAAGATTCGCCAATATCGAAAATTTCCTGACCACGATCACGATGATCGCCGCCAGACCTAAAAGTATTAAAATCAAAGGAATGATATTGAACATAACGTTTTAAAAATGGAGACAGGCGCAGGAATGATTCCCGCCGCCCGCGCGCTGTTTTTTAAAAAACGGGCCTTAGTTAAATTTAAATAGCCGGCAACGCTTTAAGTTTCCACATCCCCTTCCCCGTAACGGCCGCAGCTTCCGAAAAGGCGCATCTGGGCGTATACCGCTTCCTCGACCGCCTTTATCGTGGGCCGAAGAAGGTTTCGGGGATCGGTCTCGTTCGGATTTTCCGCGCAGGTTTTCTTGAGGGTTTCGGAAAAAGCCAGCTTTATTTCCGTGCCGATATTTATTATATTGACGCCGTGCTTAATGGATTCTTTTATCTTCTGCGCATCCACGCCGCTGCCGCCGTGCAGGACGAAAGGGATCTTCGTTTTTTGCTTGATCTCTTTCAGGAGATCCATCCTGATGTCCTCGTTGTCGAAAACGCCGTGCGCGGTACCGACCGCGGCCGCGATCGTATCGACCCGAGTTTCTTCCACGAATCTTATGACCTCGGAGACTTTAGCGACCGGAATATGCTCAAGACGCCCGGAAACCTGGCCGTGGCCGCCCATGATCGCTCCGACCTCCCCCTGCACCCAGACGTTCTTGCTGCGGGCGATCTCCACGACCGACTTGGTTAAAGCGATATTTTCGTCGAGGGGCAGGCTTGAGGCGTCGATATGGACTGAGGAAAAACCGGCCTTGATGCATTCGAAAACGGCGTCGAAGCTGTTGCCGTGGTCGAGATGCAAAGCGATCGGCACGCCGGCGGCGACGTTCTTGGCGACGGTAGAAACTATATGCGTAATGGGCTTTATCCCCATGTATTTTATCGCTCCTTCGGAAACCTGGATAATCGCCGGCGAACCGGCGCGGACCGCCGCCTGCGCGACGCCCAGAACGGATTCGAGATTATGGATATTAAAGGCGCCCACGGCGTAATGCCCTTTTTGCGCTTTCCCTACGATTTCTTTGATATGGACCAGCATAAATTAAATATAAATTCATTACTTTACCAAGGCTTTGGCTACTTTATAGAACTCATCCGCCTCCAGGCTGGCTCCGCCGACGAGCATGCCGTCAAGATTTTCCAGCCCGACGAAGCCTTTGACGTTTTTCGAGCTGATGCTCCCGCCGTAGATGATCTTAAAATTATTATTGACGATCTTCATGCCGAACATGTCGTTTAGGGTAAGCTTTATGATCTTGTGCGCGTACTCGGCCTCGGAGGGCTCGATGGCCGTGCCGGAACCGATCGCCCAGATCGGTTCGTAAGCGATCACCACCTGCTGGTTGCCGACCAGATCAAGTCCGGACAGCGCCTGCTGGAGCTGGTCGAAAAGGACGAAGTCCCGCCGGTCGGTCTTGCGCTCGTCCCAATTCTCCCCGATGCAGACTATCGGCACGAGATTGCCGTTATTCAAAACCGCCTTCGTCTCCCGATGGATCATTTCGTAATTGACCATAAGGAATTTGCGCCGTTCGGAATGGCCGATGATCACGTATTCGCAACCCGCCTCGACGAGCATATCCGCCGAAATTTCGCCGGTATAGGCCCCGGCGCCTTCCCAAAAAACGTCCTGGGCGCCTAATTTTATGTCCGTTCCCTTTAGGATTTCCTTGACCTCCAGGATAGAGATGTAATTCGGGCAAACCCCGACGGTCGCCCCGCTGAATCCCTGGAACTTTGTTTTTATGTTCTCGGCCAAGGCCAGGGTTTCGGCCAGGCTCAGTTTCATTTTCCAGTTGGCGATAATGATTTTTTCGTTATTCATATGGTTGGCTAAATTTATTAATTATGGCACTTATTACCATTATACCATTATAAACCCGAAAACAAAAACAAAACATCAGTTCAGCCATTCGTAATTCCGATAGGTCCATTCCGCCATGTTTTTGGCCCAACGAAAGCGCAGATTAGGGCTATCGCTTCCCAGAACCACGGCAATAAGCTCCCGGCCGGCCTCGTTCACGAATTTGCCGGCGAAACAATAGCCGGCGGAGTCGATATAGCCGGTCTTGCCGCCTAAGATCCTGATGCCATTCTGGGGAAGGACTTCAAGAAGAACATCGGTGCTGTCTACGGCCACCCGTCTTCCCTGGACGGTTGAGAACTCGTATCTTTTGGTCAGGGTCGCCTCGCTTATTTCCGGAGAGGCCAAAGCGGCTTTCGCCAGACCGGCCACTTCCAGGGCCGTGGAAACATTCTCGCCGGAAAGTCCGATCGGATCGGCGAAACGCGTGTTCTTAAGGCCGAGCTCCTTCATCTTGGCGTTCATCCGGGCGATGAATTCCTCCTGTCCCGCCCCGGCGGCATTAACGAGCGCCTGGGTCGCGGTGTTATCGGACGCGACCAGGCTCAGATAAAAAAGGTCTTTGATCTTCACTTTCTCCCCGCTCATAAGATAGATCATGCCGCCCAGGGTCCGGTCCTCCGGCTTAAGTTCATAGATCTCTTCCCAGCCGCGGTTATACTCGAGAAAGACCAGGGCGGTGGCCAGCTTGGTAAGGCTCGCGATCGGCGCTTTTTCCTCGGCCGCCTGTCCGTAAAGGACCGCTCCGCTTAAGGAATCCAAAACCGCTCCCCGGCCGGCCGGCAATATAAAATCAGCTTCGGCGCCGGTTCTTTGCGGTGCGGGCTTTTTTTTGTCGAGAGGGTCTATTCCGGCCCGGTCATAAAGCCCGAGGTAAAGGCCCTCCGCCCCCGGGATAGGCAGGGCTTCGCTCACGCCCAAAACCCGCCCCGTATCGAAAAAATCGCCGTCCAAAACGATCTTCGAAGCGGTATCCTTGTCGTTAATGAATAAAGTGCAGATGAACAAAGTAAAAACAAGAAGCACTGAAATAGAAAGCATGGGGAACTTCATATTTAGTATCTGGTATTTAGTATAATATTGATAAAATTCGTAAAACAGTCCGTTTAATTTTCCGGTTTTTCGTTTTCTTCTTTGCCGTCGCCCTCCGGATCCTCTTCGCCCGATTCGTCATCATCGGATCCGTATTCTTCCGCGTATGGATCGGCGCTTTCTTCCTCTTCATCTCCCGAAACAAGATCCGCCCCCTCTTCTGATCCGTCTTCCTCCACCGTTTCTTCATAATCATCATCCTCTTCGCCCGCTTCGCTTTCATCGGATCCGTATTCTTCCGCGTCCGTGTTTTCCGTGTAATCATCGGCGCTTTCTTCCTCTTCGCCAGTATCTTCCGTTTCCTCATCCGCGTCATCTTCGGATAGATCTTCGCCTTCGCCGTTTCTGCCTACCGGGATCCCTTCTTCATTATCGCCATCGGATGATCCGATACCGGCCGCCGGTCCGGCCTGTCCTCCTTCGCTGCCGGCCAAAACCCGGTCGATCGTATCGTCCTGATTGAGCTTTTCGTAATCAGGAAGCTCCTTGATATCGTTAATGCCCAGAAACCGGATAAAATCCAATGTAACTCGGTAATAGGTTTCCTTCTTGATCTTGTCCGCCCGGCCCTCGATCAGGCCGCGCAGAAGAAGATTCCTTATGATAAGGGCGCAATTGACGCCCCTGATCCGGTCAAGTTCTATCTTGGTGATCGGCCCACGGTAAGCAATGATCGTCAAAGCCTCGAGACTCGGGCGCGAAAGTTCACCCGTCGTTTCGTCCTTTATGAACTCCTGGACCAGGTGGGCGTTTTCGGGAGAGCTGACCATCTGATACTTTGATCCGTTTTTGATTATCTGAATACCGCCCCCGCTCTGCTTATAATCCTCCACGAGCTCGTCCCCGGCCGTGCCGACCTCTTTCGCGTTCTTCTTAAGCAGGCCGGACAGCTGGCTTATCGTCATCGGTTTAGCCGAGATGAACAATAAGGATTCAATTTTACTCTTTATTCCGCCCATAAATGGATTACGAATTCACAATAAGATCACGAATTCACGAATTAAATCACAAATATTCAACGGACATGTTAGTGCGGCATTTGTGAATTTGTGTTTTGATTGGTGTATTTGTAATTATTATTCTTTAACTATTTTTTCAATAAAAATCTCGCTGAATAATTCTTCCTGCTCCAATACCACTTCCCGCTGGCGCATAAGTTCGAGCATGGCCAGGAAACTCACTATTATTTCGGTTTTGTCTTTGGCGCGCGCGAGTACCTTATTGAAACTCATCTTAATCCTGGTAACGAGCATCTGCTGGATATGGAGAATCTTATCCTCGATCGAAACCTTGCTTATGATCGTCCTTTCTTCAAGCGCTTCCGGAGGGCGCAGGCGGGCCAAAAGGTCCCGGAAGATCATCCTCATATCATCGCTTCCGATCTTCGCCGGAGGGGAGAAAAGATTCGCGTCGGCGAGCATGGCCCGGCGGTTAAAAACGCGGGTGAACATGAATTTCTTCTTGCCGATCATCAGGTTGATCTTGCGGGCGGCTTCGACGAACTCCTTGTACATCCGCAGCTGCTTCTCGAGGTCGTCGATCTCCTCCGCCTCTTCCGGATAAAGATAGGGCAGGAGCGCTTTTGATTTTATAAGCAGGAGCTTCGCGGCCACCACTAAAAAATCGGCCACTTCTTCCGCATCGATCTCCGGTGATCTTTTGATATACTCTACGTATTGGTCGGCGACGTTAGCCAGGCTGACCTGGGTAATATCCATCTCTTCCTGCTCTATTAATTTCAAAAGCAGGGAAAGCGGCCCTTCGAATTTTTCCAGTTTGAATTCTATCATTAAACTAAATAGCCGTCAGAGAACGGCGGTTAACCTGTTAATATTATACCTTAAAACGCCGCGAAAAGCAAAATAAAATAAACCTTCGGCTTTTTTTGTTTATTTCGTATTTTTTCGTTGCTTTCGTGTTTAGCTTTTTTAAGCCGAAAACACGAAAATAACGAATGATCACGAAATTAACTAAAAATAGAAATTCCTAGACAATAAAAAAGTTAGCTTATCTTAGCTAACTATTTAAATTATTTTAGCCCGAATTCAGGCTTTTTCAGGGTGCGGCCGCGGCCGCTTTCGGTTTTACGGTTTTTTTCGGTTTGGCTGCGGGCAGCAAGGCGGATAAAACTCCCTTTACCCGCTCTCTTCCGAGGCTTACCGATAAAAGCCGGCAGTCAGAGGTGGCGTCAAAAAGTTCGAGACTCTCTTTGGACGGTTCCAGACTCCGGACGGCGCAGAAATTCCGGAAAAAATACGTTATGAGCGAGTCGATCAGGGCGGGAATATCGTCCGCGGCCCCGGATTTTTTTAGGATTATGAAGCCCGGGCCGAAATCGACGATATTTTCCGGACTGAAATTATGCCGGGCGAAATGCAGGAACGCGAAGTTCCGTTCCCTCTGTCTTTTCTGGCACGAACATTCGTTCGCGCACACGATCCGGCCGGCCGGATCGAGTTTCACTTCGAAGCTTTCAAGCCCTTTTGTCAGGCACACGGAACAGGTGTTGAAATATTTCTGGACGATCCGCGCGATTTCTTCCATTATTTTCTCCTTTAAAGTCCATAATTTCCTGAGATCGCGAACAATTGATCCCGGGTAAATATGGCCGATACGTCCGGAACCTGCCGCCTGATCCGGTCCAAGGCGCAGTTTTCCCGGCGGTCGGCCAGGATAACGACCTTGACCGGATCAAGTCCTTCTTCCCGCGCCCGTTCTATAGCTAAAAGCGTCGAATCGCCGGTTGTGATCACGTCTTCGACGATCGCGATCCGGGCGCCGGGCGCTACGCCGCCGACTATCCAGCCGCCAACCCCGTGGCCTTTCTTTTCTTTCCGGACCGAAAAAGAATCGATCCGTTCGCCGTAAAGCACGGAAGTATAAGCGATGGCGGCGGCGATCGGATCCGCTCCTTGCGTAAGCCCGCCGATAGCGGTTATGCCGATATCCCTTACGAGCGGGAAAATCACGTGGCCGACCAGATACATTCCCCCGGGCGCTATAAGTCGTTTGCCGGCAGTCTATGTAATAACGGCTCATCTTACCGGAAGCCAGCTTAAATTCCGGTCTATCGCTGTAGCGGCAGGATTTCAGGCGAAGCATATCCGCAAGCTCATCCCTTAAATTCATGCCTTCCCCCTCCTCTCAAGTTCGCTCAGAGTAAGATTCCGGCTCTCTTCGGCTGTTATGCCTTTTTCCGGATTGCCCCGCGCGATCTGCGCGCCTATAACGACGTAATCGGCGCCGTTATCGAGCGTCCGGACGATGCCGGAGAATCTGGCCTGCTGGCCATTGACCATCCAGGCGTCGCGGATGCCGGGAACCACGAATTCGAGCCACGAAAAACGCCGGCTTAAACTGCCGACCTCGTCCGGAGAGCAAACCACCATGTCGAAGGCCGTGGCCGGATCGGTATAGCTTTTAAGCCGACGATAATAATCCTGGATCCCCTCTATTTCCGAGATCATCAGGTCTTGGACGGATTTACACCAGCGGAAACGGCACTCTTCTTCCGTAATATCGCTTAAAACGCTTACCAGAGCGATTTTGGTCTTCGGCAATATCCGGCGGAGCTCGATGAATCCGCGCGTCGAAACCTTTCCGGTAACGGTCAATATGTCCGGACGGGAATCGGCATAATGGCGCGCTATATTGCCCAGACTGCCGTTCGTTTCGGTCAATTTCAGATCCAGAAATATGCCGCAGCTCCGGTCTTTGCCGATCGCCCGGCGCAAAGCCTTTATAACCGCTTGCCCCGTGGAACGCTCAAGATGGGCCGCGTCATTTATCTTCCAGTAATGGATAATGCCGGATAAGGGCGAATGGCCGATGTCGACAGCCGCCTTGATAATATCGGCTTTTGTCCTGTGTCCGTCCAATGCGGGGATTAAGGGCTTTTTCATTGTCCTCGCCTCTCTTTAAGCCGGGCCCTGATATTATCTATGAATTTTGCCGGCGTCATTTTCTCGAGCAGGTTGGCGTACTGGGTGCGGAAGCTCCGCACCAGGCTGACTCCTTCTATCTCGACGTCATAAACGCGTCCTTGTCCGGCAAAAACGTACATTCCGTAATTCACGCGGAATTGCTGCTCTATCTTGGTGATCATCGTAGAGACAAGATAAAAAGAACGGCCATCACGTTCGCTTCTAAGATATTGCCCGATGAATTCGATCTTCTCGTTTCGATAATACTTAAGTTTATCAAGATAAATATCGCCCACCAGATCCGCGAACACGGCGGTAAATTCCTTTTTTTCCTCCGGACTGAAATCATTCCAGTGATGACCGGTTACTTTTTGGGCCATCAGGTCAAAATCAAAAAGACCGTTGATGACTTCCCGGATCCTGGCTTTTTTAACGGGGGGAGCGTCATCCGCTCTTAATATGGATAAGGTCCGCTCGATCGATCTTACGAGAGTATCGCCCGGCTCCTTAGCCGATGCGGGCAGAGTGCTAATCGCCAAAACCAACAATAAACCGGCCAGTATTGCCAATAACGCTTTCATGGGTAATGCTCCTTTGTCAATGAACGGCTTATTGATATTTATATTATTCGACTATCTTATCGGCAAGGGTATGGCTTTTTCCTCTTCAAGGTACAGAACCTTCTGCTTCAGGCATTGCTCTCCGGCTTCATGGGGCCAGCGCTCCTTATACCATTCGTAAGAACCGCTTTCGTCGGTATTGGACGTGCGGAAAACCGCGCACAATTCGTAAGCCCGGTCGCCTTTAATATTAAACTCAAAGGCGCCGGTCTCCTTGTCTCTGATATCTTCATCGGTTATGTAGGGATATTCCTCGCGCAGGACATTGAGATCTTCCGGCAGGCGGCTGTTTTCGCGATAATATTCGCTTATTGCCTGATCGATCTGGTTGAACGAATCGAGGATCGCGTTGTCGAGCTTCCGGTTGCGGGTTATGGTCGGCGATTCGACCACGAAGAGCGCGGACACGAAAGCGGCGATTATTATGGCCAGGGTTCCGTAAAAATAAACGCTTATTACCCGGTCTTTCTTATCGATCACCTCCGGGCGCCGGATATCGTAATAATAAAAAGTGAAAACGCTTACCGCGATGCCGATGGCGGTTACGGCTTTAAGAAGGAATTTAAGCGTCAGTTCGCCGTTAAGGAAATTATTGATCGTGAATATGAGCCAGCCGATCATCACGACGGAAGCTATGAAAAGGATGAAATAAGTGAGCCACTTCCTGATACCCGATTCGCGGTTAAGCGCGCCGGAAAAAAGGCTCCGATAGATGCTGCGGCTGGCGGCGAAAAAGACCGGTGCGGATATGATCAGGGCGGAAATGGCGAATTTAAGCGCCTCGGAAGAGAATTGTCCGCTGCCTTCGTGAAGGGTGTCCATGATGTTCTTGTTGATCACCTGGAAAATGATCATGCCCGTGGACAGGGCCATGAATACCAGCGCCACCAGGGAAAGCATGTAGAAAAAAGCGAATTTGGCGGCGTTGTCGGTCGTATTTGCGTTAGTCATAGATTTTTATTATGATTAAGGTTAATTTCTTATTATATTAACTTATTATTACAAAAAGATTAATTAAAGCGCTTTCCCGTTACTTCTGACATAATCGATTATTTCCGCCCAGTCGTTTACCCGGGTTATGCCGGACGGCAGATCAAGTTTTTTATTCCAGGGGGTGGTAAAAAGCAGGGCGGGAACGCCGCGTCCGGCCGCTTCCAGGCAATATTCGTAAAAGTCGTCGATCAGAAGGTCGACGCCTCTGCGGGCGCAGATATCGCCTTTGTTCTCTTTTCCCCGGTTAACGAGATGGAAGTCGGTGGAATAGGCCCGCCGGAACATGTCCGGAAAATGGACGTTGAGCCAGGCCCAGGTTTCGTCCATGGCCTCGATCGGCCGGCCGGTGATCACGACGAGGTCATGCCCCGATTCCTTAAGGGCCCTTACGCCCTCGACCGCTCCCGGGATCGGGTCGATCTTAAGGACCTCCCGGGAATTTATGAATTCGTACACCCGGCCGATCGCCCCTTCCTTGGTTTTTCCCCAGGCCTGCCACCAGTGCTTCATCTCCGGCCGATAGCCTAAAAGACCGCGATGATATTTATTGTTATGGTATTCGACCAGGGCGCTCGAGAAATCCGCCAGCACCTCGTCGACGTCGATGGCTATGAGCATAAAGTATAAAATTAATTATTGTTTTCCGCTTCTTTCTTCCGGTTAATATGCTCCCGGACGAATTCAACGATCTTTTCGCTCGGCTCGCCGGTAATGAAGTCGAATTGCGCGGTCGGTACGACCAATAAATAACCCTTTAATTCCTTGCCCAAAAGCAATCCGTACTGTTTTAATTTACCCTTAAATCTCTGCGTGTCGATAAAATATTTAGAATTAAAATAATTCTTTCGCCTCTCATTTTCTGTTTCTATGCCTGGAAAAACCACGCTATCAGCTTCAACGATCATGGGTTCAGTGATACGTTTATTGCTTTTGATCTGAATAGCATTTTTATCGTCGCTCCACATGTCTATGGCTTCAAAAGCGTCTTCGCGCGGATGCGACAATTTCGGATTCGCGCCTATAGCTTCAAAAATTTTAAAAGTCGCCACTTGGCTTAATACCCCTTGGCGCATAACATTAAATTGTTTTAATTCGCCGCAGGCGTCGGCAGATTTTTCCATTACCTCCCAAAAAATCCGCAAAAATTCTTTATTTTGCCCATTTAAACTGATAAAATGCGCTAAAAGAAACTGGTATTCAGTTAATCCTTTGATCATATCCCCTCTCCGTTCTCTTTCTATCGTGTCCTGAGAATATAATTTCTCCTGAATTTTTAAATAATCCGCTAATCCGAATAAAGCGGCTATGCCCTCGCATTGATCCGGGAATTCGCCTTCATATCTTTCTTTAAGTTTTGCTATTTGTTCACTGTCGCCATCTTTAAAAGCTAAAAATAAATCTTGCTGCAAAGAAATTTTTTCTTCTTTTGTTTTTTTGTCAGATTCATATTTTCTAATCAAAGTTTCTTGGCGCGCCTCTTTCATTGTATATGAAAAACCGTATTTATTGTACCACCAAGCGCTCCGAGCTTGATCAAATTTTTTTTGTTCTTTAGCATCCAGGGGCTCGTCCTCTACTAATTTCTTTTCTACTACTACCCTATCTTCGTCGGAAAAAACCGAAATATCATCTATCATTTCTGCGGCCACTATCTGGGTGGCGTTCCGGGAAACGATTTTTTCAGGCTTTACCACAAAATCGGCGCTTTTTATTTTGTTTAAATTTTCCATTTTTTTAAAAATTATTTTATCGTCTGATTGATTTTATTAATAAATTCTTCCAGCTTTTCCGCGAATTTATCCTGTACCACCTCTTTCGTCAAAAGCCCGAGAGTGGCGGCCGGTTCCCGGCCGATAATGCCCCCCATCTCGCGGCCGGCCCGTTCGTGCCCCGACCCGCCCATCGTGCAGAAAAGAGCGGTTTTTATTTTATTTAAAACCTCTTTGTTCTCAGAAAGATAGGTGCGTATCGGGGTGGACAGGTTCCAGGACCAGATCGGCGTGCCGATCATAACGAGGTCGTAATCGCCGGCCGCTTTTTTCGCCGGCTCAAGATCGGTCAAATACCGCCGGGTCGCGTCCCGGCCGGCCGAGAGCCAGCCCAGGGCTCCGCTTCGGTCTTTCTTGTCGATGACCTCTTCGAGATCGGCGCCTAATTTTTCGGCCAGCGCCTCGGCCACCTTTTTAGTCGTTTTGGTCCGGGAATAATAAATAACTAATACTTTCATAATATTCATTTTAAATTTTACATTGTCATTTTGCATTTTGAGATTTGCATTTTGCATTTTTTTACTTCCCCATCTTATCCAAAGCCGCCGTGATCTTCTTTTTAAAATCAAAACCGCGGGATTTGAGTTTCTCGTACAAGCGCGGCGCGCCCTTTTCCAGGTTATCACCCACCTCTGTTTTAAGCTTATTGATGCTGTTGCCTAATTTTTTCTTATCCGCTAAGATTTCCTGGGCCTTCCTGACTCCCAGCTCTTTTTCGAGCTTAGCCGCGATATAGCTCTCGGCCAGCTTTTCCGGCTCGTCGATATTATAAAGTTCGATCGCGTCGCTCATACCCAAAAGATCATTAAAGGTTTTTTTCGCTTTCTGTTTTTCGGTGTTATAAATTCCGGGTACGGCGTCGATCTTCATCTCGACCGAGAGTTCGCAGAAACCCTCGTCGGCGATCCGGTCGCGATGCGTGGCTTCGTGGAGGAACACGGTGCGGAATAGCCGTTCGTCGCTCCCGAAATCATCGAACATGGCCTTAGCTCCCGCTATCTCGCGGTTGCCCGGATCGAACGTGCCTAAAACGCCCGGCTGCATCTCCCGGACCCGCACCTCGTCTGCGGATAAACCGGCGGTATTAAGGCCGTTTTTGATCTTAATGATCTGATAAAACAGATCTTTTTCGTTTTCATTGTTTTTGCTCTCCTGCGCTTCTTTAAACCTGAGTTCGAGCAGACGGATAAAATCCGCCGCCGTATCGATATGAAACGGCAATTCTTCCTCTTTTTCCATATCCGGCAGAGTTTCCTCCGGCTTCGGTTCCGCCTCTCCCGACTCCGGCGCTGACGGCTTCTCGGCCGGTTCTCTTAAGACTTCGTCCGCGGCCCGTTCCGACCGGTCGAATCCCTCCGCTTTCGCTTTTTTATTGGTTCCGAAAAATTTTTCTAAAATTCCCATATAATTATTTTTATTAATAATTTTTATAATTTGTCATTCCCGCTTGCGCGGGAATGACAAAAAAATTTAATAATCGCAAAAACAAATGTTATGAGTTACGCGTTCCACGTTACGCGCTAAAAATCCGCCTTCTTGGGCACCCGCGGAAACGGGATCACGTCGCGGATATTCTCCATGCCGGTAAAATACATTATGGCGCGCTCGAAGCCCAGGCCGAAACCGGCGTGCTTGACCCCGCCGTATTTCCGGAGATCGAGATACCACCAATAATCCTCTTCTTTAAGGCCGCATTCCGCCATCCTCGATTTCAGGATATCGATCCGTTCTTCCCTCTGGCTCCCCCCGATCATCTCTCCTATCCCGGGAACCAGGAGATCCATGGCGGCGACGGTTTTTCCGTCATCGTTCAGACGCATGTAGAAAGCCTTGATCTCTTTCGGGTAGTCGGTCACGAAGACCGGCTTTTTAAAAACCTCGTCCGTGAGATAGCGTTCGTGCTCGGTCTGCAGATCGATCCCCCATTTTACCGGATAATCGAATTTTTTTGGAGCAGAGAGGAGGATATCGATCGCTTCCGAATACGTCATCCGTTTGAAATCGGAATTTAGAACGAGGTCCAGGCGCTCCTTGAGGCCCGCATCAATGAATTTGTTGAAAAAATCCAATTCTTCCGGCATGTGCTTTTTAAGATAGGCTATCAGGTATTTGACCATCTCCTCGGCCAGATTCATGTCGTCTTTAAGGTCGGCGAAGGCCATTTCCGGTTCGAGCATCCAGAACTCGGCCGCGTGCCGGGTCGTATTCGAATTTTCCGCCCGGAAGGTCGGCCCGAAAGTATAAACGTCGCGGAAAGACATGCTCATAGCCTCGGCATTAAGCTGCCCGGAAACGGTCAATCCGGCTTCCTTACCGAAAAAGTCGTGCGTCCAATCAACTTTGGCGTCATCCTTGACGGGCGGTTTTTGGGGGTCTAAGGTCGTTACCCGGAACATCTCGCCCGCTCCCTCGCAATCCGAGGTCGTGATTATCGGCGCGTGGATATAGACAAAATTCTTTTCCGTAAAAAAACGATGGATGGCGTAATTAAGCCGGGAGCGCACGCGAAAAACGGCCGAAAAAGTATTGGACCGGGCCCGGAGATGCGCGATCGTGCGGAGAAACTCGAAAGAGTGCCGCTTTTTCTGGAGCGGATAATCCGGCGCGGCCAGGCCGATTATTTCCACCCGGTCAGCTTTTACTTCGAATGATTGGCCGGCGCCCGGAGATTCCACCAGTATGCCCTCGACCTCTATCGCCGATCCGATCGTGGCGCGCGTGATCGCCGTGAAATTTTCGAGTTTATTCTCGAAGATTATCTGGAGGCCCTTAAAAAAACTGCCGTCATTCAACTCCATGAAACCGGTCGTATTAGACGAGCGCACGGTCCGTATCCATCCTGAAACCCTTACCCGGCGATTTAAGAATTTATCGGTTTCCCGATAGAATTTTTTTATGGCGATATTCTCCATATTTTTTTACCTATTTTATAATTTTATTATACCGGCTATCCCGTCCGATTACCACCTCTTTGGCGCTGACGCGTTATCATGATCGCATTATCTTAATATTAGCAAATATCCATATTTAATTCAAGTAACAAGGGCAACGGAAAAATTTGCTAAAAGTTCTTGTCAAAAAAATAATATTCTGGTAATATAAGCAAAAATAGAATTTTGACAATTTAAAAATTTCGAAAGAACATATCGGAAAGGACAAGAGAAATGGAAAGAATCTCGATTAAGCGCGAGCTATGCAAAAAATGCGGCTACTGCGCCAGCGTCTGTCCGACTGATGTTTTCGGTCCGAACGGCGAACTGCAAAATCCGGCCGAATGCCGGCATTGCGGCCTCTGCGCGCTTATCTGTCCGGAAAGAGCGATCGTGCTTGACGAAAACAATACGGAAAAATCCATTCCGGAAGCCGCCAGCGGCCCGGGAAGCGGCGGCTGGAATAAAGTCCAAACGCAAAAACCCGGCCGCCACCTTTTGTCCGGCAACGAAACGATCGCTTTGCCCGCCCTGGATGCCGGCTGCCGCTTCTATGCCGGTTATCCGATCACGCCGGCCTCGGAGATTATGTACGGAATGCTCGGACTTAATAATATTCCCAACGGCCGCTTTATCCAGATGGAAGACGAAATCTCGTCTTTGGCGGCCGTGATCGGAGCGGCTCTCGCCGGAAAAAAGGCGATGACCGCCACTTCCGGTCCGGGCTTGTCGCTAATGCAGGAAAACATCAGCTTCGCCGTCATGACCGAAACGCCCTGCGTCATTGTCGATGTCATGCGCGCCGGTCCTTCCACGGGCCAGGCTACCCGCCCGGCCCAGGGGGATATTATGCCGGCGATCTGGTCCGGACACGGCGATGCCCGCAAGATCGTGCTCGCCCCGGTCGATATCGCGGATTGTTATTCTCTGACCATAGAGGCCTTTAACTTATCGGAAATGTTCCGGGTGCCG
The DNA here is from genome assembly GCA_001780275.1 of Candidatus Falkowbacteria bacterium RIFOXYA2_FULL_47_19. Classification (GTDB taxonomy): domain Bacteria; phylum Patescibacteriota; class Patescibacteriia; order Patescibacteriales; family UBA12075; genus XYA2-FULL-47-19. The sequence goes on along the minus strand of MFGB01000016.1, from coordinate 144,450 downwards.
GTAATAATCCTGATCGACGAAATTATCGCCCACCTGAAAGAAATCGTTGATATACCGGAAAGAAACCTGGTTTATGATCGGGCTTATGATCCGAATGAACGCCATTTCGGACCGCCGTCAAATTACGGACGGCGCGCCGCTTCCCTGCCGCCTTTCGGCGGGCGGGAACTTCTGCACGTTACCGGCTCTACGCACGACCAAAGCGGAACCAGAGCCGCATCCAATCCCGATATGGAACAATGGACGACGGATAGTATTGCCAGAAAAATACAGGAAGCGGGGGCTTACATCCACTGGCGCGCCCCGAAAATAAAGAAAAACACAAAACACGTGATAATCGCCTGCGGTTCGGTAGTTCGCGCCGCGGAGGAAGCGGTCCGGCGCCTGGCCCGGCAAGGCGAAAGCGTCGCCCTGATCCCGATAAAATTCCTCTCCCCCTTCCCCGACCTTGAACTGGAAAAAGCCCTGCTTCACAACCCGGAAGTGCATGTTATAGAAATGAACCAGGGCCAATTGATCCACCTGGTGCGCGCGGTTTATCCAGCCGCCTTATCGCTTACGCAGAATACCGGCACGGCGATAGAGCCGCGGCGGATAATCGATTATTTTCTAAACAAAGAATGGGAGAGACGATCATGAACAAAAACGATGAGCGCTCGCCCGAGCGTTGGATAAGACCGGGCCAGACTGACTTCTGTCCGGGCTGCGGCTACGGCACGATTCTTAATTACCTGGCGCGGGCTCTGGAAAAAACCGGCGCTGACCCCTCTTTGACCGTGGCTGTCGGCGGCATCGGCTGCGCCGCCTGGATTCCCGACCAATACATGCAAACCCACACCCTGCACACGACCCACGGCCGTCCGATCGCCTTCGCGACCGGCGTTAAACTGGCAAAACCGGAATTGAACGTTTTAGTGATAAGCGGAGACGGAGACCTGGCCACGATCGGAACGAGCCATCTTATCCACGCAGCCAGGCGCGACCTTGATATCACGGTCTTCTGCGTCAACAATTTCGTGTACGGCATGACCGGCGGCCAGGCCGGCGGTACGACTCCGACCGGCGCAGTCACTTCAACCTCGCCCGCCGGCCACGCGGAAAAACCGCTTGATCTCATATCCCTGGTGCTCGCCGCCGGCGGACGCGTCCGGACCGAGGCTGAAGGTGGCGCCGAAGGCCTAAACGCGTCCGTGGAGAGCGATATGCTCATCGCCAGCGGACGTTTCGCCGCCCGCGAAATCGTGCTTACCCGCCAGCCGCAGAGAGTTATCTCAACCTGCGAGAAAGCACTCGCACACCAAGGATTCTCGTTTGTGGAGCTGATCGCGCCCTGCGCCACGCATTTCAACCGCAAAAACCGGATCTATTCCGTGACCGATCTCAAGGCCTATCTCAACGCCAACTATATTTCCGCGTCCAAAGCAACCAAAACGCCGCTGACGGACAGGGCAGGAAAACAGCTTTGCGGCCTTTTTAAAAGCAAGGAAGAATATGAGCGGCTCGTCGGAGGGGCAATATGAAAAAACAAATTCTGATCACCGGCACCGGCGGCCAGGGCATAAAAACGATCGGCGATATTCTCGCCAAGGCAGCCGCCAAACAGGGCCTTTATCCGGCCGATTATTCGATCTATACGCCTCAGGCCCGCGGCGGCGACATTGTCGCTTCCATAGTCATTTCCGACCGCCCCCTGATCTATCCCTTGGTGGAAATTGCCGATGTCACCCTGATCCTCTCCGACCCTTTGCCTGCGGAGCTCCTCTTTCCGGTTATAAACGGACGGGAATACTCCAAACTGGGGCCGCGAACGATCGTCGCCTATGAAACGCGCCCGAGTAATCTCCCCTGCGTCTCCCGGGAACGCGAAATCAAGGGGCTCGTAACCGAACCTTTTTCCAACCTGGTCGTACTGGGAGCGATCCAAAAACTTGTCCCGCAAATTAAATCAGATTGTCTTTGGGAAATAATCAAAGAAAATTTCAAAAAAACATCCCCTGAAGAAACAAAACGCCAATACGAACAAGGGCAAAACCTTATTTAAAAATTAAGCCCCCAGCTAAACGCCGGGGGCTTTTATCATCTATTTGTCCGACGGGGATTAAGGTGTTAAAAAATTTCATAGGGCGGGCTTCGCTATTATTTCATGTAGAGACCTCCGTGGGGTTTGGGGGCCGAACCGAGCGTCAAGGCGAGACCCAAATAAGATAAATCAATGTGATAGCGAGTTGAGGCCCCCAAAACCTTTTGCTTCTTTTCGGTTACGAAAAGAAGGCCCCCGCGGCAGCGGCGTCTGCCGTAAATAAAATTTTAACATTAATACATCCCCGAAACAGTTTGCGGTAAAACCCGCTCATCCCGTCAATATGGAAATTTTTAGTTAATAAAAAAGACTACAAAAAGTAGTCATTTTTATTTCCTGTTGCTTATACAAAATTATATTTTTTAAGTTTTCGCTATTCTGACATGCAATTCTTTCAACTGCTTCTCGTCCACTTCCGCCGGGGAATTCATCATAAGGTCGCGGCATTGGCCGTCCTTGGGAAAAGCGTAGATGTCGCGGATATTGTCCAGGTCAAAAAAGATCATGAGAAGCCGATCCAGGCCCGGAGCCATGCCGCCGTGCGGCGGAGCGCCATATTCAAAGGCGCTGATCATGGCGCCGAATTTTTCGTCCACCTGTTCTTTCGTGTAACCGGCGATCTCAAAAGCCTTGTACATGATCTCGGGATCATGGTTCCTGATCGCGCCGGAAGATATCTCGTAGCCGTTGCAAACCAAGTCGTATTGATAAGCTAAGATATCGAGAGGATCTTTGGTATTCAATGCCTCCAAACCGCCCTGGGGCATGGAAAACGGATTATGGGAAAAATCTATCCGCCCTTCTTCCAATTCCGAATATTCATACATCTGCCAATCCACGATCCAGACCCAGGCCGCCTGAGAATTATCCTTGAGTCCAAGCCATTCACCGCATTTATTCCGGACTACGCCTAAGGCGTCGCAGACAGCGCGCCATTTGTCGGCGCCGAAAAAGACGATATCGCCGGAAGCGGCCCCGACCGAAGCGATTATCTCCCGCGCCAGATCCTCGCCCAAGAATTTAATGATCGGCGATTGCAGTTTATCTTCCTTGATCTGAATATAAGCCAATCCCTTCGCGCCCTTGCTTTTTGCCAGATCGGTCAGATCGTCAATCTCTTTTCTCGTGAATTTGGCGCCGCCGTCAACTTTTAAGGCATGAACTACGCCGCCCGCTTTGACCGTATCGGCGAAAACGCCGAAGCCGCAGTCTTTGACCGCGTCGGTAATCGGCCTGATCTCCAGACCGAAACGCAGATCGGGCTTGTCGGATCCGTATTTTTCCATCGCCTCCCGATAAGGGATGCGCGGGAACTTTTTATTCAAAACATTTTTATGGGAAAATTTTTCGGTTAATTCTATCATCAGGGGTTCGCACATGTTCCAGACGTCTTCCTGGACGACGAAGCTCATTTCCATGTCAACCTGGTAAAAATCTCCCGGATGCCGGTCGGCCCGCGGATCCTCGTCCCGGAAGCAGGGCGCGATCTGGAAATACCGGTCAAGGCCGCCGACCATCAGAAGCTGCTTGAACTGCTGCGGGGCCTGAGGCAGGGCGAAAAATTTTCCGGGATGCAGGCGGGAAGGCACAAGAAAATCCCGCGCGCCTTCGGGAGATGAATTTGCCAATATCGGTGTCTGGACCTCAATAAAGTCGTTCTTGTGGAAGTACTCCCGGATATAGCGGATCACATCGTCTCTTTTTTTCATGATCTCCTGAAGCTTATTGCGCCGCAGATCCACGAAACGGTATTTGAGCCTGACCGATTCGTTGGCCTCTTTGGCCTTCTCCTCGTCAAGTTCGAAAGGCGGCGTTTTCGATTGGTTTAAGATCGATAGTTCGCCCGCCTCGATCTCGATCTCTCCGGTCTTCATCTTCGGATTGATCATGTCGCCGGGCCGCAGGGCGACTTTGCCCTTTACCGCGATCACCCATTCGCTCCGGAGACTCTCGGCCTCACTATGGGCTTTCTTGTCTTTTTCCGGATCGAACTTGACCTGAGTAAGCCCATACCGGTCCCTAAGATCGATAAAGATCACTCCGCCGTGGTCCCGCCGCCGGTGCACCCAGCCGCAAAGCGTAACAGTTTCGCCGTTATTTTTTTTAGTCATCTCCCCGCAGGTATGCGTACGCAACATATGTTTCAGGCCGCATGAAACGCGGAAACGCGTGACACGAGGCTTAATTATAATAAAAAAATTCGTCTCTAAATACCAAAATATGGTTGATATTCAGGGACGAATTTTACGATCCGCGGTGCCACCCCGTTTGCCCCGGGTAAGCGAACGCTCGCCCGAAACCTCTTTAATGTTTATTTTACTGCCATCACCCGGCTGTCACGATCGGGATCATCTGGCTATACAATTTGTCGGCTGTTATAAATAATATTATCCAAAATAAAGATAAATGTCAAATTAATCTTCACAATCAATACTTCCGTCGTCCCAGATACATATATATTATTTAATATTAGCATAAAATCATCAAAGACTGATAATATATAAAAACTCCGGCTTAAATGCCGGAGGCTTTACTCGCGTTAGGCGGCGTTTAAAAATTTCGCTCCCCGCGAATATTCTTTTTCCATTGGTAACCGCATTTTTCGCAGGTATGGATCTCGCGCATGGGAAGTCCGAAGCATCTTTCAATATCGATATCGATATCGGTAGATTTGCAGGCCGGACAAGACCGACCCCTCAAAAAAAACCAAACCAAGAAACCAAAAAAGATAAAAAAAATCACCACTGCTTTTAACATCGAGCCCTCCGGTTTTCCGCGGCTAAAAATTTTAAAAATCCGCGTGATAGTTTTTAAACGAACCGATAATATTGATCGTTTCCCTTCCCAGACCATTGTCGATTTTAAACTTGGCCAAACGGCTTAATCCGTCTTTCAGGACCGATCTTAAGACTTTTACGCAGTTGTCGGAAATCGCCGGATCATCCTGGCCGCGCGCTTCCCGGCAATTGCCGCAGCCGATACCCCCGTGAGCGGGCTTAAAATAATTCCCTTGCGGCAGGATCTTTTCGCGGCAGCGAAAGCAATTATACAATTCCGGAGCGTATCCTAAAAGCGACATGGATTTAAGCAGAAAAAAATTATGGAAAATTTCGTAATTCTCCGGCTTTAGGCCGCGATCGACAATTTCCAGATAGTCATTCAGAAGCGCGAAGAAACGGTCAGCGTCGACGGTCTCGTTCGGCTTTATGGCCTTTTCCAAAAAATTAAAGGATTTTCCGACCCAAACGAGCTTGGACAGGTCGTTTTTTATCCCCGCGTAACTTTTTTCGTTTATCGCGTTCCCGGCGTAATCGCAAATACGCCCGCGCACTACCATGAAATTTACCAGGCTTACCGGCTCGATATGGCCGGCCATTTTCGATTTTAAGTTCTTGGTGCCGCGAACGATAAGCTCAAGCTTTCCCCGGTCGGGAGAGAGTACGACGATTCGGCTGTCGCGTTCCCGGAACGGTTCCCGTTTTAAAATTATGGCCCGAGTGGCGTAAGTTTCTTCCATGGCGATAGACGGGATTAAGATTTATCCAGATAAGCCTGGAGGATAAGCATGGCCGCGATAGAGTCGCGGGCGGCTTTGGTCTTTTTAGTTCCCGGTAACGCGTCTGCGGCTTTGCTCGTTAGCCTCTCGTCCATGAATTCGACCGGAACGCCGGAATTATCCCGCAAATATTTTACGAACTTATCGAAAGCGGGCGAAGTTTCGTTCTTCGCGCCCGACATCTTGACCGGAAGCCCGATTATGATCTTATCTATTTCCTCTTCTTTCGTCAAATCCAAAATACCGGCAACCGAATCGACTACCCCGCAGGGCGTCGCAATCCCGGTTTCGTCATCCCCCAGCGCCAGCCCGATCCGTTTTTCTCCCCAATCGATCCCTAAATATCTAGTTGTCTTTTTATCCATGTTCATTTTGTTATAACGCGGTCAATATTTCGTATCCCGCGTGAGTGACGGCGACCGTATGCTCGAACTGAGCGGAAAGCCCGCCATCGGCCGTCAAATAGGTAAGGCCGTCTTTCCCGAGCCTGATCTTCCATGTGCCGGTATTGACCATCGGTTCGATCGCTATGACCATCCCGGGTTTTAAAACCACGTTTTTGACGCTATTGTCCGTTATGGCGTAATGCGGCACCTGCGGATCTTCGTGGATCTTGTGCCCTACCCCGTGGCCGACCAATTCCCGCACCACGGAAAACCCCCTTTTTTCCACGAAACCCTGGATGACCCGGCCGATATCGTCTAAAGTACTTCCCGGTTTGACCGTTTTTATCCCCAAAAACAGGGCCGCTTCAGTCGTCTCGACAAGCAGTCTGGCTTTTTTATCGACCGGTCCCACCATGACGGTTACGGCCATATCCGTAAAATATCCGCCCCGGGGAGAATACCTATTGCGCGGCATACCCCCATCCAAAGCATCAGGGATCTGGCCCGCCGAAACGCCGGCGCGGACGGGGTATTCCATGCCGATATCGATCCCGACAATATCGCCGGATTTAAGGGCGCGACCGGGCTTAGCCGGGGCGTGCACGATCTCGTCGTTGATCGACGTACATAAAGCGGTCGGAAAAATATCGCCGTTCCCCATCGATAAACCCTTAAAAGCCGGGCGGCCGCCGGCTTTTTCTATCAAAGCGCAGGCCAGATCTTCGAGCTCTCCCGTGGTCGCTCCCGGCACGGCTTTTTTCGCCACCATATTTAAAACGGAGGCCAGCTTCTTGCCCCCCTCTCTTAATACTTCGATTTCCGCTTTGGTTTTTATTCTGATCATATCGATATTCGGCATAAACACAAATTATGATCTATGCCCGCTATAAAAAATTAACCGGCTAAAATTTCTTCGAAAAACCGATCGGGGGAACACCGCCGCCGGCGAAGGGCGATAGTTTGCCGCCTAAAGAGCTGGGCAACCCCCCCGGATTCCCCTTCGTCTTTTCCTGTTTCGAACCGATAGCCGCCGCGACTCCGTGGGCTTCGGTATTGACCGCCGTCGCCGAACCTCCCTGCGACGTCAAAGAGGCGGTTTTTTCCGGATCACCGCTCAAAGCGGAAACATCTCCGCCGCCATAAGACAAGCCCAAGGCTTTGCGCCGCTGGATCTCTCCGGTGCCGCTCGTCAAAGCTTTATCCAGAGCGCTCGCTTTCCGTTCCGCCATTATGGCGAACCGCCCCTTTTGGAGATTCCGGGCGTAATCCTTATGTCCCGCCTTAAGGCGGCGATGGTATATCGCCTGATCGCGCTTCGCCTGATTGATTATCTGTTTGATACTGCTTTTCCCCTCCTTGATCGACTCAACGATTTTCTGGTCGATCGTGGGATTAATATAGCCGTCAACCTTATTCCGCACCCACTTATACTCCCGGCTTATCTGGGACCGGTCTTTTTCCGTTTCGCCCAAGCCCTCTTCGATCTTTTTTATCATCTGCCGGTCCAAACCGTGTTCCTTTTCATAAGCCTTGATGCGTTCTTTATAATAACCGTTGTCGCTTACTGTTTGCGCGAGCTCCCCTATTTTTCCATAGCCGAATCGCGTCAGTAGTCCGGGGATCTTGGTCAATTTCTTCAAAGCGTCCCGCTTATTGATCTTTATTTTAGGATTAAGCATAATTCAAAATGTAAAAAATTATTTATACCGCAACGCTTCCAAGGCGTTGATGCGGGCGGCGCGGCGGGCCGGATAAAAACCGGTTAGAAGGCCGACAATGGTCGAAAAAGAGATGATGAGCAAAACGAACCAGTAAGGAGTAAAGAACATATCGATCTTTTCCCCGCCCAAAGCTCCGGCCAAAAGATTGACGCCATAATTAAAAACCTCGCCTCCGGCCATGCCGATGATAATTCCTCCCAATCCCCCGAAGAAACCGATGATTATCGATTCGGCCAGGAACATGTTCCAGATATCGAGGCTGGTCGCGCCCAGAGCTTTCATGATGCCGATCTCCTGGGTCCGCTCCAGAAGGGCGATCGTCATGGTGTTGAACATGCCGATAGCGGAAACTATAAGAGCGACGATGCCGAACGAAGCTAAAACTATCTGGACGATGCCGAAAACCTGATTCGCCTGCTCGATGACGTCCGAGAGGGCGCTTACGATATAGCCCTTGTCGATAACCGCCGATCTGACGATATCAAGGTTCTCTTTTCTATCGACCTTGACCTTAACCTTGCTATAATCGAATATCTCCATTTTTTCGCTGATCGCGAAAGGAAGATAAACGTAGTTCGATCCCTCTTCTTCGATAATGCCGACGATCCGGAAGTCCTGGCCCAATTCCACGGATTCGCGGATGATCTTATCCTCTTCCTTTTCGGGCAAAAATATGGAAAACCTTATCAATCTTCCAAAAGCCTCGTCTTCGCTTAAATTAAAAAGCTGGAGGGCCGAGGAGGAAATAATGACCTTTTTCACGTCTCCGGGCTCGTCTTTGTAGAACGAGCCTTTTTTAAGCGTCGTTCCGTCGAGCCGGAAATAATTGCTGTCCGCGAAATTAGCGGTCAACTCCGAAGATATGTCTTCGACCCCCATCTGCACCTGGACCGACACCAGAGGGCTTAGCTTTTCCACACCCGGAATCGAGCTTATGTCACCGATAGTATCCTTATTGATCTTCAGGTTCTCAAGATCGCCGGTAGAAACGTCGAGGCTTAAAAGAGCTTCGGAGGTCGTGATCTGCCTTAAAATCATCTCCTGAAGACCATAACCTAAAGAAACCAAAAAAAGAATGGCCCCGATACCGACGCTTATACCCAGGATAGTAAGGATCGTCCGGGAACGATTGGTCCGGAACATCCTGGTCGCTAATCTGAAAATATCCGTGATTAACATAAATTATCCAAAATAATGATCTTATTTATTTTCTCGACAAAATCGCTTTAGTTACCAAGTCGCCCAGCTTATCATCCGACAAAGAACCCTTAAGCTTCAATCTTGCCTGATTCATAACGTTGGCAAAATCTTTCATGCCGACATCGCCGATGGGGCTTACGATATCGTTAATGATGATTTCCGCCTCTTTGGGGTCTATAATCTCCTCCGGTCCCGGAGGCATCTCCGCTGCCGGGGCTTTAACCGGTTCCGCTTCGCTTTTTTCCGCGGCCGATGCCGTTATTTCTTCTTTGCCCGACGGTTCCGGTTTGGGGGGTTGCCCGACGGCATTGCGGTTCATGAACGACTGCCGTTGGTGCATCATCTCGACTATGCCGAATCCCAATATCAATATAAGCTCGATCTCTTCGGTGATGGCTCTGGCGGTTTTCCTGTTAAGCCCCACTCCCCCGTCATGAAACGGTTGATCAAGATATCCGAAAAACTGGATCTTGTTGATATTCCCCACGATCCGGTCGTGCACCACCTTCTTTAAACGCTCCGTCTGCTCTTTTTCCAAATGCTTATAATATTCCTGATAGCAAGACATAAGGAGGTAGCTTGTCAGCTTTTCCGTTTTCTCGTCCCAGTCGATCTTCACGTGTTCCCCGCCCACATCCTTTCTCTGCCGATCTTTCTGATAGACGAAGTAGGCCATACGGATAATACGGTTAACCCTTCGCAGTATCTTATCGGTCGTTCTTTTATCGAAACCGACGCCGCCGTCGCTTGAATTGCGGTTAAGTATGTCATATAATTCTTCCTGCGAGATCGTGCCCAGGAGCCGACGCTGGATAGATTCCTCGAAGACCCTGGTTTCCTCCATGTTCCGCGTGGTTATGAAATGGTGCGCGAAGACCTTGGCCTTATAGGGCATGATCAGGATATTGATCTGTTCCGGCGACAGACCGTGATAAGCGCGCATGAGGTCCTCCATCTGGTTTATGGCGCTTTTAACCTCAGCTCCGGGTCCGACCTTCTTTTCTTTCTTGTGTTTTTCGCGGTTAACGACCTCACGGGTTATGATCCCGTCTTTCATGTAGATTATGCGATCGGCGTAGTCGAGATTTTCAGGATTATGGGTAACCAGAATAATGGTCTTTTTTTCTTTTTCATTAAGTTCTTCCAGGATATCGAAAACGTTCTGGGCCGAAACAGAGTCAAGGTTGCCGACGGGCTCGTCCGCCAATATAAGTTTGGGATTATTGACGATCGACCGGGCGATGCCGATCCGCTGCTGCTGGCCGCCTGATAATTCAGTGGGGATCTTTTGGGCGTGTTTAACGATCCCGAAGCGCTCCAGAAGCGATAATGACCACTTCTCTCTCTTTCTCTTACGGACATTGAGGAATATCTGGGGCAGGGCGACATTTTCAAGAACGGTCAGGCTCGTGATCAGGTTATAAGCCTGATAGATCATGCCTAGCTGGTTGCGGTGATACCAGGCGAAATCCTTCTTGCTTAAGGTCATCATGTCTTTGCCCAAAATAGAGATCGTGCCGGAATCGGGCGTTTCCAGTCCGGCCAAAACGTTTAAAAGGGAAGATTTGCCGCAGCCGGAAGGCCCGAAGATAATTATAAATTCTTCGGGGTAAATTTCCAGATTAACGTTAATAAGAGCCTGGAATTCATTGTCCTTACCCTTATTATAGACGAAATTTATATTTTTGAGGCTGATGATCGGATCCACGATTTTTCTTTTTTTGCGTTAAAAGGCCTTTCTTCGGCTATTTCGCGATTGCTTTTATTATAACATAAATGATTGTCGAATTTCAAATAAATGCGTTCAATAATAAAATCCTTCCGATTTGCGGAAGGATCAACGGAATTTTTAAAATTCGGGACCTTTACAGTCCCCAAAGGACCAAGCGGCTGTAATGGACCCAGACATTCACTTTTTCGTAATAACAGTTCGGTTCATTCGCCAGCCATTGGCCGGAGAGGCCGCAAAATTCGCCGACTTCCCGTAAAATATACTCATTACCTTCAAAAAAAACGTGTTTACCCACGAATTGCCCGAAAAGTTCCCTGGTTTTCTCGTCCATTTTTCACCTCTTTTTGCCCGAGCTTCTATTAAAGTTAAAAAAGCGATATTTATGGATATTTTAAGTATAACCTGAGTTTTTCTGCGTTGTCAATCGGTGCCGTCAAATTACCTTTTGAGCTTATCCAGCCTTTCCCTTATTTTTTTATTTTCCTCGCTGACGGTTCCTTTTTCCAGATCTCTTTGCATGCCCAAACGGATAGTATAAAAATCTTCCAGTGTCCGCTCAAGCTCTTTATTCTTTTCATCGAGTTCTTTTGTCCTTATTTTCACTTCTTCGTCCAGGGTCCTGTTCTGCGATTCTATTTTTTGCAGGGATTTCTTGAAGGCCGATACCATCTTGTCGAAAGAACGTGACAGTTGGCCGATCTCGTCGCCGGCGTCCGTGCCTACTTTAAAATCTAAATTCCCCTTTTCGATCGCCTCCGTGCCTTTATAGAGCTTATGTATCGGGATCGATATCGAATAAGAGATAAGCACCGCCAGGATGAACGAGAGAATGATCACGAACATGAATATATAATAAGCGGCCGTGATAATATCCTGGTTCCTGCGCATGGACAGGTGGTATTCCTCTTCCGCCTCCGCGTTGACATTCTCGACTATACCGGAGATCTTTTTCTGCAGGACATTAAGCTCGCCCAACGCGTTTTCCCGCTCTTTAATAAGCTCTTCCTTTTTGCCCTCGTCCGAAGTAACCGACAAAAGAGCATTGATATCGACCACCATATCGACGTTATTATTGACGATCAATATATTTTCTTCGATCAAACCGACCGCTTCCGGATATGATCCATTATCCTTAAGATATTCCAAGGCTGAATTCATCTTATAAAAATAATTCACCCACATGCTTCTTAATCCTTCGGCCGTTCCTTTTTCCCTGTTGAGAGTGTAGTCCTTAGTAACGTTTGATAGCTGATGCAAAACTATGGTCAGCTCGTAAATACCGTGTACGAGCTCCGTATTTCTTTCAACCTCTTCAAATGTCGTTTTCGTGTTATAAATCACGTACGATATCGCCCCGGTAAATAAAAGGATCAGCGATAAAAAACTGACGATTATCTTGTGGAATATCTTGAATTTCATAATTCGTCATCTTCCGGGAAAAACCCGAATGAACTTAACGCGCTCTTTACCTCCGGACTATGAAGATAATCGATCAATTTCTCTGCCTCCGGGGTCAACTTGACCTGATCATATATTATGCCGTACCGACGGACCATCTCGTAGCTGCCGCTCCTTACCGTTTCTTCGTTGGGCGAAATTCCGTCTATAGACAAAGCTTTGACCGGTAATTTTTTGTATTTTATCATCCCTAAAGAGGTTTGGCCCATGGCGTTAACCGATAATTCAAGCGCTTCGTCCATCGATGCCGCGCTGTGGATCAATACCGCGTCCTTATCTACCTCCAGATCTTCGCCCAGGATGTATTTTCTCAACAAAAGCTTGCTGGATTCGCTTTCCTCCCGATCGAGTATTACTATCTCGGCGTCATTGCCCCCGAGTTCTTTCCAATTATTTATCCGTCCGGAAAAAATATCGACAATATTCTCTTTGCTTAAATTATCTATGCTCTGTGAATTGTGGATAGTTAAGACCATGGCATCTAGAACGAACGTCGATTCCGTCAGGTCGGGGTATTTCCCCCTTTCTTCTTCGTTCATTTCTCTGGCGCCCAAACAAATATCCAGGACTCCCTGGTCCACACCGATAATCCCTTCGCCCGTGCCGGTACCGGGCAAGATCTCGATTTTAATGTCCGGGTTATCCTCTTTAAAAAGCTCTATTACCGAGCTTAATATATTCAAACCCGATCCTGATCCGGAAATCCTGATCTTCTTTAGCTCCGGAGCGCCCTCCTTCTCGATCGAAGTTACCCGGGAACAAGCCGAAAACAAAATCGGCAACGATAAAATAATAAAAAGATAAATTATCTTTTTCTTCATAAATTTTTATAAATTATAAATTCTAATGTAAATTTATTATACAATACTTTTTAAAAAAATACTAACACTCTCCGCTGGCTTCCGCTAATGGCAGTATCTACGGTAAATTATAAAAAAGTTTTTTATATGATTACTATAAAACAAAAACCGGCCGTTGGGCCGGAACTAATATAAACTATTCAAAAACACAATTACATCCCTTCGTACTCGCGCATGGTCAGCTGCGATTCTACCTGTTTGACGGTTTCAATGACCACGGCCACGACGATCAAAAGACTCGTGCCGCCGATCGCCAAAGACTGCATGCCGGTAAAATAGCGCATAATAAGAGGTAGGATGGCGATCGCTCCCAAGAATAAAGCGCCCACGAATATAATTTTATGCGTAGTGTTAGCCAAATATTCACTAGTATGCCGGCCTGGTCGGATACCGGGAATAAACCCTCCCTGCTTCTGGAGATTCTCGGCGATCTGGGTCGGATGGAAAATAACTTCCGTATAAAAATAAGTGAAAGCAAAAACCAGAAGAAAATAAGATATGCCGTAAAAAAGCTGGTTATTAAAAAGGGTAATAATCCATTCGGCCGATTTCGCGATCCAGGCCGAACGGGCATGGACGAAAAACTGGGCGACCATAGGCGGGAATAAGACCACGGAAATCGCGAAGATTATCGGTATGACGCCGGCCATATTTACCCGGAGGGGAAGATGGGTCGAGGTGCCGCCGTACATGCGGTTTCCCCGGATCTGTTTGGCGTACTGGACCGGGATATTGCGCTGCGCCTCAGTGATCACGACCACGCCGATAACCGTAATGATCGCGATTGCCGGAAAACCGATCAACACAAAAAGGTCGCCCGCTTCGAACTGAACGATCGCCTGTTGGATCGCGGAAGGAAGACTTGCGACGATACCGGCGAAGATCAGGAGGGAAATGCCGTTGCCGACCTTCTTTTCCGTAATAAGCTCGCCGATCCACATCAGGAATATAGTGCCGGCCGTAATAGTTAAGATCATGGTGAATAGGTTAAAACCGGAAACTTCTCCTAAAATATTAGCGGATGAGCGCCTAAGAAGCGTGATCATGGCGAAAGCCTGCATGGCGGACAAAGGAACTGTTAACCAGCGCGTCCACATATTTATCTTCTGCCGCCCGGCTTCTTCCTTCTGCATCTCCTCCATTTTCGGAATTATCATGGCTAAAAGCTGAAAAATGATGGAAGCGGTAATGTAGGGCGCGATACCCATCATGACGATCGAAAAATTCTCCATGCCGCCGCCGGAAAAGACATTCAATAAACCCAAAATCTGGTTTGACGCGAAAAAATCCCGCAGAGCCGCGGTATCGACCCCGGGAACCGGAATATGGGCCGCAAAACGGAATATGATCAGCATACTTAAAACGAAAAGGATGTTTTTCCTTAGATCTTTGGCTTTCCAGATTTGTACCAATTTGTCTAATATCATACTTGTGTGTTTAAAGATAGTCTATCTCCTATTATACACTTTCTTTTCTTTTTTTACTACACATGTTCCGCCAGCCTTTTCCAGTTCTTCTTTGACCGATCCGCTCATTTTTACATCCTTAAAAGTAAGCCCCTTTAAGATAAGCTTTCCCGGCCCCAGGACTTTTACGCCCGTTTTTACGGTATCGATGAGCTTTTTACCCAGTAAAACTTTGGGATCGATGATGTCTTTATCCTTAAAATTATCATTTATCAAGGACAGATTGACAACCTGCAGCTTCGGCTTAAGCGACCGGAATCCGCGCTTTTTCGGCGTCCGCAAAAGTACCTGCTTCATGCCTAAACGCTTCAGGTTCGATACGCCCTTCCTGGATTTTTGGCCCTTAAGCCCGCGAGTGGAATAAGTGCCGTGTCCGGAAGCGTTGCCGCGCCCGACCCTTTTCCGCTTCTTGGTCGTACCGGCCGTCGATTTGATCGTATGTAATGCTAATGTCATAATATTCTAAAATTATATACTTATTTCGATTATTTCCCGCTCATTTCTTCCTTTTTCTTGACCTCCGCGTCCTTGTTACCGTCGCTTTTTTCCGCTTCTTTTTTAATCTCCTGCTTCTTTGGTTTCTCCACCTTCTTGAGGCTATCTAAAGCCCTGATCGCGCATTTCACTATGTTCACCTTATTGTTCGTGCCCAATATCTTGCTCGTGATATTCTTGATCCCGGCCAGCTCAAAAATAATCCGGGCGGCGCCGCCGGCGATAACCCCCTTGCCCGGCCGGGCCGGTTTCAAAAGGATCTTAGCCGCGCCGTATTTATAGCGAAGTTCATGCGGTATGGTTTCACTTACCATCGGCACTTCTATGAAATTCTTTTTCGCTTTATTGACGGCCTTGGTAACTGCCAAAGTAACGTCGGCGCCTTTCGCCAATCCGATCGCTACCCTTCCTTTTTTATCGCCGATCGCCACGCAGGCCCGAAACCGCATCCTTTTGCCTCCGGCCATAACCCTGGTAACGCGCGCGATATCGACTATGCGCTGGTCGAATTCTTCCTGTTTATCCCTGCCGGCCGCCGGCATCCTTTTGCCTCTTTCCTGTCTTTTTTTGGACGCGTAAACCGATCCGCCCGTTCCCGTGTTTTTAGGATTGTTCATTTGATTTTTATTGCTGTTCTTATTATCCATATATGATTAAATTATATCTAAAGACATTTCGCCTGTTTCGCGTTTTATGGAGCGAATATGAACGAGACCTGGCCCGGAATCGCGCTTAAAACTTTAATCCGCCCTCGCGCGCGCCGTCAGCTACCGCCTTGACCCGTCCATGATATTTATTTCCGCCCCGGTCAAAAACCACTTTTTCTATTTTTTTCTCCAAGGCTTTCTTGGCGATAAGCTTGCCCACGGCAAAACCGACGGCTGTCTTGCCGCTTCTATCCTTATCTTCTACGCCTTTTATTTCCTGGCTATGCGCGGATACTAAGGTTTTGCCTTCGCGATCATCGATCACCTGGACGTAAAATCCCCGGTTAGACCGGAAGATGCTTAGCCTGACGCGTGATTCTATCCCGCGGATCTTGGCCCTGATCTTAGCGTGTTTCCTCGTTTTTATTGTTTTTTTTCTTTTTTGTTGATCCATACAAGATATTCGATATTTTTCCCTTTTTCCCCGGTAACCGGAGAGGTGGTATATAGATTGATTTTAAAACCAGCTTTTTCCAGATCTTCTAAAACAGATTCGAGTATCCGCCTGCTTTCTTCCGCTGTTAATTTTTTTCCCTTAAAAACCAGACCGTAGCGCTTAGCTTCGTAATGCGGCTTAACAAGGGAAATTATGTCTCCTTGCGCCTTAAGGAGCTCCATGGCTTTCGGTATGATCAATTTTTGCGCGGTCCAGCCGGCGTCTATGACCACCAGATCGACCTTTTCTTCCAGTTCCGCGTGAAGCGCGTTCGTCCTTTCCATTACTGCCACCCGATCATCTTTCCGAAGTTTCCAGTCCAGCTGCCCGTAAGCCGTATCGACCGCGTATACTTTACGGGCCCCTTTTTCCAGGAGCACTTCCGTAAATCCACCGGTCGAACACCCCAGGTCGGCGGCCGTTTTATCCCTGACGTCAACACGGAAATGTTCTAAGGCGTGTTTCAGCTTTAAAGCCCCGCGACCAACATATTGGTAATCATTTTTTTCGCTATCCCTCTCCATTAAATTCTAAATCCTAAACTAAATTTTAAATTACAACGATCTTTTTTACTTAGCGGCCGTTTTTCCTTCTTTCCTTCTGATCACTTCATCAACATATTTTATTCCTTTGCCCTTATAAGGCTCCGGTTTCTTTATTTTCCTGATCTTAGCGGCGGTTTCGCCAACAAGCTGCTTATCCACGCCCTTAACGGTAATAATATTAGCTTCGACCGTGGCCGTGATTCCTTCCGGCAAAATAAATTCTACCGGATGGGAAAAACCGAGACTCAAATTAAGCTTATTGCCGCTGACATTCACGCGGAATCCGACGCCGACCACTTCCAGCTTCTTCTCGAAGCCATCGTTAAGACCGATAACCATATTA
Source organism: Candidatus Falkowbacteria bacterium RIFOXYA2_FULL_47_19 (assembly GCA_001780275.1). Taxonomy (GTDB): domain Bacteria; phylum Patescibacteriota; class Patescibacteriia; order Patescibacteriales; family UBA12075; genus XYA2-FULL-47-19. The sequence goes on along the minus strand of MFGB01000016.1, from coordinate 127,465 downwards.
TTTATAAGACTGCGGAAAAGTCCCCAAAAAGCTCTTTCTTTCTTCACTTCCGGATTTTTGACGCTTACTTTTATCCCTTCTTCGCCGATCTCGACCTGGGCCAGATCGGAGAGTTTCTGCTTTAATTCCCCCTTGCCGCTTTTTACAAAAATAAAACCATTCTCTATCTTCGCCTCGGTACCCTGCGGTAATTTAATTGGTAGTTTTCCTAATCTTGACATATGTGTTGCTTAGGGGGTTGGGGATTAGAGGTTAAAACGTATCCTAATCCCTATTCCCTAATCCCTATAACCTATTAATATATTTCGCACAAAACCTCTCCGCCCAAACCTTTTTTTCTGGCCTCTTTATTGGTCATAAGGCCCTCCGGTGTCGAAATTATCGCTATACCCAGATTATTCAATACTCTCGGCAGTTCGGTCTTCTTGGCGTACACCTTAAGACCTGGTTTGCTGATTCTCTTTAGGCTTGTTATGGCCGACCGGCCGCTCTTCTTGTATTTCAAAACTAACTTGATCTCATCGAATTGCGAAGCTTTGTTCTTACGGCTCTTGGTTTTCACTATTTCTTCATCCAAAATCAGCCCTTCTTTTTTCAGAAGTTTGGCGATCTCGTGTTTTATTTTGCTCATAGGCACCAATACCTCCGGTTTACCGATTAAGGCAGCGTTTCTAATTCTTGTAAGCATGTCAGAAATAGGATCAGTCATATATTTTTATATTTTATTCAAGTGATTTTATAACGACTTTATATTACGGTTATTAGCTTTTTATTTTATTCCGTTACCACGAAGATTTGGTCAATCCTGGCAGATCGCCGTTATCGGCTAATTCACGGAAACATATCCGGCACATATTAAAATCACGCATATAACCGTGATTGCGGCCGCACCGCCAGCACCGGCGTATGGTCCGTGTGGAAAATTTCGGTTTTCTTTTCGCTTTGGCAATTAACGCTTTTCTAGCCATATTATTTATCTTTTTTAATGGGAAATCCCAGTAATTTATAAAGTTCCAATCCCTCTTCCCGGCTTCTGGCTCCGATGGAAAGGCTTATTTCCAAGCCGAAAACGTTTTCCACTTCATCCGCGCTTATCTCCGGAAAAGAGATGTGCTCGCGGAAACCGATCGTCATATTTCCCATCCGATCAACGTTCTTTTCGTTTATGCCGCGGAAATCCCTGACTCTGGGGAATGTGATATTGATAAGTTTATTGACGAAATCATGCATCCTGGCTCCGCGCAAAGTTACGTAAGCGCCGATAACATTGCCCTCCCTGATCTTAAAGGACGAAATCGATTTCCGGGCTTTGGCTAATACCGGTTTCTGCCCGGTAATGCGCGTAAGTCCGCTCACGACCGCGTCGATATAGGCCTTTTCTTTCATGTGCCGGCCGAAACCGACGTTAACCACGACTTTCTTTAACCGAGGCGCTTCCAGGTCGTTCTTGTATCCGAATTTTTCTTTTAATTTCGGCAGGATGGTTTTTTTGTAGGCTGTTTGTGATTCCATATGTAGATAAACAATGGTTTAATTTATTATTTGCTTGCATTTCTGGCAAACACGGAATTTCTTTTTACTCGGCTTAGCTTCCTGACCTTCCGGTTTTTTGGTTTCCACGACCTTAAATCCTACCCTGGCCGGTTTGTTGCACTTCGGACAAACAAGCATAAGATTGGATGCGTTCAGCGGGGCCGGAAATTCAATGCGCTGCCCTTTTTCGTTCTGCCGGCGCGGACGCATATGCTTGATCGATAAATTCAAACCTTCAACGCTTACCCGGTCGCGTGCCGGAAAAACCTGCAAGACCTTACCGGTTTTGCCCTTATCCTTACCTGTGAGTATTTTAACCTTGTCACCTTTCTTAATCTTCATATTTATATCATTCCTCATAACGCGTAACGCATAACGCGTAACGCATAACGATTATTTATTTTCTTCAATTTATTTCAATCGTCAATCAGCGATCGACAATTGTAAATTACAACACTTCAGGAGCCAACGAAGCGATCTTCACGAATCCGGCCTTTCTTACTTCCCGCGCTATCGGCCCGAAGATTCTCGTGCCTTTCGGTTCTTTCTTTTCCTTATCGATCACTACGCAGGCATTCTCGTCAAACCGGATATAAGAACCGTCTTTCCGCCGGATCTCTTTCCTGGTGCGAACCAGCACCGCCCGTACTACGTCGCCTTTCTTAATGGGCGCGTGCGGCGTCGCTACTTTTACGGCAGCGGTAAAAATATCCCCGATCCGGGCATAGCGCTTTTTATAACCGCCCAAAACCTTGATGCACTGCACCATCCGGGCGCCGGAATTATCGGCTACTTTTACGTATGTCTGTACTTGTATCATATTAATTGGATGTAAGAAAATTTTTGATCTTTTTAAGATTTATGTCTCTCCCCGGCCAATTAGTAAACCACTCTCCATCTTTTGTCCTTGGATAAGGGTCGGCATTCGATGAAAGTAACTTTAGCATCTTCCTTGAACTGGTTTTTTTCGTCATGAACCTTGTATTTTTTGCTGACCGTATATCTTTTTTTGTATTTTGGATGGATTTTTACCCGATCGATCCTGACCACTATCGTCTTGTTCATCTTCGCGCTCACTACCACGCCGCTAAACTTCTTTTTTGTTACAGGTTTTTTAACGATAGCTTTATTAACTTGTTTCTCCGCTTTTTTATCGTTCATATTGTTATAATCTATTATTTTTTACTTCTTATCCGCTTCTTTTTCTTTGGTTTTATCTTCCTTGGCTTCCTCGGTCTTTTTTCCTTCTTTCCCGTTTTTATCGCCGCTTATGAGCATAAGGGCCCAGGCGATCACCCGCCGTACCGACCTGATCTCGCGTACGTTCTTAAGCTGCTTATTCGCGTCTTTAAACCGGAGATCCCGGAGCTTATCCCTTGATTCCGCGAGAATTTTATGCAAATCGGATATGGTTTTCTTTTTTAATTCTTTCAACTCCATCTTATTTATGTTAAATTGATTAATTTTAAAAACTAGATTAATGTTTTACGATAAATTTGCATTTTATCGGCAGTTTGTGGGCCGCTAGATTCATGGCCTCTTTGGCCTGGTCCAAAGCTATGCCGTCCATTTCGAAAAGGACCATGCCGGGTTTAACCGCCGCTATGTAGTGGTCTACCGGCCCCTTTCCTTTGCCCATCGGGATCTCGCCGCCTTTTTTTGTCACGGACCGGTCCGGGAATATCCTGATCCAGATCTTGCCGCCGCGCTTGGTGTATTTGGTCATTACCCGCCGAGCGGCCTCGATCTGCCTGGAAGACAGCCAATGCGCCTCCATGGCTTTAAGACCGAACTGTCCGAAGCTGACCTTGATAAGACGGCTGGCTTTGCCGCCTCTTTTGCTCTTATGGGACTTCCTAAATTTTGTCTTTTTTGGCATTAACATATGGAAATCTGTTCTTTTGAATAATTGTAGATTAAGCTCAAGGATTAATTATAGCGGTGGCGCTTGATTCTCGGTTCTTTTCCCACCACTTCCCCCATTTTCTCTTCTTCTTTTTCGAATTTATCGCCTTTATATATCCAAGTCTTGATCCCGATAGCTCCGTAGGTGGTATGAGCCGCTCCGCGGGCATAATCAATATCGGCCCGCAGGGTGTGCAGCGGTATTTTTCCGGAAACGAGCATTTCGGTTCGGGCGATCTCGGCTCCGTTCAAGCGTCCGCCGATAATGACCTTGACGCCTAAAGCTCCGGCCCGTTCGATGCGGTTAATAGCCTGTTTCATTACCCGCCTGAAAGGCATCCTCTTCTCTATATCGATGATCATGGATTGAACGGAAATCTGGGCGGAAAGGTTCGGCCGATCGACTTCGTGGATATTAAGATTTATATCGCCCAATTTGAAAGTCTTTAAAAATTTATCATGTATCTGCTTCTTTAGATCATCGACGCCCGACCCTCCCCGGCCGATAATGATGCCCGGTTTGGCCGTATAAACACCGACGCTGATCTTGTTGGTATGTCTTTCAATTTCTACCCGATCGACTCCGGCTTCCTGCAATTTTTTAATGAGGAATTTTCTGACCAAGACATCCTCACGAACGTTCTTCGCGTAAGTTTTTCCCACGCCGAACCATTTGGAGTGCCAAGTCCTGGTAGTGCCGATCCTGAATACTTTGGGGTTTACTTTTTTTCCCATGTTTTTATTTGATTTATTGATTTAATAAACGTTAGCCGCTTTTTCTCTGGAACATCTTCTTCATGAAACCGGCGCGTCCTTTTCCTTCAAGCTTAACGTGTCCGCCCTTTCCCTCTTCCCGCACATCTACGATCTTTTTATTCTTTTCGCTGCCGGTTTCGGCCGGAGCGGATTTTTCCTTGGTTTTCTTCTTATCTTCGATCTTTACGCCCTTATCTTCTTTCGGCAGCTGGCCGAGTTTAACGGGAGCTTCGATCTTCTGTTTTTTCGATCCGGTCTTACCGCTTTCCACCACTTCGCTCAATATAAGGCTCACGTGATTCGTTCTCTTCATTATCGGAGTAGCCCGTCCCCGCGCCCTCGGTTTCCAGCGTTTAAGCGTCGGGCCCTGGTCTGCTCTTAATTCTTTTATGTATAGATTGCTCTTTTCCAATTCGAAATTATGTTCCGCATTCGCTACCGCCGAGTTGATGAGCTTGATCACCGGTTCCGCCGCCAGCTTTTTTATGAACTTAAGCTGCGTCAAAGCTTCTTCCACTTTGAGGCCGCGGACGACGCCCAGAACCAGCCGCATTTTACGGGGAGACATTTTAATATGTTTTGCTGTCGCTTTTACTTCCATATGAATTACCTTATTTTATATATCATTGCTATTTGGCTCCCTTCGCCTGCGTTTTCGCCATTTTACCGCCATGACTCAAGAATTTGCGGGTCGGAGCGAACTCGCCCAGTTTGTGGCCGACCATATTCTCGACCACATAAACCGGTTCGTGCTTTCTGCCATTATGGACGCCGATCGTAAATCCGACCATTTCCGGAGTGATGGTGCAGGAACGATCCCAAACCTTAATAACGGTTTTATCGCCGGGTTTAAGATCTTTGATCTTTTTGAGCAACCGCTCATTTACGTATGGCCCTTTTTTTAAACTTCTTGGCATATTGGTTGATTTCTTTATTTGCTAAATCTTCTTATCTTTGCTTTCTTCCCCTTCTTTTGATTATAAGCTTGGTGGAAGCCTTGTTCTTGTTTCGCGTTTTCACTCCCAAGGCGGGTTTGCCCCAAGGCGTTTTCGGATGTTTCAAGCCGATCGACTGGTTGCCTTCGCCGCCGCCGTGCGGATGATCGACCGGATTCATAGCCGTGCCCCTGACCGTCGGACGAATGCCGCGATGACGATTCCGGCCGGCGCTTCCAAGTTTTATGTGGCGTTTATCGACGTTGCTGACCTGGCCGATCGTGCATAAACATTCTTTTTTTATGAGCCGAATTTCGCCGGAAGGCATCTTTATCTGCGCGTATTTACCCTCGACACCCATGACGTAAACTTCGTTGCCGGCGCCTCTGGCTATCTGTCCGCCGCGGCCGGGCGTCAATTCAATATTATAAACCGCGATACCCGCGGGAATATACATGATCGGCAAAGCGTTTCCCCGTTTTATCTCTATCTGATTTTTTGAGCTTATGACCGTTTCTCCGATTGTAAGGCCGATCGGAGAGATAATATATCTTTTTTCCCCATCCGCGTAGTTAAGTAGCGATATCCGACCGCCGCGATTGGGGTCATATTCTATCGAAGCGACACGGGCCGGAATGTCGAATTTATCCCTCTTATAATCAACTAACCTGATGTAGCGTCTGGCTCCGCCCCCCCGGTGTCTGACGGTAATCTTGCCTTGGGCATTCCTTCCTCCAGTCTTCTTTTTTATCATTATCAATTTTTTCTCCGGTTTCGTCCTGGTAATATCCGAAAAATCGTCGAACCTGGCCTGGCGCCTTCCCGCGGTGATTGGTTTTACTTTTTTTATTCCCATTTTTGGATTGGCGATTGCCGATTGGCGATTGCCGATTGTATATCAACCGCAAATCGTCAATTAAATCGCGTATTACTACTTTTTTTTGGATTGGCTTATTTGAAATATTCAACCGCAAATCGTAAATCACTATACTCCTTCATAAATATTGATACTCTTGCCCTTGGGCAGCGTCACTATCGCCTTTTTCCAGTTTTTGCGCCGACCGGTTACCCGGCCGCGGCGGGTTTTCTTGCCAAGAACTTTAAGCATGTTCACGCTTGTCGGTTTGATGCCGTAAAGTTCATTGACCGCTTTCTCAACCTCGATCTTGTTCGCCCGGTCGCTTACCACGAAAGCGTATTTATTGACCGCTCCCAAATTAGCGGCTTTTTCCGTGATCAAAGGTCTTATGATCACCCGGTAAGCTGATCCGTATTTTCTTGTTTTTTTATCGGTCTTGGTCCCGGTTTTACTTTCCTCCGCTCCGGCAGCCTCTTTATCGCCGTACAGATCTTTCATGCTGGCCTTAGCCGGTTCTTTGGTCTCCGCGCTTTTTTTCGCTTTCACGCCATTACCGGAACCGGCCGGTTTCACGACGCTTGTCTTGGACGGTTTTTCTTCTTTTTTATCGGGATATTTTTTATTCCATTTGAACAATGCCATATGAATTGAGTCTAAAAATACATTGAAATCTACGATGAATATTTTTCTTCTAATTTTTTAATACCTTCCCTGGTCATCATGAGATCTCTGAAGGTCAGCAGGTCAAGGATATTCATATTTTCCAAATTGATAATTTTTATGCCTTTAATGTTCCGAATCGAGTATTTTGCTTTTTCGTCTTTCCCGCAGTTTACGACCAAAAGGCTGCGTTTAACCGATTTTCGAACCGGATTTTTCTCTTTCTTTTTATCCGGGTTCTTTTCGCTCGCTACGATTTCCAATAACTTTCTTTTATTTTCAAGATTCTTGAACATATCATCCATGACCCTGGTCTTGTATTCCGGAACGGACAGTTCATCCAGTATGATAAGATTATCGCTTTTTACCTTGTCCGACAAAACCATCAATACGGCTTTCCGGCTCATTTTCTTATTGATATTCCTCTTGAAATTCCTGTCTTTTCTCGGACCGAAAGTAACACCGCCGCCGATCCAGATCGGAGAACGCGAAGACCCCGCCCGCGCGCGGCCCGTGCCTTTCTGTTTCCAGGGTTTTTTGCCGCCGCCTCTTACTTCCGCCCTCGTTTTGGTGTGGGCTAAAACCTGCCGGTTATTGGCCGCTTGGGTTACCGCCGCCTGATGCACCAGAGTTTCGTTCAGCTTGACCCCGAATACCTTGTCCTTAAGGGTCAGATTTCCGGTTTCTTCCGCTTTTTGGTTGTATATTTTTACTTCGATTGACATATGGGTTACTTTTTATCCTCTTTTTTATCGTCCGCTTCCGCTTTTTCGCCAGCCGGAGACTCTTTTTCCTCCGTTACCGACGCGACGGCTTCATCCGTATTATTATCAATGTTATCTTTTTTTGTTTCTTTAGCTTCTTCCTTTTTTCTTATTTCCAGCTTTCCGTTTCCCTGTATCAGTACCAAGCCGTTCCTCGCTCCGGGAATGGCTCCCTCGATCGATAATATACCGTTGGCCGCATCGACTTCTATGATCCGCAGATTTTTAACCGTTACCTGGTCGCCGCCCATCCGGCCGCTCATCCTCATACCTTTAAAAACATGCTGTACGCCGCCGGCGCTGATCGAACCGGAGTGGCGCACCTGATCTTTCGTGCCGTGAGTAGTATTGTGCCCGTGAAAACCGTGCCTTTTGACGACGCCCTGAAATCCTTTTCCCTTGGAAGTGCCGGTAACCTGGACGATATCCCCGGCCGCGAAAGTGTCAACTCCGATAATATCCCCCCGTTTGAGATCTAATTCCAAACCGTCATTTTTCTTGGGGCGCGATAAATTAAATTCCCGCAAATTCCTTAAATTGCCCAATCCCCGCGCATGGTTCTTTTGCGGCTTTTTAATATTCTTTTCTTTCCTTTCGCCAAATCCGAGCTGCACGGCTTCATATCCGTCCTTATCACGACGCTTTACCTGAACCACCGGACATGGACCGGCTTTTACGCGCGTTACCGCCTTGGCCTCTTCTCCTTGCCAAATCTGGGTCATATCTATTTTTTTGCCTATGATGAATTTCATAAATATATATTGAAAATTCCCTATTTTTTAAAACAAAAACTGGTCTTGCAACAAAACCAGCGAACTTGCTAAATTTATTTAGCACAAAAAATCGTTTTACCGAAATTTAAGTTCGTGTTTCTTATGTTGGTTTATTTCCTCCTGTCGATAATAATTCTTATTACGGCACTTTCCCGGTCGTTTGTGTTCGGGAGTTACCGCAACGATCACTATTATCTATAATATATAAAAATACAAATTATGATAACTCTTACATTTTTATTTCAACGTCCACTCCGGCCGGTAAGCCTAAGTTGGTCAGATCTTCGATGGTCTTGGCGGTCGGTTCGATTATATCTATAAGCCGCTTATGCGTCCTCATTTCATATTGGTCGCGGGCATTCTTATGGACGAAGGTCGAACGGTTTACCGTATATTTCTTCTTCGTGGTCGGAAGCGGGATCGGACCGAATACCTGGGCGCCGCTCCTGGTGGCGGTATCGATAATGGTCTTGGTCGACTGATCGATTATCTTGTGGTCGAAAGCCTTTATTTTGATGCGGATCTTCTGCTTGGATTCGTTATGGCCGCCGTCGGCTTCGGATTCTCCCTTTTTGCTTATTGATTTAACTTTGTCTTCTGGCATGTTATGTGCGTTTTAGTTAAGTTAACAATTATTGTCCGTTTAACTAATTGACTAATAACCAATAATTAAAAATTAGGTGCGGATCCCCCTCTTAAAAAGAGGGACCCTGTATCTAATCTTTACTTAATGATCTTAACAACGGCTCCGGCGCCTACGGTCCGGCCGCCTTCGCGAATGGCGAATCTCTGTTTTTCTTCAAGAGCCACCGGACTGATCAACTTTACCTTGAAATTAATCGTATCGCCCGGCATGACCATCTCAGTGCCTTCCGGCAATTCCACTTCTCCGGTAACGTCCGTGGTGCGGATATAGAACTGCGGCTTATAGCCCTTGAAAAACGGCTTGTGGCGTCCGCCTTCTTCCTTGGAAAGTATATAAACCTGGGCCTCGAATTCGGTGTGCGGGGTAACGCTACCCGGCTTGGCTAGCACCTGGCCTCTTTCCACTTCATTTTTCTTTATGCCGCGGAGAAGAATGCCGGCGTTATCTCCGGCCCGGCCTTCGTCCAATTGCTTATTGAACATCTCGATGCCGGTAACTACGGTTTTCCTGGTTTCTCCCAAACCGATGATCTCCACCTCTTCATTGATCTTGACTATACCGCGTTCGATCCTGCCGGTTACGACCGTGCCGCGCCCTTCGATCGAAAACACGTCTTCGATCGGCATAAGGTACGGATGTTCTATGTCGCGAATCGGTTCCGGGAAAGTTTCATCAACCGCTTTGATCAGGTTGAAAACGGCTTCGCCGTCTTCGCTTGCCGGATTCTCCAGGGCCTTTAAGGCGGAACCCCTGACTATTTTTATGTTATCGCCGTCAAATTCGTATTTTTTAAGAAGATCGCGGATCTCTTCCTCTACGAGATCGATCAATTCCTTGTCTTCCACCATGTCGCACTTATTAAGGAAAACAACGATATTCGGTACGCCTACCTGGCGGGCCAGGAGGATATGCTCCCGGGTCTGCGGCATCGGGCCGTCGGTAGCGGCTACGACCAAGATAGCTCCATCCATCTGCGCCGCGCCGGTGATCATATTTTTGACGTAATCAGCGTGTCCGGGACAATCTACGTGGGCATAATGGCGTTTTTCCGATTCATATTCGACGTGAGCGGTCGCAATCGTGATACCGCGGGCTTTTTCTTCCGGAGCGGCATCGATCTGGTCGACGTTCTTGGTGGAAGCCTTAAAACCCTTCGAAGCCATTACCTTGAGAATGGCCGCCGTTAAGGTGGTTTTACCGTGGTCAACGTGGCCGATGGTGCCGATGTTGACATGAGGTTTTGATCTTTCGAATTTTTCTGCTGCCATGTTTCTTGCCTACGGCCCCCACGTCAAATTTGAGAAGGATCGAAACGCGATCCCTGCGCCTCAAATTTTGCGGGGTTACTACCCAGCCGTAATAAATTAAAGTTTATAAAAATTTATTTATGTTTTAAAAATTATCGACATCTTCCAGATACTGGCGATCTTCTTCGATTATCTCTTCCGCTCCCTCTTTCCGCTCGCGGGGGATCATCCAATGTCTTTTTTTACCGTAAACTTCCGCGGATTTTTCCTGTTCATTGTCGGTTTCAGGATATGATATTTTACGGCTCCGATCCTCTTCCAGGCGCGAATAATCCGGCTTAGGGGCATATCCGTCTTTTTGGTAGGTCCTTTTATATTCTTCGATCCCCCTTATATCCCGGCCATGGCTGTTACGCGGTTTATAATCGTCAAAATCCTGTTCACTTTTCCAAATAGCGATGTCGCGATTTATCTTATCAAGTAATTCATCTTCTGTCAATCCCCTTACTTCACTACCACCTACAATTAATTTTTCGTACTCGTCCAGGGACATGACCACATAGGCGTTATCGGTCTTGCCGGAATCGAAAATTATTAACCTATCTCCTGTTTTTTTGGCTAATTTTATCGCTTTTTGCAATTGATTCGACATATAGTATCTATTCTGATGTTAAAATAGCCTGGTTTTATTTTATAACATTAAAAATTTAATGTCAAGCCCGTTTCTACCCCTATCCTCTCCGGCTTCCGCCTCTTTCGCCGATGATCGTTTCCGCCACGTTTTTCGGCACTTCCGCGTAATGGTCGAACTCCATGGTATACTGGGCCCGTCCCTGGCTCATCGATCTTAAAGCGGTAGCATAGCCGAACATCTCCGCTAAAGGCACCATCGCGTCAATTACCTTAACATTAATACGGTTGGTCATCTGTCCGATCTGACCCCGTTTCGAATTCAGGTCGCCGATAACGTTGCCCATATATTCCTCCGGCGTGACCACCTCTACTTTCATGACCGGTTCCAGAAGGGTCGGACTGGCCTTGCGGCAAGCTTCCTTAAAACCCAATATAGCCGCCATCTTGAAAGACGCTTCGGACGAATCAACTTCGTGATAAGAACCGTCAAAAACGGTCGTTTTTATGTTCACCATCGGATAGCCGGCCATTACGCCCTGATCAGCCGCTTCAACAACGCCTTTCTGGATGGCCGGAATGAACTCTCTTGGAATAACTCCGCCTTTGATGGCGTCCACGAACTCGTTCTTCTTTTCTTCCGTATTCGGTTCTACCCTGAGCCAGCAATGGCCGTATTGACCGCGGCCGCCGGATTGCTTGATATATTTACTTTCGGTTTCCGCCATCTGCCTGATGGTCTCGCGGTAAGACACCTGCGGCTTGCCGATATTGGCTTCAACCTTAAATTCCCGTTTCATGCGATCCACGATAATGTCCAGGTGTAATTCACCCATACCCGAAATAAGGGTCTGGTTGGTTTCTTCGTCGGTTTCAACCCGGAAAGTCGGATCCTCTTCGGCCAGCTTCTGGAGAGCGACGCCCATTTTTTCCTGATCAACCTTGGTTTTGGGTTCCACGGCGATCTTAATGACCGGTTCCGGGAACTTAATGGATTCCAAAAGAACCTGGCGGTCCTCGTCGCATAAAGTATGTCCGGTGGTCGTACCCTTAAGCCCGATGACGGCCGCGATATCCCCGGCGTAAACCTCTTTGATCTCTTCCCGATGATTGGCGTGCATCCTGACCAAACGGCCGATGCGTTCTTTTTTGCCGGTCGAGGAATTTAATACGTAAGAACCGGCGGAAAGCACCCCCTGATAAACCCGGACAAAGCATAATTTTCCCACGAAAGGATCCGTCGCGATCTTGAACGCCAGGCCGGCAAAAGGAGCGCCGTCGTTGGCGGTTATCTCTATCTTCTTTTCCTCGTCTTTCGTGTCATGCCCGATTATCGGCGGCACGTCGATCGGCGAAGGCAAGTAATCGATGACCGCGTCCAAAGCCAGCTGCACGCCGATATTCTGGAGAGCTGTACCGGCGAATACCGGGAATAATTCAGCGGTAACCACTCCCTTGCGGGCCGCCGCCTTTAATTCTTCCACGCTCAATTCTTCTCCGCTTAAATATTTTTCCGTCAATTTATCGTCGCATTCGGCCACCCGTTCGACTAGTTCATTGCGGTATTTTTCCATATTATCTTTCATGTCGTCCGGAACCGGCACCTCAGCGACCTGCTCTCCGAAATTACCCTTGAACTCATAGGCTTTCCGGGTCAAAAGATCGACCACGCCTTTCATCGTATTTTCGGCGCCGATCGGCAATTGAAAAGCGAGAGCCTTAGAGTTTAGCCTTTCCCGGATAGAGTTCAGGCTCATGAAAAAATCGGCCCCTAATTTATCCATTTTATTCACGAAACAAAGCCTGGGCACATGGTACTTATCGGCCTGCCGCCAGACCGTTTCGGACTGGGGTTCGACTCCGGCGGAACCGTCGAAAACGGCAATAGCGCCGTCCAGGACCCGAAGCGACCGCTCCACTTCCACCGTAAAATCAACGTGGCCGGGGGTATCTATTATATTGATGCGATGATTCTTCCAAAAAGCGGTGGTGGCGGCTGAAGTAATGGTAATGCCGCGCTCTTTTTCCTGTTCCATCCAGTCCATTTCGGCGGCCCCTTCGTGCACCTCTCCGATCTTATGCTTCTTGCCGGTATAAAAAAGCACCCGCTCCGTAAAGGTGGTCTTGCCGGCATCAATATGCGCCATGATGCCGATATTCCTGGTTTTTTCTAAACTATATTCTCGTGCCATATTTTAAATTTAAGAACTTTAAAAACTTTCAAATATGCTATTTATTTTTAAAGCTATTATTTTATGAACGTTTTTCGCTTGTCTTGCCAGTTCCAAAAAAACGAGCTGCCATAGATCGGGGCAGCGCGCCGTTTTTATATTTATATCAAACAACCTATATAAAGAAAATGAATTAACGGGCGAAATGCGCGAAAGCGCGATTCGATTCGGCCATCTTGTGGACGGTTTCTTTCTTTTTGATAGCGGCACCCTCTCCTTCGGAGGCGGCTAATATTTCGTCGGCCAGTTTAACGTACATCGGCTTCCCTTTTCTCTCTTTAGCCGCGCCAATAAGCCAGCGGCAGCCTAAAGTAAACCGCCGGTCCCCCCGCACCTGGTAAGGAATCTGGTAGTTGGCGCCGCCGATACGCCGACCGCGGACCTCCAGGGTCGGAGAAATCTTCTTTAAGGCTTTATTGAATATATGTCTGGGATCCTGCTTGGTTTTTTCTTTAATTACTTCAAAAGCACCGTAAACGATATTCTGGGCTACGGTTTTCTTGCCTCTTTGCATGATATAATTTATGAACTTGGAAATATCGGTATCGTTATACCGGCTATCCCCCTCGATTTTTCTCTTAATGGCTGGTTTTCCTCTCATATTGGTTTATATCGAATTTATATAATTATTTTTTAGCTCTTTTGGCGCCGTAAATGCTCCGGGATTGTTTGCGGTTTTCAACGCCGGTAGTATCGTAAACCCCGCGTATGATCTTATAACGCACGCCCGGAAGATCGGCTGTACGGCCGGCTTTTACAAGAACGATCGAATGCTCCTGGAGATTATGACCGATGCCGGGAATATAGGCGGTTACTTCCATGCCGTTCGAAAGGCGGACGCGAGCGATCTTCCGTAAAGCCGAGTTCGGCTTTTTCGGAGTGGTAGTGGTTACCTTAAGGCAAACGCCGCGTTTAAAGGGGGCGCCTTTGCGAAGCTCGGTCCTTTTCCTATGTAAAGTGTCCAGCGTAGTTTGCATGGCCGGATATTTGCTCTTCTTGATTACTTTTACTCTTCCCTTTTTAACTAATTGGTTTACTGTTGGCATATTTATTATTATTCGCGTTTACCCCGTTTTGTGGTGGAGCTCGCCCGCGGGGCGACAACTGTTAATAAAACAACCCCTATAAACAGGGATTCTTTTGTCTATGAGATTTATTCTAATGTATCAAATTAATAAAAATTAGTCAAGAGAAGAAAATCCAGGCCAAAAATAAATTATTTTTTATCTAATATAAAATAAATTTTTAATAAACCGAAATAATCGTTAACTTAGTTTTAATTACTGTACATATTGTCCGAAAACGCAAATTAATACAGCGGGAAACCCGCTATTAATTTGAATAAAAGATCGATTATCGGAACTATAAGGAAAAAACCGAAAATTACGAATAAAAGCACTAAAAACATACCGTAACGCTCCGCTTCCGCGAAACGGTTCTGCCAGCTTACGGGCAAAAAGGGGGCAATTACCTTCGAACCGTCCATGGGCGGTATCGGCACCAAATTAAAAACCATAAGCAACAGGTTGATCCAGACGATCAGAGCCAATAAAGCCCCTAGGGTAGGGTTAGGCAGGGGGGAAAACCTTAAGATAAGTCCGAAAAACAGGGCGGTTATCAAATTGCCCAGAGGGCCGGCGATAGCCACTTTAGCCGGGCCGTATTTGGCGTCGCGCAGGTTATAAGGATTGAACGGCACTGGTTTGGCCCAGCCGAATACGAAACCGGTATTCATGGTGATCATAAGCAGCGGCAGAAGAATCGACCCAAAAGGATCGATATGAGCTATCGGGTTCATGGTCAGACGGCCGGCATCCCGCGCCGTCGGATCGCCTAACCGGTCCGCCATCCAGCCATGCATGTATTCGTGTATTATGGCGGAAAATACCAATATGATTATCTGGAAAATCGCTAAATCTATAGACATTTAATTGAAATAATGATAATAACCTTATGCTTTATACTCAAAGAAAATATTCAAGATAATCTTAATATTTTTTCCTTAATGCTTAATTAAATATATCATATCTTGCTTTTTTCGGCAAAACATGATAACATTCTAACATAAATAAAATTACACAGATACACGTAGCAACGAATTATCGTCTGTTAACTGTCGTCTGTTTTTTCGAATATGCCAAAACAATGCGATATCTGCGGACGCTCCTCTATGAAGGATGCCGCCCGTTCCCATTCCAATATTAAAACTATCAAGCGCCAGCATATCAACCTCCAAAGCAAAAAAGTCGACGGAATCAGAAAAAAGGTTTGCACTAAATGCCTGAAAACCATGGCGAAGGTAAAATAACTTTAAATAAGTCTACAAAAACGTAAGCTTCCCAAGGCGTACGTTTTTTATTAAACGATATTCTGAGACTGGATTTATACAACCTATTTAAAACCCCCGATCGGATCAATCGGGGGGATTTTTTATTATTGGATCGGACCGATATTACTGAATACAACCGTAAAAACGTCAACCTGACGGAGGATGCCGACTACGTTTTTCTTTTTATCCGTAACGAGGAGGGAGTGATGATTGCCTCTCGCCAGCTGGTGAGTGGCCGCGGCCAAGGTGGCTTCGGAATCGATGTATTCCCCCGAGGTTAACGCGTACATGGCGTCTTTGGCAAGGATGTGTCTGGCCTGATTGGATATGTGCTCAATCTGGATATCCCACAATCGGAACTGTTCGTGGGTGCTTACCAGATAGTTCTTGCTGAAACCGATGCGCCGGGCGGTTTTGCTTATTAAATTCCGGGCTTTCGGCTCAAGCGCTTTCAGGGCGTCCATCTGGCTTATTTTGCCGATTATGCGGCCGCTTTTATTTCGAACCAGGATCGCCCGATGGGCATGAAGGCTGTTTTTCCGCGAAAAATTTTCCTGGGCCCGCTTTAATTCGATGATAGCTTCATAAAGAGACGCGTCTTCGCCTATAACGGCGTACTCGGCAAGAGGAACCATGATATCTTTCACGATCGACGTTTGCATGCACGCCCCCTCCTTTAAGAGGCGATTTTGAATGAACACAAAATAAAAAAACACCGGTTAGGGACAGGTCCATGATAATCCTGCCGGTATTTTTTGTCAACTTAATATATAAAAAATTATTTTTCTTTTTCCCGCCTCTCTTCTTTCCGCCGATCATCGTTCTTGTCTTTTTTACGGATAAAATGTTCGGCGTTATCAGTAAGAGCTTCCGCGGACCGGAGAAGATTTTTTGCGCCTTCCTGGTCGCTTCCCCTGATCTCTTCCGCTCTTTTCACTTTATTGTTTATTTTATTTATCAGATTTTCCACGTCTTGTTGCTCGAATTCCGGCTTTTTAAGGTCTTTTGTCAGGCGGTCAATATTATCCCTGAGATCCGTAATATTATCATCGCGCTTTGTGGTGGTTCCGGTCGTTAGGGGCGCAAAATCGGAAATCAGGCTCTTTTCATCGGCTTTACGATCGCGATCACAATCCTCGCAAACTTCTGGATCTTTTTTTTCTTCTAAGAAAAAAGTTTCCCGGCCTTCGACCTCGGTTCCGGCTTTTTCCGGTTCATTGCTCTTGTCCAAGCGTCCGCGCTTTTCCGCTCCCTCCCTATCTTTATCTCTCCCCTTAACCTTATCCAAGGCCAGAGCGATACTGTCGATCAGGTCATCTTCGGCTCCTACTCCGGCGCTTTGCGCTATGTCGGTTAGCATAGCTTCTTCCTGGCTATTGAGAGCTTTTATTCTGAGGGTAGTTGACCCGGAATTCGAAAATCCGCTAATGGCGCGCTCGCGCAATAAAAGCGCCTTGTCCAGGTTTATTTTTATTTTTTCTTCCGTTTTTGGTTTATCTATGGTCGTCGCGAGGACTTTCGCTTCAGCCAGTCTTTTAGCCGACAACTCAGCGTAGATCTCGGCCTTATTCTTTTTTCGGGCCAGACTAAGCTCGATTTCCTCCAGTTTCATTTTTAACGGATAAAGAAAGTCGCCGGGTACGACATTCGTGCCCGCGTAAGCGTATCCCGGAACAACTATTAATATTAATAACAAAACCGACCCGGCCAAAGCCCGGAAATTCCAGCTAAAACGCATTTTTTCCGGAGCCAATCTTTTTTTAAGAATAGCCGCGTAAAGCCGGAATCTTATCTTAAGATCAGCCCGCCGTCTTAAGCGCACCTTAGGGAGATTGTTTAATTTTTTTTCTAAATTATCCATAAATTTAAAGTCAACCGGAAACTCCGGAAACGATCAATGATCAACGGTTTTTTAAAGACTTGCGGAGAATTTCCAGCGCCCGACAAATACGGGTCCGGACGGTCCCCTCGGAGATTTCCAGGATCGACGCTATTTCACCGTTATCGAGCGAATCAGCGTAGCGCAGGCTAAGGACTTCCCTGAATTTTTCCGGAAGAACATTGATCGCTCGGAAAACGTCTTCCAGTTCAAGATCGATATTAAGTTTCTCCACGGCGTCAATCGTCCGGCTTTCCGCCTCGGTCAATGCGGTTTCCCGCCGCGCTACGCGATAATGGTTTATCAGGTGATTTTTCGCTATCCGGAATATCCAGGCCTGGAAGGAGCGTTCCGGATCGAAAGAATCGAACTTATCCAGGGCTTTAAAGAATACATCCTGGGTCATATCTTCGGATAACGCCCGATTAAAATCCAGACGGTACCAAAAATAATTAAAGATCTTGTCTTTATACTGGTTGTAATAGTTTAAGAAATCTCCGGCCATGTCCTTATTATTATACAAAAAATTCGCTAATTTGTTACGAAAATTTCGGATTTATTTTTAATTCAGCTAAATAAGCATTGAGTATATGGCTTTTGACCATATTACTTCGTTTTTAAGGATAAATCAATACGCCAAAAGCGATTCCGTCCCGAAGGCCGAAACCGCTTTTGTATTTCCCTGGTGCCTGACTATTCTCCGCAGGACCCTTTCTTTTTAAAACTGCCGGAAAATTTTTCTTTCAAATCCTTGATCCCTCCCCTTATCCCGCTTATTTCCTCTTTTTTATCCTTAATTTCCTTTTTTATCTCTTTTTTTTCGGCCTTATCTTCAACTTTCTCCGTCTTTATTACCTCTTTGATCTTCTGGATCAATCCCTTTAAGATCCTGGCTTTCTCCGGATTCTCGAGTTCGCCTTCCGCCTTGAGTTTGTTAAGGTAATGATTCACGCAGCTCACGAAAGTACCGAGGCGGTTATCGCCTAAATATGGGCAGATCTCCGAGGCGTTCGCCGCTTCATCTTCGTCGGTTTTTCCGTCGCAGTCATTATCGACGTTATCCTTGACTTCAACGGCTCCCGGGTATATCAAACGGTTCGAATCGTTGCAATCCTTATTGTTCGTTACGTATCCCAATGGAAGCCGGCAGTCGCTGGTGGTGGCGGTACCACCGAAACCGTCGGCGTCGTTATCGAAATAATAAGTACGCGATGCCATGTTCTCGTCCACCGTTCCGTCGCAGTTATTATCGATGCCGTCGCAGATCTCTCTCACGCCCGGCCTGATGCTGCCCTTGGTATCGTTGCAGTCCCGATCGTTGTTCACGTATCCGGAGGGAGCCTCTAAGCTCGTGGTGGAGACGGAAGGATTGCCGTATGTATCCCCATCGGCATCGCGGTAGTATGTTTTCATACTGGCACAGTACTCGTCGATCGAACCGTCGCAGTCGTTATCGATATTGTCGCAGGCTTCGGCCGCGTTCGGATGGATATTCGCTTTCGTGTCATTGCAATCATTATTATTACTGACGTATCCTGAGGGCGCGCTGCCGTAGCTTGTCGTGGCCTGGCCGGGATTGCCGTACGTATCGTTATCGGCATCCCGGTAGTAAGTATTAAGATCGCAGTTCTCGTCGATCGAACCGTCGCAGTCGTTATCGATATTGTCGCAGGCTTCGGCCGCGCCCGGTTTTATATCCGCATTGCTGTCGTTGCAATCCGTTTGATTCGTTGCATATCCGGACGGAACGGAGCAGGCCTGGGTGGTGCTCGAGGTTAATCCGTAACCGTCGCCGTCAAAATCGCGGTAATAGGTGATTAGGACATTTTCATCCACATATCCGTCGCAATCGTTGTCGATATTGTCGCAGACTTCGGCCGCGCCGGGATTTATCGCGGCTACGGTATCGGCGCAATCGCCGCCGTTACGGGCATAGCCGGCGGGCGGTTCCGTGGCCAAGGTGGTGGTTGAGGTAACTCCATAGCCATCGCCGTCCGCATCGGAATAATAGGTATATTGGATCTGATCGGCCTTTACGGCATAAAAAAATCCGCCGCCGGCCAGAATGCCGACGCCGACGAGAAGAACCTTTAAAAGATCTTTCCTTTTAAAGATGGATAGGATTTTGTTCATAGTTTTTTAAAAATCGCGCTCCAGGCGCTTTAATAATTAATATCGGCGCTTTCGCAAAAAATACGCGCCGTAATATAATACAAATCCGCCGGAGCTTTGTTACGTCCGCGTGATCAATCCCGAATATTAGAGTACCAAAAACGGTTTTGGATAATAAAAAACAGACTATAATAGTCTGCTTTGATTTTATTCTTCCGTAGCGGCTATGGCCCTAACGGATCATCTTTTAAACATCGCACAATCCCCGTGCCCCGGATAAATCGCCATACCCGGTTTTATAATATCCCCCAAGCGCTTTAAAGACGCTTCCATATCGGTCTCTGAGCTCCATTCAAAATCCGTCCGTCCGATGCCGTTAAGGAACAGAGTATCTCCCGTAAAAATAAAACCGTCTCCCAGGAGGCAGATTCCTCCGGGCGTATGGCCGGGAGTATGAAGAACCTTTAATTCAACACCCCCGATCACGATAACGTCGCCGTCGGAAAGATATCGGTCCGCCGGAAAATCTATAAGGATCTTTTCCGCTTCATGTATAAGAATTTTCGCGCCAGTGGCTTTCTTAAGGTACTCGTCCGCCAAAACATGATCGAAGTGGCCATGGGTATTTATTACATAAACGAGTTTTACGCGCGCTTTTTTTATTTCTTCCAAGATCAATTCGCCGTTATCCCCCGGATCGATCACTGCCGCTTCCCCGGCGGAACTTACGAGATAGCAATTAGTCGCGATTTCTCCGACAACAAATCTCTTGATATCCATAAAATCGTTCTTTAAATAAAAATAATGCGAACCGCTCCCCTATAAGCTACGGCCAGTCCGCATTTATTATATCAGGTTACCGGTTATATTAGTATCAAAAGCCCGACGATTATGCCTATCGCCACGAATTGGATAACGAAAATCTTAAGAAAGCTTATTCCGGCTTTTTCAGGATCAAAAATCATAGTTTACGCTTCTGGCAACAGAGGGGCAAGGCCTTTACTGTTACTACAGATTAATTTAATGAAGAAATTATGAATTTCATTATTCTAAAAATATAATACCACTCGGACATTATAAGCAGATTAATCGTTTTTGTCAAGGATGATTTTTTCATCCGCCAACTTTACCACGTCATCCAGGCGCCAATCGGTTTTAACCAGAAAATCATACACCTGGTATCTGGCCGCCTCCGAAACGTTGGTCGGATCGCTTAAATTTGTAAGCATAATAATGGGCACGGAGCCTCCCCACTTCACGTCCCCCCTGATCTTTTTCAAGAGAGAGATGCCATCCATTTTCGGCATGATCACGTCCAGGAGCATTATGTCCGGCTTTTTTTCCATTGCCGCCTTATAACCCTCTTCTCCGTCGCAAGCCTGGGATACTTCATATCCGGCGGCTTCGAATTTATCCGTCAAAGCCGCCAGCATAGCCGCTTCGTCCTCTACGATTAGAATGTGTCTTTTTTTGTCCATATTGTTTTATGATTTAAATTTCTAGTGATCGGTTATCTTTCCACGCTCATTAATTTCTTGATCCCGACCTTCTTTTTCATACCCCGAAGAGGTATGGTAATGAAAAAAGTAGTGCCTTTATTCTCCTGGTCGATCGGGCGCGACGGATTCGGCTTATTGAGCAGGAGCTCGAGGCTGGGCGACTGGAACCATATCTTCCCTCCGGATTTTTCGATGACCGCCTTGGAGATATAAAGCCCGAGGCCGGTGCCGGCCGACTCCATTTTCTTCGCGTTTTCCGCCCGGAAAAGTTTCGTGAAGATCTTCGGCTGTTCCGACCGGGGAATGCCGCAGCCCGTATCGGAGATCTTTATAAGCGCCTGATGCTCGGTCTTTTTGATCGCTACGCGGATAGTTCCGTTCTCCGGCGTATATTTGACGGCATTCGAGAGGATATTCTCGAAAACGATCTTGGTCAATCGCGGATCTAAATTTATTTCCGGCAGGCTGTCATACTCCTTTTCCAGATTGATCTTTTTCGATTCAATTTCGGGCAGGAATTTCTTAAGCGCGCTCTCCGCCCGGCCGATCAGATCGGTCGGTTCCGGTTCGATCGAAAAAGTCCCCAGATCAATGCGGGAAACATCCAAAAGCGCGTTAACCAGGTCGATCAGGCGTTCGTTGCTCCGATAAACTTCCCGCAGATATTTAGTTTGCTCGGGGTTGAGTTCGCCGGCGTCGCCGGAAACGACATAATCAACGTACCATTTTACGATCGAAAGCGGGGTGCGAAGCTGGTGCGAGGCGATCGCCACGAAGTCCGTTTTGGCTTGCGCGATTTCCCGGTGTTTAGTGACATCCTGCGCTACGCCGGTCTGGAGTCTCACTAAAAGCTCGTTTAACGCGCTTGTCAGCTGGCCGATCTCGTCTTTATTATCTACCGGCAGCCTTTTGGAAAGGTTTCCGGCCGCCATCTCCTCCACTTCGAATGTCAGGCTCCGAAGGCGCTTCGTCAGGGTACGGCTGATCGTAAGGGTCACTAAAAACACGAAAATATATATAAGCTCGCCCAATATCAATATCTGCTCCGGCAATCCGCCTATAAAAAAAACGACTGACAGGATCAAACCGGTTGCGAACAGGAAGACCGTCAAAAGGATCTTATCGGATAATTTTAAAATAAAATTTATCATCGGTTTTATGGGTATATAATTATTTTACAATAATTCCGCGGATTAGTAAACTCCAAAAAAAACATACACTTGACTTTAGCTAATATGTATGATTAAATAGCATGAGTATCCAAAAAATACCTTTAATCGGTTTAAGTTAATTTTTCATTAATTTTTGTCAGTTAAAACGGAATTAGCTGACTTTTTTATAAGCAACATTATGAGCTTGAAGAATTCAATTGCGGCGGTTGCTGACACGATCGTCCCCCGCCCTAAACTCGGAGATAAAATAAAAAAATTACTCCGGCCCAGGCGCCGTTTTTCGATTGCGGCCGCTTTACTGCTTTTTTTGATATTGGGAGGGATCTGGGCGGCCGCAAAATACGGAAAACAAAGCGAACCGGAAGAGCCCCTTACTGATCCACGGGCAAAGGAAATTAAAACCATGACCCTGGATAGGGAAAATCGCACAGCCATCAAAGCCGTCGGAACCGTAAAGGCCGATTCAAAAATAGACGTGGTCGCGTTGGCGGGCGGAACGATAAAAAATCTGACTTTTGCGGTCGGGGACCGGGTATTCGCCGGGGGTATCCTGGCTTCGCTTAACGACAATACCGTCCTAACGAACCTGATCAATGCCGAAAATAATTTCGCGAATCTCCAAAGCAGCCTGATCTTAAGTCGAAGCATGACCGAGCAAAGCCTTCGCCAGGCAAGCCTCGGGGTGGATACGGCCAGAGAGGGGGTGGCGGCGGCGGAGATCGCGGCAGAAGCCGCCAACAACAACCTTTTAAACTATGACGCGCTAAGAGGGAAGGGCGATGAAGACACTAAACATAACGCCGTTATCGCCTTTAACGGCCACCTAAACACTATCTGGAGCGCTCTCGACCAGGTTAATTATCTGATCAAGGCGGAAGGCAGTCTTCAGCTGCCGGGAGTCGAGAATATTCTCGGCGTCAAAGATATGTCCAGCTTAAGCGCGGCAAAACAAGACTATTTGAAACTTAAAAAATCTTACCTGTCTTTAAACGATCTGTCCCCCGCCGAAGACACGATCACTTCCGCAATGGCCGCGCTTTCGGACGCTCTGGCTTTGACGAAACAGCTTGTTGACGGCACCATAGCCGTCCTCGACAATACGATCACAAGCGCGGAATTTCCCGACAGCGCTTTGGCGGCCCAGAAAAACAGCTTTTCCGGCCTGCGGGCGAATATCGTCGGTGCTCAGACCGCCGCCGGCGCCACCAGACAGGCCCTGGAAAACCTCAGCCTCATCAATACGCAGGAACGGGACGCTTTAGTGAGCGCTCTTAATACCGCCAATAACCGCCTGACTTCCGCCAAAACCGCCTTCAGCAACTCGCTTGTCGGAGAGGAAAACGCGCGCCTTTTATCCGAAAATCAGGTTCTTTCCGCCCAAACCGCCCTGGATGGGGCCCGCAGCCAGCTTAATCTCGCTCGGGTAGCGGCCGGAGATCTCTCCGTAAAAGCTCCTATTTCCGGCGTTATTACCGCTAAGTATGTCGATATCGGCGCGGAAATGAATCCCGGACAACCGATCGCCCAGATCAGCCAGGCCGAGATGATGAAAATAGAAACCAGCCTGCCCTCCGAAGATATCTATCGGATCGCGATCGGCCAGGAAGCGATCATCGGCAACGAACTTAAGGCGGTCGTCTCGTCAATCGACCCGGCCGCCGACCCCGTTACCCGGAAAGTGAAGCTGGAAATCGTGTTCGACAATAAGAACGGGGAACTTATCCAGGAAACCTTTGTTGACATAGTTATTCCCGTCAAAACCGGCGCGGAATCGATTTACGTACCGTTAAAAACAGTTACCGTAACCCAAACGGAAAGCTATGTGTTCGTAATTAAGGATGATCGGGCCGTAAAAACACCTGTTATTCTGGGAAAAACCGAAGCAGAGTTTATAGAAGTTTTAAGCGGTCTTAATCGGGGGGATACGCTGGCCGTTGACGGCGCCAAGAATCTTATTGACGGCGACGAAGTGAAGATAACAGATTAAGTCTTACGCATTATTTTTCGGGGTATCCGGATTTATTCGGATCGGAAATTGTCATTTAATTAAAAAATTCAACTCAAACATGGAATCAGCAGTAAATAACGAAGAACATAAACAGAGGCAAACAAAAAAGCTGGACGCGGCCGTTAATGACACCAAGCGGTCGGTTTTGGGCTTTCTGATCATCAATTACCGTATTACCTATCTGGTGATATCGGGCCTGGTCTTAGCCGGCGTTTTCGCGATGTTCACCTTGCCGAGAGAGGCGGAACCCGAAATCCGCATCCCCTACGCCGTCGTGACGACGATTTATCCCGGCGCCAACCCGGTCGATATCGAAGAACTCGTGACCAGAAAAATAGAAGATGAGATAAAGAACCTGGAAAACGTCAAATTATACAGCTCTACTTCCGGACAAGGCGTATCGAGCGTTTTCGTGGAATACGAAGCCGAAGCCGATCTGGATGAAAGTTTCCGCAAGCTTAGGGAGGCGGCCAACAATGCCGAAGCGGAACTGCCGACGGACGCGGAAACGCCGATCGTAACGGAGATAAACTTCACTGATATGCCGATCGTGACCTATTCCCTGGTCGGAGCTCAGTATGACGAAGTCGCTTTAAAAAAAATCGCCGACGACCTTGAAGAGGCTTTGGAGAACGTCAAGGACGTATCGAAAGTCGTCGTCTCCGGCGGCCTTACCCGGGAATTCCGGATAGCGGTCGACCAGACGAAACTGTCGAACTACGGACTATCGTTAGGACAGGTGGTGGCGGCCGTCGGCCGCGCCAACGTGAGCCTTCCGGCGGGCAATATAGGCATTGATGATTTCAACTATGACGTCCGGGTAAAGGGGCGTTTCAAAAGCGTTACCGATCTTTATGATATAGTCGTCGCCACTCAAGACGGCTCCCCGGTCTTCCTTAAGGATCTCGGACGGATCGAAGATGCGTTCAAAGACAAAAAAACCGAATCGAAAATCGGCTTCCGGGACGTGCCGGCCGAAGATACTGTTTCGCTCTTGGTCTATAAGCGGACCGGGGGCAATATCCTTGATATTGTCGACAATACCCGCGAAGAAATCGATGATCTTTACGCCAAGGGCGTTCTGCCGTCCGATCTCAAGATTCAGAAAACCAACGACAATTCCGTCTTCATCAAAGAAGATTTGAACACCTTGGGAGCTAACGGCATTCAGACCATGATACTTATAACCTTAATCCTGATGCTGGTCTTAAGCTTCCGCGGAGCGGTCATCACGGCTTTATCCGTACCGATGGCCTTTCTTATGGCTTTCATGTTCCTGAAACTCGAAGGCCTGACCCTTAATTCGATGGTGCTTTTTTCCCTCGTTCTTTCTTTGGGTCTTATGGTCGATAACTCGATCGTCATCATCGAGGGCATCAACGAATACGTTACCCGCCATAAAAAAACCGTCGCGGAGGCCGCGCTTCTGTCGGTCTGGAATTTTAAATGGGCTATCACTTCCGGAACCATGACGACTGTGGCGGCTTTCCTGCCCATGCTCCTGGTTTCCGGCATTCTCGGACAATATATTTCGGTCTTGCCCAAAACGATCACCGTGACGCTTATTTCCTCGCTTTTCGTAGCCTTGGTCGTCGTGCCGGTTTTAGCCGCCCGCTTCATAAAGATCAAAACGGCGGACGGATCCCATCGGAATAAAAAACGGCACCGTTTTTTCGACGGTCTGTTTTTTAAGATCCACGGCTTTTACGGGCCATTTCTTCAGGGCGTGCTTATAAGCAAGGCGAAAAGGCGCCTCTCTCTCGCTATCGCCGCCGCGGCTTTTCTCATAGCCGTCGGCATACCGGCCGCCGGTTTCATGAAAATCGAAATGTTCCCTAAGGTCGATCTCGATTATTTCCTTGTCAGCGTAAAATTGCCGGCCGGTTCCACCCTAGCTTTGACGCGTCCGGTCGTCCGGGAAGCAGAAAAAATCGTCAATGCCATCCCGGAGATGGACAATTACGTCGTTAACATCGGCCAGAGCCAATCCGTTAATCCGGGCGAGGGCGGAAAAGCGGGTGAAAACTTAGGCGGCATAACCGTAAACCTGGTCGAGAAAGATTTGCGCGACCGGAAAAGCTACGAGATCGCCGATTCGATCCGCGGTGAAATTACCGCGATTCAGGGAGGTGAGGTTACCGTGGAAGAACTTTCGGCCGGACCGCCGACCGGCGCCCCGATCGAAGTGCGGATCTTCGGGGATACACTCGAAGGCTTGACGGACACAGCCGGCAAAATCAAAAAAATATTGGCGGGCAATCCGGATATTTTCAATGTCAAGGATAATATCGAGGACGCCGCCGGTGAATTCACTTTCGAGATCGACAGGCAAAAAGCCGATTATTACGGCCTTGATATGGTTACCGTCGCCTCCACCTTGCGGACCAGCCTTTTCGGCAATGCCGCGACCGAGATAAACCTTGAGGGCGATGATGTCGATATAACGGTAAAATACGACCAAAACGAATTCAAAGGCGTCGACGATCTTGAAAAAGTGCTCCTGCCATCTCCGCGTGGATACATCGCCGTGAAAGATGTCGCCAGCGTCAGTTTTAACCCGGCCCTTCTCTCTATCCAGCACCGGGACGGAGCGAAATACGCGGCCGTCAGCGCTGACATAAAGGAGGGCGCCAATCTCCAGAAGATCCTTGACGACTTCGAAAAGAAAAGAACGTCAATCGAACTGCCGCCGAATTTTTCGATCAAGGTCGGGGGTGAGGTCGAAGACATCGAAAAATCTTTCCGGGAAACTTTCATGTCCCTGGGATTGGCCGTAATCCTTATCGCCTTTATCCTGGTCCTGCAGTTTAATTCCTTTAAACAGCCGTTCATAATCCTATTTTCCCTGCCCCTGGCTATTGTCGGGGTGGTCTTCGGCCTCCTCGTTTTCGGCCAACCCTTCTCTTTCCTGGCCTTTATCGGCATCGTGTCCTTGGCCGGCATCGTCGTCAACGACGCGATCGTCCTTATTGATCGTATAAACAAGAATATCGAAGACGGACTTGAACTTGCCGAAGCGATCGTCGAGGCCGGCATCTCCCGCATGCAACCGATTTTTCTTACCTCCCTGACCACCATAGCCGGCGTCTTCCCTCTAATTTGGTCCAATGAACTTTGGCGCGGCTTTTCCCTGTCTTTGTCTTTCGGCCTGGTCGCCTCTACGATCCTGACCCTGTATATCGTTCCGATCATGTTCGTCGCCCTCTGCCGGAAAGACCACGAGAAGACTCATTGAAAAAATCGATAAGATTTCCGTATATTAAAACCCCAGTCTTTTGACTGGGGTTATTTTTATTCGCATAAAAGAGCTATGAAAAGCTAGGCCGCTACCGCGTTGGTTATGATCTCATCGTGCATTTTCGCAAAGATCTTTTCCGCCTCCTTAAGGCATTCCGGCTCGATCCGCTCGAACCTCTCTTTGCCGCCGATTGGCCGGTAATGGAAAAACCATCGGTTCTCGGGTTTTAAATTGTTCAAACGAACGAACGACAGGTAAGCCCCGTCATCGTAATGAACCCTGATCTCACAGGATTCTTTGCTGTTTACGGCAATTTCCATCCGCAGCTCTCTTTGGAAAATGTTCTCGGGATCGATCTTTATTCCGGCCAAAGCGGCCATCGTCTCGAGAATATCCCTGATTCCAGCCAAGTCGGTAACTTTTTGGTTCACGCTTTCTCCTTTTTGTTGAGGGTTGGCACTCTGGCTTCGATATTATTCCGCTTTGATTATAAATATATTAAAAATAAATTCAATTTATCAATATTTCGGGATACCGGTGCAAAGGGCGAAGAACCATATCGTCCAGGCATAAACGGAATATTTTCTGAATAAACCGGCTGCCCGACTCCGTTTCTTAAAAGCCTGGATAGCCCAGATAAAATGAACGGTCATTATCAAAAGCGCTAAACTACCAAAAAAAGTATGAATATTAGCGAAAATCATTCCAGGCGACATAAACATGGCGACAGTACCAATCAAATCAAATAAAAAGCCTAGGGCGAATATGGCTATTATGGCGCGGCTGAGTCCCTTGCTGATCATTTCCGAAAATACCGCTGTTGTATAAAATACAAACGCGAATAAAACAAGAATGACGGCTGCCGGCAAATCAACCTCCCTCGAAGCGCAATTGTCAATTTACATCCTGATAAAAAGAGTCATTCGCTATACTAACATACAACGAACAAATAGTCAAGATGGCTTTTAATACTCCACCGGCCGGTTTTATTCTATCGAAATTTCCTTCGGTCTGATGTTATGCCGATCGGTCTTTCTGATCCAGACTATTTTAAGGATAATATACAAGATCATGATCCATATAGCTTGCACGCAAATTCCCCGAAGACCGATTCCTGGGCCAATTTTTTTCAAATAAAGCTCCGCCGGCACGAAGCAAGAATAAGCGAATGGCAGGACCAGGCTGATATTGACGATGGCCGGCCAGATCACCAGCGGAAAATAGCTACCCGCCAGGATACTTTTCAATCTCAATATAAAATTATAAGTTTCGGCGGATTCGACCGACCAAAAAACGAAAAAATGAAGAAAATACAAAATCAATAATTCAGACAAAAAAGCCAGGACCAGCATGACCGCGATCACGGAAAGATAGTAAGGATCCGAATTAATTTTAAAATCGTCGATAAAAAAATAAAGCAAAAAAATCTGAAACGCCACCGACAGTATGAACGGCAAGATATTTCGACCGAAACCCCTGATTATTATTTTCGCCAAATAAGACGCGGGTGAATTCATGAGCAGGGAAAGATTTTCTCTGCTTATGTCGTGAACGACTATCCGCCGCAATAAATGGTTCGTGGCCGCTCCGATCAGGTTACCGACCAGGATATAGGTAAGTATTTCTTCGCGAGTCAAACCGCCGAGAACCGCTCGCTTGGAAAATATCAATATCCAAACCGCCAATACCGCCAAAATCTCGACCGTACCGCCCATTCGATAAACCGCGGTTTTTAAAAAAACGGCGGCATTCTTTTTTTTGTTGACCCCATCAAGGGAAGCGGGTATATACATAAAAATTAAAATGCCTAATGCCTAATGCCTAATGCCTAATACCTAATGCCTATAAATATTATACCACAAAAAATAACCGCACAAAAAACGGCCCTGGGTGAGCCGCTTTTTCGTGGCACTTTTTTACTTTTTACTGCCTTGCAATAATTGCATTAGGCTAGCTAGTGGGTCGGAATTACCGGCGGCCGAAGAATCGTTATTGGACCCGCCTTTTAGCATCGCCTCAAGCAGGCTTTGGGTTGAATTATCGGCTTTAGGGACCGAGGAAGTTGAAAATCCGGCTTTATTTGCTTCATTGGCCTTATAGCTTTCGATCATTTTATCGGTAACGGCTAGATCGGTCTCGGGCCAAAAAGTGCCCTTTAGTACGACTTTGCCCGGCATAGGGTCGCCGTCATCCTTCTCCAGGGTGACATAAACCGTGCGGTAAGCCTCCTGGTCTCCCGTGACCCTGACCGACAGGGTGGCGTCCGCGGCGCCGGGGTCATATTTCATTTTACCGACAGAGAACATATCGAGCGTATCCGGATTTCGTACAAGCCAGCCTTCGTAATAATCCGTACCGACGGGCGCGGCCAGGCCCCGGGCGGCGATCCGATGATACGTGATACCGTTATATACCGCCAGCCAGGCCTTGCTTAAAACCCCTTCTCCGGAAGCGTCGGTTAACCGAATCGTCGGAGCTAAACCGAATACAGCCCCCGTATTATCGGCCTCCGGCACTATCGCCGGCGGGTCCGCCGCGAACCGTCCTTTCGGAACAAAGGTTTTATCGGATTCCGGAACCGACGCCGTCCGGCCGTATTCCTCATCATCCATGCTTTCGATGATTTTCTTCTCTACCGCGGCGGTAATTTTATTCTCAAGTTCGGTCTCGGTCATTATGGCCGATCCCAGATCAGCCAATTGATCCAAATTGACGCTTTCCCCGCCCCGGCTCGTCCAGGCCGTCGAATTTGCGTCTATGGCAAAATACAAAGCTCCCGCGGCGATGACAAAAGCTACGAGGGCGATGGCGACGGACGTACCGTAACCGTCGTTCATTTTGAATGGTTTCATAAATTTAATTTTAAATAATTTTATGATCTGATCCTTACGGTTATAATGGTATATAATTTTTGTTATAAGGCGATTATAATATAGTTAATCGCAAATTAGTCACGCTAACGGAATTTTTCGGCAATAAAAAAAACCGACCGGCCCGCGGAAAGACGAATTTATCCGGAGATTCCGGCTTCATCTTGGGATTCCGCAAACGGACCGGCGGTTCAGACAGGTTTTTTTTAAATCACCTGCTTTTTAATTATAATGAGATTATATTGTGAAAACGTTAACGAGATATTAAAAATATTTCTATTTCTTGATTTTAAGTTCTAGTAACGAAAAGGCGAAAATTATAATTATATATTAATAAATTTATTATATATTTATATATTAAAGTTAATTTAAATCCCGAGAAACCGATCCCGACCCCTAATTCTAGCCGATAAAATTATGTCAAAATGGATTTTTGAACCTGCTCACACGGGAGCGGAATTCTGCGTACGGCACATGATGATCACTGATGTTTGCGGCCGTCTCCCGAATATCCGGGGGACGCTTGATTTTGATTTCGACAACCCCCAAAAAATTATCGTGGATGTTATCATGGACGCTACCGAAATCTGGACCGGGGATAAGGATCGCGATCGACATCTAAAAAGCGCGGCTTTTTTCGACGTTAAGAATTATCCCTCGTTTATTTTCCAGGCGAACGAGATCGAACGGATCGGCGCCAATGAATTTAAATTATTCGGCCACCTGACCATTCGCGGCATAACGCGCAAAATCATCCTGACCCTCATAAGCTCCGGCATTTGGCGGACCCCCCAAATTAAAGATGAACCGGATAAAGGACCGACCATCCGCGCCGGCTTCAAGGCGACTACCGTCATCAACCGCCATGATTACGGGGTCAGCTGGAACGAAATGCTTGATCGCGGCGGCATGGTCGTCGGTAACGAAGTCCGCATTACCATAAACGCCGAAGTGATCAAGCAAGAATAAATAAAAAGAAAAACGGCCCCGGAAGGAACAAAATCGATATTTTATCCCTGTCGGAGCCGTTTATTTCGCCTTCGCTTTTTAAGAGGACAAGAAAATTATCGTATATACCATAAAATAGGTATACACTGTCACCGAGGCGATCGCGATCATTAAAAAATCCGCATTGAATACCTGCGGTTTTGCTTTGGGCGCGATGCACCCGCTTTTGGAGTCGCTCATAGTTTTTGTTTTTGTTTTTCGCCTTATTTTTTAGGCTATATTACCAGTATAGCACGGATTTTCCGACTTGTCAAGGTTAAAAGAGAGTTTTTTACGCTCCGCCTCAAACGGTCGGATTTCGCTTGCGCGGATTTCGGCATATATTACTTATTGAGACAACAAAAAAACCTGGCAAAAGGTTGTCAGGTTGTTATAAAAATCATTTTGAAGTGTTCGGATCTTCCGTCATCCGGCGCAGGATCTTTACGCTTTCATATTGTTTTTTCCGGTTGCTTCCGGTCGGCCAGAACGGATAAAGGTCAAAAACTTTTTTCGGAAAAACTTCCAGGAGGGCGTAACCGAATTTTTCAATGGCCGTAAACGACACCAAATCGCGGATAGTCTTTTTGTAGGCTTCGCTTTCAGCCGGTGTTAAGCCGACCAAAGACAGGTGCTCATCGTCTTTATCGGACGGATCGGCTAAGCGATGATTTAAATTAAAGTGCAGATGCGCGTAAACAATATCCTTGTTCAGTTCGCTGATCATCTCGTGCTGGTAGCCGAAGGCGTTGATGTAATCGCCGCCCCGATTATTTTCCCGGGCATAATCGCCCGCGTAATTATTAGCGTGGCCCCAGTCAAAACAAACGCCGAGATGCGCGCTCTTAATATCGCGCAAAATCGTCTTTAGGTCGCGGAAGTCGGAGCCGATATAATAACCTTTGCTGGCGCGCGGCATATTTTCCAAAGCGATCGTTACCCCGAGGTCTTCGGCCAAAGAGACGGCATAGCCGATATTCCTCATAACAGCCGAGGGGATCTTCGCCTTTTGTTTAAGGAAGCCGGGGTGAAAAACTATTACCGGCTCCGGCGCGGCTGATAACAGGCGGGCCGCCCAAATCTGATTAAAAAGCTTGGAGCGGGTTATGGCCGAATCGTCCTCCAGGCGCGTTTCCATGTGCCTGAATTGGCGGCGTAAATTTTCGTGGCCGCCGTGAAAGGCGTAAATCGGCCATTTTCTTCCAATGAATTTCTCCAGACGTTCCGGCCGGAAATGGTTATATTCGTCTTTAAAGATTCCGGCGCCGGTAACGGTCAGATTGAGATCAAGGCCGCTGAATATTTTCATGGCCCGCCGATTAAGGGATCCGACGAGGTTAAGCCCGCGTATTTTTTGGCAATTTAGCATATCGGCCAGACTATCAGGAACAAGCGCCCAGGGACAGGCCGTAACAAAACTGGGATCGGTTAAAAGCTCCATAAGCGCCTACTCCTTTTTGATTATGGCCGGCAATTCATAAATTCGGGAAGCTCTATCCAATTCATCAATAATATTATCAGCTTTCCAATCCAGTTCTATGGCGGCGGTAGAGGCGACCTTAACAAGCGTTCTCCGGTCAGGTTTTCCCAGGGCGCCGATTCCGGTCCGGCGTAAAATTATATCAGAGAGCGTGCGAGCCATTTCGAATTTAACCGCGTAAACCACCTCGGCCATGATCTCACCGTCGACATTCAACACTTCCCTTAAACTTGGGTCATCCTCGGTCAGCCTAAAAACCTCTTTGGCCTCGGTGCCGTAGTTGCGTCCCAGGTACTCAACCGTTTCCCGGGAAAAATCCCCATCGTAAAGGGCGTGCAACTTTGACATAAAAAGCTCCATGTCGGTAATCTCGCAGCCGCTTAAATACAGCTTGTCGGAGGCAGACCGCCAGGGATAAACGCCCAGCTTTTTAGCCACCACTCCGGCTACCCGCTCGGCCAGATTCCGGCTGGTCGTATATTTGCCGCCCAGCACCGTAATAAGGCCGTCGAGTCCGTCACGGGCTGCATCGCAAATCTCGTGGCTGCGGGAAGCGTTATAGGTATCCGCCCCGTTTTCCCCTGCTAAGGGCCGAAGGCCGCCGTAAGCGTATTTAATATCGGGCCAGCCGATCGGCTCTTTTACATGCCGGTTCACCAGACTCAATAGCTCGTCTATTCCTTCCGCGCTCACGCGATAATTATCGGGATGACCCGAATACGGCCGGTCGGTCGTACCGATCAGGGAGTGTCCCCGAAAAGGAATAATAAAAAAATGCCTGCCGCCCCGGGGAAAAAATCCGATCATATTCTTTCGGCAGATCGGACGGGTAATAATGTGAACCCCTTCGGAGCGGGTAAGAGCCGGTTTTTCTTCCTGGCCGCTGATAAGTCCTAGAACCGCGTCCGCCCAGGGTCCGGCGCAGTTGATCGTCAAACGCGACCGGATCAAAAATGACTGGCGTGATATCCGGTCGAAAACCTTAACGCCGGAAACGGCGCGCCGGCCGGAAGAATACAAAAAATCGAACACTTCGGCATAATTTGCGATCCGAGCGCCGTTTTTAAGCGCCGACTTCAGAAAGGCCAGATTAAGGCGTTCCGGAAAAATATTAAAGCAGTCTTCGTAAACGAAAGCGCCGGTCAGATTTTCATCACGAATGGCCGGTTCCGCCGCTAAGACCGCTTCCGCCGGCAGAAAATTATGCCACGGGATTTTTTTGCTCTTGTCCCGGGTCCAGCCCTTATCGTACGACAAAAGATCATAGCAGATCATGCCGGCGCGGATCAAGCCCTTGTTGCTTTTGGGATAATCCGAGGTAGTGAGAAATACGGGCTTCGGGTAAACGAAGTTAGGAGCGATATCGCAAAGGATACGGCGCTCCCGAAGCGATTCCCGCACTAAACGAAATTCCAGGGTTTTCAGATAACGGGCGCCGCCGTGGATCATTTTCGTGGTCGCTGCGGTCGTGCCGCCGCCGAAATCACCTTTTTCGAACAAAGCCACTTTGTATCCGAGCAAAGACAGGGTGTAGGCGATCGCGGAGCCGCTTATTCCACCGCCGATTATACAAACATCAAAGACACCGGCTGCGCTGTTTCCACAAACATCCAAATAACGTTCCATTTTTAAACCTCCTTGCCCTTACTCAAAACGAGGACCAATCACATTGTAAAGAACTTTTTATGCTGAAATTATAGCAATAATTTTTAATATTTAAAACGCTCTTTGTCAAATAAAAACCGCCCCAAAACGGGGCGATACGACAAAACCCTATAAATAAAAAACTATAAACAACAAAATCCTAATGATGCCCCAGGGTAAACCGCAGACGCATTTCTTCTTTTTGGTCGCGGCAAAGCTTTTCGAAAGTGACCCGATTCCAGGGCCGATTCTTTAAAATATCCGCGAGCCATTGTCCGCCGACCAGGTGCGGCATCATGATATAATCGGCTCCCGCTTTATAAAGTTCCTGGAGCAAGGCGGAGTGCGATAAGCTGGCTATGACCAGCGCCTTCGAATTGCATAAACGGACATGTTTAACAAGGATATTCTGTACCTCGGTGTTGGGCAAGGTCGAAATTATCATCTTGGCGGACGACAACGGGAGTTCGTCGAGGAATTCTACGTCGGTGGCATCGCCGAAAAAATGCGGGATCCGCCGGTTTTGGAGTTTTTCCAGGGCGTGCGGATCAAAATCGACGACGGCGAAATTGGCGCCCATTTCTTTAAGCGCTTCGCAGATCTTCCAGCCTAAACGATGATAACCGAAAACGAAAACGTCGAAACGCTCTTTTGTCGTCTTCTTTTCCTTATATCCGTCTTTGCCAAAAAACTTCCTGACGAAAGGACGCAGGGCCATATAAATCTGGTAATTATAGGTTATCATGTAAGACGAGAAGAAGATGGTAACCAGCGCCACGATCGTAAAAATAGACAGGATGTTGTTGTCAACATAGCCCATCTGGTTGGCCACGAAGAGGAAAACAAAACCGAATTCGCTTACCTGAGCCGCCGTCAGGCCGGCTAAAAAACTGGAGCGGCGGGTAAAGCGCGCCATACGATAAAGGAAAAAAAGGATTATCGGATTGCCGACCAGCACGAAAATGGAGAGAATCAGCCCGGGGGCAACGGCGTATTTTATACTGCCGACGCTCATCTCCGATCCCAGGATAATAAAGAAAAGAGCGATAAAAAAATCCCGAAGAGGGCGTATCCGGCTGGAAATTTCGGTCTGATAGACCGAAGAGCCCAGGGAAATACCGGCGATAATCGCTCCGACCTCGAGCGTCAGACCGGCCCAATCGCCTAAACCAGCGATCGCGAAACACCAGGCTAAAGTGAAGATCAGAAGAAATTCGCCGGATTGCGCCACGCTATTCAGGAATACCGGGAGTATTATCCGGGAAAGAAAATATACTAAGGCTAAAAGGCCGATGCTTTTAAGGAACATGCCGGCGACGGCGGAGAGGATGCGCTCCGGCTCCGAAAAAGAAGGCAGCATGATCATGAGGCCGATCGCTATTATGTCCTGTACGAGCATAAGACCCAGGGTATATCGTCCGTAAACGGTCATAAGGTCCCGCTTGTCGGACAAAAGCTTCAGGATGATGATAGTCGATGAAAAAGTGATCGAAATGGCCAAAAAAATCGAAGAGTAGGCGGAAAAACCTAAATACAAAAGGATCGCGAAGCCAAAGAGGGATGTTAAGACAACCTGGCCGACGCCGGTAAAGAACGCTATTTTTCCGACCTGCTTAAAAAAGCTCGGGTTCAGGTTAAGTCCGACCAGGAACAAAAGCAGGATCACGCCGATCTGGGCGAAAACCGAAAAAAATTCCTGCTGGTTATTTATCAAGTTCAAAAAAAGCGGCCCGCATACAATGCCGGTCAATATATATGATATGATCATCGGCTGCCGGAGCAAACGGACGATAAAAGCCAGGACGATCGCTATGCTCAGTAAGATGCTGATGTTCAAAAAAATAGAATTTTCCATAGATTGATCGCGACTCCGCGGATCATCCGCGGAACTTCTTAATTTTTATTATAACAGAAAACCAAAAAAATATAAACTTTAAATTTCCGCTTATTTAATGTATAGTTATACCAGGGTCGGATAATGACCCGTGTTAAACATTCATGCTAAAAATCAAAATGATCCAAATTATCTTCTTCTTGTCAGTGGCCATTCTCATCATCTATGGTTCGCATTTTTACCTACATGCCACTATCACGAGATTCCTGGCGCTTAGCCAGTCCCAATCACGTATGCTGGGCCTCGTTCTTTACGGTCTGGCCACGAGCTTTATCGTAACGATATTGCTTAACCGATTGATCGAAAATCAGGCGACTGAATGGCTTTACATCGCTTCTTCTGTCTGGTACGGGCT
Organism: Candidatus Falkowbacteria bacterium RIFOXYA2_FULL_47_19; assembly: GCA_001780275.1. Taxonomy (GTDB): domain Bacteria; phylum Patescibacteriota; class Patescibacteriia; order Patescibacteriales; family UBA12075; genus XYA2-FULL-47-19. Next base: position 91,059 of record MFGB01000016.1, on the reverse strand, counting down.
CTTCGCGAATCTTCTCCTGGCCGCGACCGCCGGTTGGGTTATCTACGGACTTAGTTCGCTATCGCGCTTTACTATCGATCCACGCCGGCTTACAGCGGTCCTCTGCCTGCTGGCGATCATCGTATCCGGTTACGGCATCTATAATGCGCGCTATCCCCTGATTAAAAATATTAACGTAAAAATAAAAAACCTGCCCCCGGATTGGTCGGGCAAAACCGCTGTACAGATAACAGATCTTCATCTCGGCGCGATTTACGGAATAAGATGGTTCACGGCGCTTACGAAAAACATCAACTCTTTGAATCCGGATATAGTTTTCATTACCGGCGATCTTTTCGACGGCACCGGGCCCGATCTAACCGGTCTGGCCGCTCCTTTAAAAGATATCACGGCTTCTTACGGCGTTTATTTCGTGAACGGCAACCATGAAACTTATATCGGCCGCGATAAGGTCGCGGCCGCTCTCGCCGGCACCGGCGTCCGCTATCTGCGTTCCGAAACGGCGATGGCTGACGGCCTGACTATCGCCGGACTCGACTATGCCGATCGGGGCGAAAAGGAGGATCCTGCCGGTTTGCTCAAAGGACTCGATCCGGACCAGCCAACGATCCTCTTAAAACACGCGCCGAACGACATCGGCGATATAAGCGCCGCGAAAGTCGATCTCGTCCTTTCCGGACACACCCACCGCGGCCAGCTTTTTCCTTTTGGCCTTATTACCCGCCTGATCTTCGGCAAATATCATACGGGTTTAAATACCAACGGCGATCTCACGGCTTATTCTTCTCCCGGTACCGGCACCTGGGGTCCGCCCATGCGCACGAGCGGCCGATCGGAGATCACGGTCATAAAATTCGAATGATCAAAATAAAATATCCCGCGATTTCGCGGGATATTTTATTATATCCGTTTATTGTCTACTAAGCCTATTTGACGGGAGCATCTTCCCGAGACGCCTCCGGAATTCCTAAGATCATGGGTTCGGCCGGCGCGACGGATCCGCCGGCATTCGCGCCGGTTTCGCCGCCGCCGGAACCGGCGGCCCCCTCCTCCTTAAGCATAGGTTCTATAAGCGGCATGGGCGGATTCTCCTGCCATCTCTTTTCCTGCTCATCGATTATTTCCCTAACCAAGGGGACAACGATGTTGTCGCGATACAGGTTCGGGGCATCCTCTTTGTTGAGTATCGGAAAAATATAAGCGGGAATATAAAGTTCTTCGCCGCGACCGCTCTTCTGGTCATATCGCCAATAAGATATAAGTTCGACCTTCGGCGCGCCTAATTTAACGGTTACGGTTTTGCCCGAATCCATAATACCCGGTCCCCACCAATTACCGCCGCGTTCGGCCAGACGCCTGATCAGATCGGTGTCGGTTTCCATCGCGTAATCGGAACTTTCAAAATTAAGGGTCTTAAGGCCGTACATATTCGACACTCTTTTTTCCCGTATATTGACGCTGACATTAAGGCCAGTGGTATAACCGGATTCTTCGTATACGGTTTGATCCTTGATCTTAAGCGAATAAACGACCGTAACGGTATCCGGGATCCAGATATCGCTCTTGATCTCCGCCGCGCCGTACATCGTCCGCCATTCGTTCCGCACTTCGCCCGGTCCGAAATCCGACTTATCGATACCGTATTCCCCTAAAAAAGAATCGGCTATCCGGATAAGTTCCTGATCGGCCGGCACATCTTCCGCTTTCAGGCGCAGATCGTCAAAGCAGGCTTGATCCCGGCAATCGCGTCCGGGCTGAGGCCATTTTTCCCATTGCATGTCGATGTTGGCCATTCCGTTCAAAAAATCGAAATAAAGCGTATAACCGTAATTCCGGTCTTCGCTCGCGCTTAAACTCGTCATTCTCAAATTCCGGAATTTATTCAAGTCTAGATAAGGCGTCTGCCCGCCGTCGATAAGGCCCGTCAGATCGCCGGGCACTTTCGGATCTATCTTCCGCTTGTAAACCGGCAATTCCGCCGCCGGAGCCGCTAAAGCTTCTCCGGTGTATTCATATTTATAATTCGTCCATTCGTAAGGCGGAACGATCATCGACCGTGCGTCCAGGCCGCCTCCTCCGCCCATACCCAAGGGCGCCATTTCCGGGGCTATTTTAGCCGACCCCTTATCGGCGTCGGTACCGTAAAAAGAAGCGGTATCTTCCATTGCCGCTTCCTGTTCGGCGGCCGGCGGCGGTGAATTCTGCCGGCTGGACATAGTGCCGCTTTCGCCCAGATCGGAAGCTGATTTGCCGCCGTCCGATTCAAGTCCGGCCAAAGAACCGAAAGCGCCGCTTGCCAAACGATCGATCCGCGGCCGCACAGCATCCGGTTCGCTCTTTAAGGCGAGACTACCGGGGCGATCAAAATAACTGACGGCCGCTATAACCAAGGCGACGCCCAGGATCGCTCCCCCGAAAAAATAAGACAGTTTCGGAAATTGCCAAAACCTGAGCGTTACCGGTTTCTCCTTCAGGGACTGGGCTTTGGCCATGATATCGGCGCGAAGAGCTTTAACGAAATCATCATTATATTCCGTCTCCGGCCGCGTCTTTAAGAGGTTGTCCACGACCTTTATAAGCTCGGGCTCATGTTTCTTAAGTTCCGGATCAAGCTTATAGATGTCATCGAGGATTTGCCTGATTGTGTCATTCATAAATTTAATCGCTTAATTATTAATTCCTTATGCTTAAATTATACGATAAAGATCATTCACGGTAACAAGATCACTGCATAAAAAAGGAAAGAAAGATCGCCAACGGCATCTCTTCCCGGAGCTTTGTTATCGTCCGCGAAAAAGCCATTTTAACTCCCGCCTCCGTTTTGCCCATTACGGCCGCGATCTCTTTGTGATTCATCCCCTGCCAAACGCGCATGATCACTATATCCCGTTCGATCGGTTTCAGTTTCGCCAAATACTTTCTAACTTTTTCGAGTTTGGTTTTCGCGTCAATATCCCGTTCCGGATCATCATTCCCGGACAGATCCCAAACGTCTTCGATATTCGCGTGCGCTCTGGACGTCCGGTAATGATCAATGACCGTATTGCGCGCGATCCTATAGATCCAGGCCTGAAAAGTGCCTTTGCCGGGATCAAAACCGCCGATATTCTCCAGAGCTTTCATGAAAATTCTGGAAGTAAGATCTTCGGCCGTTTCCCGGTGATGGGTCTTGTAATAAACGAAATCGTAGATCTTTTTTATATATTTATCGTATAAAACGCCGAATTTTTCCGGATCTCCGGCTTGGCATTGTTTTATCGCCGATATTTCATCCACGCCGATATTCATAAAATTTAAGTTAATTTCATAACTAGAGCCACGCTCTAGTATATATTATAATATATATTTATTTGTTTGGCTAACAATATTTATAACGAATTTTTAACAAAAAAGTAACAACTTGACAAAATTTAACTTATATGCTATTATAATTAAATATAAAACTCACATTTTACCTTAAATCATAGAAAGGAACGAAGATGCGCTCTTTCAAAATCATTAATGGTTTGTATTTTTTCGTGAAGACAGCAATGATCGTCGGGGCGATATTGAGCATTTTCGCGCTTATAACCCATGAAATCAAAGAGGAGATGAGCCATCCTCAACCCGTCTGGATATTTTCCCGCCCGAACAAAACCGTCGCGGAAATAGACGGCATCCCCCAAGCCCTTAAAAACGCGGCTCTCCACAAGGGCAAGGGCGAAATCATCTATCGTCTCGTGCTCAAGGGCAAGGTTGTCCACTCCTTTGGGTCTGAAGGATACTTGCGGAAAAAATATCGGACGAAACACCCGAAAGACATCATCTGGGTTACCGGCCCCAATGATATCTGCATCGTGTCCATTGAACCGGATCCGGATTTACAATTTTTAATCATCCGGCCAACTCCATAAAATCGTTGCCGCCCGGCTTTTAGCGGGCGGCTTTTTGTTTTTAATCCTATCATAATAATAACGGGGACCGTCTTAGATTTTAGGAGGCTTATAAACACAAACCCTGCCTTTCTCGGGATCTGAAGACAGGGTCTTAAATCTTCCCCCGGTTGCGCTTCCCGCGTTATAAGCCTCTTTAAAGATATTAACATATCAAAGGGAAGCGTAACCGTTTTTAAAGGTCGGGGGAAGATTTTTATTTGGCTAATATCCACAGGTAAGACTAAAAACGCATGAATTTAACATAATCATAATATGAAAGTTATCCGTCATAATATTTAGGGGGCGATAAAAGATAAATAAAATAAATAATCAATTCTTGAAGATATAATTCTATTAACTTCTTCATCTAAAAAAGGTCAAATAAGGACATGACCCCTGCCGATGACCTTGCCCTCGACCAAAGGTCGTGAAGAAGATCGTAATCAAGTTAATAAACCTAAAAACTAAACATATGGTAGGAAAAAAAATAATTGCCAGTCTAGCGGTATTCGCTCTGGCAATCGGCGCCGTCATAACCGCGCCGGTTACGGCTAACGCGGGCATACTCGATAGCGGCAGCGGCAGCAGCGACTTGGGAGAATTATTCGTTTTGGACAGGCTCTTCGGCGGCGATGACACCAACGCGAATCTGGGAGATATCTTTATCCTGGATCAGCTCTTTAACGATGGCACTTCCGGAGAGAGCGGCGGCATACTAGATACCGGCAGCGGCAGCAGCGACCTGGGAGAATTATTCGTTTTGGACAGGCTCTTCGGCGGCGATGACACCGACGCCAATCTGGGCGATATCTTTATCCTGGATCAGCTCTTTAACGATGGCACTTCCGGAGAGAGCGGCGGCATACTAGATACCGGCAGCGGCGGTTTGGGAGAGCTTTTCATCATGAGCAGATTATTCGGCAATGGCGATAACGCCAATCTGGGCGATATCTTTATTCTGGATCAGCTTTTCGGCGGCGATGCTCTCTAAATTAGAACTAGTCGGATAAAATAAATTAAGAGACCGTGGTGTACCCCGGTCTCTTAATTTAATTCAATCATAATATTAAAATCAAGCGTCATATATATTATGGGGTCATAATAAAAGAATTAGAATTATATCTTTAAAGAACAAATCGCTTCCCTGAAATCTTTTTAAGGTTTCAAGGGTGAAAACAAAGGTCGGGGGAAGCGTTGTTAAACAATCGAACATCGAGGATCGAAAAATAATTCCGAAGTTTTATTTCGGAATAAACTTTCGTCCTCGTATCAAGATGCAATCATATGAAGAGAATAATTTCCGTTTTCGCGGTCGCGGCAGTCGTAATGGGCGTTATGTCGCCGATGGCTCCGGCCGCCGCCGCCGGAATTCTTAACGGTCTAAACGGCGCGGGCAATATCGGCGATCTGTTCGCGCTGGATAGGCTGTTCAATGTAGGTGACGACTCGCAAACTAATTTAGGCGACCTGTTCATCCTGGACCAGCTATTTCCGCAGCAAACGACAGCACCGGTAGCGGTGGCGCCGACTCCCTTAAGACAGCGGCTGTCCGGCCGGATCCTTATCCAGACCGAAGCTGATGGACGAGCCTGGTACGTAAACCCGGCAGACACGCAGCGCTATTACCTGAACGGACCGCAGGCTGCCCTGACCATCATGGGGGAACAAGCCACCGGTATTACGAACGCGAATTTTGACGCGTTCGGCGGTACTGCTCCGTCCCGCTTGGCCGGCAAATTCCTCCTTAAGGTCGAGGACAGCGGCAAGCTTTATTACGTCAATCCGACGGACAGGAGCATTATACCGGTAATCGGCGCGGCCGGCGCGTTCAACCTCATTGAGGATAGGGGCTTAGGGATTACCAACGCCAATATCGAACAAATTCCGGTAGCGCCCGGTTCACTGGCGGTCAATTAGATATTTATCTTGAGATAAGAATAAAATAAGAGACGAGATATCTCGTCTCTTATTTTATTCTTAATCTATCGTAAAGAGATTGTAATCCTCTCATAAAAATTTCCCCAACCGTCTTTTTATATATACGGGAATCATTCTCAATAATAAGATTTCTCCCGGGATTAATTATTAATTAAGGCTTAAAGCCAAAATCATATGATCAACAAAATACTAATAAGTCTATCGATCTTGGCCGTAACTTTAATGCCGGTAACGGCTTCCGCTAATGTCCTGAACAGCAGTAATAGTAATTTGGGGGATCTCCTGATCCTGGATCAGCTTTTTGGCGGAGGCAACGGCGGAGATATTTTCGGCTCGGATAATGATAATAATAATCTAGGCAAGCTCTTCGTGCTTGATCGACTCTTCGGTAGCGGAGGGATCGGGGGCGGCAGCGACTTGGGCGACCTCTTCGTGCTTGATCGACTCTTCGGTAGCGGAGGGATCGGGGGTGGCAGTAATCTAGGCGAGCTCTTTATCCTTGATCGATTATTCAATGACAACGGTGGTAGCCTGTTCGACGGCAGCGACAGTACAACGAAATAACCCAAGAAGTACAAAGGGATCAAAAAAGACGGCGAAATAGCCGTCTTTTTTATTTTCACGCAAAAATTTATTCACGCGATTTTAAGGAATATTTATTAAGGTATAAAGACAAGTAAACCATATGAAAAGACCGATTATCATACTTACTATAATTATCATGACCGCTTCTAATTTCTGGTATTTGGCCGCTTCGGCGCGCATGCATGAATTGGCCGATACTGTCGCTCTGGAGATAGACGATTCCGCTGACGATAAAAACAAGCCGATCGAAGGGACGGCGGAGGATGCTGTCCGGCGTTTATTCGGTCCTGATATCAACGGCTATGACCCGGCCTCGGAAGAATACGCGCTCATGGAACAAGCCGAAAATTTGAATCTGGGCGATCTGTTCGTTTTGGATAAACTGTTTGACGGACATTCTCTTCTTGAACCCGGCCGGACGTCCTTGGGCGATCTTATTATCCTGGACCAGATCATGAATAACGGCCGACTGTTCGAAGATAACGGCCCTCTCGGCCCGGGCGATCTGTTCGTATTGGACCGGCTCTTCCGGAAAGACAGTAAGATCCTCAACGCGGACGGCGGCGCCTTAGGCGATATTTTTATTTTAGACCAGCTGTTCAATTGATGATTTGTCAATAAAAGCGCCCGGCTGATATTATCAGCCGAGCCGCTCTATATACCTGTATACCTGTTTTTTATAATCAATATTATTCCCCGGTCTTCTCTCTTCTTAAAACCTCATCCGCCTTGATAACGATGACGTTTAAAGCCTGGTTATTCAATTCTTTGATCAGACCTTCTTCGTGGCCGGCGCCGAATTGCAGGATGCCGATTTTTTCTCCGGCCGTCTCCATTGCCGAAACGAAATTAACCGCCGTTTCCCGGTTCCTTTGGTCGATAACCACCGTCTGGATCATACCCTCCGACTCTTTTATCATCGTTTGCAGCTTGACCGGATCCGTGATCGTTTTGTAGGGATTATCGCTTCTGGAAGGAGAAGACGAGGTCAAAGCGCCTTGCTTCCCGCTTTTAAAGTCTTCGATCTTCTGGTACGCTTCTTTCGCCGCCGTTAATTTGTCGGTTAGAGCCTTTTCGCCGCGGGCGTTAGCAACCGTCAAAAGCTCGCTAAACTCTTTGTCAAGGGACACCTGGCCCGCGCTTAATGTCTTGATCTGCCGGATCTTTTCCAGGAGCGAATTACCGCCCGTTAAGCCATTAAGGTCTTCCGACGCGATCATGAAAGAAAGATCCTTTGATTTGAATTCCGTTTGCAGGGCCTTAAGCCTTTCTGATAAAGGCAGGTCCTTAAACGTTTTTAATTTATCTTTCAGAACCCGCAACTTCTCCTGCGTAGCGGCGGTTGTACCGTTTCCAGTCAAGACCGATGAATCATTCCCCGCCGCCAAACCGTTGCAGGTTTTTAACTGGTCTTGCTGGTAAATATAATTCCGGACAATATCCGCGCACTCTTCGCGAGTCTCCTCGTTTTCCGACCCGACAAGCTTAAAATCCACGCCTTCGGCCTTAAGCTTATAGGGGGCGCCTTTCAGTATTATCTCCCGGTCCAGGGAGGCGATCAATTTTTCCGCTTTCACTAATAGATTCTTTTCCGCTCCCGGATCTAATTTTCCGTCGGCTTCAACCCGCAATTTTTCGATTCGAACGGCGAATTCGTCGCGCAGATCGATCTTCTCGGCAAGCGCGGCGAGCTTTTCCGCAGGCACGTCGCCATTAAGGTCGCCCTCGGTCATTATAAAATCGATGCCATTTTCTTCGTGCAGGTGCTTCAGGATATCGTATATCTGCGCCTGGGTTTTCTCCGCCGAATCGTTTTTCGGATCCTCGGCGGCCGAACCGGGATACTGGTGATTCTGCGGAATAAGGACAACGGTCCCTTTCGGATCGGCAATCTCGTGGAAGGAAACCTCTCCGACCGGCAAATCTTCATAGGCCTCCGCTGAAGTGGCTACGGTTACCGGAAAAATTTCCCCTCCCTCCCCGCTCCGCCCGGCGAATAAGCCCTCGACGGTAAACGGCCGCGGATCGGCTTTAGCGAAGCCGCCCAGATCATAAAAAAAATCCAGGAGCGGAACGAATAAGAGGCCGATAACGATAAAAGCGCCAATCGCCAGAAGAATATTTTTTTTCATAAGGCTTTTATTTATTTCTTAATGAATTAGCAATCGATCTTTAATGCGCTCCGGGGCGGGTAGCCCGATATCCGGATGCGGGGGTATGATATACTATGCGTTTTGGCTTGTCAAATATTTTTTAATCCGAATTTAATATCGCGTTTTGGCGGATTTTGAAGCGGAATAATATAAGTTTTAATATTATTTTAAGTTAGCGCTATCCGTGTATTATATTTTAATTAATTATTAATCTTAAATTTAAACGCCGGTCCGATCAAAAAAATAAAAATCCGGAGCGCGCGGGCCGCGGAATTTTTTAATTTTTATATATTTTTAAGGCTTGTGGATAACTTTGACCGACCGGAAATAAAATTTATGATTAAAAAAAAATAGACTTTAAATTAACCTTTAATTCGTCCGTAATTATAATATGGTAAATTATGGCAATATTAAAAATTCCATTAAGTCTACGCGATGAGAATACTTAACTTAAAAAAATCCTTATACTCCCTGTTCCTGGCGACAGCATTGGTCGCCGGGGGAACCGGAAGGGCCGCCGGGACGGATTTAGAACTCCTTCTCGGTAACAACCTCCGGCAAAACCGAAACAACGAAAGCGGCATAGAAAGATTAAGGCGCGAAGTAAAGGATGCCCTGAAAACAGTCCGGGAAATGAACCGGGTACGGGAGGATCTCGGAGAAATAGAAAGGCGGAGATCAAAAACGGAACGTTTAAAAATAGAGTCGGAAAACGAATTGGACAAGGCTCGCGGGGCGGAACAGCTGGAAGATAATATCGACCGATTGAAAAAAATAAAAATCGAATCTCCTTACTATCCGGAATCGGAAATTCCCGGCAATACCGTCGAGGGACTCATAAACGCCGGTCGCCAAGAAAAAATTTCGTCGGACGCGATAATATCCGAAAAAAACGATGCGGATAAAAAACCGATTGGCGAGGAACGTGAAACGGTCGGAGAAAATACCGAAAATCCGGTTCCGGGAAAAAATCCGCCGGCAGCAACGGAAAATATTTATATATCCCCGGAAAAAATCGAGGGTTTAAAAAACGAGGCCGCCCTCCGCGCCGGATATCCGCAGGCTAATTTCTCTTTCTATTTTAACCCGGTCGACTGGAACGTGGGCTCGAAATTCGAAGGCTTCGGGATAGCTACCGACGATCCGACCGCCGACCTTGATCTTCTGCTCGCGGTTATAAAGGAACCGTTTCCGGACATACCCCGACTCGCCCCGCTTTCCGCCGATCCTCAAAGCGGTCTCGCTTTTAAAACCGGCATCGGTACCGGCGACGGCACCGTTTATAAAGGCGGCAGTTTTATCGTTCTTGGCGGACCCGGTCTTCCGATAAACGAAGGCGTTAAATTTGTATTAATAAACGACGTCTATTACGGAGCGATCCCCGTGTTAGCGTCTGTTTTTCCGGAGGTGGAATTTATCCGGGCAAATCGAGCCAACGAAAAACTAAAAACCGCCCTGGAGAATGGCGGCAATACGGTCAAGTAACGACATAGCGGAAATCCGCTGGTCGCTGTTTTTATTTTTTTCTGATATTAAAAAAATCGTTAGTCTAACTTCTTTTTCACTATAAGTTAATCAAGCCGTGGTAATATTTTTAAGTAACGCTAAATATTGGTTTATTTGAAAATTACGATCATAGCTTTACCGGCTCCGTTTTGAACTTCGTGATTTCCGGTGGGGTAATCCCTGATGGCTTCGAATAATAATTCCTCCCCATAACGGTAATTTTCCCCCTGTCTCGTGCCGGGATCGTTCGTAATGAACTCTTTTTTGGCCGGATCATAACCTTTGATTATGAGCATATGCCGCTCCGGTCCGGGAGGAGTATAAAACGGATTCCTCAACTTACGCCCATCGGCCGGTATGATAACCGGGTGGCCGAGAGCGAGTTCGTTTTTTATGTCATCGACGTTAAAATCGTATTTTACCTTGAACCGCTCATGGCCGAAATAATCAATAAGAATCCGCTCGCCCGTATCTTTCGCCGAAGTGTCGTGAAAACTGCCGTACTTTTCATTTTCATGCTCGGATATGGCAATGATCTCTTTAAGCACCTGGGGTGGGGTGGGCGCGGCCTCGTTACGGGCCCAAAGAACGGCCATAAACGCGGAAGCTTCTTCGCAACCGTCTTGCTGGCGCGGGTCGCTCCAATCACCCAGAGGCGCCTGGGACACGAAAGGGACCTCCAGCGACAGCTCCTCCTCTTCCTTCCTTGTCGTCGTCGCTTCGCCGACCACCTCCGCGCGATCATTCCGGAAAAATTCCGTCCGATCCGCTGTTTCGATATCCGTTTCGGCGACCGCTTGGCTCCTTGCGGCATAATCCGGGTTTGGCGTTCCGCCGGAAACCGACGGCTCAGGTTTTTCGGCGATCACGGATAAAGCGTAAAATCCGCCCGAAAAACCGGCGATAAAAACCAATATTAAAATTATAAAAGTTGTGGGTCTCATAGGTTTGTGCGATTACCTCCGGGCATAGCTATCCGGCCGATTAATAAACTAAAGCCGCCGCCATGGATAATAACATCAAAGAAAAATTTTCGCAAGTTTACAAAGATCATGCTCCGGCCATTCTTAGGCATATCTATTTTCGGGTAAGTAACTACGATCTGGCCAAGGATCTTACGCAAGATGTCTTCCTGAAAACCTGGAATTATATGGCTCTGGAGGGTAATCACGTCAAAGATCATAAAAATTTCCTTTACATGGTCGCTAACAACCTGATAATAGATCATTACCGCCAAAAAAACAAACTTCCGCTTTGGCTTGAGGAGGTAGGCGAGAAAGAAATTACGATCCGTCCCACCCAGGAACATGAAATTGACCTGAAGATCAAACTAGCTATTTTCCGCAGGCTCCTTTCGAAACTTGAAAGTAATTACCGGAAAATAATATCATACCGCTATCTTAATCATATGAGCATAAACGAAATCTGCGCTTTGACCGGCAAATCGCCTAATCACGTAAGCGTGATCATTTATCAGGGAACTAAAATTTTAAAATCCAAAGTAGACGATTATCGCGCCGCTACCGGTAATCGGGAATAAGCGCCCCGGTTCAATTAATCCCGTAATCAGGGGTCCGCAAAACGTCAACGCGTTTTAATGGCCACCCCCGGAAAAACGCCCGCCCCTTAATCAGATCTGACTTAACCGGACCGAACTCCCGTGAATCCAGCGAAAAGTCCCGGTTATCGCCCAGAACATAATACTCATCGGCTTTAAGGCGGATGATCCCGTCCGTATCGCCGGCAGTGCTGATATCGGTACCTAAATACGGCTCCGGAAGCATAAAGCCATTCTGATGATCGCTATTATATACATAAATAGAACCATTTCTGATTTCCACTCCTTCTTCAGGCAGGCCGACTATGCGTTTGATGAAAAATTCCCGCTGATTTTCAGGATAGCGGAAGATCACGACGTCTCCCCTCTCCGGCGCGTTGAAACGATAGGATATTTCGTCTATTATCAGATATTCACGATCAAAAAAACTGGGCTCCATCGAGGCGCCCATGACGTAGAACGGCTGGAAGAGGAAATATCTTACCGGCAGGATCACCACCAAAGAGATAATGACCACCTTGAGGGTTTCAGAGATGAATTTTAATGTTTTTTTCAGCATCATGATCTTGCTATCCCAGTAATTCCAGGTAAAAGGCAGCAGGCACGTCTTTATTGTATTGTGTAATATAAAATTTCACTATCCGACGACTTATTTGGTATAAACTTATCTATGCCTGCTACCTTTTACTTTTAAAGAAATTTAATCCTTAATAAATTATTTTATAGAATTAAGATTATATTTTAATTAAATTAAAGTTAATTAAATATAAAAAACCGGAATTTCCGGTTTTCAAAATAAAATTCGTCCGCGCCTTAATATCCCTTGGCCTTGAGCAAGATAAGCAGGGTGCGAAACAGTATCTTTATGTCGTGGATAATTATCCGCCAAACCGATAAAGAAGCGCACATATCCAGGTACTCCTGATCCAGACGCTCCTGGCTCGCCCCCGGTTCGCCCTTGCGTGCCTGATAGGGTCCGGTCAGTCCGGCTCTAAGCGCGGTTTTGGTAAGGCCGCCGGTTTTTACGTGCCGTTCGTAAACCGCAAGATTTAACGGCCGCGGTCCGACCAGGCTCATGTCGCCTTTAAGAACGCTAAGAAGCTGGGGCAGTTCGTCCAGATAAAGGCGCTGCACGATCCGACCGACCCGGGTCAAGCTATGTCCGTCGTGCTCGAGGCTTTTGGTGCGGATAAATTCACCTCTTTTTTTCATGTCCGCGATCGTCTCCGGTTTGAAAATATTGAATTTCACGAATCGGAACGGTTTTCCCTGGGACACCCTCTCCTCCGCATAAAAAAGCGGAGCCAGGGCCTGTCCTCGCAACACGTGCTCAATAAAAACAGCGGCTGCGATCAGGAGAAATAACGGCAGAGCGGCAAGTAAAATAAAAACAGACATAAGAATATCGAAAATTCTTTTGGCTGGGGGAATAGGAATTATAACTGATGAATTTTTGTTGATTTTTGAATCCATAATAAAATATTAACCTTTATTGGATAATTATGCAAACTATTCGATGTTTGCCCTAATAATAAGTAAAAAAATATTAACCCCCTCTATGCTCGGGATATTGACAAAATTCGACAAACATGATAATTTTATATAATTTCGCACCTTAACACATAACGAATTTACCTGGGAGGCAGTCATGCATTTTACCATCCTTATTTCGGTATTAATAGCCGCTATTACCGGACTGGCCGTAAAATTCATTTTTGACCGATTCATAAAAACACAAAAAGAAATTACCTGGAAAGAATACGGCTTGGTAATGGCCGTAATAGCTTCATTGGCCGCGCCCGGTTCGGTTTATGTGGGCTGGGAAATGGCCAAAAAAAATTTAGTGACCTTTAACGAATTCTGGTCGGGTTGGGAAACCGAGGCCCATAAGGAAGACGTCAAATGCTATCGCGACGGACCATGCCGATGGGAATACGACTGCGATCCTTATACAGTGTCTTACGAATGTAATTGTAACGACAAGGGAGAATGCGAAACTTGCGAAAGAACAGAATACCATGATTGTCCCTACGTTACCAAAGAGATGAATTATTACGCCAGGACAACGATCGGAACTTACGAGATAGACCGTCATAGACTGCCGGAAAATCCCCAGGCGCACAGATGGCGCCGTTTCGAAAGGATCCCCGATCGCGTGATTACGAACGCGGGAACAGGAGAGCATCCTTTCTGGACAAAAGTAAAAGAACGGATCGCCGCTGGGGAACCCGGACCGGTTACGAAAAAATTGGAGTATAATAATTATATTTACGCGAGCGAACAAAAAATACTTCAAAGCTTCTCGGCCGATATCGAGGTTTACGAAAAAAGCGGACTATTCCCGGTATTCCAGAGGCACATTTATGATTTCTATTACGCGAATAAGGTTTATTTCATCGGCTTAAATCCGCCGAACCGCAAAGATTGGTTCGACGCGATGTCCTACCTGAACGCTTCTTTCGGCAAGGAACTTCAAGGCGACATGCACCTGGTGATCGTCCGGAACGATTCGATCGCTTCCGACCCAGAAAAGTACGCGTTGGCGCTCAAAGCCTATTGGCAGGATACGAAACGGCAGGGTATAAACGCCTTAAGCAAGAATTCAGTCGTCGCCGTTTCTTTGACGGATGGCGAAAAGATCATCTGGGCCAGGTCTTTTACCGGCATGCCCGTCGGGAACGAGATGATGCTTGTGGCCCTGAATAATGGTTTACGCGGAACCGAACTCGATCCGGAAAAAATTATCGGAAAAGTAAAACGAAAAATGAAAGGAGGAAAGGCGGAAGATCTTTACGGTAACGGAGTGCTCGAGAACATTATTTTCGGCCTTAAGGACCCTGAAACGCGTTTTAAGCGGATCAGTATGTCGGCTAAAGATCCCGATGACAATGGCCGGGGATTCCTTTATCTCGTAGACCAGGTCCAGCCGACAAAAAAACAGAGAATAATCATCCATGTCGTTACTTTCTTTTTTTGCGGTCTTGGCTGGGTAATCGCGATCGTAATCGGCGACAACGGTGGCGCCGGATTACATTTCCGTAAAAAACGATAACTAAAAACACGGGGAGGAAAGCATGAAAAACCAAAATGGCGGCGTAAAGATCGTATTGATAGTCTTGGGAGTTATTGTCGGCGGTCTTTTTCTTTTAGGACTGGGAGGATATGCGAAACTGAACGATTTGAGAACCGCTTCGATCCATCATGAGACCGGACTGAACGCCCAATACCTGGACAACCAGAATCTGCTGTCGGAATTCGTGAACGGATTTTACGAACAACTGGGCCTCGCGAATCTCAAGAGCGCTAAGATGGATCAGATCATCCGCGACGCCGTAACCGGCCGTTACGGGGATGACGGATTTTCCGCCAATGGCGCGTTCTTCGCGGCGGTCAAGGAAGCTTATCCCGACCTGGCCGGCCTCGATATCTACGATAAGATCGCGGATTACGTACGCGCCAAACGGTCCGAGTTCAAGAATTACCAGACGAAAATTCTTTCCATGATACAGGTTTACGAATTTTGGCGCCAGGACGGGTATATCGACAGTTTTATCATCGAGAAGATCATCGGCGTTCCCACGAGGCGCCTGGAAGCCAGGATAGGCGAAGATGTTTATTACGGACCCGAGGCTCTGGAAAAAATGAAACGGATCGTTATTTCCGGAAAAGCCAGAGACGCTTTCAAAAGCGGCGAAATGGGCCCCTTGGAAATAAAATAAAATAAGACAGGACAAGCGAAAAGCTTGTCCTTTTTAATTATCCAAAAATCCTTGACCTCTTTTAAATAATGTGCCAATATAAAGAAAATAATAAAGCTGCGCACCTTTAAATTTAAGCAAACCCGGTAAAAAAAGGGGGGTAAAAATGGCGTTTTGGATACTTTTGGGCATTCTCATATTCATCCATGAATTCGGCCACTACCTGGCCGCCCGCCTCTGTGGCGTGGGTATAGAAATCTTTTCTTTGGGGTTCGGGCCGCGCCTTACGGGTACTAGGATCGGTTTGACCGACTACCGGATCTCCCTGATCCCTCTGGGCGGGTATGTAAAAATGGTCGGCGATGAACCGGGGCGTGAAGTCAGGCCGGAATTCGCGCGCCTATCTTTCGATAATAAACCACTCTGGAAAAAAAGCCTGATCGTTGCGGCCGGACCGGCGTTTAATTTCCTCCTGGCCGCAATAATCATCTTTGGCATTCTCTTTGCTCAGGGCATTCCAGTAAAAAACGGCGACAATGAATTATCCTACCAAAAAATCGGTCCGATTAAGTCCGCTTTTATGGCCGTAGTCGTTACCGGAAAAATCGTCGAACAGCAAGCGACCGACATCGTTAAAATGGCCGCAGGGAAAATTTCCGTCAAAGAACACCTGGGAGGCCCGGTTGCTATTTATAAAATGAGCAAGCGGGCCGCAGAAGAAGGGTTGATTGCGTTTTTCTTCTTAATAGCCTTGATAAGTATCGGCCTGGCCATAATTAATCTCCTGCCCGTCCCCGTCTTAGACGGCGGTCATCTGCTTTTCTTCGGCATCGAAGCTGTCAAGGGCGGTCCGATAAGCCTTAAAACCAGACATAGGGCGCATATCGCCGGCATATGTATTTTACTTGCTTTGATGATCTTTGTCATATTCAATGATATCGCCCGGCGGATGCCCTTATAAAAAATAAAGTCCCGAATATCCGAGGGACTTTTTTATTGCTCTTGGCTTAATTTTCCGGTTAAAATATCTTCCACCATCGCTCCCGCTCCATGATCAGAACGCTCTCCATATGCGGCGTCTGCGGATAAAGATCGAAAAGCCGCCAGCGGCGGACCCGGTATTTTTTCTTAAGAAAGGCGAAGTCACGCGCCTGGGTCAGGGGGTTGCAGGAAATATATATAAAATTTTCAGGCGCTTTAGCGAGAATCGCCTTTGTCACTTTCGGGTGAAGTCCCGTGCGGGGCGGATCAACGATGACAGTATCGGCTTTCGATAAAATCACGGGTAAATCCTGCTTTTCCGCGGCGCCGCCGATAACTTCTGCGTTGGCGATCTTATTCATGGAGAGGTTGAAACGGGCCGCCTCAGAAGCCCGGAGATCAAATTCGAGGCTAATTACCCGCTCGAAGTTCCGGGCCAGAGAAAGTCCGATCGTTCCCACGCCGGAGTAAAGATCGATAAGGGTTCCGCCCGGCCGGATATTGTCTTTTAAGTAATCCAGAGGACCGGAAAAGGCCGGCGGGTTGGTCTGGAAAAAACTGTCAAAATAATATTTTAATTTCAAGCCGGATATTTCTTCGATAAGATAATCCCGCCCCTCTTCGTGTAAAACTTTAGTCGTGACTGTCGCCGGTGTCCTCGGGTCGGAATAAATTATCCGCCAGCCGGTCAAACCGGGCGCAACGGCGCTCAAAACCGGAAAATTTTCATCCGCGACAAAAAGCGCGGCCAGGCATTTATCTTCAAAATAACTGTATCTGATCAATAAATATTTAAGTTGTTCCCTTTTTATGTTCCGTGCCGCCAGCGTTTTTATTATTTCTCCGGCACTCTCGTTAATGCGCTCGTGCGCGATCGCGCAAGACTTAAGCGGCCAGCATTCGTAACGGCTGCCGCGCTTATGCAGGGCCAGAGATGGCTCGCCGGATTTATTTTCCGTAAAACTAAATTCCATCTTATTGCGGTAATGCCAGAACCGTTCGCCTCCGACGATGCCGGGATCACTTTGCGGCGATTTTTCGGCCAATTCCCTGAACATTCTTTCCGCCAATTCCTGTTTATACTTAAGCTGAAGCTCTTCCGGGATTATCTGCCAGGGAGAACAGGAAAAAAAATGGTCTTCGACCGCCGGCCGTCTCGCGGCCGCGGGTTTTATTACCTCTAAAAATCCGGCCGTTATACCTTTCCGCCGCTTTTTAAGCGGACGCACCGAAACCGTCTCCCCGGGCAAACCCCCGTAAACAAAAACCTCCCGGCCGCCGTAGCGACCGACGCCTTCGCCGGCAAAGGAGAATTTTTCGATTTTTACCTCGAACCGAGGCGGAAGTTTTTTTGACATATGGCTTGCGCTTGGATTTTAAACCGCGGATTACCCGCGCCCAAAAGCTAAATAAATTCTACACCCCTTTAAATCTTCTGGCAATAAAAAACGGTCCTTTTTAAGGCCGTTGTTTTTTTAAGATGCTGAAATGCCGTTATTCTATTTACAGACATTTTTAACTTTTTTCAATATTTCATTTTGAAGATCTTCCTTGTTGTCCAATTCCTCAAAAAAGAAATCTAAAAAATCGTCCAAATCCTCTTCAACCTCTTGCAGTTCGTCCTGGCTGATTTCGCCGTTAACCGCATCCCAGGCTTCTTTTTGAAGTCTTTCCATCTCTTCTTCAAACCGGTCTATCTCTTCCGGCTCGGTCACATCTTCTTGAATGGCCTTCCAGCAACCGTCTTTAAACTTTTCAAATATGCGGTCAAAAACCTCTTTTTTAGCCGTTTCTTCTTTTTCTTTTCTGGCGTTCTCTTCCCTGGCCCTTCTTACTATTTCATCCGGTGTCATCGTTTCCCTCTTTTCTTTATCCGGGTTTAAGGTAAAAAATATCTTTTGCTCATATTTTATTATTAAATAATAAGATAAGTCAAGCTAAAAAAACAAAAATTAATGTTTGTTTAAATTATTTTTATGGTATAATTAATAAGTATACTTTTTATACTTAACACTCACTAATATGACCGATGTCAAACGATACCTCAAAACCAACCAAAAAAAGTTCTTAAGCGAACTTTTCGAACTCCTGCGCTTTCCTTCGATCAGTACCGACCCCGAGCGCAAAAAAGACGTCCTTGAAGCCGCCCGGTTCATAAAGGAAAAGCTTTCCGCCGCCGGAGCCGCTCAGGCGGCCGTAGAATCTACCGGCGGACATCCGGTGGTTTACGGAGAAAAAATCATTGATAAAAAACTGCCGACGGTGCTGGTGTACGGGCATTACGACGTCCAGCCGGTGGATCCGGTCGAGTTGTGGAATTCCCGGCCTTTTGAGCCGACCGTAAAAAACGGAAAAATATTCGCCCGCGGAGCGTCTGACGACAAGGGGCAGATGTACGCGCATATTAAAGCTTTCGAATATCTCGCGCGAAGCGGCCGCTTGCCGGTAAACGTAAAATTCATCATCGAAGGCGAAGAAGAGATCGGCTCGGTGAATCTTGACGCTTATATCCGGAAAAACCGGAAAAAGCTCGCGGCCGATATTGTTTTGATCTCGGACACCGAAATGTTCAGTAATTCCGTGCCCTCGATCACAGCCGGACTTAAGGGACTTGTCTACCTCGAGGTCGAGCTGACCGGACCGGATCACGATCTCCATTCCGGAGTTTACGGCGGCGCCGTAGCCAACCCGATAAACGTGCTTTGCGAGATCATAGCGCGGCTCAAAGACAAAAACGGCCGCATCACTATTCCCGGATTTTATGACGATGTCGTTCCGCTTACCCCGTCCGAGCGCCGGAGCATGAAAAAAATACCCTTTAACCTAGCCCGTTATAAAAAAGAATTGGGGATCGCTGAAGTATTCGGAGAGAAAGGCTACTCCACCCTGGAACGCGCCGGCGCCCGGCCGACCCTGGACGTAAACGGTATCTGGGGCGGGTTTACCGGGGAAGGCTCGAAAACGGTACTTCCCTCGAAAGCGCACGCCAAAATATCGATGCGCCTGGTGCCCGGCCAAAACCCGAAAAAGATCACAACCTTATTCATTGATCATTTTAAAGCTCTGGCGCCGAAAACCGTCAAAGTCAAAATTAAAACCTATACCGGCGGCGAACCATTCGTGACCGCCCTGGACTCGCCTGTTTTCCGGGCGGCCTCTGCGGCTTACGCCAGATCCTTCGGTAAAAAACCGCTTCCCCTAAGAACCGGCGGCAGCATCCCGATCACGGCCTTATTCAAAAAGATCCTCGGGGCGGAACCGATCCTGATGGGTTTCGGGCTTGATTCGGACGCGATCCACTCTCCCAACGAAAGCTTCGGCGTCTGGAATTATCTTAAGGCCATCGAAACGATCATCTATTTTTACGAGAGTTATAGAAAATAATCCTCTAAAATATTGCCGCGAGAAGCAATAAAAAAACCGGTTCCGTTTGAACTGGTTTTTTGTTTTTAATTTATCTATAGGAATTTCAGAAATATAACGGCTATGATCGTTACGATTATCAGGGGCCAGCTTATTTTATTGACAAGCCGCTTAATTTGACGGCAATCAGGACAGGTTCCTTTTTCGTCCCCGTAAAGCAGGAAGTATTTACCGCATTGGTCGCAAACCCCTACTTCATCAAATTCCACGTCGATTGCTTCGTTATTATTTTCCAAAACTCCTCCCTTCTTCTAAAAATAAACCGTTGCCGATCTTCCGGTGATCTTCATTGTGATTTCATTTTTTATTTATTGGAATGTTCAGTAACGATCTATGGACGAATTAATTCGCCCCATCGAGATCTTCCCGCCATTTTTTTATTTCCTCGAAAAATCTATTCTTATTTTCATCGGCAATGGCTTTACCGGGCGGCAGGATCTCTTTTAAAGGATTTACCTTGACGCCGTTCTTGACCATCTCGAAATGCAGGTGCGGACCGGTCGAAAAACCGGTGGAACCGACATAGCCGATAATTTCGCCCTGCTTTACCTTTTGGCCGCGCTTGACTATTATCCTCGACTGGTGGGCGTAATTAGTCGTATAAGTGCCGTTATGCCTGATCGAGGTAAGATTGCCGTAACCGGCCGCGCTCCAGCCGGCGGAAGCGACCGTCCCGTCCCCTACTGACCGGATCGGCGTACCCTGAGGCGCGGCGTAATCGATCGCCCGATGCCCGGTCGCGACGTTAAAAGCTTCGACATACCGGAGGCCGGTCGTAAAACCGGAAGAAATATACCGGAAAGCGACCGGCGCTTTCAGGAACATCTTCTGGACCGAATTCCCTTCTCCGTCGAAATAGCCTTTGTTATCCTCGTCTTCTTCAAAATAATAAACGTCGAAAGCCTGCCCATCGTTCACATAGCGTCCGGAGAGGACCCGTCCCGGCATCTCGTATTTTCCGTCCAGATAACGTTCTTCGTAGATGAATTTGAACGTGTCGCCGACCCTGGGATCCATAGCGAAATCGATTGTCCACTGGAAAGCATCAGCTAACTCAATTATGGCGCGGATATCGATATCGTTGTCCAGGGCGGCCTGATACATCGAAGACTCGACCGTGCCAGCGGCGGTTTTTATTTTTACCTCATAAGGGATAGGAGAAACTTCCGCCATCCACTCCGCGGTGCTCGAAGCCGCGTATTCGTAATATTTCATATTCCGCACGTGAAGCTCGTCCTCCGAATCGATCTTATATTTCAATTCCTTGAACTCATCAGTTTTCCCGTCAAACACTAATTCTAAAAAACGGCCGGCCCTAATTTTTACCAGATCATAAACCGGCGCGGCCGCTTCATAAACCGCCATATAGTCAGCGTAAGCGATACTGGTCGAGGACAAGAGCGTTCCGTAAGTCGCTCCGTCCCCGATCTCGATCTTTTCCATCCGGTCGGGCTCGGTCGGGGGGACAACAACTGTGTTTTCTTCGTCAAGTCCGGCTTGTGTAATATTAGTGACATCCTGATTTATTCGCCACAAAAAAACAGCCGTAAAAAGGCTAACAATAAATAAAAAAAATAGTTGAATTTTGCCGGTGCGGAATTTTTTCATAATAGGTGTGGGTTTATTATATAACGAAAATCCGCATCCTGGCAATAAGTAGCTATTAAAAAACGGCATTATAAATGCCGTTGTTTTTTTACTACCGATAAAAAAATTTTTAAACCTGATGTTTATCAAGATTTCTTTCAAATTCATGCAAGCGCTTCCAGATACTGCGCAATTCCGTTATAGTCGTCCAATTCTGAATAAAAAGCGAAAAACTGCCGTGCACCTTGCTGAAAGCGTTTGATATCTGTACCAGGGCCCCAAGTATGATCGTGCCGCTAAAAAGCGCCGGTCCGGCCACGATATAAGGCAGGATGATCATTAGCTGATCATATGTATTAACCCAAGCATCAAAATATCCGTAGTGCAGGAAGAGGCGATGGTAATTATATTCCAGGCCGGTAAAAAGTTTTAACAGCGTTTCCGGTACGGCATATAACGTTTTATTATCTTCGCCCAAGACGAGTTCTTTGCGGAAGGCCGCTTCCACTTTTTGATTATTATATTCCAGTCCAGGCAATTTTATGCCCACGAACCAGGAAATAACCATGCCGCCGATACTAGTCGCGATCGCCAGCCAGACCAGGTTGCCGGGCGCGGTGCCGATTACGGGCACGACCCAACCGACAATATTGATGGCTATGCCGTTGCTCAAACCCCAAAGTATCGGCAAAAAAGCTACCAAAGTCATAACCGCCTTAGCCACCTGCAGGCCCAAGGATTCTATAATGCGAGCGAAGCGATAAGCGTCTTCCTGTATGCGCTGACTTGAGCCCTCAATTTCTTCTTTAACGTTACGCCAGCGCGGTATATAATCAAAGGTTATGGCCTTGCGCCAACGGAAGGCATAAAGCCTGGTAAACCAGCCCGTAATCGTAGCTAATATGATATAAATTAGGGCGATTTTAGTAAACCAGGCGAGCGAACCCCAGAAATCATCAACTGTATATTTTTTTACTTCGCCCAGCATATCATAAAACTTGCCGTACCACTCATTAAACAATACCGACATATAAACCTGAGCGTACAAAGATAATAATAATATTAATAAGCCGCCCCAGGCCCACAAAAACCACTTCTTGCTCCAAAAAAAAGATTTTAACATCCCGGACCTCCATTCTTTAAATTATCCAAGGATTAATTTTAAAGATCATGAATCTGGTTAACTTTAACTTTACATAATACCGCTGTTTTGTCAATTGACTTAAAGAAACGGATATAATAAGATAAGATAAAATCAAACGGAAAAAATTCCGGAACGGAGGAATTTATAAGCGTTCGTTAAAATTTTATTTTTTATGCCTATCCCCGATCGGGGAAGAAGGGAAGGATAACATGAAATTATTGAGATCGCTCCGCGTTTTCGGATTGGCGGCGTTCATCCTGCTCCTGGGATCTACGGCTATTTACGGCCAGCCGTCCGGACTCGGATTCATGGTCACGCTAAACGATCAGGAACGGCGGATATCGGAACTCCTGGACGCTTTCGAAAAATCCGTGGCAATCGTCGCCCGCGAATATTATCGCTCTCTGACGGACGAAGACGTAAAAAATCTGGAGGAATACCTTAAAGATTATTTTCCGAAATATCTGGACCAGCATACCATGATCATGTCTGAGAAAGAGCTAAGCCGGCTTCTTGACTCCTCAATAAGCGGTATCGGTATTATCGTCGGTCTCTGCCCTGAAATGCTAAAGCAGGCTCAAGAAAGCTTAAAGAAGATCGAAGCGGAATTCCTGACGGAAGCCGGCGCGGAAAAATTAAAAAACGATCCAAACGCTTTTCTCCGGGCGATACAATTCCTGGAGACCGTCAGTCCGGAATATAAAAAAATCCGCGAAGCCCTTATCGCGGGAAAATTAAACGACCAGGGGGTTTATATCAAAGAGGTCATCGAGGGTTCTCCGGCGGAAAAATGCGGTTTAACCGAAGGCTGGTATATTACCAAAGTGGGCGATACAAACGCGGCCGGCCGCACTCTGGGAGAAATGGTCGACTTGATCAGGGGAGAAACCGGAACGCCGGTAACGATCGCGGTCAGATTGCCGGACGGCTCGCGAACGAAAACTTTCACGATAACCCGCGGAGAAATCGAAATTGCTCCCGTAACGAGCCGCATTATTCCCGGTACCGGTATCGGCTATATAAAAGTTTCCCGTTTTGATGACAATTGCCTGGAATTTCTGAAAAAGCTCGAAGCGCTGAAAAAGGCCGGCGCGAAAGCCCTGATCATCGACGTCGAAAATAATCCCGGCGGAAACCTCAGGGAAACATTGCAAATAGCCGACGCCTTTATCGAACCGGGGAAACCCCTGCTTTATATCAAGGGACGTAACAACGAACTCGTTCTTTACGTTAAGTCCGAAACCGCTAAATCTTTTTCCGGCCCGATAGCCGTCCTCATAAACGGCAATTCGGCCAGCGCCTCCGAAGTATTAGCCGGTATCCTTAAGGATTACGGTTTAGCCATCCTCATGGGCACAAAATCATACGGCAAGGGCTCTGTTCAGATCATACGCCATTTGCCCGACAATTCCGGCCTGAAAATCACGATCAAAAAATACCATCTGCCCGTGACCAAGGCCTGCCCCGACGGTATCGGTATCACGCCGGACGTAGAGATCGAAGATGATCCGGCGACGGAGGAGAACGAACCGCTCCAAAAAGCGATCGAAATTTTAAAAGGAAAAATATAAAAAGACTGTTTTTAAAAAAACGAACGGATGCGCGCATCCGTTTTTTATTTTCCCCTCTTTGTTAATTTAAAAAAGCATCCCGGGGATGCTTTATTTTTTAACCGTTCATGAATATATTAATCCCAAGCTAACATAATATTAAATTTATTGTCAATCAATTTAAGCAAAAGACGGGCCCGGCCCGTCTTTTTATCTTTAATCTTATAGTTCGATTATCTCTTCCCAGGGAAGTCCGGCCTTGCCGAAATGGCCGTAGCTCGCGGTCGGCCGGAAGATCGGCTTTCTTAAACCGAGCCTTTCAACAATGGCGCGCGGACGGAAATCGAATTTTCCCCTGACCGCGTCTTTGAGGCTATTTCCGTTTTCGTCTATCGCCTCCACCATCAAAGGCTCGGCGTGGCCGATGGCGTAAGCGACCGAGACGAGGCATTTCTCCGCGCGCCCAGCGGCCACGATATTCTTGGCCGCGAAGCGGGCCATATAGGCGGCACTGCGATCGACTTTAGTCGCGTCCTTGCCGGAAAAGGCGCCGCCGCCGTGCGGAATAAGCCCGCCGTAAGTATCGACCATGATCTTCCGTCCGGTCAGGCCGGTATCGGCCGCAAAGCCGCCTAAAAAGAATTTACCGGTCGGATTCACGAAAATATCCACGCCGATCAAATCGCCGATAACCGGGCCGATCAATTTTTCAATTAAGACCCGTCTGATCTCCGCCTGGTCTACCTCTTCATTGTGCTGGGTGCTTACCAAAACGTTCTTAACCCGGCCGTTTTCAAGCGTCACCTGCGCCTTGCCGTCGGGACGAAGCCATTTTATTTCCCCGCTTTTTCTTAAATCTTCCAGGCCGCGGGTGAGTTTATGCGCCAGAACCACGCCCCGGGGCATGAATTCCGCGGTTTCACGGGTCGCATATCCGTACATGATCCCCTGGTCTCCGGCACCGCCGGTATCAACGCCCTGAGCGATATCCGGCGACTGTTTGACGATCTTCGTGATCACCTCCAGCTCATTATCATAACCGATGTCTTTATAAACCTGCCGGGCGATCGCGGCCGCGTCAAAATCCGCGTTAGTCGTGACCTCGCCCCCGACCAGAAGCAGACCGTGGCCGCCGAAAGTCTCGACCGCGACCCGGGAGGACGGATCCTGCCTAAGGCAGGCGTCCAGACAGGCGTCCGAGATCTGGTCGCAGACCTTGTCCGGGTGTCCGGCGGTAACGCTTTCGACTGTGTAGAGATTGTTGTGATGCATATTTTTGGTTATGATGCGAAACTACGAATTTATATGCAAACCTACGAACATGCGAATTAACATGGACTGTTCGCATATTCGTAGAATTCGCATAATTCGCAAATTCGCATTATGTTAAATAAAAAAGTCCTTCCCCGCGGAAAGACTAAAACAAAAAATCATCTTTCCCCGGTATTACGGGGCTGGAAGGGGCACCTTTTCCTTTTAGGGAATGGTTGCCGGCGGGTCATAGAGCCAGTACTCCGGCCGTTCGCGATAAATCGCTTCGGGCCGTCCCGGGTTCATCCCAGGATCGCCGCGCTCGTGATAAAATTATCAACAAGTATTCAGTTGTTAATTATATTATATAATACAAAAAAAATTAAAGCAACAAAATCCGATCTGACCGGATCATTCCCCGCAAATACTATCCCGGCATTCCAGAGGCACGTAGCAATAGGGATAATAACCGGGCTTTTCACAGCAAGGGCCGTTTTTAAAACCGCAATCGGCGCGCTTGATGAATACCTGGGTAGCTATGAAAAAGCCGTTAACGTAGGCCAGGCCGACGCCGGCCTCGTCGTAATCGCCATTCAATATATTCGCCCGATGTCCCGGGCTCTCCATCCAACCTTTTGTCATCTCGCTAACGATAATATCTTCCGCGCGCCAATTGACTTCGCTCGCTTTGATCGCGGTTTCCGATTCGAAAGCGGCGGCGCGGCGAAGAAGCTCCGCCCGGACGATCGCCAGTTTTTCTTCGTTATCCCGGCCCGCGTCTACCGCGGATTTAAAGGCGGCGTCCCAGTCCTCCCGCTTTTTCTGGCAAGCCGCCAATTCGACTCCCACCGGATCGCCCTCCCAATAGACCACCTTATAAGTTGCGCCGGATAAGAGCGCTATATTCTCCGCCGTCTGGCTGAAATAATGGACGCCGCGGTTGCCCAGACGTTCACTGTTATAGATCCCGAATTCAAGGCCTTCGTGGTGGATCAAGGGGTAATCGCAGGCGACGCCAAAGGCCGTAAAAGCTTCATTCTCCCGCGCGAGATTCATACTATGCTCCCGGGCGACGGCCGCCAGTTCATCGTTCCAGCGAAGCGCCGGCAAACCGTTGTCGGTTCTCTCCCGGTTTACTGATTCATGTATATCCCGCTCCCCTTCGGAAAGCAAAAAGCCTGGTGTGCCAGCCAATATTTTATCCAGATCGCCATTGGTAATTCCCAGTCCCAGGGAGCGCATGAGCGCGAAGGCGTCCGCGGGCCGTCCCAGGAAATACCTTTTTCCGTCCGCCGGGTTAACGTACCAGGCTTCGCCGTTTCTTTCCACAGCCAAAAAAATTTTCCCTTTCTGGCGCCCGGTAAAATCAAGATTAACGGGCATTACCCCTGATCCGAGATAATTAAAACCGTTCGCGAGTTCATGCTTATCGTCAAAACCGTCCCCGTCCGTATCGGCTTTCATTGTATCCGTTCCCAAAGCAACCTCAAGATCGTCGGGGAGGCTGTCATTATCCGTATCCGGGGATGCAGGGACGGGGCATTGCCTCGTCTCTGTGGCGCAGGCCTCCATCAAACCGACAGGTATCCTGTTTAGGTTCGCGTCAGTTATACCAATCCCCTGTTCCCGCATCAGTGCGAAAGCGTCCGCTGGCCGACCCAAAAAATATCGCATCTTATCCTCCGGCCCCACGTACCAGGCTTCGCCGTTCTCTTCGACCTGAAGTAAAATCCGGCCGGATAATTTATCGGCCAAACCCGCCTGCGCCAAGGCTTCGGCGAGTAAATCCGCCGCCGATAACGAACCAAAGGCCCAAACCAGTAAAATCAAAATAATAAAAACAATAATTTTCTTCATGTTTTTATCATATCACAACCAAGAGACGATTGACAGACCGCGAGTTAAGGTGTAATATAAGGTAAGAATTTAATCGGTTTTAAAAAATAGCTCTTTTAAAAATATTTTGCTTTAAAACCAAAAGTAGCAAGGAGAGAAAATGAAAAAATTCTGGCTGGCGCTCTTTTTGTTGTTTGTTTGGACGGGATCTGTTCCGGCATCCGGCTTTGATAACGATTCGATCCGATACGCAACCCTGAAAATCGGAAAAAACGACAACCTGGCCAAAATAGCCGGTAATGACGAACTCAGGTTAAAACTTCTGGGGATAATCAATCGGATCGACCCGTTAAAAGTCAGAACGGGGCAAAGCGTCATGATTCCCGCAGACGAAGAAAACTGGAAAAAAGTTCTTAAAATCTACGAAGACGAATTTAAGGCCTCCCGGGAAGAATTCGCTGCTCTGCCGAAGGCCGCGCTCATGAACCTTTCCGAACAGCTTTTCTATTGCTATGAATACGGCCGGCTTATTGATATTATGCCAGTCTCGACCGGCAAAAAGGGACACGCCACCCCGACCGGCGAATTTCATGTCTTGCAAAAAGACAAAGATCATTTTTCCAGCAAATACTTCATAAAGGGCAAACGAGCATCGATGAAATGGGGCGTAAGGTTCCACGGAAGCCTCTACTGGATACATTATCAAACGTTGCCGGGAAAACCGGATTCGCACGGCTGCGTGCGCTTAAGCGAGGCCAACGCCCGTTTCTTCCATAATTGGTCGGAGATCGGAATGCTCATACGCATTGTCTCCGGTTTATAAAAACAAGTCCCGAGTATCCGGGACTTTTTTGTTTTATTTTTGTTGTTATATTTTTGTTTTTCTTTTTTTTCTGGCAAAAGACGAAAGGCCAACCGCCCCCCGGATGTCATTAATTAAATAATCCGGGTAGGCGCACAATATTTTGCCCATAGTTTCGTACAAAAATTTCGCCTCCTGATTCACAATGGCGCAAGCAATGATTCCGGCCGCATGCCCAGCCTCAATGTCATGGGTCATGTCGCCGATAAACATAGTTTCTTCAGCTGCGAAATTATTGCGCGCCAGAACGGATTTGATTGCCGCTACCTTGTCCAAAACACTGCCATTTATCTCCCGGAAAAAACCCTCCAGGCCGAAAAGCTTAACTTCTTTTTCCAGTCTGTCTTGGTCATGCGAACTAAAAAGCACCAAATTAATCTTTCTTCCCCTAAGAACCGACAGGGTTAAATGAACGAAGGGGAAGAGTTGGGATGGTTTTAAGGTGTCCCAGGCCGACAGAAAAACGACTTTTTCTTCCGCCGGCGTCATATTCGGCAAATACTTGTGCCAAAAATCCATATACGGCAATTTGAATTCGCGCCGAAACCGGTTAAGGGAAATGGCCTTAAGCCCCAGTCCATTAAAAGCCAGGGCTGTCGCCTTATAAACATTTAGAAAATCATCAACCAAAGTCCCGGACCAGTCGAATAAGCAGTTCTTGATCAAGTTTCCTCCTCCTCCAATTTGTTAAAAGTGCAATTATGAAAAATACGTAATCTTTTCAACCAACGGGTCATTGAAAAAACTACGCATTCTTCGTTTTAAATCATTGATTCATTCGAAATTCGTCATTCGTATTTTATCTGTCGGGCCGGAGGGAATTGAACCCTCGCTACAAGCACCCCATGCTCGCGTACTACCGTTATACTACGGCCCGAATAATATTTAATTTTACATGCGCTTATGCTCGCGCTTGTCCCGAGAATCGCAAAGCGATTTTTTCGGGGTACTACCGCCTGCCTGCCGGCAGGCAGGTTATACTACGGCCCATTGACAATATTCTTTCTTTATTCATATTAAACAAAAAAACATAATTTGTCCAGTCAAACAAAAAAATCCGGCCATAACCGGATAAGAACGACAATTCGCATCATTCTCAATTTAAGGCATCTATTCGCAGATTCGCATTGTGAATATAAAAAAGCTTCACCAAAAATGCCTATCCAAGAATTGGCCATATACATTGGGCGCTGTTAATCGCTTAACAGTTCATTCCGGTTCAATCTCTTCAGAAGTATTATCTTCCGAATAATGGTTGAAGCAGAAAGATTTCTAGCCCTTGTCTCCTACTCCGGGTTCCACGGAACCGCGCGAGAAACGGAAAGCCATTCTTTACAATTTGATCCAAATCTTGAAGTTAGCCTGGTGAAGCCTTTGCAGATGACAAGTATTTTTATCATCAATAATATTATAACAAACCCGGATTAAAAATCAATTAGGTTTTAATCAAGGCGGGCAGAGGGGTCGCAACGCAGCCTCTCTTCCCGCCCACTCTTGACTTTTCCTCCCTCTTTATGCTAAATTTATCTAAAGTTATAAATTTTTGACCTTTGACAATAAATCAATTACAATAAAGAAAGGCTAAGTTTTTAATCGGTGTTATGTCTAAAACGGCAATAAAAACCAAGCGAGGAGAAAAAAAGATGAAGGATAAAAACAATCCGGAACTTACTGAGGGTGCGGAATTATTCGGCTACCGGGTAAAACGCGCCGCTGCCCTGCCCGACATCGCTTCCGTACTTTACGAACTGGAGCACGTGGCCACGGGCGCTCAACATATCCATATAAGCAATCAGGATAAAGAAAACGCCTTCAGCGTCCTATTTAAAACCGTGCCCAGCGATTCGACCGGCGTGGCCCACATCCTTGAGCACACCGCCCTTTGCGGTTCGGAATCATATCCTGTCCGCGACCCGTTTTTTTCGATGATGAAACGCAGTTTAAGCACTTTCATGAACGCCTTTACCGCCTCCGACTGGACTAGTTATCCTTTCGCCACCCAAAACACGAAAGATTTCTATAATCTCCTCGGCGTTTATCTCGATGCCGCTTTCTTTCCCCGTCTGGAAGAATTGAACTTCCGGCAGGAAGGCTGGCGCTACGAAATCGAGAAAGATCCGGATACCGGCGCCGAAGAGCTTGTTTACAAAGGCATAGTCTTCAACGAAATGAAAGGCGCTATGTCGTCTCCCCTGAATGTGATGTACCGATCCTTAATGAACGCCCTTTATCCGGATACGACCTACGGACACAATTCCGGCGGCGACCCCGAAGATATCCCGTCTTTGACGTATGAACAATTCAAAGAATTCCACCGCCGCCATTACCACCCCTCGAACGCTTTCTTCTTTACTTACGGCAACCTGCCCTTGGCCGGCCATCTAAAGGTCATCAGCGAAAAGATTATGGGCCGTTTCAAGAAGATCGACCCGCATACCGAGGTGCCTAACCAGCCGCGCTGGGACCAGCCGAAAAAAACGACTTACCGCTACCCCACGAACGAAAACCCGAAAAAAAAGAACCAGGCGTGCGTAGCCTGGCTAACGGCCGATGTAAAGGACGTTTTCGAGGTTTTAACGCTCAAAGTCCTGGAGCAGATCCTTCTCGGTAATGACGCGGCTCCTCTGCGCCGCGCTCTGATCGAGTCGAATTTGGGCTCGACCCTGTCCGACGCCTCCGGCTATAACTGCGAAAACCGCGATACTATGTTCGCCGCCGGCCTTAAAGACGTTAACGCGGCGGCGGCACCGGAAATCGAAAAAATAATCTTTTCGACCCTGGAAAATCTGGCGGCTGACGGCATCGACCCGGAACTGGTCGAATCGGCGATCCACCAGATCGAATTCCAGGCCAAGGAGATAGTGAACGAACCCTATCCTTACGGCCTGAAACTATTCCTGGATTCGGCCGGATGCTGGATCCATGGCGGCGACCCGCTTCATGCCCTTAATGTAAAAACCGCTTTTGAAAAACTGCGCGATCTGATCGGGAACGGCGCCTATCTGGAAAAGAAGATCAAGGAATACTTCATAGATAACGGCCATCGCGTGCTTTTTACGCTCAAAGCGGATACGACTATGCAGGCCGGACTCGAACAAGAGGAAAAGAAGCGCTTGGCCGCTATTAAAGCCAATCTGGGTTCTGTGGAGATCGAAAAGATCAAGGCCACCGCTACGGCGCTCGAAAAATTGCAGGAATCAAAAGAAAGCCTGGATATATTGCCGACCCTGGAACGAACGGATATTCCCCCGACCGTTATCAGCGTTAAGGCCGCCATCGAAAACGGACGCGTCAGCCTGTACAGGCAACCCACCGCCGGCATTGAATATTTTACCGCCGCCGCGGGCCTGGGCCGATTGCCGGAAAAACTCCTGCCCTTGGTGCCGTTCTTCTGCTTCGCCTATCCTTTAATGGGAACAAAGCGGCGGGATTACGCGGCTTTGATGCGCGAAATCGACCGTTATACCGGCGATATCAGCCTGAGTCCGCATGTCCATACTAAATACGGCGGTACCAGAACGACTCTGCCCTTTGTCTCTTTTTCCGGCAAATGCTTAAGCCGTAATAAAGAAAAAATGCTCGCCTTGATCGAAGAATTAATTAACGAAACGGTTTTTGACAACCTTAAACATCTGGCCAACACGCTTAACAGATTCAAGGCCTCAAAAGAATCGCGGATCATTCAAAACGGCCATCGTCTGGCGATGTCTTTAGCTTCCAGGAATTTTTCCAAAACAAATTTCCTAAAAGAATCATGGGATGGAATCCATCAATTCGAATTCCTAAAGGGCCTGTCTCTGAACCTGGGGCACGAAAAACTCCAAGTCATAGCGCGCGACCTGGAAGCGATCAAAAAAACCGTCTTAAAGCCGGCTAACCTGAAAATGGCTTTCGTAAACGAAAACCCGGACAAACGGCTGCTTGATTTTCTGGCCGGAAGAGGAACGGACAAGGCCGATAATTTCCGGTCTCCCAAAATAACATCAACCGACACGATTGTCCGAGAAGGTTGGTCAACCGCCACCGCCGTATCGTTCGTGGCCCAGGCTTTCGAAGCCGTCAAATACGGCCACAAAGACGCTCCGGCGCTCGCAGTCATCGCCGAACTTATGCGCAACGAATATCTGCACCGGGAGCTAAGGGAAAAAGGCGGCGCTTACGGCGGATTTGCCAATTACAATCCCGAAAACGGGATATTCGCCTATGCTTCATACCGGGATCCGCATATCATCAACACTCTTGGTGTTTACAACCGGGCGGATGATTTTATCAGGTCCGGAAACTACACCGACGAAAACGTCAAAGAAGCGATTCTTATGGTCTGTGCCGAATTAGATAAACCGGATCCTCCGGGACCGGCTTCAGAGCTCGCTTTTTACCGGGAGCTGATCCTGGCAACCGATGATATGCGCCAGTCTTTCAAAGCCGGCCTGATCCGGCTGCGGCGCGACGATATCGTCAGGGTGGCCAAAAAATATTTTGACTCGCCCGACAAAACAACCGCCGTTATTTCGAACGAAGACAAATTGAACGAAGCCAATAAAAGGCTTAAAAATCCGCTTAGGCTCCATAAAATCTAAAAAGGAGGACGAATAATGAAAAAACTCTTTTTGTCTATTGTCTGTCTGACAGTATTTTTTTCCCTCTCCGCCCCAATTCGGGCGCGAGGCGATGTCGCGGGCAACGAAGAAATCAGTAAAATACTGGCCGAGCTGGACACATACGAAAAGAAGCTGAAAACTTTTGAGGATTTCTCCGCAAACCTACAATCAACATCCGAAAAAGAAACATTAACATCGCTGAGTTTTGATATAACGTTGCTTTCCCTACGCTTCCAAATATTGGTCGCGCAAGGCGTGCTTAAAAACGATACCGAAGATGAGCTTGTGAATTTACAACTGGAGTATAATAGGCAATCTAATATAACCCCCATACAATTTTGCCGAAGAATGCTTCTGGAAATAGAAAAAACAATTAACTACCTTGAAACGCTAAAAAAACAATTAACACATTAAACCTCTACCCGGAGAAATATCCTCCGGGTTTTTTATTTGTATTATCTGGTCTTCTTTCTGTATTTAACTATCAAAATAATAATTGCTAAAAAATATAAAAGCGCCCAGCCGGACCAAAGATAATCAATCGTGAAATAAACGCCGGGTATTTTAGATAATAAACGTGACAAAACGATAATATATTTAAAAATCAGACCCACGGGAAAAAACCATAAAACGACTAAGCCGGGAAAAATAAAACCTAAAGCCCAGCCGGCCAGACAAGCGGCCATGAGCAGGGGGAAGGTCCAGAGCACCAATAAATTAGCGATTGGCGCCACTACGGACAGGATGCCGAAATTATAAACGATTATGGGCAGGGTAAGAGCCTCGGCCGCCAAAGTCATGTTAAAAACCGCCCGCATACCCTTAAATTCAGGAATTTTCAATCGCTCTGATAAACTTTCCAAAAGCGGATTAATCTCACTCATGCCTAAAACCGCCAAAAACGACAGCTGAAAACCGATATCATCCCGCAAAAGGCGGGGGTTTATAAGAAGCATAATGGCGGCCGCCAAAACGAGCGAATTGGTCAATTTATTAAGGCGGCCCAGATTAAGGGCCCAGAGTACGAGAAAACCCATAAACCCCGAACGGAGAGCCGAGGCCGGAGCGCCGACTAAAATAATATAAGCGAACAGGAAAAAAACGGCGCCGTAAAAAGCGTATCGCCGCTTGAGGCCCAGGCCAAAGAGAATGGCCATGGCCATGGCCGAGAGAATACTGATATGCGATCCGGAGATGGACATGATATGGCTTATTCCTACTTGGGAAAAAATCACCCTGAGATCATCCGGGATGCCGCGCATGTCGCCGAGCATGATCGCCCGCGTGAGTCCCGCCGCCGGCTCGGGAAGGCCGTTGTTTACCAGGCCGCGCAATTCGTCCTTAAAGGCGAATATCTTTTTGTAGATTAGAACTTGCGAGTCTTGCCCGCCGAAACTCCGCGAAGCGGAGCGAAGGCGGGGGTAATAACAAACCGAATAAATATCATGCCGGGCCAGATACCGATCATAAGCGAAACCCTTGAATTCTTCCGGCACCTCTAAATTGCAGATCATCTCTATTTCGTCGCCGTAAGAATATTCCGGATACAGATCGGTCGTGACCAGGATCTTGCCCGACACGCCGTAAAGACGCCTCGCTGGGGTATCTCTGGCTGGGGCATCTTTATCCGCCGAATCAACAGAATTGACATTAATCTCCAATTTCTGACTTCCTATCCGCTTATCCGGTTCATTGATAATCGTCCCGGCCACGAAAACGGTCCGCCCGTTGTAATACCGGATCTTGTCCGGCGAATTTTCGGGCAAGCTAAGCGCGTAGCGCCACAGGCCCAAAAAGAAACATAGGCAGAATAATAACAGAACCGTTCTCCGGCCGCCATCGTAGAGACGAGGCATTGCCTCGTCTCTACGCGCAATATCTCTACAACCTAACCACGACAAAATAACCGCCGCCAGACAGCCGGCCGCAAGGCTAAACCAGAATAATTCCAGCCGGACAATCCTTTCGGGCAGGAAGGCCGCCAGCCCCGCTCCGATAATAAACGCCAGACAGCCGATCAGGAATATTTTAGATTTTGTCATTTCCATAATAGTATTATAGCAAAATCGGGATAAAATTTTCATAAAAAAAATATAAAGAAAAAATAAAAAAGGGTTATTTACCCTTTTATATGTTTATTAATGTTGTATAAAAATTATTTTAAAACCCGATAGCGGGCTCCGCCTCCGTCCGCTCACAGTCCTCGGACCATCTTCTTTTCGGCATAAGGCGCACTTCCAGGCTGGTTTTTTCACTGATCTCCCTGATAACCGCCTGAAATACGCGTTCCGTGCCGCCAGGCACGCTGAGCATTTCTTCGTATTCCCGCGATAACACCAGCTGAATTTTTATGGATTGCGTCCCCATGTTCTTGTTTTTCGGTTTCGTCTTTCTGGCCATGCTTCTCCTCTTTTCTTCCGTCAATTGACCCGCGGATTTAAAAAAACTATTCCCAGTCTGTCGGCACCTGATATTTAAGATAACCGAAACAGCGGGGAGCGGCCACCGGCTTCTTTTTCTTGCAGATATCGCACGTATCTTCGTGTACGGTCATTATGGAAGAAAATCCTCTTCCTCGGTTAACCTCAAGCAGAAGAGCCTCCTGAGAGCAATCCCGGCACACCCAGTCGATCTTGATGTTTAGACGATTGGAATCCACGATTTTATACTCCGTGCCCTGGTCTTGAGACATAAGCACCTCTCCCTTCTTTTTACGAAATATTTACAGGGGGATATTACCCTCATACATAATAACGCCTTTGGGCGTCTTACCAAACGTATACCCCTGGGGTTTGGTGAAAAACGGGTCATCGTAAATATGCCGGATAAGACCTTCCCGGAATTTCGGATGAGCGATCGAAGCGATCGCCAGCGCTTTGTTGCCCGTGGTCAAACCCCGCAGATCGGCGACCCCGAATTCATTCACGATCACGACCCCGTCATAGGCCGCGGCCGTCTGGCTTATTCCCGGAGGAGCGGCCAGGACGATCTTTGATTCGCCGTTTCCGGCCAGGCTTTTTATGGCGATTATCGGCGTTCCGAAATTCCTGGAACTCAACGCCCGAATAAAATCAGGTTGTCCGCCGATCCCGCTCCAATAACGGCGCGGATCGATAAAATCGGCCCACACATTGCCGAAAAGATCCACGCCGATCGCCGTATTTATCGAAATGAAGGGAGCGTTCCGGCGGATCGTTTCCACGGCGTTCGTGTAAGAGGCCGGGCGCATTTGTACGCCGTTCCTTAAATGCGTAAAATCGTAAAGCTCCCGGGTCCCCATGATCAGGCAGGTCGTGCTATAACCCATGTTGGCTTTTTTCCGCCGGTTATTTATGATATTGAGCTTTTGCAGAAGCATGAGCCCGTCACCGTAGAGTTCGGTCTGTACGCCCAGATTCCGGAAACCGGCATTCTTTATCATTCCGATAGCGGCGTCGGTTATTTTTCCGATCCCGACCTGGAGAGTAACGCCGTCACGGATAAAATGGGACACGATCTGTTCTCCGATACGCTTTTCCGCGGCCCCGAGATTATCAAAATCCGGAGCCGGAAAGGAATATACGGGTTCTACGCCCTCGGTCACGAGATAATCGATCGAATCGGCATCAACCACGCTTTGTCCTAATACGAACGGCATCGAATCATCCTCTTCGGCAATTACGACCTTGGCGTGGTCTATGGCGGCGTGAAGCGCCTCCACGGATAATCCCAGGCTGTATTCGCCCGTCTGCGGATGCCGCCTGACTTTGAATATGGCGACATC
This sequence comes from Candidatus Falkowbacteria bacterium RIFOXYA2_FULL_47_19, assembly GCA_001780275.1. GTDB lineage: Bacteria > Patescibacteriota > Patescibacteriia > Patescibacteriales > UBA12075 > XYA2-FULL-47-19. The sequence continues at coordinate 54,709 of MFGB01000016.1, read as the reverse complement.
CGGACAGTATTCCTCTCCGGGAGCAATGATGTTTTCGATATTGCGCAAGGTACAGGGCAGATAAAAAGCCCGCCCCTCATTGGCCGCCCGCCTGATATTTTCCCCGGAAAAAATAGAATAGCTCATGATCCGGTCTTCAAGCCCCGGTTCGGTATGCGGCGCGGGCCCTTGAAGTAGGGTGTGAACCAGCCGTATGAACGGCAATTTCGGCCGGCGTTCCTTAGCCGCCGCGGCCAACGCCTTAAGACTGGCCGTGGGAGTGGCCGCGTTCGATCCCAAATAACAGGTGATCATTTTCCGGCCGCGGAATTTCTTTGCCAGTATGGACGGTATACTGTTGGGTTTTATTTTCTTGCCGATAAAAACCATACTGCCCCCTGTCTCATCTGTTTAAGTTTTAATGTGCTTATTTTAAATATTTTAATGAATGCTTTATTCTTACTTTTCCCGCTTCCAGCGCAGGTAAGACTCCGTAAAAGCCCCGAGACTACCCCCTAAAACGCCGTCTATGTCCTGGGTCTCGTGATTCGTCCGGTGGTCCTTGACCATTTTATAAGGCTGCATGACGTATGACCGGATCTGCTTCCCCCATTCCGCCTTCTGCACTTCGCCCCTGATATTCCTTTCTTCGGCGGCGCGTTTTTCTTCCTGGAACTGGTATAATTTCGACTTAAGTATTTTAAGGGCCGTTTCCCGGTTCTGGTGCTGACTGCGTTCGTTCTGGCAGGCGACCACGATTCCGGTGGGTTTATGCGTTACGCGCACGGCCGAATCGGTCGTATTGACGCTTTGGCCCCCGGGGCCGCTTGAACGATAAACGTCTACGCGCAACTCATCCTCTTTAAGCTCGATATCTTCCGCTTCGGGCAATTCTGGGATAACCTCGACTAACGCGAAAGACGTATGGCGCATGGCCTCGGCATCAAACGGGCTTATACGGACGAGCCGGTGCACACCCGCTTCGCCGCGAAGATACCCGTAGGCCCAGCGTCCCTTGATATGGACGGTAACACTCTTTATCCCGGCTTCATTGCCGACCGTCCGATCGATCATTTCGGCGCGCCAGCCCTTTTTTTCAGCGAAACGCAGGAACATCCGCTCGAGGATCTCAGCCCAGTCCTGCGCGTCCACCCCGCCCGTGCCAGCATGGACCGACAGGATCGCGTTCCCTTGGTCGTATTTACCTGAAAACAGTATATAAAACTCCAGCCGTTCGAATTTCTTTTTCAGCTCTTCGTATTTTTTATTGACATCCGCCTCGACCGAGGTATCTCCCTCGGCGGCCGCCATCGCCGTGAGTTCTTCCAGATCGTTGACTTCCGCGGAAAATTCATCCCATTCCCCGATCTCCGCTTCTAATGACTCCACGTTTTTACTTATTTCCACCGCTCTTTCGCGGTTATTCCAAAAATCAGGTTTATTAATTTCTAACTTCTTGCTACTTACTTCTATCTTCTTTTCATCAATATCCAAAAGCCGACGGGTGGCAGCCAGGCGTTCGCGCAATTCTTCGATGTTTTTCAGCAAATTTTCCATAAAGTATGTATATAATATAGCATGATGGATTAAAAAATCAAATTGACAAATCCGAAACTTTATGATAAATTCATAGCTTAAACGCTGTTTAACAATTTAAACGATAAATTTATTTTCCCGAAAAGGGGGCAAAATGAACGAAAACAAACCGGAAAAAACACGGCTGGCGGATTATCGTCCTTATCCTTTTGAAATTACGGAAACTCGCCTGACAATTTCCATCAACGATGACCACGCGGTCGTAACGGGCAGATTCCTGTTCACGGCCAAAACGGGAAAATCAGGATCGCCCGTCCTGCTTGACGGCAAGAATATGGAACTTTTAACGTTAAAGATCGACGGCCGGAAAATACCGCCATCTGGTTTTTTGGTTTCCAGGGATCATCTGGTCATACTGGATATACCAAAAAAGAAAACTTTCGTCCTCGAAACCGAAGTCAGAATCGACCCTTTCGCGAACGAATCCTGCGAAGGCTTGTACAAATCAGGAAATATCCTCTGTACGCAATGCGAATCCGATTGTTTCCGCCGTATTACCTACTTTCCGGACCGGCCGGACGTTCTTAGCGTCTATACGGTCCGCCTGGAAGCCGATCGGGAAAAATATCCCGTACTTCTGTCAAACGGCAACGAGATCGAAACCGGTCAATTGCCGGCAGGCAGGCATTACGCAATCTGGTCCGATCCTTTTCCGAAGCCATGTTATCTGTTCGCCGCCGTGGCCGGCAACCTGGGCGTGATCAAGGGTAAATACGCCGCAAAAAACGGACGCCTGATCGAATTGCGAATTTACGTTGACTCCGGCAGCGAAAACCGGACGAAATACGCCCTCGAATGTCTGAAGGATTCACTCTCCTGGTTCGAAAACAAATACGGCCTGCCGTACCTTCTTGATCTTTACATGATCGTAGCGGCGGATTCCTTCAATGCCGGCGCCATGGAAAACACCGGCTTGAATATTTTCAGCTCTCGCTATATTTTAGCCGATCCAGCCACAGCTACCGACTCTGATTACCAGAATATCGCCGCGATCATCAACCACGAATCCGACCATTACTGGTTCGGAAACCTCGTAACCGTCCGGGACTGGTTCCAGCTTACTTTAAAGGAAGGGTTGGCCGTCTTTACCGATCAAACCTACATGGCCGAAACCGCCTCCGCGCCGATAAAAAGGATAGATGACGTAAATCGATTAAGGAATTACCAGTTTACCGAAGATGCCGGCCCGGGTGCGGCCCCCATAAAACCGTCGGAAGCGATATCTTTCGATAATTTATACACCGCGACCACCTACCGTAAAGGCGCCGAGGTTGTCCGGATGATACATACGCTCGTCGGAGAAGAAGATTATCTTCGCGGCATAAAAATTTATGTAATCAATCACCGCGGACAGGCGGCTACTACCGAAGATTTCGTAACCGCCATGGAAACAGCTTCCGGCCGGGACCTTTCCCGGTTCCGGGAAACTTGGTACCACCAGGCCGGCACGCCGGTTTGCCGCGTTCGCACCGAATACGACAAAAAGCGAAAAACCTATTCGCTGACAGTCGAACAAAACTGCCCGCCCACACCGGAATGCAGCGATAAAAAACCGTTTTATTTTCCACTGGCCGTAGGACTCCTTAATTCCAAAGGACGGGATATGTCGCTTCGCCTCAAAGGCGAAACGGATTCTGTCCCGGCGCTCGCGACCAAGGTCCTGACGGTCTATGAAAAACGGCAGACTTTCATTTTTAAGGGAATAACGGAAAAACCGATTCCGTCGCTCTTGCGGAATTTCTCCGCCCCCGTCAAGCTGTTCTACGATTATACCCCGGAAGAATTAGCCTTCCTGATGGCGTACGATTCTGATCCTTTTAATCGCTACGAAGCCGGACAAAGATTTGCCGTCCTGGACCTCGAAAGATCGATCGCTCACATCCAAAAAGGTGAAGAGCCGTCCGCTGATCCGGCCTTGATCTTCGCTTACGGCCGGCTATTGGATGACCGCTTTCTGGACAAGGATTTCGTGGCGCTTGCCCTGACTCCGCCTTCGGAGAAAGAGCTTCTGGAAAACATGGAAATTTGCGATTTTAACGCCGTTGCCCGCGCCCGGAATCACCTCATTCGGGGCATCGCCCGCGCCCACGAAAAAAAACTGAAAACGATCTACGACAGCCTTAATGACGGCCGGCCCTATGCCCATGATCGGGAAGCTATCGCCGGACGAGCGCTCAAAAATAAAGCCTTGTGCTATCTCGCCTTACTGGGAAAAAAAGAATATATTGAACTGGCTTGCAGTCAGTTCGCCAATGCCGATAACATGACCGACCGGGTAGCGGTGCTGTATTGCCTTACCAATATAAGGTGCAAGGAAAGAAAAACGGTTTTCGAACGCTTCTATGCCGATTGGCGCCTCGATACTTTGGCGATCGACGATTGGCTTTGCGCGCAAGCGATAAGCGAGCTTCCGGGCGTCCTGGAATGGATAAAAACGGCCGAAAACGATCCGGTATATGATCGGAAAAATCCCAATAAGATCCACGTTCTGCTTTTCTCTTTCCTCGGAAACCCGAAATACCACGATCCGGCGGGAGAGGGATACGAATTCATCGCCGCCAAAATCGCGTCGATCGATAAATTCAACCATCTGATAGCCGCTAATCTGGCAAAACGGGCCTTCGAAAATTACGGCCGGCTCGATCCTGTCCGGAAAGAACTCATGAGAAAAGCGATCGATCGATTACTGAAATCGGAACCTTCGGACAAATTATATGAAATCATTTCAAAAATCTGAAAAACACGAACGGCGCTTTAAAACCGCCGTTTTTTAATTTTCTGTTTGACAAAATCGTATTTTGTTTTACAATAATAATAGCGAATTAACCAACTTAAAAACATATGGAAACCACAAAACAGCTTTTTACGGAAAAACAGCTCGATAATCTGGCCGCTTCCCTGGTTTGGGGGATGAAAACGTCCCGGACAGGAAGGTATCGGCGCGGAGATATCGTTCTGGTCATAACCGACCTGGCCGCCCTTGACCTGGCACGGAAAATAAACGCCAAGCTCATCAAAGACGGATTGAACCCGGTCGTGAAAATAAACCATCCCCACGCCATGGATTACGATTATTACAAACTTGCCGATGCCTCACAGTTAAAATTCGTCTCGCCGGGCACGAAAGAATTATACGACAATCTTAACGGCCTCATCATGCTCCGGGCGCCGGAGTCGATCACTCACCTTAAGGATATCGACCCGAAAAAGATCGGCGCGCGCGAATTAGCCCTGCGCTTTACGACCGTTGCCCGTTTTAACCGGCAGGCCCGCGGCCTTTTAGGCTGGACCCTGACTTACCTGCCGACCGCGGCCACGGCCAAAGAAGCGGGCCTGACGCTTAAGGATTTTACCGGCCAGATCGTCAAGGCCTGCTTTTTAAACGATAAGGATCCGATCGCAAAATGGACCGAAATCGCTAAAAGGCAAAACGAATTCATGAAAATCCTGAATAAAACAACCCGGCAGACCGTTTTCTTCCATGTCGAATCGAAAAATACCGACCTAAAGATCGTTCCCGGGGAAAAACGCCAATGGCTGGGCGGACGCGGCTGCAATATCCCGAGCTTCGAACTATTCCTGTCGCCTGACTGGCGCGGCACCGCGGGCGTATTCTACGCCAACCTGCCCTCTTATCGGAACGGCAATTTAGTCGAAGGCGTGCGCCTGGAATTCAAAAACGGTTCGGCTGTCGCCGTTAAAGCGACGGCCGGGGAAAAATTCGTCCAAAAACAGCTCGCCCTGGACAAGGGCGCAAACCAGGTCGGTGAATTCAGCCTGACCGATACCCGTTTCTCCAATATCGATAAATTCATGGCCAATACCCTCTTTGACGAGAACTTCGGCGGAAAACACGGCAACTGCCACATCGCGGTCGGCTCGGCTTACGCCGACTCTTACGACGGCGACGTATCGAAATTTACCAAAGCGCAAAAACAAAGACTCGGCTTCAACGATTCGGCCCTGCATTGGGACCTCGTCAACACGGAACCGAAGCGCGTCACGGCCCATCTTAAAAACGGCCAGACCAGGATTATTTATGAAAAAGGCGAATTTTCCCTCTCATAGTCTTCCCCTTATAACTCCCAACGCGCATTATAAAAGCAACGACCCTCGTTGCTTTTTTATAGATTAGAATTTAGAAAACAGAGCATGTTTTACTAGTTAGGCCACATTGGTCATGTGTCGCATCATTTCATCTCTTCCAAAACCGCCACCACCGTTGTTTCCTTTCCCTGCCGCATTAGCCTGATCGACACTTCATCCCCCGGCTTCCGCTTTCTTAATATCAAAGACAGCGGGTTTCCCTTATTTATCCGTTCACCGTCGAGCTCGATAATTAAATCTCCGGGTTTAAGGCCCGCTTTGTCGGCCGGAGAACCGGGAACTACGGACGGCTCCCCGGGCGTATCCTCGACTATCCAGGCGCCCTCGCTCCGATCCAGGCCGTTTTCAGCGGCGATCGCTTCGTCGAGCGTGATATAGCGCACCCCAAGCCAAGGCCGTATTACCCGGCCGATCGCGCGGACGCTTTCGTAAACATCCCTGATCGCATCGACCGGAATGGCAAATCCGATATTCTCCGCGCCCAAGGCCATGGCCGTATTTATACCGATGACCTCGCCGGAGAGATCTACCAGAGGCCCGCCGGAATTACCGGGGTTTATCGAAGCGTCGGTCTGGATCGCCCCGAAAAGCTCTTCAGCGCCGCCGGTGCCTCCGGCCGTTACCTGACGCGATAAGCCGGATATGATCCCGTTCGAGACCGTATTCCGAAATTCACCCAAAGAATTGCCGATCGCTATTACCGATTGGCCGACCTTAAGATCGGCGCTCTCTCCCAGGGTAACGACCGGCAAATCCCCGGCCTCGATCTTAATGACCGCCAGATCGGTTGCCGGGTCGTTCGCCAGTACCGTTGCTTCATGCTTCGAGCCGTCATTCAAGAGAACCGTATAGCTCGCCGCCGTATCGGCCACAACGTGATTATTCGTGATTATATATCCGTCGGCCGCGATCAAAAAACCCGATCCGCCCCCGATCTCCCTTTCGACGGTTTCTTCCCGCCTGCGCTCCGGAACGCTCAAATAACCATCCTCGTCAGGCATTATATAATAGCGTTCGATCACCGGTAAACTCTTAGTAACAATGATCGAGACCACGGCCGGCGAAACCCTGTCGACGGCCGCGATTACGGCTGCTTCCTGTCCTAACGCCACGGCCTCAGTCCCGGCGTCCGTATCAGCTACCGCCCGGAATACTTCCGGAACGAAAGCACGGGATAAATCTATATCCGCGGTTATCTTCGCCGCCGACCAGAATCCAGCCAAAGAACCGAACAAGGAGCTTACTAAAACCGCCAAAATAATCACAATAATAAAAATTTTAGAATCAGATTTCATATTTTTGAATAATCCGAAGATTAAGACTTATTTACAAAATTAATATACAGGTAAAATATTTGAATGGCGTTAAAATCGCATAAATATTTTAATATCCCAAACAAAAAAGCGACGCCTGACGCGTCGCCCGATGGTTTTTAAAATGAACGTGTGGTTTAAGGATTTATCTTGTTCTCATCTTTCATCTCCTTTTCTTTTGGTTATAATTTTTTCAAAGAGCGATACTCCTCCTTAATCTTTTGGGTTTGGTTTTTGTTTTCAGTATAATTAATCAATGAACTCAAAACTGGCCATTATCTGCTTTATTTCTGGCATATCCTGTTTGTCGGTTCCAATGCTTAAAATTTTACCTTTATATGGAATAATTATTATTCGTGCATGATTATCGTACGTAAATTGAAAAGCCTTATGCCCATTAAATATAATCTTCTCTTCTTTGCCGTACAAAGTTTTTCTTGCTAACTCAAGCGACCGCAATTCTAAACTCACCCCGAAATAACCCATAAACGGCTCCGGATTATGCGGTTTAAAATAAACCGCTTTAGCTGTTGAACCTTCTCTCTGATCCTCAATCCGCCAATCAGGCGGATACTTTAATGTATATCCCAAGTCTTCATACATAAAAGTCTGCCAGCCTTCATAGTCGGCTTCGCTATATATTTGCTCCGGCCAAACAGGGATCGAATCAATATCTTTAAATTCTGTTTCCCAATGATGCGCTTCCGGGGTGCCGGTTCCGGAAACATATTGTGTAGGCTCCGGGCCCCTTCCGAGCGGCGCTTTTCCAATCGAATTTTGGTTATTATCCGCCACCCGGCCGTTTACAGCCGGTTTTCCCCAAAAAATAACAGCAAAAAACAGAACGGCTAGCCCAAAAACTATTAAATAAAAATGTTTATTTTTCAGCATACTAAAAAATGATTAACTATATAAATTTAATAAAAAAATAATTAAAAGTAAATTAAAAAAATAAGGGAACGCCGAATAAATGCGTTCTTTACCGCGGGGCAATTTATAGATTGTCAAAATCCTCGCTAGATATTCCAAGCCCCAGCTCTCGCATAACCCGGAAAGCGTCAGCTGGCCGGCCCAGGTAATGCATTTTTAAATCCGGGGGGTTTACATAATAAGCTTCGCCCATAGCCTCGGTCCTTAAAATTATTTTGCCGCTCAATTTTTGCGGCGCGTAACCTTTAAAGGAATTATAATTAGTTTCGGAAATACCAAGCCCCAATTCGCGCATAACGGCAAAGGCGTCCAATGGCAGGCCAAGATAATATGCTTTATTTAAATCCGGCGAAACATACCAAGCCTCTCCGTTTTTTTCTGTTTCCAGTAATATTCTCCCGCGCAAACGATCGTGCATTATTTTATTTTTTATATCGTGCGTTTTACCGTTCCTTGATATCACGATATCCTGAAAATAATTCGCAAAGCTGTCAGCTGCATATTTTTCCTTAACAACCCTGAATGAATTTATATCCGCGCCCTTGATCGCTTTATCCATGTAAAAAACATTATTAGCGTCCAGACTATAGCCATAATTCAGATAACGGAATGTTTTGGGGTCGGCGCCTTCTATTACATCGGCCATAAGATAAACATTATTTTTATCTTTGCTATAAATATCCTGGATTAATTCGAGGCTTTCCGGATCAGCATTTTCGATTATATCTCCCCAATATCCGAAATAAACATTATTTTTATCTTTTTTATAATTCCTGCTTAAATCAACATAAGAACCGGGGTCAGCGCCGGTCATTATATTGCATTCAAACAAATTATTGGTATAAACATTATTTTTATCTTTGGCGTTATACTGATTAATAATTTCAAATGTTTTTGCGTCAGAATTATCAAGTTTTTTACCGTGACAATATACGTAATGGCTATCAATACTGTAATTAGTAAAATCAGTAACCGAACCCTGAATCACCTTAAATGAATCCGGATCAGCCGATTCAACTATTTCATTTTTGTAGTATACATTATTTTTATCTTTTGAGTAGCTCCCCCGTAAAATCTCGAAACTTTCTTTGTCGGTTCCCTTTATCTCCTGACCATCGGCCGTTTCGCTCGAAATATAAAAAACACGTTCTTTGTCGTAAGCATAAACGCTTGTCGGTCCACATAAAACAAACGTTTTTGGATCGGCATCCTTGATTGCGTGGATACCCTCAGAAAACTGACTATTCCAATATACATTATATTTATCTTTTCCTATCTGATAATTTATAGCTTCAAAACTACCCGGATCCGCCACGTCAACAACGTGCCATCTATAAAAAACTTTATTTTTGTCTTTAGACCAAAATACGTCCAATTGTTGAAATGTTTCGGGGTCAGCGTCCATCTTGTGATCACTAAAATAAATACCGTCAGCCCGTTTCTCTAAAGCGGCTATGAAAAAATCTTTTCCGGCCACATTAACGGGGTTACTGGTAAGAATAAAAATCAAAAAAATCAGATACAATAAATTTTTCATATATGAGTATTTATAAACAAACAACATTGTTTAAAATCTTATAAAACAATAATTAGAAATAAATTAAAAAACACCGCGAGCTGAACGCGGTGTTTTAAAATTTTTCCGTATCAAAATCTATAAAATATTTTTTTAAAATCAACGATCCGGCCGTTCTTTACGCCGACTCCCTCCCCTTTCAAAAGCCCGATCTTTTTTTCCGCGCCGCCGGCATAACCGCCTAAACGACCGTCGCTATAAACCACCCGATGACAAGGCGTAATAGGCGCATCCGGATTTTTATTTAAAGCGTTTCCGACCGCCCGCGCCGCTCCCGGCCGACCGACCGACCGCGCTAAAGCGCCGTAGGTCGTCACCCGCCCCCTGGGGACATGTTTCAATTTATTCAAAACCTTTAACTCGAATTCGGTTAATTTCATAAAATTAAAACGACCTTATCCTTTTTACAATTTTTATTCCGCCCAGATCTTTTGTTACTTCAACCGGAATATCGCCCTCCTCTTGAGAATATCCCACCGGAAAATCGTCAAGTACGTAAAGCGTCCCTTCGCGACGCACCTGCCATTGTTCGCATTGTCTTTTTTTATTGAACCCTTTTATAAATGATATTTTTAAATGCTCTTTTTTAATATCTCCATAACGACTAATTTTACCCTTTATCTCACCAACGTTTATACCCCATTCTCTAATTTCACTATAGGAAAAAGTACCTGGTACATATCCGTATTGTTCCGCAAAATTTTCAAAAAATTTTTTACAAATTTCTAATTTTCTTTCTGGTTTTCCTCCGCCAACGTCCCACACGGTCGTATGAAAAATTTTACCATTAACTTCAATTCTTACCCCAATAGAAGCGTTACTTTTAGTACCCGTGTAATTTCCTTCGAATTTCTCATATTTCGCCTCCGCTTTTATCTTAATATCTTTTTTATTTTCCCAATTTTTTTCTATACTCATATGAAGACTACTTCATGTATTTTTTTATAATATCCGGATCTATTTTATTCATATCAATCTTATTCGGGTCGAGTCCGTTTAATACGTCGTCCGACCCTTGCTTCACGCCCAAAAGCTCCTTATAGACATCAAGCACCTGGCCGAATATCGGCGTAATGCCTTTTAGGAGCGACGGCAGGTACAAAACGCCCAAGATTATCGGCACCACGATCAAGAGAAGCTTGATCACGCCCATAATTTGCGACAGTGTGACAAACCGATTGATATGTTTCGTCTTCTCCAGGATTTCTTCGGATATCGCCAGATTTTTCTCCGTCAGTTCCCTGATATTTTCCATGGTCCGGGCCACGCTCGGATCATTACGCTCCTCCGTGACAGCTTCGGTTGTATTTTTTTTGTCCGGCATAATTGAATGCGGGTCGCTCGTTATAAATTATTACCTTAAACGGCAATTCTTCACGTATTTTAATCCCCGACACCTCATTTCCTCCATAGTCTCATCCGACGGAATATCGGTATTCTCAAGATCTTTATCGATCAGGGAGGTGTCGCTTTTAAACCTCTGCAGCCACCACGTTTCCGCGCCATCGATCATGCCGCCCATTCGATCTATGTCTTCTGTCTGTGTAAAAGCGGGAACGACCGTTGTCCTGAATTCATACGGCACCCTACCCCCCTTTATCATTATAATACTTTTCCTGATTTTATCCAAATCATCTTTATCTCCCGTAAACCGAGAATATTTCTCCGGAGCGCCCTTGATATCCATGGCGATATAATCGACCAGATTTCCTAAAAACAGTTTTTCGATCATTTCCGGATTAGTGCCGTTGGTATCAAGCTTTATTTTATAACCCAAGGCTTTGATGCGGGCGGCGAAGCCCGTTAAATCGGGATGGAGGGTGGGTTCCCCGCCTGTTATCACTATGGCGTCGAGTTTTCCGGCGCGGGATTTAAGAAAAACAAAAAAGTCATCCTCGCTTAACTGCCCCTGGGGGCGGAATTGAGAATAACTCTTTTGGATTTCTTCCGAAGAAGATTCAAAAATATCTTTTGTCCCGCCCATAGAGGGCACGACAAGCATTGGGTTGTAGCAAAACGGACAGCGGAAATTACAGCCTTGGGTAAAAACGATCGCCGCTACCTGTCCGGGATAATCGAGTAAACTGAATTTTTGCAAACCGCCGATGATCATAGGGGAATATGGAGCGATCTATCCGTGTAGCCATCATTTTATTCCGCTTTGTCCGCTATCGCGGATCGTCCGCTTATTCGTTTACGTTAAAGGTCTTGCGGCATTCGTATTCAGCCTGTTTACCGTCATTCCATTGGCTTACCGGCCGCAGATATCCGGTTACCCGGCTGAACACTTCGCAAGGTTGTCTTTTTGTTTTTATCGGGCTCATAGGATTGACGATTGACGATTGACGATTTTCGATTAGAGCCGAAAAACGGCAATATCAATTTATTTTATTTTTATATTATATAAAATTTTTACCGGCTGATAATTTAAGCTAAATCCATGATCAGCTTTCGGTCCATATCCACGTCGATAACGATCGGCGGCTTTTCGGCTGCGGGCGGATTTTGAACGGAATCGCCCTTATAACCGTTCTCTTTGTCGCATTTCGGGCAATAATGATGTTCTCCGACGAGATAACCGTGTTTCGGACAGATCGAAAAAGTCGGGGTCAAGGTAAAATACGGCAACTGATAATTAGTGGCGATCTTACGGACCAGTCTTTTTACCGCTTCGGCTGAAGGCAAGGCTTCACCCAAATAAGCGTGTAAAACCGTACCACCCGTATATTTCGTTTGGATATCGTCCTGCAGATCGAGCGCCTCGAAAAGGTCATCCGTATAATTAACCGGCAATTGTGTGGAATTCGTATAGAAAGGAGAGGCCTTCCGCGTCCTTACTCCGTCCTCGTTGGCCACGATAATATCCGCATGCTTATCCTTGTCTATTCTGGCAAGTCTCCTGGAGGTGCCTTCGGCCGGGGTCGCTTCCAGATTATAAAGATTATTTGTGGAATTCTGGTAATCCATGATACGCTCCCTCATATAATTAAGTATTTCCAGGGCGAATTCCTTGCCGGAAGCTGACGCGATATTGTTCCGTACCGGAGCGAAGTTCAAGAGCGCTTCGTTCATGCCGATTATGCCGATCGTGGAAAAATGATTTTTCCAGTATTGATCGAAGCGCTTTTTGATATTCTTAAGATAATGCCGGGCATAAGGATAAAGTCCGCGGTCAGTCAGGTCTTCCAGCACCTGCCGTTTCATCTCGAGGCTTTCTTTAGAGATCTGCATCATATTATATAGTCTCTCGAAAAATTCCTTTTTGTCCTTGGATAAATAACCGATGCGGGGCAGGTTGATCGTAACTACGCCGATCGAACCGGTTAAGGGATTAGCCCCAAAAAGTCCGCCGCCCCTTTTCCTGAGCTCGCGGTTATCGAGCCTTAAGCGGCAGCACATGCTCCTGGCGTCATCCGGATCCATATCGGAATTGATATAGTTCGAAAAATAAGGAATGCCGTATTTAGCCGTCATTTCAAAAACCTTTTCCGCTACCGGCGAGTCCCAATCGAATTTTTTCGTAATATTGTAGGTCGGGATAGGAAATGTGAATACCCGGCCTTTGGCGTCCCCTTCCATCATGACCTCAGCGAAAGCCGTATTGATCATATCCATCTCAGCCTGGAAATCCTTATATTTCTCTTTCTGGATCTCGCCGCCATAAACGACGTTCTCTTCGCCGGTCTGCTTGGACGGGATCATATCCATGGTAATATTGGTAAAAGGCGTCTGAAATCCCACGCGGGTCGGAACGTTTATGTTAAATAAAAACTCCTGGAGTCCCTGCTTTACTTCCTTATAATTAAGTTTGTCATAACCGACGAAAGGAGCTAAAAAGGTATCGAAACCGGAAAAAGCCTGGGCTCCGGCCACCTCCCCCTGAAGAGTATAAAAGAAATTAACCACCTGTCCCAAGGCCGTCCGGAAATGTTTCGGAGGCTTCGATTCAACTTTCCCGGTAACGCCGGCGAATCCGAGTCGAAGAGTCTCTTTAAGGTCCCAGCCGGCACAATAAGGCGCTAACAATTGCAAGTCATGAATGTGGATGTCGCCATCCTGATAAGCACTCCGGATGTTGGCGGAATAAACCTTAGAGAGCCAGTAGTTGGAAGAGATTATCGAGGCCAGATGATTATTGAGTCCTTGCAGGCTGTAACCCATATTGGAATTCTCCTTTACCCGCCAATCCGATTGCTTCAAATAATTCTCGATGATATCGTTCGAATCGATCCGGGAATCGATCGCGTTCATTTCCCGATTCCGGGCGCGCTGATCGCGGAATAGTATAAAAGCTTTAGCCGCCTTGATCTCCCGGTTATCGATCAGAACTTCTTCGACCAGATCCTGAACCTCTTCCACGGCCGGGATGGTTCTGGCGTTGAATTTTTCGTTAAGTTTGAAAACCACCTCCCGACAATATTTATCAGCCGTTTCCCGATTTTGTTTACCGACGGCCTCCAGACAGCGGTAAATGGCGGTAGTGACCTTATCGCGGTTGAAATCCGCGATCTTGCCGTCACGCTTCCTTATTTTAGAGATTTCGTTTTGCATGTGGAATATATATAGGTTAATTATGGTCCCGCCTTAATTTTTACGGACAGGGAGACGCTTTTTCTTACCTCCTTTAGTTTTCGGAAGCAGTTTATTTAATTCTTCCCGAAAGGCTTCTACGTCCTGAAACGCCCGGTAGACGCTGGCGAAGCGTATATATGCGATCTGATCCACCTTTTTAAGATGCTTCAGGATTATTTGACCAACCTCATTGGTGGTTATTTCAGCCTTGCGCAGTACCTGTAGGTCCCTTTCGATGGAATTAATTAACTTTTTGAATTTTTCATCGGTGACCGGCCGTTTCTCCAGCGATCTCATAATGCCGCGGACTAGTTTTTCCCGGCTATAGGGTTCTTTACGTCCGTCCCTCTTTATTATGGTCAGATCAAGGATAATAAGCTCTTCGTAGGTGGAAAACCTAAAACCGCATTTCAGGCATTCCCGACGCCGGCGAATCGATAATCCGTCCGCGGCAACCCGGGAATCGACCACCTTAGTATCTTCATAATAGCAGGCGGGACATTTCATGCGATATATACTGATTAAACGAATATTAACGAAACCACACGAAAGCGTCTTTATAAATTCGTGTATTTTCGTCCGTTTTCGTTAAGTTTATGCCCGCGGCGGCAAACAAAAAAACACCTTTTTTCCTATAACCTCTTATGTAAAAGGGCTTATATAGGTGTTTTTCTTAATCCTCCTTAAATCACTACATCTTGTGGGCTGTAATTATATTATACCACAAGATATAGTAATATCAAGGTTGCTGGAATTAGCTGTTTTTAAGGCTTGGGGATCGCTTAATACCAGAATATCATATATTAAAAAATAATCAACCTGTGGATAAGTGCATAACTTTTACCCTAAAGCGGTGGGGGGCGTAAAATCTTTTTTGCTAATGGAAATTGTCTTTTTTCCCAGTTTAAAATATAATAAAAATATCCAGTTTTTAAAATTACCGGCCATAAAAAGGAGGAATTTATGCACCGGCACATAAAAAGGATATTGTTTCCGGCTAAAACGATCCGGAAACGGGTAAAAACTTTAGGCGAGGAAATTTCCCGGGATTATAAAGGCCGGGAACCGATATTGATCGGGGTCGCGAACGGAGCCCTGGTCTTTCTCGCTGATCTTATGCGTACCCTTTCCTATCCGGCAAAAATCGATCTTATCCGGGTGAGATCATATGGCCAAAAAGCGTCCACATCCGGCCTTATTGCGATCTCTAAGGATATTGAGATTGATATTGCCGGCAAGGACGCGATCATAGTGGAAGATATTATAGACACCGGCCTGACTATAGACTTCATTATCCGGCATCTGGAAAAAAATAATCCGGCTTCAATCGGGGTCTGCGCCCTCCTAGATAAAAGCGCCGCCCGAAAAATAAACATAAAAATAAATTACGCCGGCTTCCCGGTAATCAATGAATTTGTGGTCGGCTACGGCCTGGATTACGCGGAAAATTACCGCCATCTGCCTTATATCGGCGTTCTTAAGCCGGAAATATATTCTTAACAAAATAAGCCCTCAGCGATTTCGTTTATTTCGTGCCTTTTGTTTATTCTGTGTCTAGAGTGTTTTAAACCAAAACACGAAATTAACGAATATTCACGAAATTTAACGAAAAAAAATTTCTAGACAAAAATAAAATCCCGTCGGAAAATCTCCGGCGGGAATTTTTTAAATTTAAAAGGAGCGTTGGTCGCTCCTAAGTTGATTAATTTCTTTGTTTACAAAGACAGTCGATGAACTCGAAAACCTCTTCCGGGCTATCAAGTATCTGGATATGCTCCATGTCTTCGGCGGATATCGTCTTGTGCTCAAGCATCACGGCGCGGATCCATTCAACAAGACCCTTCCAAAATTTCGCGCCTACGAGAACGACGGGACAGCTTTTGCTGCGCCTGGTCTGGATTAGGGTAACTACTTCGAAAAATTCGTCCAAAGTGCCGAATCCGCCGGGCATAATGATAAAGGCGTCGGAATAGCGCACCAGAAAAACCTTCCTGATGAAAAAATATTTGAAGTCCAGCCTGATATTCGCATATTGGTTTGGCATCTGCTCGTGAGGCAATATGATATTAAGGCCGACCGACTTACCACCGCCTTCCGCCGCGCCGCGGTTAGCGGCTTCCATAATACCCCCGCCCCCTCCTGATATGACCGCGTAATTGTTCCGGGCGAACAGGCCCGCTATCTTCCGGGCGTTTTTATAGTCCTGGCTTCTGGGGTTTGTTCTGGCTGAGCCGAAAATCGTGACGGCCGGACCGAGATCGTGCATCTTGTTTATCGCAGTCACGGATTCGGCGAGAAACGTCTGCAGTCGCCAGGCATCCTTTATCATGAGCTTAAAATCTTCGATTCTGCCTTCTTCCATGACTCTGTCCTCCGTTGTTTTATTACACTTATTATATTATAAAGATCGTTTTATATTTTTAACACAAATCAGGCCCTAAGTCAAGGTCTTCGGTCAAGAACAGCTAACCGGGATAGGTTTTCGTCAATTGACCGACAGAAATGGGCAACGGTAAAATAAAAAACAGGGCTTTACTTGCCCTATTTTTGTGTATAATCAATAAATTTTATTAATATTATCCCATCTTCTTCCTAATAAATGCCGGTATACCCAATTCTTCATCTTCTTCGTCCATAGCATCGACCCGCTTTTTCTTGGCCGGTTCCGCCTGCGCGGCTTTTAACGGGGAGATCTTATGAGCCGGCCTTTCCGGCAGATCCACCTCTTTATGCGAAATGGATTCTTTCTCTTTTTCGGCGATATAGGAGTTCTTGGTATAGCTCGATTTCGGGCTCACTATCTTTCCCTCGTTATTGACGCGGCCGTCGAAACCCGTAGCCACGACCGTGATCTTTATCTCATCCTTCATCTTATCGTTAATGACCGCGCCGAAGATTATTTTCGCTTCTTCGTCGGCGGCAGCCGTGATTATCTTCGCGGCTTCGTTAACTTCGTTCATGCCCAGGTTGCTCCCGCCAGTGATCGTAAAGAGAACCCCGCGGGCGCCTTCGATCGACATCTCAAGAAGAGGCGAGCTTATCGCCGACTTGGCGGCTTCGATCGCCTTATTCTCTCCTGAAGACTGGCCGATGCCCATCAGGGCTGACCCGGCGTTGGCCATGACCGCTTTAACGTCGGCAAAATCGACGTTTATAAGGCCCGGAATCGTGATCAGTTCCGCAATACCCTGGACGCCCTGGTGAAGTATCTCGTCCACGACCATGAACGCGTCCAGTAAGCTGGTTTTTTTGTCTATAACCTGAAGCAGCTTATCGTTCGGAATCGTTATTATAGTATCGACCTTATCGGTAAGTTCGGTCAAACCCCTTTCGGCGATATTCCTTCTCTGCGCTCCTTCAAAGGCGAAGGGTTTCGTTACCACGGCAACGGTCAAAGCTCCCAGATCGCGCGCGATCTCGGCTACGATCGGCGAAGCGCCCGTACCCGTTCCTCCTCCCAGACCGCAGGTCACGAATACCATATCGGCGTCCTTAAGCGCATCCCGAATCTCGTTCTGGGACTCCTCGGCCGCCTGACGGCCGAGCTCGGGATTCATGCCGGCTCCCAGTCCTCTCGTTATCGATTTGCCGATATGCAGTTTCTTCGACGATTTATTGTAATGCAAAGCCTGCACGTCCGTATTGACGGCGATAAATTCGACGCCCTTCAAGCCGGCGGCAACCATGCGGTCAACGGCAGAACCGCCCCCTCCGCCGACGCCGACCACCTTTATTTTCGCGAATGTTTCCATGACTGGTTTTATTTCGGCCATATATATTTAGTAACTTAGTTTATAAACAGTATTTAAACGTTATTTTCGATAAAACAACGCATTTTACAAGGTTATCAAACCAGTATACACTATCCCCAATAACTAACTATATTTTATAATATAAACGCGAATTTAGCAAGAGTAAGGGTTTTTAGAATCATTGTACAAATTTTTTATACAGTAACCTAAAACGAATACCGGGAGGGTATTCGCTTATATTAATCTGAAAATCGGTTTTAAGGGATTAAGGATGAGAACCATTTCTTTACTTTCTCGATGGATTTATTGACTGCTGTCCGGCTGGCGGAAAAACCGCCTCCGGCGGCAATAGCTTCGTTTCCCCAGACGACCAGTCCCAAAGCGTTTAAAAATTCCGTTTCGTTGGCTTTATCGATCACGGTCGCGACATTTATATTCGTGCCCAGGGAAACAGGCAATTTAAGTTCTCTTTTGGCGACCTCGACCATATCCGTGAGCCTGATGCCGCCGCCGATCAGGAACACCCCGCCGGGAAGCATGCCGGAACGCTCGATCGATTTGAATTCGTTATCCACCTTATTGAATATCTCTTCAACCCGCGCTTCTATTATCTCGGCCAGATAACGGCGCGAAACCGTAGAAAGTTCGCCTTCGGCGTTCTCTTCTTTCGCCAGATTGCTAATATCGATCTCGTCTTTTTTATTTATTTGTTCGGGCCGGACACAGCCGTATTCGTTCTTAATCCTTTCGGCCAGGTTTATCGGGCAGCGAAGGCCAATAGCGATATCGGCAGTAATATGTTCGGAGCCTATCGGTATGACGGCCGTATGCAGAAGCTCCCCTTCTTCAAAAACGGCCAGACTCGTGGTCGAGGCGCCGATATTGACCAGGGCTGCGCCCAGTTCTTTCTGCTTCGTTCCGATCACGGCTTCAGCGGCCGCCAAAGGCGATGAAACCAGATCTTCGATATCGAGTCCGGTCCGGAATATCGCTTTAGTAAGATTTTTTATCTGACTTGAAAGCCCCTGGATAACGAGCGTCTCTACCTCAAGCCTTATGCCGGTCATACCGATCGGGTCTTTTATGTCCTCCTGGCTGTCTACCGTGAATTTTACGGGAATCACGTGGAGTATTTCGTAATTAGGGGGAACCGACATGGCTCGGGCGGCTTCCAGGGCGCGTTCAACGTCATCCTGGTTGATCTCGCCGTCACTCCGACCCACGGCCACGACACCCCGGCTTTTCTCGCATTTTATGTGCGGACTGTTGATGCTTACCCAAACCGTTTCCACCGGAAGCCCGACAAGCCTCTCCGCTTTTTCGAGGCAAGCTGAAATAGAAGAAGTCACATCTTCTATGCTTTTCACGGCTCCCCGGTTGATTCCTTCGGACGGAACGCTGACCGCGCCGATGATCTGCAGGGATTCCTTTGATCCTCCGCCTTTCCTATGTCCGATCACGAGCCTTACGGCGGTTGAACCGATATCAAGTCCGGCGATGATGTTTTCTTTCATATCTTTAAAAAATTAGGTCTTTGGCACGTTTTGTTTTTTCGTGATATTTCGCAATTTTCGTCTTTGACGCCCAAAAACCGTAAACACGAAAATAACGAATACTCACGAATTTTAACGAAATACTCAAATTCCTTTATCGTTAATTAATTATAGCATTTATGCTGAAAATTTCAAATAAAAAATGGCCGTATATACGGAAAAAAAATTATTAAACCGATAATTATAGCGACCATCGAGGAAAGCATTACCGCCGCCGCCATAATATCCTTTATTTCCTTAACATAGCTGTTAATCCTTGGTTTAAGCACGTCGGTTATTCTTTCTACGGCGCTATTGGCGATTTCCATGAGTATAACCAGACCGATAGTAAAAACCAGAAAACACCACTCCAGACGGCTGATACGGAAAAAAACGGCTAAAATCACAGCCAAAATGGCAATACCGGTCTGAAGCTTAAGGTTCTGCTCCTCCTTAAAGGTTTTAACAAGCCCCTGGAAAGCGTATTTAAAGCTTTTTGCCAGGCGTTTTATATTTATCATACTCGTAATTTTTTTATGAACTTTTCACCCAAGGCGATCATTTCCGCTCTGCCCCCCGCCGTTACATCATCGTATCCCAATAAATGCAGTAGAGCATGTACCAGAATAAAGACCAGTTCTGATTTCGGGTTCGGAGAGAATTTCTTCGCCTGCCTTTTTATCTGGGCGTAATCTATTATGATCTCGCCGAGATCATTGCCTTCTCCGGGAAAAGCCAAAACGTCGGTAACTTTGTCTTTTTTGCGATATTCTCCGTTTAGCCTCCTCATTACGATATCGCCGACGAAAGCTATTGACAACTCCCGGTTCCCGAGTCCGTTCTGCCTTAAGAATTTGTCCGTTACCATTCTTACAAGCTTAAGGTCTATCTTGCTCCGGGTCCGATTGTTGATTTCTATCATATTCATTCTATTCGATAATTTCCAGTGAATTCATCATCATGTCGAAAATACGGCCATAGTGGGAAGTATTGTCCGCGCCGACATTATAATTCAAAGTAAAAATATTCTTCCCGTCAGCCGGAAGAAGATAGATCGTAAGCCCGTTTTCGCCCTTGATCCCCCGCCAGCCCTTCTTATATATCTTCTGGCTGCTCTTTACGCTCTCCACCTCGAATTGCTTCACGTACCAATCTTCGATCGTGGCATAACCGCTGTTGGGCTGGATAATTACCTGGAAAAACTGGCCGTTATCAGCTTTTATCATGATCGAATCTTCGGCTCCGACCGAAATAAGTTCCCATGTTTCCGGATAGAACAGTTTATATTGGTATTTGCTGTTAATATACCTTTCAATGCTCGTGTTAATAACTAAGAGGCCGGTACCGGCGGGATTGTACAGGTTCAATAGTTCGGGGAGATCGCCGTACCCGTCGCCGTCGCTATCGCCGGAGTCCTTGTTTGTTCCCAAAAGTGTTTCTTCGATGTCGGACAAACCGTCATAATCGCCGTCCGGAGCGGCTTTTATTTCTATTGTTATTGTCGGAACGGGCGTTTCGATCTCGGAGGAGGAGGTGGCGGTTTCCGGAGATGGGGTAGCGGGAACGGCGGCGGTAGAAGAGGAAAAATCTTCTTCCGCCTCGATAAAGGACGGCTCAACCGCGACTGGCGGATTGTGGTCTGTATTATTTTCATTAGTGGCGTCATTCCCGCCGATCGTTTCCGCCGGCGCATTGTTCGTGGCAACATTATTCGTTACGTTGTTTAGGATGCCGGTATCCGCCGGAGCGGGCGCATTCCCGCTCCCGGGGGTCATCGAAAAATAAAAATAAGCGGCCGCGAATATAGCCAAAAGCAATACCGCCCCAATCGATAATATCAGGATGCCGGTAAACTTGCTTTTCTGTGCCGTCGGCTTTTCGAAAAAAAATCTTTCCGGCATGGTATGTATGGTTACCTGACCTCCGGTCTGGCCGCTTAAAGGCTTTATCAGGTTATCCGGTTTTTTGTTCATATCCATATTTATGCTTCTTTGGATGCTTTACGAGACTGCTTTCCGTAAATACTTCCAAAAACTGAGATTTCTAATTCATATCGTACAATTTTCCCGCTCCCTTGGGATTAAAACCATTATTTACCTCTCCGCCGTC
This sequence comes from Candidatus Falkowbacteria bacterium RIFOXYA2_FULL_47_19, assembly GCA_001780275.1. GTDB lineage: Bacteria > Patescibacteriota > Patescibacteriia > Patescibacteriales > UBA12075 > XYA2-FULL-47-19. The sequence goes on along the minus strand of MFGB01000016.1, from coordinate 33,243 downwards.
GGCGTAACCGTCTCCATCGGTATCGGGATTTAAAGGGTCGGTCATGTAAACTCTTACCTCTTCGCGGTCAAAAAGGCCGTCGCCATCGCTGTCCGCGCTGATCGTATCCGTGCCTAAGGATTCCTCTTCCGCGTCAGTTAACCCGTCCTGGTCGGTATCAATATCCGTTTTATTTTCCGTTTCAGGAGCAGTGTCGGTAAACTGAGGAACTTCGCCCTCCGGCGCCGTATTGTCCGGCACCGGTATCTCGTCGTTATTTACCGGAATCACGATATCATCCTTGGTTCCTACCGGAAAAACATCGTTTTCGATGGGTTCGGCCGCAGGTACGTTATCCGCCGTATCGAAAAAAAGCCCGAAAATCAGATAACCGCCCCCGGCTATCGCGATAAAGGCGATGATCAAGGCCGCCAAAAGCAAAAGCTTCTTTGAAGCGTGTTTATCGGCGGAATTGATGTCGTCATGGCCGTAATTCTCAAGTAAAGCCGGGCTTGTCCTGGGTTGGAAAATAGCCGGTTTAACCTTCGGAGCGGGCAAGGCCGCGCCAGCCTTATCCGTATCAGCGAAAATATCCTCTACCGTCCGGCCGGACATAAGCGGTTTTTTATCCTTATCGTTATTTTCCGCTTCTTTGCCGGCTGGCTGTTTTTGCGCAGCGGAAAGATCATTGTTCCGATCACTCGAGGCGATATTATCGAACATAAAATTTCAAGAAATAACAAAATGCAGTAGACAGCATGTTGAATCACTACTGTATTTAAAATATTTCTTTTTAAAAAATAATCCCAATATTTCGATATTGGTTATCGAAAATTTCGCCTTTACAAGAGAAATATCCGATAATCAATATCGAATGCCCGTTAATTGGGCATTACCATAACCTCATTCGAGTATCCGCTTTCGTTGCCGGCGTCATCGCTCCCCGTTATCGCGAAATAATAATTAGTGCCGGCCGTCAATCCGGATATTATTATTTCTTCGTCCAGCCCGATATCCTCCGAGTTGCCGTAGCAGGCCGGAGGAGTAGCTCCGGCGCAGCCTGAACCGCTCCGGAAATAAACCGTATAATCAGCTATACTTCCCGTTGTATCGGGATTCCAGCTTAAACGCGCCTCTCCGTTGCCAGCAGTACCGGTAAGTCCCGTGGGGGCTAGCGGCGCTGTCGTGTCCCTAGGAATGACCGGTCCGAATTCGCCGTTCATCCCGCTTTCCGCTCCCGCGGCATTATAGGACGTGATATTGAAATAATAAGGAATATCGTCGGTTAAACCGGTTATATTATAGCTTAAAATATTGCCGGCATCAACATTGCTGCCGTAAAAACCCGGAGACGTTCCCCAGTAAAGACGATAACCGCTGGCGCCGGCTACCGGCGGATTCCAGGTCGCGGTCACGCTTCCGCCTGTGCCGCCATTGGTCACATTAAGGGTAGTCGTCGATACCGGCGCCGCTTCCCGGAAGAAATAATATTCCTTAAGGAGACCGGGAAGATTTTCGCCGACGATCACGCGGTCATATGTTATGGCGGGCAGATCGTCGAAAGTTCCGACCTGACCCTGGTCGCGGCAATAATAGATCTCGTAATTATAACTATTGGCGCAGCCGCCCGCCGCCTGCGTGCAATTCCCGGCCGCGTCCTGCCAGGGCGCCCACAATCCTCCGATGACCGGAGGCCAGGGATTTTCGCAGACAAACACATAAACATCCGCACTGCCGGGATAAACCGTGCCGGCCGGGGAAGTCGGTATGACGCTCGAACCGATTATGGCCCGGGCGGAAAGAAGAGTATAGCCGTCGGTCGTTTGAGCATCGGCAACCACCAATTTCTTATCTTCTCCTCCGACCGGGAACGGACCCGGGGCCGCGATATCGGCTACCTGGGGAGCGCCTGACGTCCAGGTCCAGGTCCAATCGTAAAGACCGGGTATGGCTCCCAAAACCTGGCCGTCGCGGCTCAGCGGATAAGCCGTAAAAACCTTATCGGCGTCCGTGATCTTATCGAAAGTCGGATCCGCCGGATTCGTATCATTCTCATTATTGATATCGTTGCGGGTAGTCTGGAAAAGATAAGATTCCGGCCTGACGTCAACCCGGTTAAGTTCGCAAACGCCGTTATTGGGGGACTGCTCGGTTAAAGTACGGAATGACCAGACGTGCGAATTGCGGTAAGTTATGCCGTTAAAGGTTAGGTCCAGGCCGCCGTTAAAACCTACCCCCCAAGCGGAAAGGACGCCGTGGTTCGAGTCGAGATTCTCGTCTCCTTTAATAATCACGTAATAAAGCCTGTTTCCCTCCAACAGAGAAGAAGGCGTGAAGGTCAGGGTCGTTTGCCCGCTTAAGGTCGAACCGCCGGTACTTCCGGCAATAGCGCAATAATTACGGCTTGCGGCCGGGGGCGTATAGGCTTCGGCCAGGAAAGAGGGTAGGATGGTTTCCATCGTCCGATAAAGGAGCCATCCCATCTTATTATAGATACGGGACGCCAAACGACTCCGGTCTTTTATATGAATATCACTAGCCAGGTATTCCGTGCCTGCCGGACAATTAGCGTCCATATAATCCCCCACCACGATGACATTGCCGGAAAAACTCGCGACTGACATCGGCTGATTGAAAGTCACGGAAAAAACCGCGTTGCGGCAAATGTTGACAGCGTCATCGGCCGGCATCTCCGAATTAGGCACGATGGTGGGCCGGGCCCGACAGCAGGTATCGATCCCGCAACCGACGTTGACGGGAGGGATGCCCGTCAAAGAACAATCAAGATCGGTATCGCAGCCGCAGCAGAGTCCCCGGCTCCCGCCGGTACAAGGCGATTTATCGGCCTGGCAATCAAGACCCAGAGGATCGCAATCCGCGCTGCCCGGATCGCAGCAGCAGACACCGCAGGTATCGGGATTTCCCGATACGTTAAAGGGCGTCGGCGCGGAACCGTCCTCGTTTATGCAGCCGAAAGGCGCCGGACAAACAGCGGTATCGCAGGTATTAGTGGCCACTTGATAAGCGCAGCTTAAACCCAATCCATTGGCCGGATTATTCATCAAACAACCGGCGACACAGCTCACTTCGTCGCGATAATCGCCGTCAATAACCGCGTTAGCCGCGCCGGTATTACAGGTATCGTTATTGGGCACCGGCAAGCAGTTCCAGTAAGGACAGGAACCGCCTAGGATAGTACCGTCACCGCCGCGGCATATATCAACATTATCCTTTTCGTCAAAACAACAGCTGCCCACGCCGATATTTAGGCAATCGGCCGCGCCCGCTAAACCGGTGCAGTCCCGGCAAACTCCGTCCGGATAACCCGGATCAGCGGTATCGCAGAACTTTCCGCTCGTGCCGGTGCAATTGCAGGCGTCATTGCGTTCCGCCTGGGTCGTGCCCGCCAAAGCGCAGCCGGAACATTCCCCGAAACTGCCGCCCGAACCGCAGCTGCCGGTGCATTCGAGGGGCACGCAGCAATCACGGGCGTCCTGGCCAATTTCGCAGCAGCATTCGCAGGCAGGTGTCGAGGTCAGTTCGCACCGGTTAGCCGCGCAGGTAGCGCCTGGGGGGCAGATATCCGCCGCTATGGCGCATACTCCCTCGTCAGCAGGAGCCACTAAATCGTCGAGGCATTCAAGGCCGTTTGCGCAGGCTAAGCAAGGCAAATTCGGATTCACGCAAACGTTACCCGGCGGGATCTTTATCCATCCCGGGGTCGAAGTCGGACAGCTCAGGTTGGTTCGCAAATGCCAGCGGGCGGCGCCGCTATAATCGGCGCAATAGGATTGCGCGGGATTGTTCAGGATATCGTAAAAAACCGGCGACAGGTCGCAATTCGATCCGTCGACGCACCGATCGATAACACTATTATAAGAGCAGGCTCCGCCGGCACAAGCCGGGGAAACGCTCGAGCAGCTCGAATCGCACGTTCCTACGGTTTCCGTCGAACCGCCGGGATCGGTCGAACACTGGCCGGGAGAATTCGGGCAGAATCTCGAATTAAGACACTGATCCATGCTGTAACCGGAACATGACTCTAAAGCGGCTGCCGTCTGGCAAGTACAGTGGGTCGGACTCGCCGGATCGTTATCGCAATACAAGCCGATCTGGCAAGGACCGTAGATCGGATTGCAGCCCGGGGTCGTAAGCGCGTCCACATAGCAGGGATCTCCTAATCCTCCGGGGATAGTGCTCGTGCCTGTTTCGCTCGTAAATTCCCATTCGTAAACAGAGCTGGTTATCCGATTATAGCAATCTTCGATTGTTACAAAGCCGTCGCCGTTTCCGCCCATTGCCGCCGCGTCAGTGGCGCAGCGTCCCGCCCGAAAGGTACCTGAAGGGCAACAAACCCCGCCGCAAGCGGCGTCGGGATCCGGCGCGTTCGTGCATAAGCCGACCGTAAAGTCAATACTGTTTCCGATGCTCCCGCTCTGTTCGACCGATACGGGACCGGTTACGGCCAGCTGATGGACCGTCGTCACTATGGTATCGGCGTTCGGATCAGGATTGTCAAGCCAGGAAGCGTGGGTGGTCTGGCCGTGGTTGAGGTGGAACCAAACGGTATCGTCTGCCGCGCCGAAATATTCGCCGTACAAGGAGACCGGGCTGTTATTGGGCCCCATGATCGGCGTGATCCGGCAAATGCTCGGTGCCGGAGCGCCGGCGGTAATGCTGAATTGGGCGGGGTTCAGGGTGCCGGTGTCGATCTGCGGCCAGGAACCGACATCCATGAATATGGTCTCGCTGCCGCTTATCCCGTCCGGAACCTTGACTATTACCCGGTGATCCGTCCAGACGCTGTCCGCGCAATCTTCGGGAAAATCATAATCGGCTTCCGTGGCGCCGAAAGAAACGCTTGATCCGCCGCGCGCCGCGCCGAAGCCGCCGCCATAGATCGTTACGTATTGTCCCGGCGGTCCGGAGGATGGCTCGAAACCCGTTATATACGGGCCGGTAACGGTCAGCGTCGATACCCGGAAATTAAGGTAATTGCTCGGGTTGGTCGAAGAGGCGAAAGTAGTAGTATTGCCGGCGCGCATATCCGGCACTCCGGCGGTGCCGAATCTGCCTTGCGGATCGGTAAACAAAGAATTTAAAGCCGCTATATTATCGGTATAATTCCCGAAATAAGTCCGGGTGCCGTTAGGCAGGTTTATACCCTGATAAGTGATGATATCCTGATAATAGCCGGTGGTGGTTGACAGCTGGCATAAACCGGGCCTGACCGTGTTATTGACAATAAAGCCAGGGTCAATTACCGGTCCGCGGGCATTATCCGTCGTGTCTTCTTCCGTATCAGAGGACCTCACGAGCCGGATGACGTTCGCTCCCATAGGTGCTCCGGCCGGAACGACCACGATCACCTGGTTGTCAGACCAGAAAGCGGTACAATTGGGATTGACCGTGTTCGGGAAAGGCGCCAGGACGCCGTTAAAATAAACTTCTCCGGGTGCCGCGCCGAAAAACCGGCCGCCGATCGTCACGAGATTGCCGCGCGCTCCGTCCGGCGGACTTACCCAATCGATCACCGGCGCGCCGATACATCGGCATTCCGTCGGCGAACCGACGGTATCGTCGCATCTTAAACCGCTTACGCACATCGAGTCCGTGGCGTCGCAAACGGCGGTCGCGCTATCACCGTCGCAGGGATCGCCGAATCCGCCCAGAGGCGAGCAGGTACAGGCGGTCGGATCGCAAAAATAAGTTCCCGGGGTGAAAAAGGTATCGCAAATCATATTATCCGGGCTCGAACAAGTCGGACCGGGTACGGAGTCGCAATCAACCGTACCGCCGGGACTGCAGGGCGGCGCTTGGCAGCCGGTCAAAGGACAACAAACGTCGCCGCCGCCGCAAACGCCCGAGCAAGGCCCCCAGGTGTTATCGGCCTGGCAGACCTGCGTGCCGTAGCAGCCGCAGCTCCGAGGCGGATCACCCGGATTGCAGGCGTTTCCGCCGGTAGCGGAAAGAAGGCTGTTTAAGACAAAACTGGCTATCGCAAAGGACATCAGTATGATAATAAGACCGATCACGGCCGCTACCAAGGTTTTTTTCGCCTTTTCCAGCTGGGCGGCGTTGCCGTTTGAAGTCATCCAAAGCCAGCCGCCGTACATTATTAGAACTACCGCGATAACGCCTAAAAAGCCCAAGGCTATCCTTATTACATTAGCGACTATGACGCGCGGATCCGTATTTCCGAGGCCGGTAGCCGTCTGAACATTCCCCTCTGTGCCGCCCCAAAGCATATTATCCGCGGCGGACTGGGCCAGGACGGGATGTGTACAGACGACAAAACCAACGGCTATCAGCGTAATGACGACCGTAAAAGCGATAAAGATGATTTTGTTACGCTTCTTTAACATTGCCGGTTACTGAAAGATACAAGGATACAAGAAACAATTGACCAAACAAATCTCAATTCACAACATCCAATAATCAAACTGTTCGATATTTGTGATATGTAATTTAGAATTTGTTTGTATCCTTGTTTCTTGTGTCCTTGGAAATTATATTTCCGTTTATACTATAAAAAATATACAAAATTAGGGACAACTGCTTCCTGCCGTCGGCACTTCAGAGCAGCAAGAAGGTGTGCCGGCGCAGGTTGCGGAAACGCTGGGGTTAAAGCAGTTCTGGTAAATATCCTTAATTCCGGAACCCGCCTGGCTACGATAACGCAGGAACTCGCCTAAGGGCGCGTGCCGTATTTCCGCCTGCGTCCGGTCCGGGATACCGTCGTTATTGTCATCCAAATCGTTCTTAACCACCCAATAGCCGACGGGCCGGTTGGCCAGGCTCCAAAGGTTAATCGCCCGATGGATCACCGTATCATTACCGTTTACCACGCTGACGCTGCCGGTTTTAAGGCTGGACGACATCATCAATTTACTGCATGTTATCACGACCGGATCGGCCAGGGAAACATTAGCCGCATCATTGATCGGCGTAAGAGCATCGATTTCCGGCGGAGTCAGGTCAAGAATATCGCTTACGTAGAATGACCATTGAAAATTATCTCCGGTTCCGGCCGCCGGCGCGTTCTCGTTATAAGAATTTACCGGTCCGACCGCTTCCGAGTCGCGATTGCCGTCCAGAGAGTTGGCGCAAGCATCGGCGATACCGGAGAGCGGCATAAGAGAGAGTGGATAATTTATTCCCGCCGCGTCTTCGCAATGGCCGCCGGCGCAATTATCATAAGGACTTCTACTGGCGCAATTATCCGCGCCGCAACCGGCTAAAGGGGCCGCCGTCAATTCTACCCTTAAATTACTCAAAGCCGGAAGGCAGTAAATCCTCTCTCCGCAAGCGTTCACCCCGCAAAGATCGTCGCTTATGAACTCGACCGTCCGGTAACCGTTGGAAATCAGGAAACGACCGGTCAGGGTGCCTCCCGTGCCGATATTGACTATTCTTATATAAGGCGCCACGTCAGCCGCGTCCCCGGAAAGGGTAATCGGATTCATGGCCTCGTTGAAGTTAGTTTGGATCACGATATTCCGCGGCACGTCCCGCGCTCCTCCCTGGATCGTAACCGTATCGTTGTCGTCTTGCCCTCCGGACATAGGAGTAATGGACAGGGCAACGGGGTTATTGGTTGATAAAAGTATATTATTGCCTCCTTGGCCGGCGGTAACTGCCGTAACCGTAACGACCGGACCGGCGGCGGAAGCGGTAATGCTTGGATGACCCGCTAAAGCGGCGGCGATATTGGCGGCCACGGTATTTAGGTTAGGATTTGTCGCTATATCGACGCCGAAAGAATAGGTTCGGTTATCAACCCTTATAATATCGGCGTTAACACGGGCGGTTACGCCCGTAATCGTCCAAAAATTTCCGGCGCTCACAGGTCCAGGCGCGGTCAGGGAAAGAACTCCGGGAAAAGTTACGGTATTTCCCACGAAATTCGCGGCACCCAAGGGCGTGGCGCCATTAGTAAGCTGAGCAGTAACGCCGTCCGTCATTACGGTTACCGTCAAATTGCCGCTTGCCTGATTATTAGGATCGATCACGACCGTAGCGCCGGGAGGATTAACGGCCGCATAGGACGGGATAGCGGCCGCGCGCGGCTGGCTCGTTACCGTAACGGCGCCCGCCGCCCGGACGGCCGGAGCGGTCGATACCGCGTCTGGGGCGTTATCCGGCGGAGGGATGATCCCGCCGTCAACCACCTGGGGCGGAGTGAGGTCAAGCCTGTTGCTTACCTGGAAACCCCACAGAGCGTAATCATTCGCGCAATTTCGGAATACCGGCGTACCGTTAGCCAGTTCGATATCATTCGAAAGGTAAACGCCATAATTAATATATTCGCTCGGCGAACCCAGATAATTTACCGGATCCAGGAAGAAAGTGGCATTATCGTTAGTGCTTACGAGAACTTCATCGACCAGACTCGGGCAGCTTCCCCCCGAAAGGCAGGCCGCTTGGTCGGACTGGTGGAATATCATAACACTGTCGGTAAGTATATTATTGCTTCCATCCATGATCGTGGCCGGGTCGATCGGTTCACGGAAGGTAACGATAATGCCGACATTTCGCGGTACTTCAGCCTGACCGGGCTCGGGGTAAACGCTTAAAAGCGAACAGTTGCCCAAAGCGACCAATCCGATACCCGCCCCCGGTCCGCCGCCCGAACCGGGATTATACGTAGTAGCGCCCAATAAACGGCTCAAAATAAAACTCACGATCGCGAAGGACATGAGTATGATTATGAGACCGACAATAGCCGCCGTAAGGGTTTGCTTGGCCTTGTTTATTTTCGATTCGTCGCCAGCGCTCGTTGTCCAAAGCCAGCCGGCATACATTATAAGCAATACGGCGATTATCCCTAAAAATCCCAGAAGCACCCTTATAATATTTGCAATGATGATCCGAGGATCGGTGTTACCTAAACCAGTAGCTGTCTGAACATTCCCTTCTGTTCCGCCCCAAAGCATATTGTTGGCGGCGGTTTGGGCTGATACCGGTTCAGTAGCAATAAAAAAACCCGTTATAATAACGATTACTGCTCCCACAAAACCTAAAAATATGATTTTTTTACGTTTTATCATTTTAATGCGTTTGGAGATTACTCGCCTTTTCTAATGTTTGACTAATCCACAATTTTATAATATTATTATAACATAAAATATAAAAAAAATACAAACTATTTTAGGCGTTAGGTAATTAGGCGTTAGAATATTAGGTTTAAGAGCCTAACATCCTGACACCCTAAAGCCTAACACCCTAAAGCCTAAAATATGACCATTGACCAAATAATACACAAAGTCCAGGAAAATAACCCCAAGGCCGATATTGCATTACTCGAAAAGGCTTATGAATTCGCGGCTCGCGCCCACGGAAGCCAAAAACGGAGAACCGGGGCTCCTTATATACAGCACAGCCTGCACACAGCTTTTGTTTTGGCGCAAATCAAGGCGGATTTATCAACGATCATGGCGGGAATACTCCACGATGTTCCGGAAGATACCGAATACACGCTCGATGATATCAGTAAAAACTTCGGCGGCGAAGTAGCCGCTCTGGTCGAGGGTATTACGAAGTTAAGTAAAATAAAATACCGGGGGGTGGAAAGATATCGGGAAAATCTGCGCAAAATGTTCCTGGCTATGGCCCAGGATATACGCGTAATCCTCATAAAATTCTGCGATCGCCTCCACAACCTAAGGACCTTAGACGTTCTCCCCGAGGAAAAACGCCGGCGTATCGCCCAGGAAACAATGGAAATATACGCGCCGATCGCCGGTCTACTCGGTATCTGGCGCCTTAAATGGCAGATGGAAGATATTTGTTTTAAATATCTATATCCGGAAGAATATAAAAAACTGGAATATAAATATGAAGTGGAAAAAAAGACAGAAAGGAATCAGTACACGCAAAGGGTAAAGAACATCCTGAGTCAGAGGCTTAACGAAGAGGGTATCGCGTATAACATCGAAGACCGACTGAAGCCGCTTTACTCGATCTACAAGAAAATGCAGAAAAAAGACCGTAAATTCGATGAAATTTACGACGTATTCGCGGTCCGGATCATCGTACCGACAGTTTCCGACTGCTACAAGACAATGGGGATCGTCCATTCGCTCTGGAAACCAAAATCCGATCGCATCAAGGATTACATAGCCGTACCCAAACCGAACGGCTATAGAAGCCTCCATACGACCGTTTACGGCCCGGAGAACAAACCAACGGAATTCCAGATTCGAACCAGGGAAATGCACGAAGAATCTCTTTATGGCATCGCCGCTCATTGGTATTATAAGCATAAGGGCGGTTCGGACTACAAAAACCAACCGAAATGGATCCAGGAGATCTTGAATATCCAGCGCCAGACGGAAAATACCAATGATTTCATAAATAAGGTAAAACTTGACGTTTTTCAGGACCGAATCTTCGTATTCTCTCCCAAGGGGGACGTTTTCGACCTTCCTGAAGACGCCACGCCGATCGATTTCGCCTATCTCGTCCATACGGAAGTCGGCAATAAAGCGACCGGAGCCCTGGTAAACGACCGCATGTCCTCGCTTGACCGACCCCTTAAAAACGGTGACCTGGTCGAGATCGTTACGGAAAAGAACCGCAAAGGGCCGAATACGGACTGGTTGGAATTCGCCAAGACTAACCGGGCGAAGGAAAAGATCCGCCAAGCCACTAAGTCCTCCCGCTTCGAACAATTCAAAAGGATCATCCCGGGAATGAAAAAATAATCGACTCCGCTGGTGATAAATGATTAACACGCGGAAATATTTTCTTAATTACACCGGCGCCGGTAAACCATTGAAAACTGACGCTAATTAACAATTAACAGTATGAAAAAAATATTTCTTACAATGATCGCCATAGGCTTAATAACAACCGGATGCGCGCAAAAGCCGGTCAATATCGAAAATTACGATAAACCGACGGCAAAAGAGGGACCGGGCGATATTATCGATTTAAGCGGCCAAAGGTTGGAAAAAATCCCTGAATACGTATTTAGCGCGAATAATCTTCACGAATTGGATATTTCCCGGAACAGGCTTACCGGAGCGATCCAGGCCGAGATCGGGCATCTTAAAAACCTTAGGGTACTTAAGGCGGGTGACAACCAAATGACCGGAGTTCCGGCGGAAATCGGAAGGCTGGAAAAGCTTGAGGTGCTCGACCTTTCGAACAACCGCCTGACCGGGCTGCCGCATGAATTGGGTAATCTTAAAAATCTGAAAACATTGGATATCTCCGGCAATGACTATTCGGAAGCTGATTTAAATATCATAGAGCAAAACCTGACGGGAGTTAATATCGTAAAATAAAACGGGAGGGATCGATGAAGAAAAATCGATACCGGATACTTAAAAACGGGAAATTCATCCTTAGCGAGAAACCTGGAAAATATGCCGGCTGGAGACCGGGAAAAATATTCGGCCGGCTTGATTGCGCGTCCGGCAAAAGAATGAACAAAAAAAACCGGGTATTCTTTCACTCTCTCGAAGACGCTGTCCGTGAAGGTTATCGGCCCTGCAAGAATTGCCGTCCGATCAACCAAGAAGATTTTAAAAAAATCAGGCATCTAGTGCCCGAACACCGAACCCTGGAAAAATTCTATGACCGGGATACAAAAAAACCAGCAAAAAACGAACGCCGATAAAACGGCGTTTTTTGCAATAAAAAGCAGGGATGATAAACCCTGCGATTCCACGATAATTTTACGCCGTTTGGGATTTTACGCGGGGAATCCGCCCGTCCGGAAATCACGCGACGACTGAATAAAGAACAAACCGATATTAATTTTCTCCGTGATTCTAATTTTGCATCGACTTGCCGAAAATAAGCACCTGGCCTGGGTAAATAAGATGGGGATCGGTAAAATCCGGATTATCCGTCCTAAGGCGATGCCATTCCTTTTCCCAGCAGGGGCGCCGGCCGCAGCCGGTAAAACGCTCCGTCAGGCGCGACAGGCAATCGCCGCTTTTTACCTTATAGGCTAGACTATCGTCGCTTAAGCGTACCGATTCTCCGGGCCGGAGCGAGCCGATAAGATCCTCATCGTTATTTTTCCTCCCGGTCTCCGCGGCCTTATTCGGCTCTAACGTCTTTTTCAGTTCCAACGATTCCATGCGCAATTCATCCGCCATTTTTTTTGTTTCCGCGGCCAGCATCCTTAATTCAGAAAGGTCTTTTTTCATCTGTTCAACTTCAATCTTTATCCCATCTAAGGTTTTATTCATTTGATCAAGCTCGTTGAACATGATCCTTGTAAAAACCCCGAGAACCAACAAGGCGATACACATAAAAATCGTTACGGCTTTCATTCTCGTTCCCTTCCTTTTGCCCTGTTTATTTTTTAAAATGCGCAAATTCCAATCCGAAGACAACAAAATCATAATAATACAAAAGAGCGCCCCAGTCAACAGATTTAAACAAAATACTCCCGATTTCTCGGGAGTATTTTAAACACTCGATAAAAAAATAGAACTTATCCGGCCAAAACCTTCTTAACCGCCCGATTGACCGATCCGCCGTCCGCCTTGCCCTTTACTTTAGCCATGACCGCACCCATGACTTTCCCGAAATCTTTCGGACCGATTTCGCCCAGGGAAGCGATAACGTCTTTCGTTATTTTTTCGATCTCAGCCTCATCCATCATGGCTGGCATGTATTTTTCAAGGATCGCTATCTCCGCTTTTTCCTTTTCGGCCAGGTCATCGCGGTTGCCCGCTTCGTAAACCGAAGCCGAATCCCGGCGTTTTTTTACCTCGGTCTTCAAAACACCCGCCGCTTCTTCGTCGGTCAATTCGTTCTTATTGCCTAATTCGATCTTTTTGTTCTTGAGCGCGGCCATAATCATCCTTAAAGTCGAAAGCTTTAATTCCTCTTTGGACCGCATCGCTTCCTTAAGATCGTTATTGATATCGCTTAGTATGGCCATAGGATTACGAATGAATAAAAAACCGTTATAACAAAAAAATAATTACCATTTTTTTCTGGTTTCTTCTTTGAGTTTTCCGATCTTCCTTAAATATTCGTTTTTAGTGCGCATTCTTCGGCTGATCAGGGCGTATTCTTTTTGCTGGTTCTTATTTTTTTTATTCTGGCGATATTTTTTTCGGCGAACCTCATTCAATTTCCGGCTTTTTATCAGGGATTTATTGAAACGCCTTAAAAAATTCTCGAAGTTCTCTCCTTTATTCCTTTTGAATTCTACCACGGAACACCTTCCTTTCTAGTTTACTGTATTAAATATTATATTTATAATGGCTTGATCTAAGCCTATTATCTGTTTAGCAAAATATCGCGAAACTGTCAATTACTCGTCTTTGCTCTCGAGCCTCCGGTTCAATTCCGCGCCGATCTTCTTATAATCGATCATTTCCTGGGTGCCGGATTCCATGTCGCGGATAATTATCGTGCCGTCTATAAGCTCCTTTTGTCCCAAAATCAGGCTGTATTTCGCGCCTAAACGGTTAGCTTCTTCGAGCTGCACCTTAAGGCTGTCCTTGGTGAAGGCTTGCCTGACCCTATACCCGGCTTTCCGCATCTCCTCGAACAGGATGAACATTTTTCTTTTGGCCTGTTCCCCCAGCTGGGCAAGGAAAATAAAATCTTCCTGATCTTTCTTCAGGGGGATGTTCTTTTCCTTTATCTTAAGGATCACCCGCTCGATGCCGATGCCGAAGCCGCAGGCCGGGGTCGGGCGTCCGCCCATCGCTTCCACCAACCTGTCATAACGGCCGCCGCCGCCCAAAGAAGCCTGCCTTTTGTCCTTTTCTTCCGTCTCCTTTTTCTTTTCCGGAGCACCGTCTTCACTCTCTTCTTCGTCCCCTTCGACAGCCGTGACCTCAAAAACCGTCCGGTTATAATAGTCCAGGCCGCGGACCAAAAACGGATTCAGGTTATAAGGAATATCGAGTTCATCCAGATATTCCAGAACTTTAATCAAATGATCGCGGCAATCATTGCACAGAAAGTCCACTATCTGGGGCGCTTCTTCCCGCACCTTGGCGCATTCTTCCTCCTTGCAGTCCAAAAGGCGCAAAGGATTGGTGGCGAATCTTTTTTTGCAGTCGATGCACAGCTTGGCACGCTTCCCTCTTTCTTTATAAAATTCGATCAGTTTATTGATATAATCAGCCCGGCATTCCTTGCACCCCAGGCTATTGATCTGGATCTGGACTTTTATCTGCAGTTCTTTAAAAAAATTATACGCGATCAATATCATCTGCGCGTCCGCTACCGGACTCGCCTCGCCGAACATCTCAAGATCGAATTGGGTGTGCTGACGATAGCGTCCGGACTGCGGTTTTTCATGACGGAACAAGGATCCCAGCCAAAAGAATTTTACCGGCTGCGGCAGATTGAACATGCCGTGCTCGATATAGGCCCTGACAAGACCGGGGGTCGCTTCCGGACGGAGAGCCACCCGGTCACCGCTTTTGTCGGTAAAGGTATACATTTCTTTCGAAACGACATCGGTATTCTTACCGCTAGATCTTTCGTACAAATCCGCTTTTTCCAGAGCCGGTGTTTCGATCGGCTGAAAACCGTACAAAACCGCCAGATCGCGCGCTTTTCTGGTAACCAGCTCCCAATATTTATATTCATCGAACAGGATGTCCCTCATCCCCCGCAGGCGCGAATAACGCCTTTCTTTCCCTCTTTTTTCCGCTTTTTTATCTTTTTCTTCTTTTGATTTTCTGGACATATTATATTTATAATAAATTTAAATTAATTTAAAAATTTTCACGCCTGTCCGTCCGGCCTTTTCTGTTTTTATTATCAAAAATATTCCGGCGCCTCGAACACTTTTATCCGATTAAAGGGCCAGCCCCGGAACAAAACCCGTCCGGTAATAAAACTTTCGTTTACCGGTCCGAAGCTCCGCGAGTCTTTCGAAGAATTGCGGTTATCGCCTAAAACATAATATTCGTTACCGTTTAACTCTATTTTGTTTTCAGTCAAACCGTAAGTTTTCGTTCCCGGCTCCAGATATTCCTCGGCGATCATCATGCCCTCGGGATTGGCCTCATTATAAATAATCACGCTTCCGTCTTTTATCTGGATAGTTTCTCCGGGAAGACCGATCAATCTCTTTATGAAATATTCCTGAGGATTTCTCGGATAACGGAAGACGACAATATCTCCCCGCTTCGGCTCTTCGAAGCGATAGGTGATCTCATCGATTATCAAATATTCATGGTCGAAAAAATTAGGCTCCATCGACGCACCTTTCACATAAAAGGGCTGGATCAGAAAATAACGGATGGGAATGATTATAACCAGAGATATAACTACGATCTTAATTAGCTCGAAAATGAAACTGAAGAAATTTCTAAGCATGGTGTTGATAGTTAAGTAAAACAAAAAAATGGAATCTTAGCAATCTAAGCCTCTTCCCGACCTCCTTAAACCTCTTGTTTTTATATTTTTTATACCTTTATAAAATATAACATTAAAGTAAAAAAATTTCAAGGGAATAAAAAGGATCAAACTTCATTTTGCTACTAAGCGGGGGGTATTGTCAAATTCCACTAGATTATGTATAATCATTGTAGTTACGCGAATGGCAAATATGGCCATTTTTAATTGAATTCTTAAACAGATTCGGATAATATTATTTATCACTAATATTAGCTAACACTATCTTAATTTATGGATATTAACCTGTATAAACCTAAAAAGGATGAAATCTCCCTGTCGGAAATCGTAAAAGTCAGACAGGAGAAGAGAAAAACCGCAAAAATATTGAAAATATCGATTTTTTCCGCGATTTTCGTAATTACCTGCCTGGCCGTTTTCTCGAGCCAGGTGCTTGTTTCAAATCAAAGCTCGACCTCCTGGCTGGCCAATCTGCCGATCATCAAGCAGATCCGGTCTTTAGCGGAGTCCGCCGACCATCACCTTAAAGGCGAGAAGGAAGACCGCATAAATATTCTTCTTTTGGGCATGGGCGGAAAAAATCATGAAGGCGGATATCTTACCGACACCATCATACTCCTTAGCCTCGAGCCGTCCACGAAAAAAGTGGCCATGGTTTCTATACCCCGCGACCTGGCGGTTTCAGTGGAAGATCTCGGTCTTAAAAAAATCAATGCCGTCAACGCTTTGGCTGAAACCGAGCAGGAAGGCTCCGGTAGTCTGGCCGTAAGCCAAGCCATAAGCGATATTTTGAATATACCGATCGATTATTACGTCCGGGTGGATTTTGCCGGTTTTATAAAAATCATCGACGACCTAGGGGGAGTCAAGGTTTATGTCGACAACACTGTTAATGACCTGGAATACCCGATAGCGGGCCGGGAATCCGCCGACGACTACGCGAGCCGTTTCGAGCATCTTTACATAGAAAAGGGTTGGCAGGAAATGGACGGGTCTTTGGCCCTGAAATATGCCCGCTCCCGCCATTCGGCCGGAATAGAAGGCTCGGATTTCGCCCGCGCGCGCCGGCAGCAAAAAGTGATCGCCGCCGTAAAGGATAAATTGTTATCGGCCAGGACCCTCTTAAATCCGATCAAAATAAGCCAGATATTGGGCGACCTCAACGACCACATAAGCACTAACCTGAAAATATGGGAATTGATCAAGCTTTGGGACATGTTCGGCTCCGTCGATCAGAAAAATATCATTAATAAGGTACTGGATAACAGCGAAAGCGGCCTTTTATTAAATACCGTATCGGACGGAGGCGCCTATATACTTCTCCCGAGAAGCGGCGATTTCTCGGAAATCGAATACATGATCAACAACATATTCTCCGACGCGCCGGAAGAAATAAAAAATAACATTACCCAGGAACGGGCGACGATTGAAGTGCGCAACGGCACCTGGATAAACGGTCTGGCCTCGAAAATGACGGTCGATCTGGAAAGATACGGTTTTACCGTGATCAGGGTCGGAAACTCCAGCCGCCAGAATTTCCAGAAATCGGTCATTTACGATCTGACTTACGGGGAAAAAGAGAAATCCATGTCGCTTCTTAAGGAAAAAACCGGAGCCAACGTATCTTTCGGCCTGCCTCAATGGCTTATTGACGATATCGACCGGGAAATGGGGAACGAAAAAAATCCGATCCAACCGGACTTTATTCTGGTCCTCGGCCAGGACGCGGATTCGACGAATTCAGGCAAGGAGAACCAGGAGAATACGGCTGAGTAAACAACCAATGGATAAATATTGAAATGAAATTCGTATTTAAAAATTATAAAAATCAAATCGTACAGAGTACCTGTTTTTATACTAATCCGATATGGATCATGAAGAAAAAAATAATTTACCGCTCGTAGTCATTTTTGGCCGCACCAACGTCGGCAAGTCAACGCTCTTCAACTGCCTGACCGAAAAGAAAAGCGCCTTGGTCTCGAAAAATTCCGGCACGACCCGCGACAGCAATCTCGGTCTCGTGAGCTGGCGCGGACGCTCTTTCCGGATAGTGGACACGGGTGGCATCGAAGATCTCAAGCTTCTTACCGCCAGCCGCCGGACCGAGAGAAAAACCCGGCTCTCAGGGGATATAGACGCCAAAGTGCAACTTCAGGCCCGCGACTACCTTAAGCGGGCCGATTTAATATTGTTCCTGGTCGATACCCGGGACGGACTTTTACCGCAGGATCGGGAATTGGTCCTTTCTTACAAGAAAATCGCGGCTCCGGAAAAAACCGCCGACATGATCCTCGTGGCCAACAAGGCCGACAGTCCGAGTCTCCGGAAGGAAACGGCCGAATTCAATAAGCTCGGCCTGGGCGAGCCGGTCGCCATCTCCGCTGCCAACGGTTCCGGTACCGGGGACCTTCTGGATATTATCGTCGAAAAAATCCCACCTGAAAAGAAACTCCCGACGACCGATGAACAGGACGAAGGCGTCCGAACTCCCGATACGATCAATGTCGCCATTATCGGCAAACCGAATGTCGGCAAATCCAGTCTGATCAACAAACTATTGGGCGAGGAACGGGTGATAGTAAGCCCGATACCGCATACCACCCGCGAACCGCAGGACATAACGCTCGAATACCGGGGTAAACGCATCAACTTTATCGATACAGCCGGCATCAGCCGCCAAGGGCAGAAGCTTATCCGCCATTCGAAAATAAAAAATCTTGAAAAATTCAGCATAATCAAATCCCTCTCCATCATAAAAAGATCCGATATCGCCCTCCTGGTCATAGACATAAACGAGCCCCTGACCAGGCAGGAGTCCCGGCTCACGGAAGAGATCATCGGGAATAAAACGAGCCTTATCATCATCGCCAACAAATGGGACGCGGCCAAGGATAAAAACATCAAAGCCTGCCGGACAAAGGTATACGACCATCTGCCTTTCGTAACCTGGGCGCCCATACATTTCGTTTCCGCTTTAACCGGTGAAAAAGTAAAAAAGATCCCCGACCTGATCCTCTCGATCGCCGCCGCCAGAAATATCGCCGTAAGCGATAACATGCTCGAAAAATTACTGAGCCGGATCGTAAAAAAACATCTGCCGGCCAAAGCGAGCGGCTCGAAATATCCGCACATCTACGGTCTCAAGCAGACGAGGGTAAACCCGCCGAAATTCACGATCCGGATCGGCTCTAAAGATACTATCCATTTTTCCTACCTGCATTTCATCGAAAACCGACTGCGGGAAAAATTCGGTTTTTCCGGCACGCCCCTGACGATCAATATAGAGAAAGGTAGGCGCGTGCACGGGTCGCATAACACATAGCTTCGAACGCTTAACGCCCCCCCCCTGCGATCCGTAAAATAACCAGTTACATAAATATAATATCAACGTACGTACGCGTTATGAAATTAATCATTGGCCTGGGTAATCCCGGGGAAGAATATAGAAAAACCAGACACAACGCCGGCTTTATAGCCCTGGACGCTTTTGCGAAGAAAGAAGGTCTTAGCTGGACGATAAATAAAAAATTCAACGCGGCCACGGCCGAAACCAGCGGAGTTTTACTGGTCAAACCCTTGACCTACATGAATAACTCGGGACAAAGCGCGCAAGCGGTTATGGCCTACTACAAGCTTTTGCCCAAAACCCTGGGCCTGCTTAGACGAACAGACGCTGATCTCTCGGAACTATTAACGGTAATTCATGACGACCTTGATATTCCTTTGGGCGAATACAGGATCTCGGTTGATTCCCGCTCGGCCGGCCACCGGGGCGTAGAGTCTATCATCGGCCATCTTAAAACGAAAAACTTCAAACGCATCCGTATCGGCATCAAAGGCGGTAAACCGGTTGAAATGCCGACGGAAAAATACGTTCTCGGGCGTTTCAATGCCCAGGAAACGGAAATAATCAACAAACTGATAACAGAAAAAATATTAACGGAATTGGCGTAAAATAAATTTCGACACAAAAAAAGCCGGGCAGGGAACAAAAATCTTTGTTCCCTGCCCGGCCTTTTTTATTTTTTCATTCTGCTTGACAAAAATTGAAGTTCATGCTAAACATAGCAAATGGGGTTGTTCGTTAAAAAAATGAAAACAAAATAAACTTAATGGAGGGCCAAAGAATGAACATGATCTCGCGCATATTTTTAAAAAGAAAAAATGAGCCGAACACACCAAACAATGTCCCCGATATCCCGGAGAAAGAAAAACCACCGTGCGGAACTTTGTGCGCCGGTTGTTTTATGAAATCTCCGGAAAGCGAATGTTATATAACATCAAAAATCTTTGACTGGTGGACATACGATAATAGCGCCAGAAAAGATGGGTTCAAATTCAGAATTGATGTGCAGGGCTACTTTATTTCTGAATCGGGAGAAAAAAATTTTGACGCTCTCATGACACAACGTTTTTACGTAAACGCGTTTAACAACGAAGAAATAAATTCAATCAAGATAGAAGGAAAACATATTTTTTGCTACCGCAACCTATTCTCTGATTGTCACTACCGATCTGACGGAAAACGTGTAATTCCTGTGGGGGAATTTGAAAAAGATTATCTGGAAAATGGCGAGCACGGAAAAGTTAAGCTGTTCGTTGAGTATTCTGTTTATGATCTGCGAAAAACCGCTCCTGCTACTGAAGCGGACAACTGATTATAAAACAGCTAAAGGCTACCGGCGTCGGTAGCTTTTTTATTTACACAAAAATTTTTGTTCCCTGCCCGGCCTTTTTATTATTGACAAAAACAATGGTCCATGCTAAACATAAACCAGACAGCCGGAAATAAACCGGCTTAGCACTTTTAACCCGAAGGAGGGAAAGACAATGAACGAAGAACAACAGATGACGTATCGGGAAAAACTGGAAACGGCGAGAAAGCGGCATCCGCTTTACCAGAAAAACATTACTCGATTCGCTGAAACTTGGCCGGAATGGAAAGAAAATTTCGCTGAAGCCAAAACGGGCTCCGAGCTGATCGGCCTTCTGCACCGCGGATTCGATGCTTATACCGAAAAATGGGAAGAGCGGCTAGAGCGAATCTGTTTTTATCTGGAAGTAGCTTATGGCTATAATGATGACTTTTTATTCCGCCGGCCCTTGGGGATCAATTACCCCGACGAAGAACGCCGCTTGGCCGAAGAAACACAAATAATCGCCCGAAAAGCCTGGGCCATTCTCTGTCAAAAATTTTTCAAAGAAAGTGACAATCCGGAGTGTTGGCGGACGTTGATCGACGAACCGATAATCTTTGACCGGATCATCTGGTTTTTTTCCGAAACCGCCAATATTCCGCGCCACAACTCTGAAAATCATCACGACATCATCGCCCTGAAATTTCTGGCCGAATTATCCACTTTGACCTGGGAGGGAAGATGGGGAACGCGGACAGAATCTAAACCCCGCTTCGCGGCTAAACGGCCGCTGTTCATTAAGATCCTGGACGCGATCAAAAGGCTGGATATCTTAAGAAAATACTGGCACGAACTCTCCTTGGACGACCTGGTCTCCCTGGAGGAATTAGCCCTGGAAAACGGCTACTACGCCACCCTGGCCCAGGCCGCCACTCTCGGCTCCCAGGCCGCTCAAACCGCCATCGTTTTAAAGGCCATGATAGCGGAAGGGGACCGCCGGAAAAAAATAGAAGAAGCCGAGGCGGAGATAGAAGAGGCCCGGCAAAAATTAGAATCCTTGTCAAAATAAGCAGCACAACAAAAAACCCGCTTTAAAAAGGCGGGTATTTTTATAAAACACAAAAAATCCCGCCGGATCGAGACGGGAAAATTCATTAACGTTTATTTTTTGGAATATATTTTTTTCGGAAGGGCTGGCCGAAAAAATCCTGAGCCTTGGAAAATTCGCGTGATATGCCGCAATCAGGGCACTTTTCTTCTTCTTCGGAAAAACTCCGGCCGCAAGCGGCACAAACAGTTTCCAATTTAGGCATGCTTTCACCTCCTCTAAAATATATTAGGAACAAACCGATGTTTAAAAAAATAATGCCCGCATTATTGCCTAAGAGTCGGGGTAACCCCCAATAAAGAAAGGAAGAAGATCAAGGAGGGAGGATCTTCGTCCATTCCATCTCTTAAGGCATTAATCCGGACACTATCGGTTTTTCGCATTTCGTGTTATTATACCTATAGCATAATCCGCACTTTTCTACTTGCCTTGAAGGGACAATTAATCGACAAATACCCAAGGAGGTGAAGTATTCCTCGAATAAAAAGCCCTTTGACAAGTAGAAAACCAAGGGTTAAGTTTCTCTACCTTAGCATGGGCAAAAAAAAATGTCAACTGCTAAAAGCAACATAAAAACCAAAAAGATCGGTTAAATTAAACTACGCACCGACTTCGTCGGTGGAATTATAAGTTAACGGACTTCGTCC
>MFGB01000016.1:0-11506 GCA_001780275.1 Candidatus Falkowbacteria bacterium RIFOXYA2_FULL_47_19 | reverse complement strand
ATCGGGGATCCAGGATTGATCCGTACCAATAATCGCATACATAACACATAGTTAATCCCGCCTACCCCTGGATTCCCGCTTTCGCGGGAATGACAAGCGACAAAGATCATACGAGTAAACACACTTTCGATATATTTCAAATCCGTTTATTTCTAAAATGAGCATATCTGACTTCGTCCGCAATGTGTAACCGTGAGCGACCGGCTTCGCCGGTGGATTTCTTAAAGTATTAAAAATAAATCATTCGGTCTATGCCAGACGACATTAAGTATAAAGTAGCCCTGAACAACTTCCCTAAATTCGGACCCGTACGACTCAAAAAACTCAAAAAATACTTCCCGGACGCGGAGCATATTTTTAAAGCTTCTTCGGAAGAGCTTATACGGGCCGGGATCGAAGGAAAAACGGCCGATGAATTCGCGGCCGCGCGAAAGAGCATCGACCCGGACGCCCTTTGGGAGAAGGTAAATAAAGAAAATATCGCCGTGATCGCGCTCGAAGACGACGACTATCCGAATCTTCTCAAAGAAATCTACGATCCGCCGCATCTGCTTTATTACCGCGGAGAGATCGACAAAAAAAACGGCTCCAACCTGGCCGTAGTCGGCACTAGAAAATTCTCCCCTTACGGAAAACAAGTGACGGAAACTCTGGTAAGCGATCTGGTCAACAATAACTTTACGGTGATAAGCGGACTGGCCCTGGGCATCGACACTCTGGCCCATAATGCCGCTCTCTCCCTTAGTGGCCGGACCATAGCGGTTTTAGGTACCGGTTTGGACAAAAAAAACCTTTACCCGTCGTCAAATCTCCGCTTGGCCGATATGATCGCGGCGGAAGGCGGGGCCATTGTCTCTGAATTCCCTTTGGGTACACCGCCGCTTAAACATAATTTTCCCCAACGCAACCGCATTATTTCCGGCATGACCCTGGGAACAATCGTTATTGAAGCCGGTGAAAGATCGGGCGCGCTCATCACGGCCCGTTACGCTCTCGAACAAAACCGGGAAGTTTTCGCCGTGCCTGGAAATATTTATTCCCCGGTATCGGTCGGCCCCAATAACCTTATTAAAGCGGGCGCCAAACCGGTAACTACGGCATCGGAAATCATGGAAACCCTCGATCTTACGCGGATAAATACTTATATCGAAAATAAAAAGATCATGCCCGCGTCCAGGGAAGAAGAAATAATTTTAGCTAATATTACATATGAACCTCAACATATCGATGAGCTGATTCGCCTTACAGGGCTTGACACGGCACGAATAAATAGTACACTGATAATAATGGAAATGAAAGGAATGGTAAAAAACCTCGGAAATATGCAGTATGTTCTAAGCAGGTAGGCTTCGCGCCCGTAGTAAATATTAAACGATAAACTATAAAAAATATGAAATTAGTCATCGTCGAATCCCCGACCAAAGCCAAAACTATAACAAAATTCCTGGATTCCTCATATAAAATAGAATCTTCTTTCGGCCATGTCCGCGATCTGCCGAAAAAGGAGATCGGCGTGGATATCGATAATAATTTCGAACCGAAATACGTGATCCCCTTAACCGCCCGTAAGAATCTTTCAAATCTAAAAAAGCTGGCGGTCAAAGCCGAGGAGATCATATTGGCGACCGACGAAGACCGCGAAGGAGAAGCGATCGCCTGGCACCTGGCCGAGGCTTTGAAAATAAATGCCGATAAAACCGGCCGGATCGTATTCCATGAAATTACCGCCGGAGCTATCGAAGAGGCCCTGAAGAATCCGCGCCGGCTCAACATGGAGCTTGTTAACGCCCAACAGGCCCGCCGGGTACTTGATCGGCTGGTCGGTTATAAGCTTTCACCGTTTTTATGGAAAAAGGTGGCCCGGGGATTGTCCGCGGGCCGGGTGCAAAGCGTGGCGGTCCGTCTGGTCGTGGAGCGGGAACGGGAAATAAAAAAATTCCAACCGGAAGAATACTGGACCCTCGGAGCGGAACTTTGCAAGCCAGAGAATAAAGACGCTATAATCAAAGCCCAATTAAACAAGATCGAAGGCGATACTGTCGATAAGCTCGAAATAAAGAACCAGGCCCAGGCCGACAAGATCGAAGAGGATTTGCGAGACGCCAAATACGTGATCTCAGACGCGATAAAAAAAGAAACGAAAAAAAATCCGCCGCGCCCCTTTACCACTTCCACGCTGCAACAAACCGCCAACTACTGGCTCGGGATGAGCGCCAAACAGACCATGGTCCTGGCACAGCAGCTTTATGAGGGCGTCCCGATCGGCGGCGGCGAACAAGTCGGTCTTATTACCTACATGCGCACCGACTCTCTCAACTTGTCGGAAAAATTCCTTTCCGAAGCCAAAGATTATCTTTCCGGAACTCTTGGAGAAAACTACGCCCTTCCTTCTCCACGCCGCTTTAAAACTAAATCCAAAGGCGCGCAGGAAGCCCACGAAGCTATCCGTCCGACCGAAGCCGCCCGCGATCCGGAGTCGCTCGTTTCTTACCTTAACAAAAACCAATATCGTTTATATAAACTTATCTGGCAGAGGGCGGTGGCCAGCCAGATGCCCGAAGCTTTAATGGATAATACCACGATAGACATAGACGCGGTCGGAACGGCTTGCCAGTTCCGGGCCACCGGCCAGATCATAAAATTCGACGGCTATCTTAAGGTTTATCCGGAAAAAAGAAGCGAACTAGACCTGCCAACGGTCGTGTCCGGCGAAAAACTTGATCTTATTTCTCTCGACAAGGTTCAGCACTTTACCAAACCACCGGCCCGATACTCCGATGCCGGTCTCGTAAAAGAGCTGGAAAAAGACGGAATCGGCCGGCCTTCGACTTATGCTCCGACCATAGCGACGATCGAGGCCAGGAATTACGTTACCAGGGATGATAATAAAAAATTAGCCCCGACCGATATCGCTTTCGTAGTGAACGACCTTCTGGTCGAACATTTCCCCGGCATCGTCGATTTTAAATTTACCGCCTTGATGGAAAACGAACTGGACCGGGTGGCGGAAGGCGAACTTGCCTGGCAGCCGGTGATCCGTGATTTCTACACTCCCTTCGCGGCCAATCTAGAGGAGAAATATGACGAGATAAAGAAAACCGATATCATGCCGGAAGAAAAATCAGAAGAGGTCTGCGATAAATGCGGCGCGCCGATGATCATAAAAACCGGCCGCTACGGCAAGTATTTGGCCTGCTCCGCCTTTCCGGACTGCAAGAACATTAAAAGCCTGAAAAACAAGGATGACGCCCAAAAAAACGAAAAGATTGCGGAATTGGAAGAAAAATATAAAGACGAGGTCTGCGATAAATGCGGCGCGAAGATGGCCGTCAAAAACGGCCGGTTCGGTCCCTTTCTGGGATGCTCCGCCTATCCGAAATGCAAAACCATCAAGAGCATAAAAGAAAACGGCGGTGATACCGGCGTAAAATGCCCCGTCTGCGGCGAGGGCGATATTGTCCAAAAACGCAGCCGGCGCGGGATATTCTACGCCTGCAACCGCTATCCGGACTGTAAAACTTCCTTTTCCGGAAAACCCCTGAATGAAAAATGCCCGGATTGCGGAAATTTACTTATCGAAACCAGGGATGGCGGCGCGAAATGCGCCGATAAGGGATGCGGTTATACGAAATAAAAAACTTGATAAAATCTATAAAGATCAGACTGGGTTCTTCGGCCCAGTCTGATTTTTGGTTCTTTAGACAATTCTGTGGGCAGAAATTAGTTTGTCATTCCCGCGAAAGCGGGAATCCAGCCTGCCTGCAGGCAGGCGGGGGGTAAAAAGTACGACGATTTTTTTCCTCAACCGTTTAAGAAACAGACAATATTCGGTTAAGGTGTGTTTCACTTTAGCCAATACGTCAAAAATTTCCAGTTATAGATGATCTATAAAATTGTGTCATTAAAATTAACGGTTGTGCGGTTCAATCCTGGATTCCCGCTTTCGCGGGAATGACAAATTTACGTGGTTTAGCTGGAAAAAATGATTACACCCACAAAATTATCCGAAGAATCTGATTTTTTAAAGCCGGTTTAGTAAAATTTTTTGGCGGCTAATAAAAATTTCCAGACAATAAAAAAGCAGACTAGTTTTTTAGCCTGCGGTTTTTTTAACCTACAATATTTCTGACCCTTGTCCAGTCATAACCGCTGTTTGGTGCATCCTGCCAAAGAGCGATACCAAGGCCCATATAAGCGTCTGACCGGGCTTTTTGCACGCCGCTTAAACCTATGAGGCAAGCCACCCGTTCAGCATCCAGCCAAACTGAAAAACCAACAATACACACCGCGTCCTCGCAGGCTTTTTGATAAAAGGAAAAACCAATAATGCATGCCGCACTGCCGCCGGCTTTTTGATAAAAGAAAATACCAAGCATACATATTATATCATTATCAGCTTTTTGGTAAAAGGAAAGACCAATGACACACAACGCATCCCCGCCGGCTTTTTGGTAAAAGGAAAGACCAATGAGACACACCGCATCCCCGCCGGCTTTTTGGTAAAAGGAAAGACCAATGACACACAACGCATCTCCGCCGGCTTTTTGGTAAAAGGAAAGACCAATGAGACACACCGCATCCCTACCGGCAAACTGCCAAATAGAAACAAGAGAGTGGATGTTCCCGGTCGCATTGGCCCCGCCGAACAAAGAGTAAACATCATTGCCTATTTTCCAGGGATAGGCCGCCAAAAAAATGAAAGGCAGATAAGCAAGCCCGATTCCCACGACATAGGCCACCGAGGCCGCGACCAAGCCGAAAGAAAAGTTAATCAAATTCTCCCATTTTTTCATCTTTTCAACCTCCCTATATTTACGGTTTACGCGCTAAAAAAATTTTGTCCAAAGAACGACTAATAAAAAAATATATCACATCTTTGCTTGTTTGTCAATAGCTAAAGGCCACAATGAGACACAAAAACGGGCCGCTTCCGGTCCGTTTTTTAAATATCTAATCTGGCATCAAGTAAGTATTTCTGCTTGAGACGGGGCAATGCCCCGTCTCTACGCTTTTTTACTTCTGGTTTTTTTGCCGTCTCCCTTATCAGCGCCGGTATGCTCCCGGATTATTTCCACTAATTTTTTTACGCCCTCGCCGATCAGAAGGAGATAAGATGTGGAATGCTCTATTTTCTCTTTAAGCGTCTGCATAAGTTCATCTATCTTGGTCAGGCGGTCGCGCATCTCTTTAACGATCTTAAAAGCCTGGCGGAGGATCATGGCGAAATAATAAATAGCCCAGCAGGTAAAGCCTGCCAAGCCCAATACCGCCGCGCCAATGGCGATATACAAAAAATCTTTGCTGGTCTCTAACATAATATTATTAGTGAATTTGTAATTATTAAAAGTCGCGCACTTTCGCCTCGAATTTCTCTTCCAGCTTTTTGATCAGAGCCTTCTGGATACCGTCCGCTTCCTCCGAGGTTAAAGTCCTGTCATCCGCCCGATAAGTAATGTGGAATGCCATGTTCTTCCTGTTTTTGCCCAATTTTTCTCCGTCGTGATAAGTATCGAACAGCTCGACTTCCTTGATATATTCATTAAAGCCGAGTATAGTATTCGCGATATCAAAAAATAAAACCCGCTCGTCAACGATAAAAGCCAGATCACGGTTAAGCGACGGATATTTATCAAGAGGATGATATTTTTTTTCTCCCCCTCCGGCGAGGCACTTGAAAAGCTCTCTTAAATTAATTTCGGCGATAGCGACCTCTTTTTTTATGCCGGACCTTTTGCCCGCCGTCTGATCGAGTTTATATACCTTGCCGATATCTTTGCCGTTAGCGCGAACCCGGGCGATAGCGGCCTTATCCGCCCAATCGCACATTGTTTCCGCGGCGTTAAAATCGCATTTTAAATTAAAATACGACAACAGATAGTCGATGATCGTTTTTACTTCAACAAAAACGTTATCCTCTTTGCCGGCATACACTATGCCCAATCTCTTCTCCTGGTGGGGAAGATTGGCGACATTCTTATCGTCTTTCGGAAGCTCTCCTTCATGGGAGAAATAAACGCTTCCAATCTCAAAAAGTCCGAATTGATCGTGTCTGGCCTGGTTCGTTCTTACGTTTAAGATAAGGTTGGGTGCTAGATCCTGCCTCAATAAGGTCATGTCCCGGGAAACGGGGTTGGCCAGCGTCAGATAATCTTTTCGGTCCGCTCCCAGTTTTTTTAATTGCTCCTCGCCAACGAATGAATAATTATAAACTTCAGCCAAACAGCCCCCCATGGATAATACGTTTTTTATTTCCCTCTCCCAGAGACGTTCCCGATCCGTTTCCGGAACTGTTATTTTCACTTCCGGCATATCGGAAACAAGGTTGTCATAACCGTATACCCTGATTATCTCTTCGGCCAGATCCTCCTTGCTCGCAATATCCTTGGTCGCCCGCCAGGAAGGGATCATGACCGATAACGCATTGTCTCTTCGGTTCCCGGCGGCCGGGTCGACGACAAAAGCAAAACCCAATCTTTCCAGTATTTTCCTGGCTTTCCTTTTATCTATGTCAAGACCGATAAACCGATTTACCCAATCCAAATCCAATTTTATCGGCCCCTGGTTCAGGGCGAACTTCTTTTCGTCGGCTATCCGGCTTATAACCTTTGATCCCGGACAGATCTTCCGAGTAAGCTCGATGGCGCGGAAGAGGGCTGTTTCGCATAGGTTGGGGTCGAGGCTTTTTTCGAAACGGACGGAGGATTCGGTCCGAAGTCCGAGTTTAGCGGATGTCCGACGGACTGAGACGAAATTAAAATTAGCCGACTCAAAAACGATACTGGCGGTATTATCGGAAATTTCGCTTGTTTCTCCACCCATCACTCCGGCTATGGCCACCGGATCATTGCCGTCGGTAATCAAAAGCATCTGTTCGTCCAATAATCTTTTTTCTCCGTCCAAAGTTTTAATACTCTCCCCCTTATTGGCCCTCCGCACGGTTATTTTATATCCTTTGCCGGAGCCGGAAAGAAGATTGCCGTCAAAAGCATGCATGGGCTGGCCATATTCGAGCATCACGTAATTTGTTATATCGACGATGTTGTTTATCGGACGCGTGCCGACCGCCGCTAGGCGTTCCTGCATCCAACGCGGGGAAGGACCGATCTTTATATTATCCATGGCTACGGCCATATAGCGCGGGCATAATCCGTGATCATCTATCCTGACGTCAATCGCCGTGCCGGACTCGTTCTTATCGGCCGTAATAGCGCCGGGCTCTTTAAATTTCCTTCCTAAAAATACGCTTATTTCGCGCGCCATGCCAAAATGACCCCAGAGATCGGGGCGGTTGGTCAGGGATTTATTATCAACTTCAAGGATTACGTCCTTTAATTTCAGATATTCCGCCAGATTCTGGCTGAGTTTGGCTTTTTTATCAAGAATGAATATTCCACTGTGATCGTCGCCTAATCCCAGTTCGTCTAAGGCGCAAAGCATGCCGGATGATCTCTCTCCCCTGATAAGAGCTTCTTTTATCTCAAGACCATTCGGCAAAACCGCTCCGACCAAGGCTACCGGAACCTTTTGTCCGACGGCAATATTGGGAGCGCCGCAGACTATATCGAGTATTTCATTCTTTAACCGGACACGGGCCAGTTGCAGCTTGTCAGCCTGCGGATGCTTCCTTACTTCCAGTATTTCCCCAACCACGATATTCTTGAATTTATCGGCCTCTTTAACGACTGATTCAACCTCGACGGTATGCATGGTCAGGCGCCTGGCCAGCTCTTCCGGAGCCAGCGAACGCGGTATATCGACAAAATCTTTTAACCAATTCAAAGATAGATACATAGAAATTCTAGCGACGCGCAACTCATAACGCGCAACATATTAAAGTATAAAAACTAATTATTCGTTAAAAATTCGTGTAATTAATGTTTTATTAAAATTGTTCCAGAAACCTCAGGTCGCCACTGTTAAAAAGCCGGATATCATCGATATTGTATTTAAGCATGACCAAACGGTTCAACCCGAAACCGAAAGCGAATCCCTGGTATTTATCCGGATCGATCCCTCCGGCCTTAAGCACGTTCGGATGGACCATGCCGGAACCGAGTATCTCGAGCCAACCGGTGTGCTTGCATAAACGGCAACCTGCTCCGTGGCAGAGGAAGCAGGTATATTCGCCGTTGGCTCCCGGCTCTACGAAAGGATAGAATTTCGGACGCATTCTTAACTTCGTGTCCGGACCGTAAAGTTTTTTTCCGACTAATTCCAATATGCCTTTAAGATGCCGAAAATTGATATTGTGGTCGATCATCAGGCCTTCAAACTGGTAAAAAGTATGCTCGTGGCGTACGTCCGTCGCCTCGGAACGGAAAACCCTGCCGGGGATTATGACTTTAAGAGGGGCGCCGTATTTTTGCATCGCCCTTACCTGCATCGGGGAAGTTTGAGTGCGCATGACCAGATCTTTTTCCCCGTTCTCATTTTTTTTATCAACATAAAAAGTGTCCTGCATGTCCCTGGCCGGGTGATGCGGAGGAATGTTCAGGGCCGTAAAATTATACCAATCGCTTTCCAATTCCGGACCGGAAAGCACCATAAAGCCCAAAGACGAGAAAAGATCTTCCAGTTCATTCTGGATAATCGTGATCGGATGAAGATGTCCGCGAGGCCTTTTCCCGCCGGGAAGGGTAACGTCGATGAATTCGGTTTTTACGCCGGCTCCAAAAAGAATCCTTAACTCGTTGATCTTGTCCGTTATCTCATTTTTGATCTCGTTGGCCAGCATTCCGATCTTCTTTTTCTCTTCCCCGGAAAGTTCGGCTAAGCCGCGCAGAATACGGTTAAGTTCCCCTTTGCGGCCCAGATATTTTATTTCCAACTCCTTTAGAGCCTCGGATTCACTGATCTTTTTTAATTCCTCGAAAATTTCCTGTTTGATTTTATTTAACTCGTCTTGCATAAATATTATGAAATACTAATTTATTCTATACGCGACTCAGGCGTTAAATATTACGCGACGTCAGGCTAAGCATGAAAAACTCCAACACCGACAAACCGATGACTAAAAATCCCAAATTCAGCCAGGTAAAAAGGTCATAGGAAAGCAGTATGAAGCTTATCACTATCAAGAGGGAAAACAAGAACGACTGGCGAAAAGCCTCTTTGACCAGCCGCCAGGCCAAAGCCTGTTTTAAGGCGATAAACCGGATCACAAAACCGACGATAGCGGCCGTTCCCACCATACTAAGGAAGAGAGATATGTAAAACAGGTTGAATCCTATCCAGTTGGTAATTTCCGGATTTACAGTAAAAATAATATAAACCCAGGCTAACCAGCAAAGAGCGGTCATAACGGCCATAAGTATCAAATATTTCTTTAAAGTCATAACAAAAAACCAATCCTTTTTAATATTTAATAATAACACTTTATCATTAAATATTCAAAAATTCAAGGATTCGGGTCAGCCTATGTATTTTATGTCCTTAACCGCCTTTTCCCCGACCCGCTTATTGATTTCCGATATTATCTTTTCTTGTTCTTTTGTCAATATATCAATAACTGAGCGGGACAGGGAAGCCGCGATAATTATATTATCTTTTATGTAAAGCGGCTTGACTTTCCCGGTAGCGCCGTCTTCGGGCAGGGCGGCTTCGACCGCTTCCGAGAATATCTCAAGAATCCTGACCGATCTTACCTGGCCGCCAATCCCGGCCCTAAAAACAGACCGGGACAACAATTTTTTAATGTCGTTGAACATATATATCCACGCGCTATCTGCCGCAGGCGTTCGATAATCCTCCTTCCGCCTGGGAGGAATAGTTATGCAGCCATTCTTCAAGGTTGGTATAACCGTCCCCGTCACTGTCGCCGTGGGGATTCGTGGGCGTGGTCAAAGACCGGTTGTTTACCGTCAGATTTTCCCATCCGCCGGCTTCCGCCACCGTATTTTTAAATCCACCCGTCCGATCCCGAAGTTCGTTCATGATCCGGTTATCTACCCGATCCCGGGACGCCGGACGAGCGCCGGTATAACCGAGAACATAATCCAAAACCTCGCCGGATGGCAGGATGCATGAATTGGGGATGCTGATCGTACCGACCGGCGATGAGGCGTTACCGGCGGGCGCGTTGATATTATCCCTAGTATAAACTCTGGCCGCGCTGCTTCTTAAATAGATCGAAGTACGGCTCATATCAGTATTCTGGCCCGCTATGAAATGGTTGCCGATAACATTGATATCCCCTTCCGTATCGACCGCTCTTGAACCCCAGTTATAGACAACGTTATTTATCTCTTCGGCCGCGGAACCGTCCGATAGGCGGATGTTCCTCTCGTTATTATGCGCCAAAAGCGAATACGCGACCGTTACCCGGTTTATGCCCGATCCGACGATAAAACCCATAGAATGAGAGGTACCGGCGGGATAACTCGGGTGATCGGCGATATGCAAAGCTTCGCTCAGAATAGAATTTATGAAAGAGACGTCATGCAACCCCGGATGCCAGACAGAAGCGTTCTCGTCAACACTCCAACTAAAGGAACAGTGATCGATCACCACATTATACGTATTGCCAGCGTCATTATCTATTTTCAAAGAATCCCGATTATCCTTGCTTGGACCTTCGACGGCGTCGCCCGCGCGGACGCGGATATGCTGGACAAGAACATCGTGGGAAGCTACGGCCAATGCCGCCCCCCTGATCATTATCCCGGGATTCGGCGCAGTCTGGCCGGCGATAGTTATATAAGGATTCCTGATAGCCAGATCGCTCGTTATCCTGATGGTTCCGGAAACTTCGAAAACGCAGATCCTCGGACCGCTTGCGGCTACGCATTCCTGAAGCGAACCTGAACCGGACGCGTTTAAATTTGTTACTCTGTGTACGGTTGGATTTGAACCGCCGCCGTAAGCGGCGCGAGTAAGAGTCCCGAAACCCGCAGCTCCGGGAATTATCGGCAATTGTCCGCTCGGACAGACGCCGCAATCGGACGGACAAGTCGAGCAAGTCTCCGATCCGTCGCAACTTCCGTCGCCGCATCCCATCGAAGGTGGGGGTGGCGGGGTCGGAACGGAATTCGCGGTCACTCTGATCGAAGTCTGCTCATATCCGGTGTTTCCGGACGTGTCCACCGCGTGGAGGCCGTAATAAAAGGTTCCAGCCGCGGTCAGGGTGCTCGTAAACGTTCCGGTGCGGGTAGTGCCCGTGATATTAGCGGAGGTCACCTGGTTCCAGACGCAGCCGGTTTTCGTCGTGTCAGTGCAATTGGTCCCTTGGGGGGCGCGCCAGAGTTCGACTCTTTGGAGAGCGACGTTATCGGTAACGGTGTAATTGGCGGTAATACTTGACTCCACGCTTAAGACGGTCGGAGCGATCGTAAAAGCGGAAACGACCGGATTAACGGCGTCGGTAGTGCCACCGCCGCCGACGTCAGCCGTCAACGAACTTAATACCATACTCCCCCATCCGGCCGGATTATTGAAATCACCCCCGTCGGTATTTGTCCATACTGTTTGGACGACCTGGCCCAGATCGTTGCGATCATCTTGAGCCAGA
>MFGB01000015.1 GCA_001780275.1 Candidatus Falkowbacteria bacterium RIFOXYA2_FULL_47_19 | reverse complement strand
GCGCGCAAAGGAGTGTCTTCGTCTTTTCTTTTCCATGGGACAAGACTAGTGTTAACAAGTACGGGAGAATTATTCCAGTCTATCTTACGATTGGGTTCGTCAAAATGGATGGACGGAGGGATCTCTTTATGCTCGAGAGAGAGGGCGGTTTTGATGAGACCGACCAAGCCGGAAGCGAAATCAAGGTGCCCAAGGTTGGACTTGACCGACCCGATCCGGCAGAAATTATTTTCTTTTGTGTATTTACGAAAAGCCTTGGCGATGCCCTCAATCTCGACCGGATCCCCTAATTTCGTGCCGGTGCCATGGGCTTCGATATATGATATTGTTTTCGGATCCACACCCGCGTCTTTCCAGGCCGATTCTATGACCTCCGCTTGGGCAGTGGCATTAGGAGCGGTTAGTCCGACCGAGGCCCCGTCCTGGTTTACGGCACTCCCTTTAATGACCGCGTAGATATTATTTTTGTCCGCGATCGCACGGGAAAGCGGTTTTAGTATTATCGCCATCGTACCCTCGCCCCCTACGGTTCCATTGGCCCCATTATCAAAAGAACGTATCAAGTCATCTTCTGATTCCATGCCGAACATAACTCTGTCTTTTGTGGGTATTAGTATTATTTTTGTTGCGCCGACAATGGCTTGAGTACAATCCCCTTGCCTGATCGCCCGACAGGCTAAATGAACAGCCACGAGGGAGGAGGAACACGCTGTATCAACAAGCATATTGGGCCCTTTCAAGTCCAATAAATGCGCGACCCGGCCGGAAATATTAGCCCGCATATTGCCCGATATGGATAATTCCATCGAAGCTGGATTTACGTTTTGTATTATATTTTGATAATTGGTAACGGCCGATAATACGGAAGAGTAGGCGGCGTATAATCCGGTTTTAGTATTTTTTATAGTGTCTTTATTTTGTCCGGCATCGTCAATGGCTTCGTAAACCGTCTGCAGGAATAATCTTTGATTGGGGTCCATCAGAGAAGCTTCCTTTGGCGATAGCCCGAAATAAGTATAATCAAATTTATCAATCTCTTCAAGGTAACCGTTTTTGTGATATAAAAATTCTTTGCCGCCAGCCTTAAAATTCAGATAACCATCAATATCTTTCTTCCGGATTAACGGTATTTTTCGGATAAGATTCCGGCCAGAAATTAAATTACGCCAAAATTCAAGCATGTTTTCGGACAAAGAAGTTTTTAGGGAAATACCGACAATGGCAATATCACCATCTATCGACCGGAGGGGGGTTATAAACGAGGGTGTCTTGTCCGGTTTTTTAGTTTTAGAAATGAATTCCGCCAGCTTAGCGATCGTGGGATAAGAAAAAAGGTGTGCAACATTTATTTGATCAGGGTATATTTCATTCAATTTCTGTTGTACATTGATAATCATGAGTGAATCCCCGCCGATCTCGAAAAAATTATCATTTAAACCTATTTCTTTATATCCCAAAATCTCCCGCCAAATCGCGGCTATATTTTTTTCTATGTCATTATATACTCTTGTTTCCTTTTTAGCCATAGATCCATTGCGCCTATCCGATCCGGCTCTCGGATTAGTGGTAAAATCTATTTGATCGTGTTTTTGAGAGGCAACGTAATCAAACTCGACCAACTTATCGAAATTAAGGACGGTCTTAAAGGTAACGTGGTCGATTTCCGCGAAAATCCGACCGGATAAATCTATTAGTTCTAGATCAAAACTTATAGTACCGGACCGCTTAAGATCATTATCTACATTCTTAAAATAACTATAGAATTCTGCGGGAATCGGACCGTATATCCTGAAATTCACGTAAGATATCGGTAAAATATTTTGTGTCTGGGACAATGACGGCAAAGCAACGCCAATGGCCACGTCTAATAACGCCGGATGCAGATAATAAATGTTCAGGTCTTTTCTGTATTCCGCCGGAAGGGATAATTCGGCTAAAGCCGTATTTATTCCTAACCTTAATTTTCGGCCGCCCCGCCAGCGTGGCCCAAAGTCTATGAACCGGCCTGTGGCCCGCCTAAAGGACGCGTCAACCACTAGAACCCCCTGGTCGCATTGTTTCTTTAATATATTGATATCTTGTATTTTTACCGCGGTGTCGACAAATTTATGAATCTCGCCGCGGGCGTGGACTATCCAGTTCTTGGCGGCGCGCGTCCGGCTCGTAACAACAAACTCGAAATAATCGTTTTTTGGCTTAACTACTGTCTGAATAACCCGGCTTTCATTGTTTTTAACTACAACCGGAACGCTAAACAATATATTCTTTAATTCAATCAGGCTATCCGGATAATAGATCTTACCGATCTCTTTGGCCATTTCCAGGTAGGCGGTTCCCGGCAATATGCCTTTGTCACCGATCCTGTGATCGCTTAGCACGAAATGTTTGGCGACACTGAATTCTGTTTCATAAATATCCTGATCCATTGACCGAGATAAACATCTTTCCAGGAGAGGATGGATATATTCCCCGGTTTTTTCTATAACTACTTCTTTTGGGGCCACTCCCGCCGGTATCTCTATCCAGCATCTTTTCTTTTCAAATGGGTAAGCGGGGAGGCTTGTTTTACGAACATCTTCATTTTGGTAGATTTTTTCCCAGTTAGGATTGGCGCCGAATGCATAAAGGCGGGCAAGGCGGAAAAGTTCCGGACGAATAACGGATTTGCCATGTCTGGCGGCGAAGGCAGAGATGACAGTCTCAGCTTCCCGGGTAAGGCGTTTTTCTTCTTTGGGGGCCAGATCGTTTTTCTTCTCTTTTTTAGCGGCCGGGGGGAGAATGCGGTGGGTGGCGTAACTTGTGCCGCGGTTTTTGTTCCAGTCCCTTATCTCTATGTCTCTTAATAAGGAGAGTTTCTTTTTGAGATCAGGGGCGTTATCGGCGACGATCGCCAGACGCTGTTCGTGGTGGTCCCGGCCGACGGCGGCGGTATATGACATGTCAGCGAGGGAAATATCTTGATTTTCGGGTTCAGAGAGGAATTTATGGTAATTATTTACGAGATTTTTAAGCGCGTTTTCAGTCTTAGCGGAAAGGAGGAGAAGGCGGGGGTTATTTTCTTCTTTTTTCCGATCAGGAAATATCGGCAATTCCTCCAAAACAACGTGGCAGTTGGTGCCGGATAATCCGAAAGAGCTCACGCCGCATCTTAGGGGCGTCTTTTCGTCCTGTCTTTTCCAGGGAATCAGCCTGGTGTTGACGGTCACCGGGGTGTTATTCCAGTCAATCTTGCGATTCGGTTCTTTAAAATGTATGCTTGGGGGGATTTGTTTATGCTTTAACGCCAACGAAGCTTTGATTAGGCCGGCCATGCCGGAGGCATAATCAAGATGGCCAATATTGGACTTGACCGATCCGATCCGGCATAAATGCTTTTCTCCGGCATATTTGCGGAAGGCCTTGGTGATGCCCTCTATCTCAATAGGATCGCCCAGCTTGGTGCCGGTGCCGTGGGCCTCTATATAGGATATTGTTTTGGGGTCTACTCTAGCGTCCTTCCAGGCAGCTTCTATGACCTCGGCCTGGGCGGCCGCGTTCGGAGCGGTCAACCCCACTCCTGCCCCATCCTGGTTAATGGCGCTGCCCTTCACTACGGCGTAAATATTATCCTTGTCCTCCACGGCTTTGCTTAGAGGTTTTAATATTATAGCCATCGCGCCTTCGCCCGCTCCCGTTCCACTGGCTCCGTTGTCGAACGAGCGAATTAAACCGTCTGGCGACTCCATGCCTAATTTTATCCTATCCTGTATGGGTGATAATATTATCTTAGTCGTCCCGACAATAGCCTGATCAATATCCCCCCTTTGAATAGCCCGGCAGGCCAGATGAACGGCCGCCAACGAAGAAGAACACGCTGTATCAACCAGCATACTCGGCCCTTTTAAGTCTAATAAATAAGCCACGCGGCCGAAAATATTAGCTCTCATATTTCCTGATATGGAATATTTAACCGTTTCCGGATCAGTGGCCCGGATCATATCCAGATAATCAGTGGCGGCGGATAACACCAAGGAATAGGCCACGTATAACCCCGTCTTTGTATTTCTCAGCGATTCTTTGTTTTGCCCCGCGTCATCAATGGCCTTATAAACGGCCTCCAGGAAAAGCCGCTGGTTCGGGTCCATAAGGGAGGCTTCCTTGGGTGAGAGCTTGAAATATGTGTGGTCAAATTTATCTATCTCGGAGAGATAGCCAGCCTGGATATATCGATGTCGGATCGGGCGATGGCCGTTTTTTCCCCGGGCTTGTTTAAAATCCAGATATCTATCAGCGTCCCCTTTTCTGATCCCGGTTAATTCCCGGACACAGTCCCGACCGGCTTTAAGATTATGCCAGAATTCCGCCGCATTCTCGGCTAAGGAAGTTTTAAGGGAAATACCGATGATAGCGATATCATTATTGACTGTTCCGGAAGAAATCCGGGTTTCCAGCGGCATGATGGCCAGCGGTGTCTTGGCCTCCTGGTCGGCGCGGGCCAGGTATTCCGCCAATTTGACGATCGTGGGGTAAGTGAAAAGCTCCGCGATGTTTATCCGGCCGGGATAGAGTTTTTCGAGTTTTTGGTGTATCTGGACGATCATTAGAGAGTTGCCGCCAACATCAAAAAAATTATCTTGAATGCCGATGCTTTCAGCTGATAAGACTTCTCGCCAAATTCCATATAATTCTTTTTCGATCGCGCTCCGCGGGGCTTTGTACTGCCGTTTAAGCAAATCGCTTTCGCCGGGAACGGGTAATTTCTTATGATCGATTTTTCCAGAGGCGTTCAGGGGAAATTCTTTTAGGTGAACGAGATAGGTCGGCACCATATAATCAGGGAATCCGGTTTTTAGGCGCGTCCTGATCATCTCGATGTCAATGCTTTTTCCGCCCGCAGTAATATAATAAGCCGCCAGAGCATCTTTGTGCCTAATGACCGCGCAATCCTTAATACCGTCTATTATCTTAAAATCAGCTTCGATCTCCCCCGGTTCAATACGATAGCCGCGAAGTTTAATCTGGCGATCTATCCGGCCCAATATTTCAAGATCGCCGTCTGGACGCATTTTGGCCAAGTCACCGGTTTTGTAAACTCTTTCTCCTTTAGTGAAAGGGTGGGGCAAAAATAATCGCTTCGTTTTTTCTGGATCATTAAAATAACCCCGGGCCAAGCCAGCCCCGGAAATATAGAGTTCGCCCGGAAAACCCAAGGGAAGAAGTTTTCTGTTTTTATCAAGGACGTAGGTCTCGGTGTTGCTGATCGGATAACCGATTGTGATGTCCGACTCGCTGGTTAACTCTTTTATCGTTGACCAAATGGTGGTTTCGGTCGGACCATACGCATTATATATTCTAGTCTCGGAACCTGTCTTTTTAATCAATTCTCTTAATTCTTCCAATAAACGGAGCGATAACTGCTCGCCGCCCAAAATAACGGACTTGACCGATCTTAAACATTGTCCGAAGTCGGGCCGCTCTATCAACGGCCGGGCCATAGAAGGAGTAAACTGGATTATGTCAATCTGATTATTTTTTATCAAAGACAATAGCGCCGACGGATCCCTTCTGTCCTCGTCGGAAGACAGTATCACTGATAATCCCTGGGTAAGCGGTAGGATCGTTTCCAAAACGGAAATATCAAAGGTTAAATTAGTGGAAGCGAGTATTTTTTGTCCGGAAGAAAAATCGATCTTTTGAGTTAAGCCGGTAATAAAATTTATTACCGACCGATGTTCAATCGCCACCCCCTTGGGCTCTCCGGTGGAGCCGGAGGTATAGACAAGATAAGCCAAATCGCCGGATCTAACGGTGTTTTCCGGGTTGGCCGCGGAAGAACCAGCGAACAACTCCGTCTTGCTGATATCGATGATCTTTATATTGCCCTTTTTAATTCTCCCTGCCAACACTGTTTTCGCTCCACAATTATTTAATAATCGTATTATCCTCTCTGCCGGGTATTCCGGATCAATCGGCAGGTAAGCGCCGCCAGCCTTGAGAATAGCTATAATGCCGATAATCATCTCCAGGGAGCGTTCAACCATGATACCGACAATATCGTCTGGTTTTACTCTGTGTTTTTTGATTAAAAAGTGGGCCAGCCGGTTGGCTTTTTCGTTCAATTCCCGGTAGGTCAATTTCTGGCCTTCGTATTTAATGGCAATATTATTCGGAGCTTTTTTGACCCGTTCTTCAAAGAGTTCTGCCAGGGTCTTGTTTTTTGGGTAATTTATTTTAGTGTCATTGAATTCATGAATAAGCTTATATTTTTCTTCCGGTGTCATTATTTCCAGGGCTGATATTTTCTGATCGGGATTTGCGGTTACGCTTTCACATAAGATTCTTAAGTGCTCCAAGAGCCGGCGGCTGGTTTCGGGGTTAAATAGTGACGTGCTGTATCCCAGAACGAACTGGCTATCGTTTTCAACGGTTTCATATAACCTTAGATTGATGTCGTATTGGCCATAAGTTCGGTCAAAAGCATCTCGTTTTAAAAACAGATCATAAAAACCTTTTTCCCGATTCTTTTGCTTGTTAAAAACCTGAAAAACTACGCTGAAAACCGGCGGCCGGCTTAGGTCTCTGACCGGATTGATCTTTTCTAATATATACTCAAAAGGATAATCCTTGTTGGCCATGCCGTCCAAAACTGTTTTCCTGACCATTGATAGTAATTCAGAAAAACTCGGATTATTGCCCAAGTTGGTTCGAAGGGCTATGCTGTTTACCATAATACCCAGGATATTTTCTAACTCCGATTGATCGCGATTAGTGGCGAAGGTGCCTACGATAATATCTTCCTGGCCGGTGATCCTTGAAAGCAGTACCTTAAATACAGCCAAAAGCAAAACAAACAAAGTAACATCATTTTTGTTAGCCAATTCTCTTAACTTGGCGGTTAATTCCCGGCTGATAACCAGGGATTCGGTGTGGCTATCGTAAGTTTGTACGGCTGGCCGGGGTTTATCGGTCGGCAGGTCAAGTACCGGCAACTCTCCGCCTAATTGTTTTAACCAATATTTTTCCTGGTCCCGCAATTTAACCGCGTATTCCGGGCTTTTTTCGTATTCGGCATAATCTTTATACTGAATTGATAATGGGGGCAGCGAATTGGGCTGATCGCGCAAACAGGAATAGTACAGGCTATTTAATTCGCTAAAGAAAATCTGCAATGAACGCAAATCGGCAATAATGTGATGCACGACTAT
Organism: Candidatus Falkowbacteria bacterium RIFOXYA2_FULL_47_19; assembly: GCA_001780275.1. Taxonomy (GTDB): domain Bacteria; phylum Patescibacteriota; class Patescibacteriia; order Patescibacteriales; family UBA12075; genus XYA2-FULL-47-19. The sequence continues at coordinate 583 of MFGB01000015.1, read as the reverse complement.
TATAAATAACCATTTTTTTTGTTTTGACCTGATCAATGTTGTCCGCCACAACTCATCCTTGCTCAGGTCAAATTTAGCGTTGACGATCTGCTCAATCGCTCCTTCCTCTGTCGTCGCGGCCGCATCTTTATTGGCCGCGCTCAAATCAATTATTTTCAAATTAGCCTTAACGTCCTTCTTAATGATCTGCATCGGGCGGCCGTTATTCAATTCAACGAAACCGGTCCGAAGCGCTTCATGCCGATCGATGAGGATTTGCAGAGCTTTTTCCAAAACAGCTAATTCCAAATTACCGGTAATTTCGTTGATAAAACCAAGATTATACAGAGGGAAGTTTGAAACGATTTTATCCATGATCCATATTCGCATCTGGGCGTGGGAGGGGTCATACATTTCTTTTTCCGAAACCGGCTTGATGGAAACATGGCTGAGACTTTTTTGTTTTGATAGATAACCGGCCAGAGCCCGAACAGTAGCACGATTGAATAGTATGGTAATCGGCACTTCAATATTAAGCTTGGCTTTAATTATGGCCTGTACCCGGATAATCATGAGAGAGTCCCCGCCGATCTCAAAAAAATTA
>MFGB01000014.1:41324-53134 GCA_001780275.1 Candidatus Falkowbacteria bacterium RIFOXYA2_FULL_47_19 | reverse complement strand
TTTTTTATGCGCGGCAGTTTACTAAACGGGTTCCCAGCCCGAGGCTGGTCCGCCTTGGGCGGAAATCCCCGACTTGCCCCGCAAAAAGCGAAGCTTTTGTGCGGGGTTTCGGCTCCAAATAAAATAAACCCAGATAGGGTTTATTTTTTTTCGGAGTTGAAGTTGTGGCCCGCTGGTATTATTAAAGAAAACATTGGACTCATTCCCTATAAATACTATATAATAAAGATATAAACTGCGGTCTTCTAGTATTTAAAATAAAATAACGCAATAACTGAATATCTATGAAAAAAGTGTTTTTTTTAATCTTGGGACTATCTTTGCTTTTTGCCGTCCTGGTAATGTCCATGATCCTGTTCGCCGGCTATTATTATAAAAACTCCGGGGTTCAAAGCGCGCAGCCGGCGCCCGGCGTCCGGACAGAGAAGCCGGCAGAAGAGGTTATATCGCCTCCGATCGACCAGACCAAAGAGAATATCCAGAAAAACATCCTTTATCTTAAAAAGCCCGGCAGCGGGGAGATCGCGGAGAATGAACTCGAAAGATTTCCGGAAATCTTTTCCGTTTACGGTTTTGAAGACCTAAAAAAATACGAGCCGGAAGCGGAAGCGGTCTGGATCGACCGGAACGCGGCCGATCTCGTCCTAGCCGGTTGGCTCGATACCCTGCTTAAACCCGTGGCCCTGTTGGGTTACAATAACGCCCTGTATTCGTTCCGGGAAATTCTGCCGATCGCTAAAACGGGGGATCCGGAAATCGATTGGAGCCGGGAGCGGCTTGAACCCGGGAGCGGCTTGAACCCGGGTTCAGCATCCGTAATCTAAAAGATGGAAACGCCGTGACGCGCGGTTATGACCGGGAAGTTAACGCCGAAGCGGTCCTGATCGCCACGAACGATCTTCTGGGCAAGGAGAATTACGCGGTGGCCGAACTAAGGGACGAAACCTGCTTTGGCAACCAGGATTGCGAAACTCCGTTCGAATACCTTATCCGGTCGAGCTGTCCGTACGATTCCAGGTGCCTTGAGGGACGGTGTGCCGTGGTCTGTCCCTATATTCTTGATCCGGAATGGGTTAAGGTTACGCGGGCGATCCTGGACTGTGAAGCGGAAGAAGCCTCGCAGAACCATGATCTTTCGGTGGCGCTCGCCCTGAAGAACGGCGGCCGGATCGGCGCTTTCGAGCCGGAAATAGACGAGATCATCCGGATCGCGGACGAAGCGGCTGGTAAGTGCGGCAAAATACGGATCGCGACCGAGTGATATCCGGATTTGGCCGCAAATAGTCATTTTTTTTTATCTTTTTTTATGCCATTTGTGGTATAATATAGGTATCCATATTTTTGACTGTATTTTTGACTGTGGATAAATTTTTAAAAATCGTATTATAGTCAATCAAATAATATTTTAATTAAACAATAATATGAAAAAAAGTTATCTCATAGTTTTAAGTCTGATGGTTTTTCTGCCTGTATCAGGATGGGGGTTGAGTTTTTTCAAGTCTAAAGCGCAAAAATCCTCTCCGACCTATGTGCAGACCGCGCAAGCCGGTCCATCGGAACAGCTGAGACCGGGCGATTATCGCCGCACAGCGGTTATTTCCGGAATTCAGCGGTATTATCTTCTCCATGTACCAAGAGGACTGGAACCGGGAGCGCCTTTAGTATTTGCTTTGCATGGATCAATGCTGAATGCGGAAATGATGTCTAAGTCATACAACTGGAAGAAAAAGGCGGACGAAGAAAAATTTTTGGTTGTTTTTCCCAATGGCACCAGCCGTTTGGCCAGCGGAAAATTCGCGAATTGGAACGCAGGCAACTGCTGTGGCTATGCTCAGGAAAGTGATAGTGATGACGTTGGTTTTATCCGGTCGGTCATCGATGATATCGAGGGCATGTTCGATACCGGCAAAATATACGTTACGGGAATATCGAATGGCGCCATGATGGCTTATCGTCTGGCTTGCGAGATGCCGGAAAAGATATCCGCCATCGCGCCGGTCGCCGGTACTGACAATACGACGGGTTGCACGTCAGAAGGGCCGGTTTCGGTCATGCATGTCCATTCTCTGCTGGACCCCCGCATCCTGTACGAGGGGGGGTGCGGGCCGGACTGTGTCACGGAAATCCAATTCGTATCAGTCCATGATACGATAAAAAAATGGACGAGCAGAAATCAATGCGCATCTGAAACGGAAAGAATATTGGAGAACGGATATGGTTATTGCGATGAGTACGGAAGCTGTGCTAACGGGACAAAGGTCAGGCTCTGCACGACTGAGGACGGCGGTCACAGCTGGCCCACCGGGTCCAGGTTGGGCCAGGCTTCACAGGCGTTTAACGCGACCGATGAGATATGGGACTTCTTCGAGTCGTTGAATTAAGCCCTGAATAACGAAAGCCGGATATATCCGGCTTTTTTCTATATCCGACAATTTTGTCTCCCGCGGGAAGGAAAGCTGATTTCATAAATTTTCAAAAATCTTGACATAGCATGATAATCATGCTATGTTTTTATGATCTTTAAGAAAAGATTAATATCGTTTTTTTACAACTTGCAAACAAGGAGAGATGTATGGCGAACCCGATCGTAAGGAGTTTGTTGGAAAAAGATTTCCGGATCGAGATCGAGCCCCACTGGAGCCTGCCGGAAATGGCCGATAACGTTATCGGCGAAGTCGGACGGCATATTGCCGGCCGGAACGATCTTAAAGCCCTTTTAGAGATGCTGCCGAAAGGGATCTTTACCCTTTGTCCCGATTCGCCGCCGGAAGAGCTCCATAAATATCTCATTAACCGCTACGGAAAGATAGACAAAAGCGATCCGCGCGTCGTATTGGCGTTCATGGAAAATTTCGTTTCCGAAGCCGCCGCGCTGGAGCGGAGGAGCATGGCCAAGGGCGCTACCCGGATAAAGGATATTGCCGCCGACGAACTCGTCCTACTCGCCGATCCTTTCGTGCCGGCCGCCGCCGATAAGCTCTGGTACCGATGGTACAAAGAGCTCGTCATTCCCTTGGAGATCCTTCCTGAAGAGGAAAAAACCGTCCGGAAAGCGGAACTGAAAAGCATCATGAACGAATACGATTACACGGTTTTTGCCGCGGGCGAGCGCCTGGCCTGGGCGCGGGCTTTTCCGGCCGAGATCGCGGAGCTTGCCCGCGCCATAACCGCGCTCGGGAACCGCCTGAGAGACAGAAGCCTTAAAAGGTACTTAAGCTTCCTCGCGCGGGCGTATACCTGCGCGAAGACCGAAGATCTCGAGAAGAGATGGACGGAAGTCGATTACGCCTGGATCGATATCCCGAATGACACCCGGGTATTCCCGGTGCATGGCATGGAAGCCGGCTACGAGCATCCGTGCGGCGTTTCGCCGGAATGGAATATCGTCGTAAGGCTTGACCGCGGGAAGAAGGAGATCGGGGAGATACGGGAGGCCGCGCCCGGAGTGGCCGGGTCTTGCGGAGCGGACGCCGGGCTACTTAAGCACAAGCTCGACCGCGTCGATATCGGCATATTCTATACCGCCGTCTGGGCCGGCAATTCCATGAATTTCCGTATCGCCGGCCAGGCCGTGCCAAACCGGCAGGAAGTATTGAAGCGAGGCGGGAAGATATTTATCGATCTCGACAGCGAAAAACTCGCGGTTGAGAGATACCGGGATATGCTCGATAAATATCTGCCGGCGGAAACGGCGAGGATACTGAAGGCGCAGATAAGCGTCATGAGCATGATCGAGCACACGGCCGGGCACGAAGTGTCGCATCCGGCGGGCCGGAGCGAAGAGATCGACCGGAAACTGGGAAGCGCCTTGAAGCTTCTGGAAGAGGCGAAAGCGACCATGAGCGGCAATCTCATAAACGAATCGAGAAACGGAGAAAACCGCCTGCGTATCGTGGCCGAAACGATCGCCCGTTTCTGCCGCTTTTTCTACAAGACCTCCCTGGAAAACCCCTCCGCGACGCAGTATGTCTGGGAGAATATGATCGCCTGCCGGACGATGCACGAGGCCGGCGTGATCAGGATGGGGGAGGACCGCATCGAGGTTGACCTGGAAAATGCCAAAGGACCGGACTGGTTCGACCGGCTGGAAAAATTCGTGCGCGGCGTCTTTGCGGCTTATGAGGCTGGCGATAGCGAGGCCCTCGAAAAGACGCACCGGGAATTATGCGGCCGCGATGGCATCGTCGCCGATATCATCGCCCTCGTTAATAAATAGAACATTTTAGACGAACAAAACCCCCTGGTCCGCAACGGATCGGGGGTCTTTTATTTAACCGGATCAACCATCGGCAAAAACGTGTGGATACGGTTAAAGACCCGGGATTTTTTATATTGACTTTAATTTTGACAAAGCCGCGCAAACGTGATAATTTATTTAATTGATTCTGTTCATTACAATTGAATATTTTTCATGATACATTGGTTAAAAGCAAGCCTTTAAAGGAGGATCTAAAGATGATATTTTCAAGAAATTCAGTAAAACGATGGGTCGTGAGGATTTTTATACTGCTTTTGGGGTGGCATTTCGCGGGAATCATCGGCGTGGTCATGTGGGACGGGAATGGTACGCCTCTTTACCGGGTCAGGGAAGAGCATGCTCAGGTCCTTACCCTTTTAAACGGCAGCCGGATGATCGATACGGACGTCGGATTGCATCTCAAATGGTGGGCCTTAAATCCGGCCGAATGGGTATTCAACACGAAGGAGCAATCGCTCCGCATCGAATCGAGCTATCTCGACAACAACGCGGCTCCGCACCCGATCCAGGCATCGGACAAGATAAAATTCCTGGGCACCGGATTTTGGCAGTACCAGGTCGTCGATCAGCGCCAGTTCTGCATTAAAATGGGCAAGAACGCCCTGGAACAGCTGGCCAATGATCTAAACGGCCTGGCTAAGGGCGTTATCCAGTCCCGGGGCATCGAGGATATCGTCAGCAAGCTGGCCGAGGTGAAAAGCGCCGTGGAAGGATCCGCGGAAGCGATCCTTTCGATCGAGAAAAAATACGGCGTCGACGTGATATCTTTTACCATGACGAGCGCCACCTATCCGGACGAGATGAACGCCAGTTCCGCCGAGGCCAAAAGTATCAGGATAGTCAACGAAGCGAAAAAAGAGTCGGCCAATGACGCCGGCGCCGCTTTGGAGAGATTATCCTCGGCTTACGGCAGGCTGATCGAAGACTTTGTGGGCAAATCCGGAGTTAGGACCGAAGAGGGGAGAATGCAGGCCTTAAGAACCTTCGATAAGATAATGCTCATGAAAAGCATAGAAAACCGGCCGGACAATACCGTGATCGTTTTTTCCGGTGACGGCTCCGCGCCCAATATGACCCTCCCCAATCCGAACAGCACGGAGATCAGGATCGATAACGAGAGGGAATTATTGCGGCCTAAACCCAAGACCGCCGCTAATGGGCGGGAAGGGCGGTAACGAAGATGTCATACAACCTTCACGGCGCCGATCTCCCGGAAAACATGAGGGAAACGGAAAGGCCGTTAGTCATTACCCTTTCCGCGAAGAGAGAGAATGAGTTGAACGAACTTATGGCCTTGTGGGATTTCGACACCATGAAATTCCTTAAAGGCTATCTCACGGCCCATCTGGCGCGATGCAAAAAGCGCCCGGCCTGGCGCGATAAATTTACCGACAAGAAGGAATTGAAGCTTAATATCCTTAAAAATACGCTTGTTTTTTTGGATCAGGAAGAGAGGTTCAGGGAAACGGGAGAAAAGAATTCGGCCAAAGCCTTTGAAAAGATCTTCGGGGAAGAATTGAATTTCTCCGATACGGCCTATCTCCTGGACCGGATCAGGAAGGAAACCGCCAACGAGGTCGTGCCGGAAGAACTGGTCGATCTTTTGCGCAAATCCTTCTGGGTCCATCTCAAAAAAGAAAAGATCTCGGTTCCGGGCGTTCCGTTAAAGCCTTTCTTTCTGTTCGTCGGTCCGACCGGTTCCGGCAAGACCCATACGGTCAAAGCCGCCATCGAGCAGGCGATTTTCGACAATCGCCTGATCATCGAACGGGATCCGGACGAAGAAAGAGCGGAAATCGTAAAAAAATACCCATACCTGAAAATTCCCTTGGCCGGACTGATCGCGCCTCCGAAGGAGCTTATCGAACTTGATAAGCGGATCGAGCGCGAAAAGACGCGGGTTAAATTACTGAAGCTTCTAGGGAAAAAATATTGGAGAAAATACGCGTCCCGAAAGCTCAAGGAGATGGAAGAAAGCTGCCCCGGCCGTCCGGACGATTGCTTTACCCGTGAATCTTATGTAGTAAGCTACCGCAGCATAGTACCGAGCGACGTAGCCACCGCCCTTCATGGGGAAACTGGAAACCTTTTCCGGCGGGCCATGCGGCCCGAGGACAAGCCGACGATCAGGCACCTCGAGGAAGCGCACGCCATCCTTGTTAAAAACGACAAGCGGCATGACGGCGCCGCTGATCCGCAGAACCGCAGCCTGTCGACCGCCGTGAACGTGGTCCTGGACGAAATATCCGACGGAAAAAGGGAATGCCTTCTGATCGCGGATACCCACAGTCCCGGCGATATCGCGCCGGACATATTCCGCCGCTTTGACGAGATGGGCAGGGTCATAGATGTTTCGGAATACTGGAAAAACACTGAATGCCTGGAGAAGCTTATCGCCCTCGAGGCCAGACAGCACAAAGTGCGTCCGGATAATGAAACGCAAAAACAGATCACGAAAAGAGTGGCCGCTATCTTCAGCAATAAAGGGATCACGATCACCCCGTCTTACGTGCGAAAACTGATCGCTTCCGTGATCGAGGTTAAAGGCGATCTCAGGATCGCATATTTCCATGACGAACTCCTGGTCCGGGATTCTTTCAAGAACGTAGCCCGGAATTCCCATGGAGATTTTTTCGGAAAGATCGTCAGAAGCCCGAAAACAGAAGACGGTTTTTCCTGGGAAGATTATCAGGGGGAAAGGGTAAAGCTCGACTTCGCGGAAAAACTTCTCTCGACCGCTTTTTACGGCGGAGATTCCAAGGGAGTCGTGCTTACCGGTCCGGCCGGATCGGGTAAAACCTTCCTGACCCAGGTCGTGGCCGCCGCCAATCCGCAGATCAGCTGCCTCATTGTAAAGATGGACGACCTCTATAAAGCGGGACAGGGTTATGAAGGCATAATCTCCGCCCTGGATGATACCTACAATATCGCCCGGATGCTCGCACCCTCGCTGGTCGTCATAAACGAGGGCGACGCTCTGGCCAAGAGGCGCAACACCCAGGCATCCGACCCGTCGGACAAAATCACCAATAAATTCCTCGATATCTTAGACGGCGAACAAAGCATTAAAGGGGTTTTTACGGTCCTGACCACGAATTTACTGGAAAACATGGATCCGGCGATAGTAAGGCCAGGCCGTCTCGAGATCATGAATATCGACGGGAAGCTAAAAGAAGGGGAGATCTACAATATCATCCGTAAAAAACTTGCCAATGAGCCGAGGTCGGACGATGTTACCGACAGGGAAATTTACGCGACTGCCAAAAGCATCAGTAATATTCCGGCCGGTTATGCCGATTTCGCCGAAAAGCTCATAGATTCGCGGAGGCTGGAATTCGAGATCATCCAGGCTTACCGGAAGACGTTCGACGATGAACCGGATAAAATCAACGATTTTATCCTGTATAACGCCAAAAGCGTTATGCGGATACTTGAAGCCCTCGATTTCGATCCCAAGGTCATCGGTCGGGCGAAAAAAGATATTCAGGCGCTATTCGAGCACCAGGAAGATATTTACCGTCTCCTCCAAAAAATCGGGGAATCGAAGGATTACGAACTTAAACTGTCTCATCTGGTCAACGCCAAAGCTGATATCATGAAAAACCCATTAAAACAGGGATTTAAGGCTTTGGACGAATTTTTGAAAGATGAATTATCGGACACGCCCCAGGTAGGGAAGATCTGCGGAGCCGCTTACGGGAATAATACCGGGTTGCTTGTTCCGATAAACACCAACCTGGTGCCGAGGTCCGGCGAAAGCGGAAATGTTTTCGTGACCGGCGCTATCAAAGGGCCGATTACCCAGGAAGACCATTCGGAGATGACCCTGCAGTCGGCCGACGAGGCCTTGACCCTGAATACGCATTATTTTCAGAATATCCTAAGCTCCGATCCGCGCTGCCGGCATATCGATGCCGCCGCGATAACGGGCAAGATCCTCAAAAACCGCAGGATCCACCACCAGATCGTGACTGTAAATTACCAGGGCGGCGGTCCGAGCGCCGGTTTCGCCCTGGCGATAAACACTTTGTCCGTACTTTTAAATATCCGGGTTTACCACGATTTCGGCATCACGGGCGCTCCCGGCACGAGAGGGAAAAGCGGAGACAAGGCCGGCTCTTCGGTCATGATCGGGGGCGAGGACAAAAAAACCGAGAGAGTGCTCATGGATCTGGACCGGATGTACGTCCCGGCCAAGAATTTCACGATCCCTCTGGAGCAGCAGGAAACTTATTGGGAAGAAGGCAAGATCGTTCTGCCGGTTTACGACTACAGCGATCTGATTCCGGAAGTGCTCCATCTCGAGGAAACCGGAACTATGGTTAGAGATCTGATAGCGAAGCGCATTGATCTCAATAAAAAATCTATCTTCGAGTCAGAGGAAAAGCTCGCGGGCGCGAAGACGGAGATCTCCGGGATCGAAAAGACCCTTAAAGCCAGGGTTGAATTCGAGATCAGGCGCCGATTGGTCTCCTACTATAATTTTTTCGTGAGCCCGGAATGCGACGAATACGCCAGCATCGGGCATATTCTCGAGAAACACGACTCGCTCAGATAGCGGGCATTTTAAAAAAATAAAAATCCACCGGATAAATCGGTGGTTTTTTTATCTTAAAGGAATTTAAATTTTTTGTATTTTTTATAATCGCGCATATCCGGCGTCGCGGCGCGTATCGGATCTTATGAACCACAAGGGTGCACGACCGCGAAAAGCCCAAATGGGCCTTTGTTGCGATCGATTAAAAAATCCCGTCTGTTTAAAGCCGGGATCGATTATGATTTACAGATTACGGATTTTTTCCTGGGTGGCGAAATATTCGCGCAGGCAGTTGCCGCAACGGTGGCAGGCGGTCGTGCCGAGTTCGCCCTCGATCTTGCCGCAGGAATAGACCCATTTATTGTTGGGATCGAAGTATTTTCCGCCCCGCATGATCTTCCGCCAGCCGGCGGTGGTTATGGCCCAGTAGGAGTTAAGGGTCCTTTGCCGGTAGACGTAGTTTTTTTTGTATTGGACCGGGATAACGTCTTCGTAGTAGGCCATGAAGGTAAGGATCACGGGGATCTGGCGCTCGGAGTAGTGCTCAACGCATTTCTGCATGAGATGCCGGTTCCAGAAATTCGTCCGGAAGCGCACGAACATAAGGTTCCGGGGGACCGGATCAAGCGCGTAAAAATTTTTGTCTGTCATATCCGCCGGATTCGCCGTCAGTACGACCGGGTACATCCGTCCGTTTACCTTAAAACCCTCCAGATCGCGCGGGATGGCCGTGTTGAAGAAAAAATCCCGGTAGCCGTATTTTTCGACCATGGAGAGGACTAGATCGCGATGCACGTTCGAGTCATTGCCGTCGTTCACGCGGATGATACGGCCGCGCGCCTCTTCGGGCGACGGCATATTGGGGAGATTATCGGAGAGGGGTTCGAGATAAGAGCGTCCGCTCTGGAAAAAGCAGTCCTTGCAGCGGTTCGGACAGGTGCCGGTTTGCGGGATGGCCGCGATGATGCCGCTCGCTTTGGTTTTGGGGTTTTCTTTGTAGGACACAGGGCCTCCTTGTCTGGCGTGGATTTTTAGGAATTTTTCGACTTTGGCTTTAAGTAACCGATAGCGGCTATCCGTATTTGCGTTATCCAATAGTGTTTTCCGGCTCCTAGTGCCATCTTCGCAGATTTCTGTTTCCGGACCGAATTGGGCGATGGTCAGGTCGGTTTTTTCAGGGCCGATTTTGTTCCAGTAATGATGGGCGTGGATGCAATAAGCTATTTTTCCGCCGCGATAGTCCTGTACCACCAAGGCGGTAACGGCGCATTGGCCGAAAGAAGGGTGTTTATGCTCCCACTTGTCCCTGAGAGGAGGATAACAGGTATCCTTTCCCCAGGAAGCCTCGATAGCGTCGCGCAATAAATCAATATCCATTTTTTCTCCTTCTGACCTAATTTTTTCGGTTTTTAAGAACAAAACTTTAATTAATTTTAACAAAATAAACCGATAAAGGTCAACAGCCGGGGTCAAACAAGAACAAAGCGTTTTTCCTTAAATAATAAAAAACCGGGATTCCTTGGGAAAACCCGGTTGATTTTTATAAGTTTAAAGCTGATTTGAGCATGTCCGATTGCTGGTAAGCGAGGCCGCGAAGAAAGACTTCTTCGACCGGCCGGAACCGAACATCGCAAAGGTCGGAATCGGAACGGATCAGTCCGTCGAAAATTTCCGCTTTAACGTCAAGCTTGACGTGGAACACCTGGCTTGACCCCCCCTGATTTCCGCCTAATTTCTTGTCCGTGGTGCTGTAAAGCTTTACGAACCTTATTTCGGACATGATGCCACTTACTAGAACGTGAGCCGGTTCAAGCGACCGATTGACGATTTTTACGCAGAGTCCGGTTTCTTCCGCGAATTCCCGGACCGCGGCATCCATTGGATTTTCGTGCGAGTTGATCCCGCCGCCGGGAAGACCAAGAATTCCGGGGAAATCCTTTTTCTGCTGACTCCTGTATCCGCAAAGAACCATTCTTGCGTCGCCATGTCCGGCCCGGCAGGTTACGATCAGATCGACCGTCTGGCGTCCGGGAATTATCCGTGTTCCATTATCGTGAAGAGCGGCGCGAATGCCTTCAAAACCGCCGCAGAGGCCCATCAGATTGCGGGTGCCGACGCTGGCGATTTCCATGAATAGTTCATAGTCGTTTCGATCTATCGCTTCCCTTAGTTGGGTCGCGTGATAAGGAAATCTGGCCTTCAGGGGCATTTCTTTTTCGGGATTCAAAAGCAGGAAACGCGTCGGGTAATCCCGTTTTTTAAGCTCATTGATGATCTCTTTTTCATTTCCGGTAACGAAATGCGTGGTGTTTTTCATGCCCGGGACTGATATGATATGCTGCCACCATTCATCCCAACTCTTGAAATCCTGTAAATGCGCGAAATTCACCCGGTACATATCGACTCCGGCGGCCTCCAGTGAATAGTGGATCATTTTTTCGCGCATGAAAGCCAAGAGCGGATGGCGCGATGTGCCGACTTCATAGCAGCTGCCGATGCCGATGATGAGGCGGTCGAATTTTGATAATAGCCATAAAAACAATCTGATGTGCCCCTCGTGCGGAGGGTTCCAGCGGCCGGGAACAAAGGCTACGGTCATTTCCATGAAAAATTCCCCTTTCTTTTTTAAGAGCAAATATATGAATAATTTTTATTTTTAGCATAAACAGGGAATAAAGTCAAGCTCTTGTCAAATTTTAGAGTTTATGATATGTTATTATTGTCTTTTAAAAGGCATTTTTTTATAAGAAACGGGTGGATACCGAAGCCACCGCCAGCGGGCGGGGCAAGCGGTCAAACGGGACAGACTGCCACCGTCAGCGGAGCACAAACACGGAGAGATATTTAAAAATTAATTAATAGTTTAAATAATATATGGGTGGATACCGAAGCGGTCAAACGGGACAGACTGTAAATCTGTTGGCTTACGCCTTCGTTGGTTCGATCCCAACTCCACCCACAAATAAAATATAGCGCCGAAAGCGCTATATTTTATTTGTGGGCGGAGATTACGAA
>MFGB01000014.1:0-41274 GCA_001780275.1 Candidatus Falkowbacteria bacterium RIFOXYA2_FULL_47_19 | reverse complement strand
CAATATGTTTGTTGTTTTTATTTTTTTAAATATTTTGATTATTTTAAGATAAATAATACGCGTACTATGATGTTGTGGGGCTTCCGCCCCTTCGAATCCAACCCGGCCCACAAATAAAACGCAGCGCCCAAAGCGCTGTGTTTTATTCTTTAAAACATTTCAGCCAAACTGCTTTGTGAAAATATCAGACTTATTCATAAAAATGTTGTTATCTGCTATAATTTAATTAAACATATGAGTATTTATATATTATCTTATCTTCATTTTTTGACTTTTGTCGTTTATCTGTTTTTGACCGTTTATGTGGTATATAAATCGCCCCGGTCATCCTTAAATTGGGCGTGCGCGCTTTTTACCTTTTGCCTGGCCTCGTGGAGCATTGGTTTTTCCGTTTTTCATCATCCGCAAACCTCGGAACCGGCGGCCGATTTGGTCATGAAGATTTTTACCTTTACTCCCTATACCGTTACCAGCTGTATTTTATTGTTCACGCTTGTTTTTGTCAATAAGAAAAGCCGGACATTGAAAAATCCTCTTTTTTATTTTTTTCTGATCGTATTTCCGGCCGTTTTCACCTACCAGACCTGGGTCAATAACATGATGACCCCGGTAAAACGGCTCTATGGCTGGGATTTTGTCTGGATGAAATCTTTTTACGTCTATTTTTATTTTTTCCAGTACGCAGTATTTATTACGATCTCCGTCGTTTTGCTGATTCAGGCGTATCGGCGCACATCCGATTTCGGCCGCCGGACACAGATACTTTGGATCTTAATTCCGACCGTGATTGTTTATCTGATCGGAACAGTCACAAATGTTATTTTTCCCCTTTTTAAAATAAGCATTCCCCAGGTCGCCAACATCACTTCCCTCATTTGGGCTTTTGGGATTTTTTACGCGGTAACCAGGTTTAAACTTTTAACCGTTTCTTTTTCCGCTTATTCCGATAAGGTTATATCTATCATGGCCGAAGCGCTTATTCTGCTTGACGGCAAAGACAATATAGTAAACCTCAACGACTCCGCCCTGAAATTGTGTGATTGTTCCCTGGGGGAAGTAGTCGGAAAAAATATATATGATTTTATAGACAAAAAATATTTTATTCCCGATCCGGCCGAGGCGGGGGGCGGAAACATAAAAAACCGGCAAATCAGCCTAAAATGCAGCCGTCCGGAGCCGATACCGGTTCTGTTCTCTACCTCTTTTTTGACCGCGAAAGAAAAAGTGATCGGGCGGATCGTGGTTTTAAACGACATCTCCCAATTAGCGGCATCGCAAAAAAATACGGAACTTTTAAACCGGGAGCTTCGGGAAAAGATCGGAGAATTGGAAAGATTCCAGAAAGTCGCCGTTAATCGCGAGTTAAAGATGATCGAGCTCAAGAAGGAAATAGAAAAATTGCAGGCCGGGAATAACGTTTGAAGGCCTCCGCGAGATATAAAAAACCGCCGCTTGGAAACAGCGCCGGTTATTTTTTTTTATTGACCTTTAAATGACCGTAAGGCCTTAAGCACCATCCGGAGATCTTTTTCGGTATGGGCCGCCGAGACCTGGAAGCGGATCTCTTCCTCTCCCCTGGGTACGACCGGATAAACGATTGGCGAGGCCAGAACTCCGTGTTCGAAAAGATGCTTGCTTATGCTGTGAGCCAGATCCGTATTCCGCGTAAGGAGCGGAACGACCGGGTGATCGCCTTCGAAAGTTTCGAACCCCGCGTCTTTAAGGCCTTCGCGGAAGAGCCGCGTTTTTTCCCGCAATCCAGTTAGAAGTTCACGGCCTAAATGGCTATCGACCAGGTCGATCGCGGCCAAAGCGGCCGCCGCTTCCCCCGGACTTATGGGATTAGAAAAAATATACATAGGCGCCGTATTGCGCAGGTATTCGATAACCTCTTCGGAAGCGGCCGCGTATCCGCCGTTAACGCCGAAAGCTTTGCCGAGCGTGCCGATAAGAATATCGGCTCGGGCGCCGGTATGTTCTTCCGTTCCGCGGCCGGTTTTCCCGAAAGCGCCGACGCCGTGGGAATCATCCATGACGGTGATAACGCCTTCCGGAAAGCACGTCCCGTATTCCTCGCTTAAGAATTTTATTTTCGCCAGAGGGGCGCAGTCGCCGCGCATGCTGAATATGCCGTCCGTAACTATGATCACGCGCTTGACCCTCGGTTGTTCTATAGCCTCATTGAGTTTTTTTTCAAGGTCCGCGGTATTGTTGTGCGGGTATATCATCTTGCCGATCGGACGGGCCAGGCGCATGGCGTTTATTATACAGTTGTGGTTGAGCTCATCGCTTATGATCAGGGTACTTTCAGTGATAAGCTGGGACAGAACTCCCAGACTGGCGCTGTAAGCGGATCCCATGATTATCGCTGCGTCCCGATCGTGAAAATCGGCCAACCGGTTCTCGAGGTCGACATGGGGTCTAAACGTGCCGCTTATAAACCGGACCGCGCCGGGTCCGACGCCGAACTTCCGGCCAGCGGTTTCTTCGCCGCGTATCAGTTCATTGCATAATCCTAGTCCTAAGTAGGAATTGGAATTCATGCAGATGAATCCCTTTTTTCCGGCGCCGTAAAGATAAAAACGGGGACCCCTGTCTAAAGCTGGTTTTTTGACGGCCACAATCACTCGTTCCGGCGGCTTTTTGCGGCCTTGGGATTCTAGATTACGGATCTCTTCCGCTAACGCACGGTTCAGTTTCGTAAGGGACATTTAATTTCCTCCGTTTTCCGGTTTATTTTTTACGATCGACACCATATCGGCGACCATGGTCGCGAAATCGTATCGCGGATTCCAGTTCCAGTCCTGGCGGGCGGGAGCATCGTCAATCGCGGCCGGCCAGCTGTCGGCGATCTTTTGCCGGCTGTCCGGCTTATAGGTGATTCGGAATTCCGGAATATGCTTTTTTATGGCTCGGGCCAATTCGGCCGGAGTAAAGCTGAAAGCGGCCAGGTTATAAGCATTCTTGAAACGCAATTTTTTTTTCGGCGCGCTCATCAGCTGAACGGTTGCCTGGATAGCGTCCGGCATATACATCATCGGCAGTTTCGTGTTTTTTTTAAGAAAACAGGTATAATGCCCGGTTTTAACCGCCTGGTAAAAAATATCCACGGCGTAATCGGTTGTGCCGCCTCCGGGCTCCGTTTCGCTGGAAATGAGTCCGGGATAACGGATGCCACGGATATCAAGGTCGTGTCTGGCGGCATAATAATCGCAGAGCATTTCTCCCCATGCCTTAGTCATTCCGTAAATTGTATCGGGACGGGTTGATGATTCCTGAGGCGCCGGTATTACGGGCAGGCCGGGGCTGAAAACCGCTATGGAGCTAGGCACGAATACCCGGCAGCGCGCTCTTCGGGCGGCTTCCAGGATATTGTAAAGCCCGTTATTATTTACATTTATAGCCGTTTCCGGATCGTTTTCCGCCTTAGCCGACAGGATAGCCGCCAGATGATAAATAACGCCGATATCGCGCTCCGCCACCAGATATCTGACGGCATCGCGGTCAAGGCAGTCCAGGGAGAGGTAGCCGGGATATTTTTTGATATCGGTAGCGACGATATTATACCGTCCGTATATCTCTACCAAGAATGATACTAATTCCGAGCCGATCTGTCCGGCCGCTCCGGTTATGAGTATTTTCTTCATCTTTTTGCCTCTTTCCGTTTTGGCGAAAATCTTATTTTAAAGAGCCATCGTGTACGATATTATTCTCCAATATAAGTTTATTATTGTCAAGTAGTTTTGTAAACCGTCTTAGCTGGTCATGTTTAAAAAAAATTCACCTGAAAAGGTGAATGTTGAAGATTTATTATTTTTTTGTGAAAATGACCGGCTGCGAATACGGCGCGGTATCGGAGCGCAGATGGCGCGATACGACCGATCCTTCGGTCGATTTCCCCCTGATATCGATCAAAAGCTCGGTGCCGACGGCGATGCGGCTTTCGATATAAGCGAGGCAGATCGGACGCAGGCGGTGTTCGCCGGTCGGCAGGGGATTTTCGCCGGCAAAAACCGGATAGGGGATCATGGAGCCGCTCGTAACGTAGCCGACGCACCTGTCGTCTTTGAAGATCCGGCACCCCGGTCTGGCTATGCCGCGGCCGGTAATTGCTATCGCTCTGATGAGGCGGGGAAGATCAGATGCGTCCCCGGGTTCGTTCCGGCGGATTCTTTCAAGGGACAGAGCCTGTTTTTTCAGGGCCGTTTCTCCGCGGAAGTTTCCTCTGCCGGTAAAAACGACAGCCGGTTTCGCGGCCGGACAGGCCAGAATAGGGATCTCCCGGTTCTCCGGATCAAGGCCGAACTCATGGCCGTATAAAGGCAGTCCGGCTTCGAGGCGGAGCGTATCCCGGGCGCCCAATCCGATCGGCATGGCTCCTCCGGATACGAGTTTGTCCCAGAGTTCCCAGGCGTGTTCATTTTCAACGAAGAGTTCAAAGCATACCGGTTCTCCGGTATAGCCCGTGGAAGCCACCATGATCTCCGTGCCGTTCAAGCGCGCCGTACTTACCAGATTGCGCGCCGGTCCCGGCAATTTCCCGGTAATGATCCCGGAGAGAATGTCGGCCGATCGCGGGCCTTGCAGCGCCAGCATCGCCAGATCGGAGGTGCGATCGATCAATTCCGCGCCCGGGAATCTTTTTAAGGTCGCACGGAGGGTTCTAAGGTCTTTCCGGCGGTTGGACGCGTTGACCACCAAGAGGTATTCGTCATTTTTGAAGCGGTACAGAAAAGCGTCGTCGACAGCGCCGCCCTTTTGATTCGGGATGAGCGTGTACTGCGCTCCGGTTTTTTCCGGGTCAAGGCGGGACGCGTCGTTCGTCAGAGCGTATTGCAGGAAAGGAAGGGCTTCCGGTCCCCGGACGATGAAGCGTCCCATGTGCGAAACGTCAAACAGTCCCGCCGCCGTACGCGTGCCTATGTGTTCGGCTATGATTCCTTTGGCGTAATTAAGCGGCATGTCCCAGCCGCCGAATTCGACCATATTGGCCTTAAGAGCAATATGCTTTGGATGGAAAATCGTCCGTCGTAGTTTTTGGCCCATTGTCTTTCTTCCTTTGCCGTTTAGATTGATGAATTTTAAAAGAAACTGCCGGTAAAATATTACCACGATTCCATCCGGCCGGTCAATGGGTTTTAGCAAATCATGAATAAAAAATCACCGCGAGCGGTGATTATGGTTTTGATGGATTTTTCGGTCAGATGATATTTTCGATCCGTTCGCAAGGCAGATTAAAGGCCTCTGCCACGCCCGCGAAGGTAATATGGCCTTCGATTACGTTGGCGCCCAAGGCGATCTCCCGGTTTTCGGCCATGGCCTTTTTCCAGCCCTTGTTCGCGATTTTAACCGCGTAAGGCAGGGTGGCGTTGGTCAAAGCCAAAGTCGAGGTCCTGGCTACCGCTCCGGGCATGTTAGCCACGCAATAATGGATAATGCCGTCAACTTCGTAAACCGGATCGGCGTGCGTGGTCGCATGAGAGGTTTCGAAGCAGCCCCCCTGATCGATCGCCACATCAACGAGGACCGAACCTTTTTTCATGGTTTTAAGCATGTCGCGAGTTACGAGCTTCGGGGCTTTAGCGCCGGGGATAAGGACGGCTCCGATAACGGCATCGGCCCTCATGACCAGCCGGCGGATGCTTTCGGGGGTGGAAAAGACCGTAAAGCAGTTTGGCGGCATCACGTCGTTTAAATAGCGGAGTCGGGCGGGATTAAGGTCCAGGATATAGACCTGGGCGCCCAGACCGCAGGCCATTTTGGCCGCGTTTATTCCGACGGTACCGCCACCGATCACCACGACCGTGCCCGGTTCGACGCCCGGTACTCCGCCCAAAAGGACGCCGCTTCCTCCCTGCGCCATTTCCAGGTACTTGGCGGCTTCCTGGATCGCCATCCGGCCCGCAACCTCGCTCATGGGCTCCAGAAGCGGCAGCGAGCCGTCGGTTTTTTGGATGGTTTCATAGGCGATATTGACGGATCCGCTTTTTACGAGGGCCAGAGTAAGGTCTTTTTCCGCGGCCAGATGCAGATAGGTAAAGACGATCTGCCCGGGGCGTATGAGTCCGTATTCCGAAGGCTGAGGCTCCTTGACGTGCATGACCATATCGCTCAAAGCGAAGATCTCTTTCGGGGTGTCGATGATCGCGGCGCCGGCCTTGACATAAGAATCGTTATCGAAGCCGCTCTTCGCGCCGGCATCCTTTTCCACATAGACCTTGTGGCCGTTTTTGGCCATGATTTCGACGCCGGCGGGGGTCATGGAGACCCTGTTTTCGTTTTTCTTGATTTCTTTCAAAATCCCGATTTTCATTTTCCGATCCTTTCAATCCGATTGATTAATAGTAAAAAGTGCGAAAATCAAATAGCTAAGATATTATCTTAATAAGATTATCCTGAATTGTCAATAGTTTTTGGCAAGCACTATCCTATTTTGATTATTTTATACTCGACCGCTTTATCTTTCAGCCATACTCTGGCCGTATCGCCGACGCGCCGGCCCAGAAGAGCGAGTCCCAGCGGGGAATTGTGCGAAATTATCCCGCCTGATGGGTTGGTTTCGGAAGAGCCCAATATCCGGTAGCTTTTCTCCCGGCCGTTCACGCTGACCGTAACGAGTGATCCCAAAACCGCCTTGTCCGGGTTTTTAGGAACTTCTATGATGACCGCTCGCTTAAGATGGTCTTCGATCTCGTCAATGCGCCGGTTAAGGCCGCGAAGCCTGCCTTTGGCCATGCTGTAGGCGTGGTTTTCGGAAAAATCGCCGTCCGCGGCCAGGCGTTTTACCTCGGCGGCCGCGTACGGCCGTTTCGCTTTGAGTTTTTCAAGCTCAACCGAAAGCCCTCGGAATTTATCCGGTGTCATGTGCGGATCAGGTTTTATTCCGGCGTATTGTCCGGGTTTGCGGATCGGGGTTTGCATGTTATTGTTCGATGCTTATTTTTAAAATGGCTGCATTTTTCAAATTGGGAAGGTAGAGCGATTTTTTCCAGCCGAGTCCGCGGGCGGCGCCGATGATCATTTTTCCGATATCGCCGTGCGTCACCAACAGAATATTCCGTCCTTGGTATTTTTTGCGCATGGATTTTAAAAATCTTACGGCTCGTCGGTACGTCCGGGGAAAAGTTTCGCAGCCCGGCGCATTCAGGAAATAGGTAATATCGCCGATTTGTACGGTTCGGCGGGCGTATTTATATATGTCTTTTTTTGGTTTGCCGGTCAAAACGCCGAAATCCCTTTCGATCAGTCCGGCTTCGGGAAGGATCTCTTTTATCCTTAAGGCCTTGGCGATGATCCGTGCCGTCTGGCGGCATCTTTCCAGGGGCGAGGTCAGGATCAAATCTATTTTTCCCCCCCGTACCGCTGCCGGGGCCATTGACGCCTGTTTGGCTCCCAGGTGCGAAAGCCGCGTATTTTTCCGGCCGTTTAAGGTACGGTTTTTATTAGCCGTATCTTCGCCGTGCCGGGTAAGGTATAAATATTTTTTCATAAATCGTCTGGATAATTACTTATTTAATATTAGCAGTTTCATTTTAAATAAGCAAGGAGAAGTATATCGCGGTCGGCAGGAAATTTTCGCCTTTGCCCTTGATTTTTATTTAATTTTATATTAATATTAAATAAAATTAAATAATTATGAATATAAATGTAAAAAAAATATTCGTCCTGGAGGGTTTGCCGGGAACGGGCAAGACCACTATTATAAAATATTTTAAGAAAGAAGATGATTTTTGTGCGGTAAATGAAGTTTTGCCCCGTGATCCCGGATATGATTCCCCTCCGAACCGGGATTATTTCACGCATAGCGACATTTTAAAAACTGAAAAAATAAAAAACAGCCGGGCGCAGTATTGTTTGCTGGACCGGTATTTCATAAGCACCCTGGCCTTTAACTGGGCCCTGGATAAAACCTATAAAACCCGCGAATACGAACGCGTGTTCGCCTGGTACGAGGATGGTATAAAAAGGGGACGATTATTGATCCCAACCTTGACTTTTATTATCGAGTTAAGCGGAGAACGATCTTTTGCCAGAAAAAGAAGAGAGGCGGCGGAAGACAGCGATGTTCCTTGGCACAACAGAAAATTCGTGGAGTATTTTAAGGAATATTATAATATTTATTTCCGGGAAGTGTCGCCGCGGGAAAGGGCGGTAAAGATCAAAGGAACGGAAACAAGTGAAAACATAATCAATCTTATCAAAAAATATTCCCAGTCCAAAAATTATGCCACTGGCCAACTATCGCCAAGACATGCAAAAACGATATCAGCGGTTTGTCGGTGATTATATCGACGTTAATCTTGATTTTTTGATCAGCCTGGCGAAAAGAGCGGATAAAAAGGATATCCCCGCGGATATCAAGGAAATAAACAGCGAACTTCTCCTGGCCGGAAGCCGGGGAAAGTCGTCTGCCGTGAACGTAAAACTCGGCTTTCCTTTTCCGGTGGCGGAGGCGAGAAAAAAAATTATTATAAAATTCAACAATCAGTTCGATTTTTTCATAAAAGGGGAGAGGCTGAGACGGCTGCAGAGAAATTTCTTGCGGGAAGCGCTATCCGCCGGATTCGGATGCCGTTGGCGGGAGCTCGGATCGAAAAGGGAATTCAGGAAAAAATTCACGGAATTCTCCGCGGGCATAAACGGCCTTACTTACGTTGATCCTTACGGGTATATCGGCGATTCCTTCATCGGCTTGATCTTTCCGGACAGTTTCGGCCACGCTCTCGGTGTTAAAAAGTACCGGTTATTTTCGGGACAGCACGATCATCTCCTTGGGCAGGACGCGCGTCCCTTCGATATCGGCGGCATTATAAAAGATTACCGAAAAACCGGATTTTTGCTCATGCCTGATCTGATGGATAACCATTGGGATTTGACGTGCCGTCTGATCTTGGCGGCCGTAAGATACGACGGCGTTATCGCCGTTCCCGGCCGGTCGTTTTTACTGCGCATAAAGGATAAAAGCGTGGTCGCTTACCATCTAAGCGGACCGGATAAGTTCCTGCACAACCAGAACATAGAAGATTTTTTATCCGATGCGATAAGGGTATTCGTGGATGACATCAGCTTAAGACGGCCGAAGGCCGTGAAAAATAAAAGCCGCCGCGTTTATATAAATCCGTTGGCCTCGAAAAGCAACCGCTTTATGAGCGTGGAATTCGCGATCGGATTATGCCGGCGCTTGGAGGGAAAATACGACCTGATCTTGATCGGCGGCGATGCCGGAAACCGCGAACATTGCCGGTGGATAAGAAATTTCAAAAAAAATAAAACGAAAGATTCGCGCTGCAGTTTGAAATATTATAAAAATCTTAAAATTTTAGGACAAGAAATGACGGATAACGGATGCGCGGCCATGGTTACCGTCGACACCTCGATAGCGCATCTGGCGAATTATTTGAATATCCCGAATTTTACGATCTGTCCCCGCGACATAATGAATAACAGCAGCCTGCGTTCAATGGTGGGCGTGGCCCCGCTTGGTTTCGGACGGTATTACCGGAATCAGCTCTTCGCCCTGATCGACGGCTACTGCAATGTATCCGCCCGGCAAATGGACGATATTGTCGCCGGGATCGAATATAGCGCCGGATCGGATCCGGAAAAAACGCCGACACCCGAAAGCGAAAAATTATTTTTAAAGATCGGCCCGTTAAAGGCGCCGCGTGATCGAAATTTTATCCGGCAATGGGGCTGGACGCATCGGCTCTTCGATATCCGGTATTTCCTTCAGAATCTCGGACAGGATAATCCTGATTACGGCAGAGTACTGAAGACGGCCGTTAAGCTTTCTAACGTTTATAAAATAAAACAAACAATACTATCGCGCCAAAAAGGGGGAGAAGATGGACTGTCTGGGTGAATTTTTCATCGATGAACAGGGGAGAGCGGTAAAATGGGTGTCGATAGACGGAGAGTTGAAAAAATATTATGCCGGCAAGGACGGCGAAGGCGTCATCCAGAGGAATGAACAAGGGGAAGAATATATAGTGGTTGACGGCCAAAAGAGATATTGGCGGCGGGAAAGATCTTTTTCAACCGAAGGGGGATCGGAACGATTTTCCGAATTCGTATTTTTTATGCTGAAACCGGACGCCGTGCGTCTGGATATTTGCCGGGAAGTGATTTCGGGCTTGCGGGAGCGCGGTTTTACGGTAGTCGCCGAGCGTCCGCTTAAGTTCCACGAAGAGCTGGTTTGCCGGTTTTATTGCGAATTCATGGACAGGGATTGGTGCCGGGAACTGATCGAATATTTTTGTTCGCAGTCCGCGTTGTGCCTGCTTTTGAAGCCGGCCGTTGTCCCCGAAGAGGCTTTGCGGATTTTAAAGGAAATAAAGATGGCGATCAGGGAAAAATACGGCGCTAACGGCAATACCATGAAAAACCTGGTTCATTGCCCCGATTCCCCGGAAGAATCGTTGCGGGAAACACTCCTGATCTTTGGAAAAGAATTCCTTTCCGGTCTCTGTAATTAAAAAGAGGAGAAAACATCTCCTCTTTTATCGTCTGGATCAAAGTATTATATTCCCAATTCCCGGCACACGCGCTTAAAGCCTTCGATATTGTTCGGCCACTTAAGCATGGCCGGCACCTCGTCTTTCGAGACCCATTTCATCTCGCTGTGTTCGTGCGATAATATTACTTTCGCGTCCAAAGCGATCTCCGCCCCGTAAACGCGTTCTTTGAAATTACCGTTTTTATCGCTGAATTCGAACTCATAACCGCTGTCGATGATCTGTTTTATCTCTTCCATTCCGGTTTCTTCCCGGATCTCTCTCTTTATCGCCTCCTGATCGTTTTCTCCGGCCTCAACGCCGCCGGTCAGGGGCTGCCAGAATCCGCCGCGCTCGGGAACTCTTTTGAGGAGAAGGAATCTTATTTCCCCGGCCTTCGTCCGGCCGTAAAAGAATACTTCGATATGGAGTTTTTTGTCGTTCATATATTTTTAAAATTTATCTGCTTGATAAGTAAAGGTTCCAATACTATTATAACAGCAATTGAAAAATAATCAATCATTATAAAAATTTTGAACTTCCCCCGTGAAAGTGATAGAATAGAACAGTGGAAATCCTATAATAAATATATGTGGCACGTCTATATTTTAAAATGCGCGGATAAAACCCTTTACACCGGCATTACCACGGATATAAAACGGCGGACGGAAGAACATAACTCTTCCGTCCTGGGGGCGAAATACACGAGAAACCGGCGGCCGGTAATATTAGTTTATTCGCGCCGGTATAAAAGCCGGTCCGCGGCCGCCCGTGAAGAATGGCGGCTGAAGCAATTGCCGCGAGTCGAGAAATTAAAGATCATTAATCATAAAAATAAGTGAATAATATGGATGGAAGCAAGCGAGACAATATAGAGCCGGGCTTAAAAGTGGCGATCGTGCAGAAGCACCATCAACGCACCGGCGAATTGACAGAGGGGATAGTGGCCGATATTCTCACTAATTCGTTAACCCACCCGCACGGGATCAAGGTGCGTCTTGAGACCGGCGAAGTCGGCCGGGTGCAGGAAATATTATCCCGGTAATCACGGTAATCAAATGAAGAATCATGGTCAAAAATTTAAGATGCCCGAACTTCTGGCTCCGGCCGGAAATTTTGAAAAAATGAAAACCGCTTTCGCTTTCGGCGCGGACGCGGTCTATCTGGGTATTCCTGATTTTTCCCTCAGGGTCAGGGTAAACGATTTTACCATACCCGAGATAAAGCGGGCGGTCGAATACGCGCATGGCCTTAAGAAAAAAGTTTACGTGACCGTCAATATTTTCGCCCATAACGAGCACTTAAGGAAATTGCCGGCTCATATCGCGAAACTTAAAGCAATCGGTCCGGACGGGATCTTCATATCCGACCCGGGTATACTCGAGGAAGTTAAAAGAGCCTGGCCGGGCGTCAAGCTTATCTTGAGCACGCAGGCCAATTGCACCAATTCCCGCGCGGCTCGTTTCTGGCAGAAGGCCGGATGCAAGAGGGTTATTTTAGCGCGCGAGCTGGATTTAAAAGAAATCAGGGAAATCCGCGCCCGGGCGCCGAAATTAGAATTAGAATGCTTCGTCCACGGCGCGCTCTGCATGGCTTATTCCGGCCGCTGTTTCCTGTCTAAATATTATAACGACCGCAACGCTAATCTGGGCGACTGTTCCCAGCCCTGCCGGTGGGAGTACCGGGCCGCGTCAATAGAACCGGCGGGCCACGGCGCGGTGGAGTTACACGAAGAGGCGCATGGCACTTATATTTTAAATTCCGAAGATTTATGCCTTATAAAAAGATTGCCGGAACTGATCGCCGCCGGCCTGGACGCTTTTAAGATAGAGGGACGGGCCAAGAGTGTTTATTACCTGGCCTGCGTCGTGGGCGCTTACAGGCGGGCGATCGACTTCGCGTGTTCGGCTAAAGCGCCGGAACAAGTTAAAGATGAACTGGAGTTTTTATATCGGGAACTGGAAACGAAAACTTTCAACCGCGGTTTTACCGAAGGCTTTATGTTCGGAGCCGGGGAGGGGGCGCAGAATTTGAAAAACTCCCATAATTATCCGGCCTGGGAATTCTGCGGCCAGACTGTCAAATGCGCGAAAACGTCGGATGATAAATATAAAGTTTACGTCAAAGTCCATAATACCCTGAAATCCGGAGAGCGGGTGGAGATAATTTGTCCGGGTTATGATATAATGAATATGAAGATCGGACCGATGTTTGACGTTAAAAAGGAAAAAGAGATAAACGAGGCCCATGGCGGCGCCGCCGGGACGATGGTGGTCATAGAGAGCGAAAAGGAAATACCGGTTTATAGCGTCTGGCGGCGGAGCATTATTCGTACATTCGGTTTATAAATTTATGTTAAAACCACTGAATCCAGAGCTTAAAAATACAATGGAAAAAATTGATTCACTTAATGCAAGGGAGAAAAAATGGTACGAAGGTTTGCCGGGGGATTTTTGGAAGATGGAGGCGGAATATATGATGGAGTTTAAGGATCTGCATCGTGATTGGCCGCTTTACTCAGCTTATTGTAATCTGGAAAGAGATGATTTGGTCGGTAAAAAGATATTGGATATCGGCGCCGGCGCCGCTGAATTCGCCAAAGACGCCAAAGATATGGGAATAGATGTAACCGTAGTTGATCCGATATATTTTTCCGCTTCCGGCCGCAAACTTTTAAAAAAAGAAAAATTAGGCAAAGAAATAAAAAATTTTTTTCTAAATAAACCCAAAGAAACGCCGGGAGCCGTCGCCGCTTTCGGACAAGACCTGCCTTTTCGTGATAAAAATTTTGATGTGGTTAGCTCCGTTTATTCATCGTTCTATTACGCCAAGAGTCCCGAAGATATTATAAAAAATTTAGATGAAGGCTTGCGGGTTTTGAAGCCGGGCGGAAAGATGGTGGTTTTTCCATTATTGGGCGAGCGTTTAAATCCGGAAGAAGATAAGACTGAACCGAAATTAATGGGACATTATCCGGGTAACAAGGAGCGTAGTCATGTTTTTTGGCAACACATAGATAAACTTAAATCCCGGGGTGATATTGAGATTGTTCTGGGTGGTCCAAGATTATCAAGGGGTCACGATCAAGATGAAATGAGATCCGGCGACAGATATTTTTGCCAGCGTTTTCTGCAAATCACAAAAAAAATCAAGCTATACGATTCCGTTGAAAATAAACAAGATGAGCGCGCGGAAGAAAAAGAAGCGGCCTGACCCTGATCGCGTTTATAATAAAACTCCGCCGAAAGGCGGAGCTTTTGCTTTTAAGACGATTAACCCTCGAAGCCGAAATTGCTTTGAATAAAGCGGCCGGTATAGTGGGTAAGTATTATGACCAGAACCGCTATCGAAAGATGTTCGCCGATAACCATTAAAGGATTGTTTTTCTGGGAGCGGGCAATAAAATAACTCAGTATCCCGAGTACGGCCAGTCCCCAGGCGACGCTGACCGCGATCGCCGTCTGTAAACCAAAAAATATTATCGGGATCATGAAGGTTGAAGCGAAGAGCAGTTTCGAAAAAAAAGTCGCGACTGTGGAAGCCCAGGCTTCGCTGTGGCTTTTATTATGGTCGGACTCTTCGGAGACATGGATCCCGAGCGCGTCGGAAAAAGAATCGGCGATGGCGATGCTTAATATGCCGCCCAGGACCACGGCCCGCGAACCCGTACCGGCGTTAAGGCCGACGATCATTCCTAAGGTAGTGATCGTTCCGGAAGTAAGGCCGAAACAAAAACCCTTGATAGCTGATGATTTCATTTTTTTTGTTTAGTCAAGATGATGTAATTATACGTTTTTTAAAGTATAATCGCAAGAATCGCTTGACATGATTTTAAATTCGTGTTAAAATTATCCATTAATATAAATTGCATATATTGAACTTTAAAACGGCAACCAAGGAAATCCGAAAGGAGGTAATGGATGGTATCAGCGAGAAGTATGTCGGAAAGGGAGTTTATCGATGATCGCGCCATAGAATACTATAGTCGGAGAGCGGAGTATTACGATCTGGCCGTCGAAGCTTTCCACTGTATTTCGCCGCAAACGATTTTCGGATTCATTCCCGAGGAATTCAAGTTTCCCGGACAAAAGCTATTGGATATCGGCTGCGGCACGGGATTATCTTCCGAACCGTTTTTCCGCTCAGGTTTTTCCGTGTACGGAGTTGACGGCGCGCCTGGCATGCTGGAGCAATTCCGCGCCAAAGGTTTCGCCCGGGAATTGAGGCTTATCGATCTTAACCGGGAAAGATGCCCCTATGGCAACGGTTTTTTCGATCAGGTGGTCGCCTGCGGCGTAATATGTTTTTTTCCGGATCCTTCCTTTATAATCTCCGAAGCGTCCAGGACCCTAAAGAACGGAGGACTCTTCAGTTTTTCCTATAAACCATTCGATACGGATAAGCGCCCTAACCTTATCGCCTCCAGTCCGGTCGTTTATCGCCATGCTCCGGGGGACGTAAACAGTCTGCTCATTCAATCGGGATTTTCCCTGATTAAAAGCATGTTTTATCCGGCCTTCAGATCCTGCCGGGGATACATTGTGTATCACGCCGTAACCGTGGCGCAAAAAAAGTGATTTCGCGAAACAACCGCTGGTCCTGGACCTGCGGTTTTTATTGTTCCAAATTTATCCCTTGGCGGCCACCAGCCCCCAAACCTCCCCGGCCCCGGCGTCTTTAAGCACCCGGGCGCATTCGTTAAGTGTCGACCCGGTGGTGACGACATCATCGATCAGTATCACATTCCTTCCTTCTAAAAGATCGCCCGTCCAGGCGAAACAATCCCTGATATTGGCGAGGCGCTCGATTCCGGTAAGTTTGGCCTGCGGTTTTTTATGCCTGACGCGCACCAGTCCGCCCCGGACGTCAAGGCCGAATTTATCAGCGAGAGAGCGCGCCAGGAAGAAAGCCTGGTTGAAGCCGCGCCAGCGTTCCCGTTTTTTATGGAGCGGCACCGGCATGATCGTCGTTCGGGAAAGATCAAGGATAGCCCCGGGAACGTCTTTCAGCCGGTCTAACCCTCTCTTGTCGAGGCCGGGCCCGAGATGGATGCCGGACAGGCGGCTTCGGGTCAGGAGATCGCGCAAGAACAAGGACAGGTATAAGCCGAGGATATCCGCGAGGTCGCGGGCGAAATGATATTTAAGGCTTTTTATCATTTTAGCGAGGATCTTATTCTCGTAATCGCCGGCTATCCAGACGCCTTCCAGGCGGTAATCCGGCGCGCATCCGGAACAGAATCGCCCGTACCGATCCGGACGCTTGCAGCCCAGGCAATACTGCCCCTCTTTAAAATTAAGCCGGGAAAAACACCGTCCGCATAACCACGCGCCTTCATGTCCGCAAGAAAGGCATTCGATCGGAAATATCAGGTCTAAAATAAAATCACGCGTTTTTAGCACGCGATTATCAGACAAAAGATTTTTGATATTGCTTTTTATATCTTTCATTTCCGCTCATTTGCCAATATAAAAATCCTAAACACAAAATTCTAAATCATAAACAAATTTAAAATTCCAATGGCCTAAATTCAAAACAAGCGGAGCGTGGGGAAGGTTTTGGATTTTAGTGATTTGGATTTGTTTAGAGTTTAGGATTTATGATTCAGGATTTAGCCAAGCAAGATAATTCGACTTATTTTAAATTTATCTGGTGCAATTTTCCCGTTTTCTCATCCGTAAAATACAGATAATAGCCGTTATCCGAAATTATGACGTTAGATATGTTGTAGGTGCCGTCAGGTACGGCCAGAAGCTTTTTTTGGCCGGTTACGGGGTCGATCTTGTATAAATTGTCTTTGGTTCTTAGCCCTAATTCCGGGATCAGCCCCGCGCCTTCGGAAAGTTTTTCCGGCACGGCGCAGTAAAGTCCTTCGCTGCCGCCGAAAGCGCATTTATGGGCCCAGGTTTCCACGTTTAATTTTCTCCGGCCCGTACCTATGCTTTCGCCCTCCGCGTTCACGACCCAAAGGCCGGGTTTTAAGTTATCTTCGGTCGAATAAACGCTGTAAAGCAGGCGGTCTCCTTCGGGCGACCAAAGCGGTTCGAAGCCCCGGCCCTCGACCACGGTAGATTTGAAATTTTCATCATTCAGGCCCACAAAGAAAACTTCCTGGCGGTCGAAACCCACGCCCTTAGCGTAAGTGGCGATGATCTGGTTATTAGGGGACCAGTCCGGGTAAACCGAACCGGCATTTTCCCCCAGATCCTCGATTATGCGCGACCCCGAACCGTCTTTATTGGCAACGGCAAGCCAGCGATTATCCGGATCAAGGCCGATGCTCTTCATGACGATTTTGTCGCCGGACGGCGAGAAATCGAAATTTTCCCAATGCTGCGGAAGGGTGATCTGCTTGTCCGCGGAAAAATCATAAAGAATATTAGCGCCATCGGGATATTCGAGAATGGCCGTATTTTTATCCGATGCCCAGGTAATATTCCTTACTTCGTGGAATTTTTTGTCGGATAAAGGGGTAAGTTCCCCGTCTTTGCCCAAGCGATAGAATTTTTCGCTTTTCGGGTCGTAAAACTGCAGATCAGAACCGTTAGACCCCAGAGTGGGCCCCAATCCTCCGGTTTGTTCTAAGTCTTTAACGGTGGTCAACCCCCCTCTCGCTACCGGGCTGGCCGCGGCTCCGGGCAAGCTTGTCCGATCGGTACCCGTTTCGGTATGAATTATTTTTCCGGTGCCGGAGGCGGTATCGGGAAATCCGGCTCCGGTTCCGGTCGCCGTCCCCCCCGGTTCCGGTTCGAGGGTTACGGGCAAAGAAGATTTGAAAAACATGGCATATAATAAATAGCCAAGCAAAACCGTAATTAATAAAAAGCCTAACGCCAATAATATTTTTTTATACTTTGATAAAAATTCCATAGTTTTTAAAAGGTTTTGTTTTAAATCCCGTTTTATGTTATAATTAACATGCGAATAACTTTTATTTTTTGCCGCGTCTGATTATATTAATATTATATATTATAATAGGAAATATTACAAAGTTTGTTTAATCTTATCCGAGCGGTGAACAAAAGTATGGGTTTATCAAAAATATTGGCTGGCGCCAAAGGTTACATAGGCATTGATATCGGCAGTACCAGCGTTAAGATAGTAGAGCTCACGAAGGAGGGCGGCATAGCCAGGCTGGCCACTTACGGCTTTAGCGAAAACAGCCAGGTGCTCCAACAGGGGGATCTGCAGAAAGACGTAAAAAATACGGCGGCTATCATAAACAACATCTGTAACCAAGCCAGGGTGGTCAACCGTAATGCCGTAGCGTCACTGCCCACTTTTTCGGTTTTTACGTCGATAATAAATTTAAGCGGAGTGGCTAAAAAAGATATTCCTTCGGCTACGCATTGGGAGGCGAAAAAAGTGATTCCGCTGCCGCTTGAGGAGATGATGCTGGACTGGAAAGTTATTGATGACGCGGATCAAAAAGACAAAAAAGACACCAAAGTCCTTTTGACCGGCGCCCCTCAGCCGTTAGTAAAAAAATATATCAGTATTTTCAAGGAAGCGCATATTAATTTACTGAGCCTGGAACCGGAAACTTTTTCCCTGATCAGGTCCTTATTGGGCAATGACCGCTCCACGATCATGCTGGTCGAGATCGGCGCTTCAACAACCGATGTTTCGATCGTCGATAATGGCATACCGATGCTTAATCGCAGTATCGATGTCGGGGGATTGACCATCACCAAGGCTATCGGCAGCCACCTGAACATAGGCCTGGAGAGAGCCGAACAATTCAAATATGATATGGGGATAAGTTCGATCGAGTCGCAAACCGAGGTTATCCCCAAGACGATTGTTGAAACGATCTCTCCGATAGTGAATGAAATGAAATACGCGATCGGCCTTTTCTCAAGTAAAAACAACAAGAAAACCGAAAAGATAATATTATCGGGCGGTTCGGCATTACTTCCTAATCTGGCCAATTACCTGACCAAAGTCTTGGATATCAAAGTCATCGTCGGCGATCCATGGTCCCGGATCTCTTATCCGGTCGATCTTAAGCCTCTCTTAAACGAAATCGGCCCCCGTATGTCCGTAGCTATCGGTTTAGCTTTAAGGGAGATAGAGTGAGGGGTTAGCGGTCAGGCTTTAACCTCTTTGGTCTTAGGGCGTCAGGCGGCCTAAAGCCCAAAATCCTAGAGCCTAAATACTATAATCCTAAAGCCTAGCGTCTAAAGCCTACAGCCTAGAGCCTAGAGCCTAAAGCCTAAATTATGTCCAATGATATAAATTTTATTTCGGGCGGAAAAATGCGTCGGATCGACGATAACGGCCAAAACAGTAAAAATGGCGGAAGAGAAGTGGTCTGGACCAAGCCCGACCCAATTTCTCCGCCGGCCGGTAAAACGCCGGGCGCGGCCCAGCCGTCCAGCACC
This sequence comes from Candidatus Falkowbacteria bacterium RIFOXYA2_FULL_47_19, assembly GCA_001780275.1. Classification (GTDB taxonomy): domain Bacteria; phylum Patescibacteriota; class Patescibacteriia; order Patescibacteriales; family UBA12075; genus XYA2-FULL-47-19. Next base: position 22,397 of record MFGB01000014.1, on the reverse strand, counting down.
GGAGGCCCGGCCGTAAATTACGCGCCGGAGGATAAAACCGTCCGAAAAGACCAACCCGCGGAGGAAAAAGGTTTTTTCAGCCGGATAAATAAGATTTTCCCCTCTTCGGACAACGATCCAAAAGACACCCGGATAAATTTTAAGAAAGACAAAGAGCAGTTAGCCGAATACCGGGAGGTTTTTAAGGAGGAAAAGAACAAAAGAATATCGGAAGAGCCGGCAGTGCCGAAGGCCAAGCACGCCGAAGGCCTCTTTACCACTCCGCAAAAACTGGCCGTTACCGTCAAAAAACCGAAAATAACGAATTTACGCGATTTCATGGATCTCGCTTTGTCCTTCGGAAGGGACCGGCTCAAGACTCCCGGCATACTTAAAACAAACCTGATCAAAGACGAGGTAACCACTTTTTTCGACTGGAGAAAGAATCTCCGCGTCTTGTTCATTAATTTAACCTATACAGGATTGGCGATAAGCGTAATCTATATCGGCCTGGCCTATTGGGAGAGCCGGGTCAGCGAGTACAGCCTGACCGTGATCAACCAGATAGAAGAGATCATTCCCCAGATCAAAAGAGCGGAAAATGAGGCCGAAAAAATAGACGCCTTCCAGAAAAAGGTCGATTTAGTGAGCGATCTTTTCGCTAAACATATTTATTGGACTAATTTTTTCCGGTTTTTAGAAAAAAATACGCTCTCCGAGGCTTATTATATCGGAGGGTTCAGCGGTGACACCAAGGGGGAGTATACCTTTGACGCGGAAGTAAGCGATTATCCTAGCGTGGCTGATCAAATTACGATATTAGAAGCGAATGAATTCGTTACCGGCTTAATAGTCGAAAGCGCGAGGCAGGAGATGTCAAAAAAGGAGACTTCGGCCAAAAAAAACGAAGCTGAAAACACCGGAAGCGCGACCGATAAAGAAATGAAAGTGAATTTTTCATTATTGATAAAGGTAAAGCCGGATATTTTTTATAAATAGCCTATGCCTGAAGCAAAAAAAAATCCGACCCCCGCGGAGAAGGCGGCCGTCGGGAAAGAACAAATCACCAGACTTAATCTATTTTTCCTGGATTATTTCAGGTTGATTACCCTGGCGGCGATGCTGTTATTTTTCGCGATCGGTTTTTTTTATCTGCTTAAACCGAAATATGACACGATACGCCTGAATATAGCCGAGTCTTACGAGAATAAGCAGGCGGAATACGAACAGCTGGAGAACTACCACCGGAATCTTATCCAGTACTCCAATACTTATAAAAATATAAGCCAGGCGGATAAAGACCGGATCAACGCGATGGTGCCGGAAAGCGATTCATACAAGGAGCTTTATTATCTTATGAACGATATCGTATCCCGGCATTACATGATCCTTAAAGGCCTGAAAATAAAACCGGAAGATGCGCCCGTGGCCGTCGATAAGCAGGCTGCGGGAAAAACCGATAAAGAAGCGAACGCGGCCAGACAGGGAAATATAGAGGTCTCTATGGAGATCATCGGCGTTAATTATGACGGATTAAAAAAATTATTAGCGACCATTGAAAATAACCTGAGACTCATGGACGTTAATAAGATAGATTTCGATCCGGGTGCCAGAACCGTTACTCTGGAAGTCGCGTTATATTATCTGAAACCGGCCAGTAATTAATTAGCCTAGTATTTTAATATGAATAATGACATCGAACCAAAACCCAAGCGAAAACATATTTATGTCATTGGGGGAATGATCATAATTTTGGTCTTAGCGGCCATATTCAGGTTGGTATTATTTCCCTCTGCCCTAAATAAAGAAAAGCTGATAACCCCCTTGGGCTTAAGTAATATTAACATTCAGCCAAAAATCATCAAGAAAAAAACCTTTAATGCCGATATCGTCCAGTTGCAAAAATATCATGATTTACGGGAATCCGGGCTGAATATAAGAACCATCGAAGAAATAAAATTCGGCAGAGAGGATATATTTTCGGAATAGGGAATAATCCTAAATTTTATCGGTAAAGGCGCCCAAATTATGATCAACCAAGACAAGCTATTAAAAGATCTCCAGGACAGGGGAATGATAAAATACGACCAGTTGAACCTGATACTTGAAGAGGCCAAAGAAAGTAAAAGGGGGGTGGAGGAAATATTGGAAAAAATAGTGAATATCGAGGACTTGACCCAGGCTAAGTCCAGGTTTTATAATCTGGCCTATCAGAACATTACCGAATTGATCATTAATAATAAGGTTTTGAACATCATTCCGAGCGAAGTCGCGCAAAATTATAAGATCATCTGCTTCGGAGAGAAAGACAAGAAGATAAAAGTCGGCATAATCGACCCGGATAATTTTAAAGCCATCGAGGCGGTTGATTTTTTGGCGAAAGAGAACGATCTTCAGGCGGAATTTTTTTTGATATCGAAAAACAGCTTCGAGGCGGCATTTAAACAATATAAATCCCTCTCCAAAGAACTGGACACCGCCCTAAAGACCCGCGCCAAAGCCGAAGAGGACCAGCTTATAGCCATAGAAGAGAGAAATAAGCCGCAAACAGGGGAAGAGGTAACGAAGAGCGCGCCGGTGGCGAAAATAGTATCTGTGATCATCCGGCACGCGGTTGAGGGCAAATCATCGGATATCCATATCGAGCCTTTGAGAAACGAAACCCGGGTGCGTTACCGCATAGACGGGGTTCTGCACACCTCCCTTGTCCTTCCTAAAGCCATCCATAACGCGCTGGTGGCCCGTATCAAGGTATTGTCTAATTTAAAACTCGACGAAACGAGGATCCCCCAGGACGGCCGCATCCGGATGATAGTCAACGAAAGGGAAATAGATTTCCGCGTTTCCATACTGCCATTGGTGGGATTCGAAAAGGTGGTGATGAGGATATTGGATACGACCAAGGGCGCACCCAAGCTCGAGGGTCTCGGTTTTCAGGGGCGGCAGCTTCAGCTCCTCCAGAAAAATATAAAAAAAACCGAAGGCATACTTCTGATCACCGGCCCTACCGGGAGCGGAAAATCGACCACCTTGTTTTCGCTTTTGGATATGCTCAACAAAGAAGGCATAAATATCTCAACCCTGGAAGACCCGGTGGAATACAAAATGGAAGGCGTGAACCAGTCGCAGATCGCTCCCCAGCTGGGATATAATTTTGCGAGCGGACTCCGGTCTTTTTTGCGCCAGGATCCGGATATTATCATGGTGGGCGAGATCCGCGACGAAGAAACCGCCGAATTGTCGGTGCATGCCGCCTTGACCGGCCACTACGTGCTTTCCACCCTGCACACGGTTGATTGTTCCGGTGTAATAACCCGCCTCGTCGATATGGGCATCGAGCCCTTCCTGATCGGTTCTACCCTAAACACGGTTATCGCCCAAAGACTTGCCCGGAAGATCTGCGAGTTTTGCCGGGAGGAAACAAAAATACCGCCGGATTATCTTGAAACTATAAAAGCCGAGCTTACTCAGATCGGAGACGAGTACCTTAAGGAGCTCATAAAAGATTTCGATATAAATAAACTTAAATTCTTTAAGGGAAAGGGGTGTCCGCGTTGCGCTAATACGGGCTATTCCGGGCGGGTCGCCATCGCCGAAGTGCTTGACGTCAATAAGCAGATAAAAGACATGATCATCGAAGGCAAAAAATACATCGACGTGGATACTATCAGAAAAACACAACCGTTCGTAACGGTCAGGCAGGATGGTTTTTTAAAGGTCATACAAGGTAAGACCACCATAGAAGAAGTGCTAAGAGTTATGTCTGATTAGGGCTTTAGGCGTTAGGTTTTAGGATGATAGCTCTATTGCCTAAAACTCGCCCTAGCGCCTAACGCCTAGCGCCTAACGCCTAGCGCCTAACGCCTAGCGCCTAACGCCTAGCGCCTAACGCCTAATATATGGAAGTAGCATCGATTTTTATCGGTAAAATTTTAGCCGAAGCCGCTAACCGGGGGGCCATGAGCCTTCATTTATCGATCGGTAGCCAGCCCCGCATCCGGGTCGACAACGGACTCTTGGCTTTGGAAAGCGAAAACATCATCGATCAGGAGATCATGAGCGGCATCATCAATTTCGTCTTAAGCGAAGAGGACGTCGCCAGGCTTAACTCAGACAGGGAAATAGTTACCGTTAAGGAATTTTCCGGCAATTTGCGCTTTCGGATCAATGCTTTTTACCAGAAGGATCTGCCGTCCTTGTCTTTCCATTTTATCCCCGGCGCGATCTTAAACTTTAAGGAACTGGGACTCCCGGAAACGGTTAGCGCCATAACCGGGCTTGAATCCGGTTTATTCATAATAGCGGGGCCTTTCGGATCAGGCAAAACCACCACGGCCGCGGCGTTTCTCGAAGAGATCAATAAAAACAGCAACAAATACGTGATCACTCTGGAGAATCCGATAGAATATCTTTTCGTGAACAAAAGCAGCGTTATCGACCAGCGCCAGATCGGCCGGGACGTCCATACTATAATAGACGGCCTGGATTACTGCATGAACGAAGACGTGGACGTTCTTTACGTGGCCGAGATCAAAAAAGATTTTAACGCCGCGATCCCCCTGGTCTTGAGCCTCGCGGCCGGAAATTCCCTGGTCCTGCTCGAGATAAACGCCGACAATTCGATCAGCGCCATCGAAAAGATACTGACGGCCGCCGCCGGCACATCGTCCCGGGAAGCGGCCCGATACAACCTGGCCGACGTGCTTTCCGGCGTGGTCGTGCAGAAATTATTGCCCCAGAGAGGCGGCGGCCTGGTTCTCGCCACCGAGGTTTTACTGGTTAATTCGGCCGTCCGCTCGCTTATCCGGGAGGGCAAGCTTTTCCAGATAGAAAGCATTATACAAAATTCTAGAAGAGAGGGGATGGCCAGCATGAGCAAATCGGTCGAAGACCTTGCCCAGGCCGGAAAGATAAACAGGGATAATATTTACTAACGCGCTTCGAGAAGCCTAACGAGAGCCAAATATGTCAAGATTCAAATACCAAGCCACTAATTCTCAAAACCGAAAGATAAGCGGCCTGGTCGAAGCCAGGAACGAGAACGAAGCCATTGAGATCCTTAAAGACAAGAGTTACGAGATAGTTTCTATCGAGGAGAAACGGTCCGGTTTCGGAGGGGGCATAAACAATATTTTTAGCAAGATCTCCGCCAAAGACCTGGTGGTATTTTCCAGGCAATTTGCGGTGCTTATTTCAGCCAACGTCGCCTTGGTGCAATCATTAAAGCTTTTAGTCGAGCAGACCAGCAACGAAAAATTGAAAATGGCCATATCCGAAATTGCCGATGAGGTGGACGGAGGCACTAAACTATCCGATTCCCTGGGCCAGCGCTCCCATATTTTCTCGAATTTTTTCGTTAACGTGGTAAGATCCGGCGAATCCTCCGGCAAGCTTGACGAGGTTCTTAATTATCTGGCCGACGAACTGGAAAAGGATTATGACATGACGAGCAAGATCAAGGGAGCTATGATCTATCCCGCCTTCGTATTTTGCGGCCTGGGCGGCGTAGGGGTCGTCATGATGATATTCGTGGTGCCGAAGTTGACGGCCATGATGGCTGAAACGGGCGGAGTATTGCCGCTTCCGACCCGGATCTTAATGGGTTTTTCCGACGCCTTGGCGAATTATTGGTATGTTTTCCTGGCCTTGCTGGTCGGATTGGTGCTCGGGTATAAGCAATTGGTCAGGCTGCCGGCCGGCCGGAAGATAGTCGATACTCTTTTGCTGCGCGCGCCGATCTTCGGAAAATTATTCCAGCGGATATATCTCGTGCGGTTCACCCGCTCCTTCCAGACCCTGATCGTCGGCGGCGTGGCCATCGGCAAAGCCCTGGATATAACGTCGGAGGTGGTAAGCAATGCCGTTTACAAAGAGCTAATCAGCGAAACCAAGAAAGAGGTGGAGGACGGCAATTCCATATCGAGCGTTTTTGTCCACAGCGATCAGGTGCCCTCGATGGTGTCGCAAATGCTTAAGATCGGGGAGAAAACCGGAAGATTGGATATGGTCCTGGAGCGGATCACTGATTTTTATACCCGGGAAGTGAACAATATCATCGCCAACCTCATGACCTTGATGGAGCCTATAATAATGGTCACGATGGGCGTCGGGGTCGGGATAATGGTTGCGGCCATAATCATGCCGATGTATCAGATGGCGACAAACATGTAAATAGTATCCGCGTGAGAATCGCTTTTCATGTCAGTCGTAATTCCGGCTTTACGGATATCAATGACGGCCCCGCTGATTTTACGCGGATTCCTACGCGGATTTGCCGCAGATATTAGTCTGATATTTGACGGTTATATTGGATGGTTTTTGGCTTTTGTGGTATAATATAAATAGCTTTATAACATTACAAATTCACAAATCAGAACACAAATTCACAAATATGTCCGTTTTTTATGAATTTATTCAGTAAAGTTGTATTTGTGCATTTGTGATAAAATTTGTGTATTTGTAATCATAATATTATGGATAATAATTTAAAAAAATTACAACTCAAGTTAAAGGCGGCCGCGTTCATGCTGCTCGCGGTCGTGATCGGCGGTTTCTTCGTTTTAAGCCTTTTTTACCGGGAGAAAGCGGCGCTGGCCCTGCAGGGAAATTACGATAAGGACGCGACCACCCAGAATCAGCTGACATTGACCGAGTGGAATTACCTGGATGATGATTTTTTGAAAAAAGAGGGGGATACCTGGGCCGGTCCGGGAGCGCTTAATATGGGAAATCACGCCATTACCGGACTTAACACGAATTTATCAGGTCCCGCCGCGACGGACGCGGCCAATGTCGCTTACGTCAACCAGGAGATCGCGGCCGGTCCGACTTCCGGCGGAGGGGAAATATATACGGTCTGGGGCAATAATGCCTGCGGCGGCGGTTCGACCCTTCTTTATGGCGGTATCGCTTTAAGCGCGCCTTATAATACCCCGGGAGGCGGCAGCAATCCGGTATGCATGGAAGGCGGCGATCCGGGGGCGGGTTTTACGGCGATCTATGCCGACAAGATGTACCCGGTCGTAACCGGCGCTGACGCCAATCTGCCCACGAACTCGGTCGATCCGGGAAGCACTATCGCCGGCGATCGGATCGTCCGCTGCGCGGTCTGCCATTATCCGGCCGGAACCTGCTATACGAATTACGGCTCCTGGGACTGTAATGGCGGCAACGGCGGATTTTCGCCCGTTTACGACGGCTACGTGCTGGGCAGTTATAGCACGAGCGCCGGAACCTACGTGAATTCAACGAAAAGGGCCTGCGTCAACCGGATATTTAACGGGGCGGCGGCCGGGGGGAATATGGGAGCGATGTGGTTCGGCGCGCGCATCGATAATAATTACGGCCTCGCGAGCTATACTACCGGCGCTTTCGTGAAGTGTTCGGTCTGCTGCAATTAGTTAGTTTTTAGTCTATGGTTTTTATGTACAAAAATAAAGTTTTACTTTGGCTGGTGATTTTTTTGACCGCGGGAAGCATTTTTATATTCAGTTTAACGGTTTTAAAGCCGGTTTTGGCGGTATTCGGCGATTACGACCGTACCGAGGCTTCATTATCGATCGGCGACTGGAATTACCTTAACGATGATTTCGTTTTAAGGGACGGGGATACGATGGCGGGGGACATAAATATGAACAATAACGGGATAAATAACCTGGCGGTCATACCGGCGGACGCGACCAGCGCGGTCAATGCCGGCTATGTAAATTCAAGGATAAACTCATCGGCGGGCGGAACAACTTATATTAATTGGGGCCGGGCGGATTGCGCGGCCGGCGATACGTTACTCTACGGCGGTTTCGGTTTCGGCGCGACTTATAGCGTCATGTCCGGCGGGGACAACGATATCTGTATCCAGCTGCCGGCCGACGCGGAATTCGCGCATACCGGACTGATAGCCGACAGGATGTATCCGTCGATGTCCGGCGGATCTCCCTGGATGCCTTCCGGATATGACCCGGCCAGATCTTTCGTAAGGTGCGCGGTCTGCTACCGGAACCAGAGCGCATGCTATACCGGCTACGGGACGCATAACTGCAATAAGGGAAATTTTACCGATAAGGCTTACGATGGTTACGTCGCGGCCGGCATAAACGAGAGCCATACGCTCTCGCGGGAAAGGAACTGCGTGAACCGTAATTTCGACAACACCGGCGGAGCCGCCACCACCTGGGGGGCGGCCTGGTACGGTTCCCGGATAGAAAATAATTTTGGACAGGCCGGCTACGACAATCTCGTTTTTATCAGGTGCGCGGTCTGCTGTAATTAATGTTATCGCCTTCGGCGACCCGCAACTACGAATGCGGGACATGCGAATGATTCCGCAAATTATATGGATAACTCATACGAATTATGAACAAAAAGGCAATAATTATAGCATCAATTCTGATAGTCGCGGCTATAGCCAGCGGGTACTTTTTGGCGAGATCAAGAAGCGGCGGCGGTTTTTGGGGTCCGGGTACGGAGCCGAAAGATCTGACCGGTCTGGAGCGATCAGTCTTTGAGGGCGAGCTGGCCGGAATAAGCGGCGTGGCCATAAATTTAAAAATCTTAAAAGAAACAGGCGATATGCCTCTGCCGGACAAAGAGCGGGAATTTGAATTATTGAAAATAGCGGTCGGCAAGGACGCGGAGATCGTTAAGCAAACGGATGCAGTAAAACCCAAAGAGCAGTTTATCGCGGAGCAGGATAAATTTAAAGTTGAATTCGCGGCAATGACCAAAGAAGGAAAAAGCACGGCCTGGCTGGAGGCGCCTGATTGGCAGGTATCCGAAAAGATCGCCTTAAACAGCCTTAAAAACGGCGATAAATTAAGAGTTTACGCTTATCGGGACAAGGATAATACTTATTACGCGCGGAAAATGATCGTTATGAGGGCGGAAAATACCGTAGAGGAATCCGGCGGCGGGCAAGCGCCCGGCGCGCGTGTAGAGCTCTCGGGCGTTATCGAGGAAGTACTAAGCGGCCTGATCAGGATAAAAGAGACCGGCCCGACCGGCCCTACGGGCGAAAGCCTTAAGATCGTGATCACCGGAGAAACCAGGATAATCAAAAAAACCGTGAAAACCGCCGCGCAGTTTAAAAAAGAGCAGGCGGAATTCAGCGCGAAAATAGCCGCCGGGGAGGCAAGGGGAGAAGAAGTATTGGATCTGGAAGCCCCTAACTGGTACGTTACCGCGGAAGCCGGTGTTAATAATCTTTCTGTGGGCCAGGAGGTAAATATCTACGGTGTAAATGATAGTAATAAGAACGATCAAATATTAGCGGAAAAAATAGAATATACGGTAAAGTAAAAGCAATTACCACCCCTAACTCAGTGGCTCTATATTTTTGTCATTTGTGGAAAAATATGGTATAATTGTGGATAAGTACGTAATAGACTATATGGGCGTGTCGATCCCATTATCAACAAATATTATAAACCGTACTCGTTGATTTAATTTCTAGAATTAAGTTTGCGAGCGCGAACAATAGATCGGAGGTGAATTATGAGAAATAACAAAGGTTTTACATTAATCGAATTATTGGTCGTAATCGCGATCATCGGCTTGCTCTCATCTTTAGCGGTGGTGTCTTTGAATAATGCCCGGCAGAAAGCCCGGGACGCCCGCATAAAGAGCGATCTTAAGCAGGTCAGTACCGCCCTGGAGTTAGCTTACAGCGAAGACGAAGAATACCCGGTTGGTGATGGCGCTTGTGGCGGCGGAAGTGGACGAATAATGGTACCGAATCTTATAGCCACTGCTGATCCTATGTGCTGCGGCAACGGCAACCCGATCATATCATTAACAGGTGAAAGCGTATTGCAGGCCCTGCCTTGCCATCCGGTTACCGGTTCGAGCTATTATTTTGAAGGTACGGCCGCCGGCGACAGCTACTGCATTGCCGGAGAGTTGTACGACGGTACCTACTTCGCCTGCTCTAACGGCTCCTGTTTCGATAACGGCGCCAATAACTGCACGGAACTATAATCTGAGATCATATAAGAATAATAATACCCTGCGCTTTACCGCGGGGTATTATTTTTGGTATAATATAGTTAGCTTATAGCTTATAGTTTTTAGCTTTTAGGTTTTAAAAGTCGTTTTTTGGTTATTGTAAGTTAAAATCCTTAATCTTATGGAAATAAAAAGACAAATGGACCCGAAAAAGAAGAAAATCATCCAAGCCGCCGCCGGCGTCCTGATTTTTCTGTTGGTGGCCGTTTTTACGGGTTTTATAGTGAATTACGCGCAAAAGAGTGCCCGCGATACCCAAAGATTGTCCGATATAGCGGGTTTGCGGTTCGATCTCGAACTCTTTTATCACAAATACGATAAATTCCCTCTGGCGGTTTTAACAGCGAAAAAAGAGGATAAAGAAGCCTGTTCGGATAACCTGTGTCTGGATTACGTTCCGGCCGATCCCTTAAGCGGGGCGGCCTACGCTTATACGCCCTGCGCCGATCCGGAGAACGTTAATTGCGGCGAAAATATCGGCCGCCCCTTAAGTTATATGCTGATCTATACCCTTGAGACCGACAGCATCGGTCTTTTTCCGGGAAACCATTTTGCCTCCCCAAAGGGTGTTTGCGCCGATCCGAGCTGTTTGCCGGCAAGATAAATAAGTGAAATAAGTAAAATACGATAAATAAAAAAGCCGTTTTTTATTTTACTTATTTCACTTATTTTGTTTTTTTTGTTTATGGAAACGCGTTTTAATAAAATTTTAGACTTATTGGCTGAAATACTTATTTTGGGCGTCGTTTTTCTGGTGCCGATATTTTTTTCCCCGCCTTTTTTTATCACGGCCAATACCTTTGAACTCAATAAGATCGTATTATTTAAAATCCTGACCTTGTGCCTCCTGGCCGTTACCGCGTTCAAGGCCGCTACGGACAGAAATTTTCTCGCATTGGCAAAAAAAAGGCTGGTTTCCTTTTCCTGGAACTGGCTTGTTATCGGCGGATTTTTTCTGGTTTTAGTCCTGGCTACGGTTTTTTCGATCGATCCGCAAAAAAGCTTTTTCGGCTCTTATGACCGCCAACAAGGACTCTCCGCGCATATTTATTATCTGCTGTTTTTCATAACTCTGCTTTTTAATATTTTTTCTTTTAAGCAGATAAAACGGATATTGTCGTCCATAGTCTTGTCGTCCGCGGTGGTCTGCGGCTACGGTTTATCCCAGCAATTAGGATATGATTTCATGTCCTGGAGCGAATCGATCGAGCAGACCAACCGGATAACCTCGACTTTCGGCCAGCCCAATTATCTGGGGATCTATCTTCTTATGGTAATGCCGATAACGGTCCTCGCCGCCGTTTATGCCCGGAAGAGGATAATCGGTTTTTTGTGCGCGGGAGTTTTGGGTCTGGAATTATTGAACCTGCTTTATATCTATAGCTTAAGCATCTGGCTGAGTTTATTCCTGGGTGTGGCGGCGACCGGTATTTTTTATCTCCTTCTTAACCGAAAAAACGTCGTTTTCGCTTTGCGGGCCGCTTTAAGGAGTCGTTTTAAGAAAGTAATGCTGCCGGCCGCGATCCTGATTCTGCTGGCGGCGGGGTTTTTTTACGGCCTGCAGGATTCCTGGTTTTTAAGCACCAAGATCAAGCAGGTTTTAAGCCTCGAGGGCAGCGCCGGCACCAGGCTGATCTATTGGCGGGCGGCCTGGGACGCTATAAAGCAAAAGCCGTTTTTGGGCTATGGTCCGGAGACGCAGGCAGACGTCATAAGCGGTTATTACGACAAGGATTGGGGGGTTTACGCCTATGTCAATGTCCGGCCGGATCGGGCCCACAATATCGTATTCGATACCCTCTTAACCGGCGGCTTATTGGGACTGGCCGGATTTTCAGCCCTGCTTTTTTCGCTGTACCGCTTTTTATATCTGGGGATCCGATCGGGCCGGAATGAATTGTTCTTCTATCTGCTGTTTTTGGCCGTTACTTCTTACCTTATATCATTGTTTTTGAATTTTTCCTTTGTCACGTCCGGCGTATATTTTTGGCTGTATATAAGCTTGATATTCCTGTCCGCGGCGAACCTGCCGGAAGCGGAAGAAATAAGGGAAGAACCGGAGGAACGGCCGAAAAAGAAGACGGCTGTTGTTTTCAAAGCGGCCGTGTCCGCCGGAGTCGTGCTATCGTGTATTTTTATGGTTAACCGCCAGATAAAAGTCGTGGTGGCGGATCATTATTATTTTGGCCTGGATACGGCCGCCAGAGATAACGATTATTTTACGGTATTAACGTTATATGATTATATCGACCAATTAAAAATAACGCCTTATTTTAAAGAGAAATCCGCCGTTCTTATAAGCGGCCTGATGATGGGATCGAAAGAGGCGGACTTAAGGAAGGGAGGGGATAGCGCGATTGGGGAGGTCTTGCCGGAAATCAAGTCGGAAAGCTATACCGCCGGTCTTCTTAAGGCGAAATTATGCGCCGGTTTAGCCGCTCCTTATCAGGCGGAATTCTATGAACAGTCGGAAGCCGAGTATCGCCGCGCTATCAATCATAGTCCCCGTACGCCCGGCAATTACACGGAACTGGCCAATCTTTACCGGATCTGGGGGAAAAACGACGAAGCGATCGTGAATTATAATATCGCTTTAAGCCTTTTGCCGGATATCTCCGATCCGCGCCTCGATTACCTGCACCAGGAGGCCATCGGCCGGGAGATGTGGCGCGATCACGGCGGCATAGGCGATATTCTTATGGCCGAAGCCGATTATGGCGGCGCCCTGGACCACTATCTTTCGGCCGGTCATTTTTACAGGAAAGAACCCATGGTTTATTTTAAGATTTTGCAGGCTTACTACCGATTGGGCGACCTGGACAGCGCTTTGGCTTACGGCAGGCGCGGCTATAAGGAATATCCGGGGAATTACCTTTGGCCGCATACGCTCGGCCAGCTTTATTATGAAGCCGGAGATTTTACGGAGGCCCTGCGCTTCACGGAAGAGGCGCGCCGGATGGCACCCAACGATTGGGCGGTTAGCGAACTTATCGGAAAAATAAACGAGAAAACCAATGCCCCCAGGACAATACTCGACAATTAGGGAATTCCTGAAGAAAAGCGCTATCCTGGTCAAGGTAGTAAAGAAAATCAGGATTTTTCGGCATTTTCGCTGGTCCGACTGGAGGGACGGCCGCAAGATCAGATTGTTCTGGCTTGTCGAACCGTACACGACGGTCGGTTATGACCGGTTAAATAACGCTTACGAGCTGGCGGTCCGCGTCGAAAAGGAAAAGATCCCCGGCGACTTAGTGGAATGCGGCACGTGGAAGGGCGGGTGCGCCGCCGCCATGGCTTACGCGGCCGGAAGAGGGGAGGGCAGGAAGGTTTGGCTTTTTGATTCGTTCGAGGGCCTGCCCGAGCCCGGGGAAGCGGACGGTCTCTTGGCCAAGGAGTTCGCGGCCGACAGGAATACCGGCAAGCTTAAGCCGATCAACGAATGCGTGGCGTCCGTCAGGGATGCGGAAGAGATATTTTTCGACAAGCTGAAAATAAAGAGGGATAGCGTAAAGATCGAGAAGGGCTGGCTGCAGGATACGCTGCCGGCGGCATCCGCGAATATGGGACCTATCGCCATCCTCCGTCTGGACGTCGATTGGTACGAATCGACGAAGATCTGTCTCGATCATCTGTATGATAAAGTGGCGCCCGGAGGATACGTGATATTCGACGATTACGGGCATTGGCCCGGCTGCCGTCTGGCCGTCCAGGAATTTTTTAAGAAGCGGAATATAGATCCGGATTTGAAGGTTATCGATTATACAGGCAGGTACATGAAAAAAAATTGATCCGCTCCCGGGATAATGACGAGAATTTATGCCTATAAAAAATACGCGATCAGACTGGAACGAATTCGCCCGCTTAAACGCCGATTGGGCCGTTTTGGCCGATCCGGAGAAAAAGTACCGGCCCTGGGACAAGGATGAGTTTTTCCTGACCGGAAGAACCAGGGTCAAAGAGATAATGGACCTCTCCGCGGCCGAGGGCCTTGAACTGAATTCCGGCCGGGCGCTTGATTTCGGCTGCGGCGTCGGCCGTCTGACCCGGGCCCTTTCCCCGTATTTCCGGTCGGTCAAAGGCGTCGATATTTCCCCGGAGATGATCGGGCGCGCCGAAAAAAATCTGGCCGATCTTGCTAATGTCGAATTGGCGGTTATCGGGCCGGAATGGCGCGCCCTAGACAGCGATGATAATTTCGATCTTATATTGTCCGATCTGACCTTGCAGCACCTGCCCGATCTTCGGGCCGTGCGCTATTATTTGAATTTATTCGCCCGGATCCTGCGGCCGGGCGGAGTGTTGTTCTTCCAGCTGCCGTCAGTGCCTGGTTATTCTTTATTTAAAACCGCCATGCTGGAATCGCGGGGAGGGCTATATTATTTTTTGACGGCTCTCGGATTTTCCCGGAGATTTTGTTTTAATAAATTGCGCTTGTCGCCCCGGATGCGCATGAATTGGCTATCCGCCGCCGCGGTCCGGGAAATATTCGAAAAACACGGTTTTTCGCTGCGGATTTATGGCGACAAAGGTCTGAATACCGGCTATCTGGTTTGGCGGCCGTAGACAGGTCGTATGATGAAAAAATTTTTAAAAAAGATAAAACCGCTGATTGTCGGGGATTATTCGCCCGACATCGCTTTCCGGTACCTGCCGGTCAGGGATATTTTAAAAAAAGATGGCCTGACCGAGGCGCGGATACTGGAGGTCGGCTCCGGCGACCTGGGTATAACCCCTTATATCCGGCGGGAGGTCGTCGGTTTAGATATTGCCTTCGACCGCCCCGGCCCTTATCTTAAGGCCCTGGAATACTCCGGTTCCGGGTTTCCTTTTCCGGACGATAGTTTCGATCTGGTTTTAAGCGTGGATAGCCTCGAACATGTCCCGGCCGATCAACGTCCGAAGATGATAAGCGAGATGATCAGAGCGGCCGCGAAAGCCGTCGTGATCGTGGCGCCTTGCGGTTCGAACGCGGCGGCGTCCGACCGGGAATTGGCCCGATACTATAAGTCTATCCACGGAAAGAGCGATAAATTTTTCGATGACCATATCTATAACGGCCTGCCGGAAAAAGACGATGTTGTAAAAATGTTTGAAGACGGCGCCGCGCGGATCAGCAAGAGAATAGCGATACAAACCCGCCCCCTTTCAAATATCCGCCTCAGGAGATTTTATATGAAATGCGCGATCAATCCCGGTATATTGCCCAGTATTTTATATTATGGTTTTTTACCGCTTTTGCCCTTGAGGAAACGGCTGAATTTCGGACAATGTTACCGCCGATTATTTTATGTAAAAATATTATAACCATTATATTATTGATATATGTGCAACGCTAATTGCGTCATATTCGGCGTAAAAAATTTAAATGATCCCGAGGTGCGCGGGAAAAAAGTGATCGAAGTGGGTGCTTTGGACTTAAACGGCAGCCTCAGGCCCGTGGTTCAGAAATTAAACCCCGTGGAATATATCGGAGTGGACATAGAGCGCGGCCCGGGCGTCGACCGGATCTGCCGGGTGGAAGACCTGGTTAAAGAATTCGGCCCGGAAAGTTTCGACCTGGTTATTTCCAACGAGCTTTTGGAACACGTCAAAGACTGGCGGACGGCCATAGCCAATATAAAAAATATCTGCCGCCCCGGCGGAATTATTCTTATTACCACCCGATCCGGCGGCTTTCCCTATCACGCCTATCCGCACGACTATTGGCGCTATGAGCCGGAAGATATGAAAAAAATTTTTGCCGATTGTGAGATCATAGCCTTAGAGAGAGATCCTGAGGCGCCGGGGGTATTTGTTAAGATCAGGAAACCGGATAATTTCGTTGCTGATAATCTAGACGATATCGGCCTGTACTCGATGGTGTCCGGTCGGAGAAAGAAAACGGTCGAGCCGAAAGATTTTTACCGCTTGCATTATCGCAAGGCGATAATAAAAGAAAAATTAAAAAATATTTTAAAATCTTTGTTTGAATAATGCTCTTCAACTCCATACAATTTTTGATATTTTTCGGCGCCGTGTTCGGTTCATACCTCTTGGTCCATAAATTTTTTTCGTATAAAGCGGAAAATCGGCTTTTACTCGTTGCCGGCTACGTATTTTACGCGGCCTGGGATTGGCGTTTTTTATCCCTGATTTTTACGTCAGCGTTGATTAATTTTTATTGCGGAGAGAAAATTTTTTCCGGGCAGGACGAGCGGGAAAAAAAGCGGTATTTAGTTTGCGCCGTATCCGCCAACCTGCTGATCCTGGGTTTTTTCAAATATTTCGATTTTTTCGCGGCCAATCTCTCGGCCCCGCTCTCCGCGCTCGGCCTCGATCCGGGCATCGGCGCGCTCGGCATTATCCTGCCGCTCGGTATTTCGTTCTATACTTTTCAGGCCATGACCTACGTGATCGATATTTACCGGCGAGAAATGAAGCCGACCGATGATTTTCTTGATTTCGCCCTTTTTATTTCTTTTTTCCCCTTGATACTCTCCGGGCCGATTGAGCGGGCTAAAAATCTTCTGCCGCAAATTACCGCCAAGAGAACATTAAGCCTAGACAAGTTTTACGAGGGGTGTTTTTTGATATTTTGGGGATTTGTCCAAAAGACGGTGATCGCCGACAATTTTGGCGCCAGACTGGTCGATCCTGTTTTTAACGGCGCCGCCTCTTCGGGCGTCTATGTGCTGATCGCGGTCTACGCCTTCGCTATCCAGATCTATTGCGATTTCGCCGGCTACTCCAATATCGCCCGGGGACTGGCCAAATGTCTGGGAATAGAGCTTACGGTAAATTTTAACCTGCCTTATTTCGCCGCCAACCCGAAGGATTTCTGGCGCCGCTGGCACATAAGCCTCTCGTCGTGGTTCAGGGATTACGTCTATATACCCCTGGGGGGGAACAGGCGAGGTCGGACGCGGACGATAGCCAATCTTTTCATGACGATGGTATTATGCGGTTTTTGGCACGGCGCGGCGTGGACTTTTGTGGTTTGGGGGGCTTTTCATGGAATCTTACTGGCGGTCCATAGGTTTATTTCCGGAAAGTTACCGGCCGTGAGCGGCCGTTTAGCGTCAAAGTTTTTTTACGCCGGCCAGGTATTTTTGTTCTTTAACGTTATTTGTCTCGGCTGGCTTATTTTCCGCTCGTCCTCCCTTAAAGAGGCCTGGGAGCTGGGAAGAAACTTATTTACCGGCTGGGATCTCGCTCTGACCCCGCACCTGGCGATCAGCCTTTATTATTTCGTGTTCTTTTCGGCCTGTCTTTTTGTCGTTGAATTTTTCCAGTACCGCCGCAATGATCTGATGTATTTTTACCGCGCCCGTCCGGCTGTCAGGATATTATTTTATCTCGTTTGTTTTTATTTGATCATCATATATGGATGGAGTGAAACCCAAGAATTCATCTATTTCCAATTTTAAAGGCTTGCCCCTGATTCTGGCCGCCAGCCTGGTTTTGTTTTTTTTGAGCGGATTCGCGTTGGCGCGGACGGATTTTATCTGGCGTTTTTTTTACGTGAATAGCCGTCCCGCCACCGACCACTTCCTGCGCAAAGCGGCCGAATTGCGCCTGATCAGCCGCGAAAAATCCGGACAGCGCGTTTTCCTGGTCGGTTCCAGCGTCGCTTATGAAGGCTATGACGAAGATTACCTGAATTTACGCACGCCCGGAACGGAGTTTTATAATTTCGGGTCCGGAGGGGTCACTCCCATAGAATTATTTCTCTTAAGGAACGAATATATCGCGAGGCGGCCGGATACGGTCGTATTCCCGGTTTTCGTCGGTGATTTTTACGGAAAAGCGAATTATGCCAGCCTGAAATATTTTTTTAAATTCGAGATCCTGCCGCGGATAATATCGATCGTCGGGTGGAGGGATCTGTACGATCACCGGCGGGAGATGATCGATTCGATGATCGGAAGGATCGTGCCATTTTACCGTTATAATAAATCGATCATCCGCTCGATCGAAGCCGCCGCGAGGGACCGCGTCCTGGGGATTTACAGCGGCGCCCCGGAGGTCGCGAAAAAAACCGGACAGATGTCAGCCGGTTTTTTCGAGGAACTCGCGGCCGTCGAACCGAAATTTAAAAGGACGGAGCACACGGAACTGCGCCAAAGGTTGTTTCTGGATTACGCGCGCGATCTTAAAATTTCCGGCGTCAAATTAGTTGTCGTAAGAGCGCCCATGAATTCCCGCGTGACCGAGATCAGCGCCCCGGGACTGGAAGAGGAAATGGACGATTGGCTGCGGGCGGCGGCCGCGGAATATGGTTTTATGTATATCGGAAAATCGGAATTGCCGGCTTTTGCCGATAACGAATTCGTCGATTTTACCCACTTAAACGAAAAGGGGAGAGAGAAGAACTCCGCCTTTCTACTTGATTATCTGGATATCGCCGGGTATCTTGAATAAGCATGAATTTTATTTATGGATAAATGCGTCGTTTGCGGACAGCAAGATAATAATAAAGCGATTTTCCGGGAAGACGGCATCGATATATTGCGTTGTCTGAATTGCGGCCACGTTTACTCTTCTTACGACGCCCCGGAGAACGATGCCGGTTATTTCGGCGCCGATATCGGCCTCCAGGATCATTTCTGGTGGCGCGAAGCGCATGAAAGGATGTACCGGGATTTCGGCCGCCGTTTCCTCGCAGGCAAAAGCGGCCGCTTGCTCGACGTCGGTTGCGGCCTCGGGTATTTCGTTAAATTCGTTTCCGAATGGCCGGGATGGGAAGCTTACGGCTCCGAAATATCCGTCCCGGCGGCGGAATTCGCGAAAAAAGAATTGGGGCTGGAGAGCGTAATCGCCGGAGAGGTCCAAAGCGCCGGGTTTGAAAAAAAATCATGGGACGTGATCACGCTTTGGGACGTGATCGAGCACGTTCCCGATCCTCATTCTCTTTTGAAATTCCTTAATTCGATCTTAAAAGACGACGGCGTTTTGTTCATACATACGCCGAATATAAAAATCCAATTGCCGAAAGCCCGGCTGAAAAAACTGATAATAGGAGAGAAACCGGGAGCGCATTATCTTGAAGCTAAAGATCACGTGAACGTTTATTCCGCCCGATCTTTAAGCGCGGTTTTGGCCGCGAACGGTTTTAACGGCATAAATTTCGTTCACCTGCGTCCGATCCAGAGCGTTGCCGGAAGCAAGAATGTTTTTTTGAGGGTTATTAAGAATAGCTGGTTTTACTTCGCGAAGTTTATCGGGTTGATTACGGGAAATAGAGTTAATATTGATAATTTATTCGTGATAGCAAGAAAATCCGGAAATTAGAATATTAGATATTGGATATCAGATATTATGCTACAAGTTTGAGTCGTTTTAGAGATAAAAACAGGCACCAGGATTTTGTACCTGTTGTCATAATATCTAATATCCAATATTTTATTTTTTTAAATATTAAAACATTATTATATGATATACGCTGTATTAATAATCATCTTTGTTTTCGGTACAATGATCGGTTCTTTCCTGAATTGTCTGATCTGGCGCTTGCATAAAAAGGAAACGATTTTGGGCCGGTCTTATTGTCCCTGTTGCCGTCACCGAATCGCCTGGTACGATAATATCCCGATTTTAAGTTTTATTGTATTGCGCGGAAAGTGCCGTCATTGCCAAAAATTAATTTCATGGCAATACCCGGTCGTTGAATTGATAACCGGCATTTTATTCGTAATGTCTTTTATTATAAATTTTCAATTTTCCCTCCAAACCGGCGGGCAGGCAATTTTTTATCAATATCCAATATCAGGCGTTTTGTCTTTGATAAAATTTTGGTTTATTATAGCAGTCATGATCGTTATATTTATTTATGATCTGCGTTGGTATTTGATTTTAGATATCGTTACTCTGCCTGCCTGCGTGATCGTTTTTTTGATCAATTTAGCGCTGGGAATGAACTGGCAGAATTTGTTTATTTCTGGTATAATAGGAGGTGGCTTCTTTCTTCTTCAATTCGTGGTTTCCGGAGGGCGATGGATCGGCGGCGGGGATATCCGTCTGGGTCTTTTGATGGGGCTCTCGCTGGGGTGGCCGGGAATCATAAGCTCTCTGACCTTAGCTTATTTTATCGGTGCATTTATCGGTCTGGGGCTTATCGCGTCCGGAAAGAAGAAACTGGGTTCAAAGGTGCCGATGGGCGTATTTTTATCCGTCGCCGCCATAATAACGCTCTTTTGGGGAGAGAGAATAGTGGAATGGTATTTGGGAACGTTTTTGAATTTATAAACCCACGAATTTACGAATTTTTACAAATCTACAAATAGCGGTTAAAACACGAATGTAGATTGTTTGTAGGTTTGTGAATTATTTATCCCGTTTTTTATTATTTTTGAAAAGCGTGACCCCGCTACGGCGGTGATATATTTACATGAAAATTAACCCTATAATTTTATCCAGGTGTTATTAAAAATAAACAACAACCAAGGTTATACTTTAATAGAGCTTCTCGTGACCGCTTCGATCATGGCCCTGATGTCCGCCGTGGCGGTGGCGAATTATAAAGATTACGGCCATTCCCGAAAATTACAGATGGCCGCGCAGGTTCTGGCGAGCGATATCCGGATGGCGGCCAGCTACTCCCTGTCCCAAAAAAAATTCACCGCTCTTCCGCCGCGGGGAGGATGGGGGATATATGTCCGCCGGCAAAATCCGAATAATATTTTCTATATCCTGTTCGCGGATTCCGTCGTCCCCGCGGATCACCGGTACGACGGCGCTGAATTTTTTCGCCAGATAGACCTTGAGGACGGGGTAGTGATAGACAATATAATATTCCACAACAGCCTGGGCGCGGGTTCAAACGTAAATTCCGCCTCGATAACGTTCGAGCCGCCCCATCCGGTCGTCTGGATCTGCGATCAGTCCGGAGCATGCAACGCCGCCAACCGCGGCAGCGAACTCGAAATAGTGTTGTCCTTGGGTTCCGACGCCAGAACCGTAAAAGTTAACGCCTCGGGCATGGTGGATATCGATTAGGACCGGATGCGGAAGCCGGCCCTGCACCAAAAATAAAAATATGATATCGAACGATTTAGTAAAAAATGAAAAAGGCATGAGCATCGCCGAAGCGGTCATGGCGATCTCGGTCATAACGATCGGTCTTTTGGGCGTGTCTTCCCTGGCGATCCAGAATATCCAGATCAAGGGCGTAAACCGCAATTATCTGATCGCTTCGATGCTGGCCCAGGAAGGAATAGAATTGACCCGCAACATCCGTGATCAGAATTGGCTCAATATCCAAAACGATCCCTCCGACCCCTCTTTGGCCTGGGACGACTGGATAACGGACGGATCGGTTCCGCCCAATGCCGCGACTTTCACGATCGACCATACCAACACCTCCGCCAATCCGCCGGACCAGACCGTCGATGATATCGCCGATGCCGGCGCCTTGCTTTACGTTAATGACACCGATAATTTTTATACCCATAATCCGGCGGGAGCGACCGCGAGCATTTTCCGCCGCCTGGTATCGGTCCTGGATTACGGCGACTATTTGGTGGTAACCGTCGCGGTGGGATGGCCCAAGGGGGAATACGTGGTGGAAACGTATTTATATAATTGGAGATAATTTGTCCGGGGTTTAGATTTTAGTGCTTAGAATTTAGTTGACAGTTATGCGAAAAATTATAAATAATAATCGAGGCCTGACCCTGATCGAGATCGTCGTGGCGACCGCTTTGTTTTCCATGGTGTCTTACGCCGCCGTGGTCACTTTCCAGGGCGTCATGAAAAGCCAGCGTTCCACGGTAATTTCCCAGAACGTTCAGGAATCCATGCGGTACGCTCTGGAGATCATGGGCAAGGAGATGAGAATGGCGCAAAAAAGAATATCGGGCGATTGCGTGCTGTCCAACAACAACCGCATTTATGACACGAACGACGCTTCCGGCGTCGGCGATTCTTTGAGCTTTATCAACAGCCGGAAGGCCTGCGTAACTTATTCCCTGGTCGGGGGGCGAATAAGGATCAATCGTTTCGGCGAACCCTCGTCGTATTATATAACTCCGAATGACATCGTTATAAACGATTTGTCTTTCCGGGTAGTGGACGAAGGAGCGAATACGGTGCCGCCATCGGTCCAGCCCCGCGTGACCATTACCCTGGAAGCGTCCATGGCCGGCGGCGCCGGAGTGCCCGCGGAAAATGTCCGGCTGGAGACCACTATTTCGGCAAGAAGCTATCAATAAAGACAGGTTTTGGCTTGTAGATTTTAGGGGCTAATATTAAAATGAAAGCGGAGAGATTCTGGTTATGAAATGCCAAATTACATATTCCAAATATCAAATAAAATTCAAATCGCAAGTTCAAAACATCGTCTGTTAATATAAAAATTTTGAGTTTTTAATTTTAATACTTTAAGAAATCCACCGGCGAAGCCGGTCGTCCACGGTTACACATTGCGGACGAAGTCAGATATG
>MFGB01000013.1 GCA_001780275.1 Candidatus Falkowbacteria bacterium RIFOXYA2_FULL_47_19 | reverse complement strand
TTTGGATTTAGAACCTAATTCTTTTTCGACGATATTCTCTATCGGCAATCCGTGGCAGTCCCAGCCCCAGCGGCGCTCAACCCGAAAACCCTTCATCGTCCAATATCGCGGCACCGCGTCTTTGATGATTGACGCGACGATATGGCCGTAATGCGGGAGTCCGGTCGCGAAGGGCGGACCGTCGTAAAAAACGTAATCCCCGCGCGGCGCCTCGCGCTCCACGCTTTTTTCGAATATTTTCGCTTTCTCCCAAAAACCCAAAACCGACTCCTCTAAGACAGGGAAAACATTAACCGGCTGCTTATTTATTTCCTTATTATTTTTAGCCATATTATATTTTTCTAATTTTATTTATGTATCTTATTTTAACCCAAACAAACGTAAAAGTCAAAAAAAGCCAGGTTATGAAACCTGGCGTGATATTTGCTTTTCTTTTTAGCCTATCTTGGCGCGCGCGTCATTCAATTCCCGGCGCCGATCACTCAGTACGTTCGGGTAATCCCGGTATTTTTCCAGCGTCGCCGGAGCGTTGAGCCAAGTCTCCGCTTCGTCCAGTCTACCCTCTAACAAGGCCTGTCTGAAAGTGGCGGAATCAATTACCGGCACTTCGCTTTTTTCTTTTGAGCCATATCGCATCTCCAGCCTCTGGAGAGAATACTCGCCGAAAAACTTTTCGTATTTTTTTATCCGGCCCTGTTGAGATAATGACTGGCGGGTCGCCGCGACGATTCTCGCGGCGCTTTCTTTATCGCCCGTCTCGCAATAAACGCCAAGCAAAGTTCTTTGCCTGTCTTCGAGCCAGCGCTCATTATCCTTGTAGCGGGGGTCGCTCGCAAAAACCCGGTTCATCCATTCTTCCGCCCCGACCGGATTCTGCCGGCAATTTTTTTCGAAATCCGCCGCATCTTTGAATTCCATTCTTTCTTCCTCCCTTTTATTATCGGTTATCAAATGATCGAATTTGCCCTCAATCATAATATAATATGACAATAATTAAAAATACGTTAATATATAATATTTATCTTAGTCCAAATCAGCTTAAAAGTCAAAGGAGCTTTACTGTTCCGGCTACAAAAAACTCCCGGGATACGGGAGCGTAAATTAATCGGATTTTAGCTTGCCTGCTTTAACCCTGTTTCTCAGGAGAAAGAATAGCCTGGGCCAATCACCGCTTATAAAAGTCAGGACGGTTACTTTTTTGGGATCCCAGTTGCGGCCGCTCGCGTTTCCGACGGGATCTTTGGCCTCAAATACCGTCGTTCCGTTCAAGATTATGAGATAGAGGGTATCGGCCGCGGTTTTACCGGTAGAATCGCTTTTAGAAACTTCCCATTTGTCGCTGCCGAATAAAGGTTCGCCGGAAAAACTTTTCTTAAATGTCTTCCAGGCGTATTTATGCCCCGGCTCACTTTTCCATGATATGGTCAAAATAGAATTGATTATGGGCACGATTTTATTCGCAAATATGTTTCCGTTCGTCGGCTGCTGGCTTGTATTCTGGCTCAAAATCGCACCTCCCTGCCTGATTTTTTTATAAAGAACCGAATTTTTAATCATTTTTATATGAAATAATTATATCTTTTTTATATATGGTTGTCAAAACAACCGTTGTCAAATAATATCTTTTCTGCTATAATTTAGGACGTTAATCGCATTGTAATATTTATGGATAAATTCATTTTAAAAAGCAAATTCAAGCCGACAGGAGACCAGCCGGCGGCGATCGAAAAACTGGTGAGCGGCCTCGAGAAAAAATATCGCGGGCAAACTCTTTTAGGCGTAACCGGTTCAGGCAAAACCTTTACCATGGCCAAAGTGATCGAAGCGGTAAACCGCCCCACCCTGATAATGTCCCATAATAAAACTTTGGCGGCCCAGCTTTACGGGGAGTTCAGGCAATTCTTTCCGGATAACGCCGTGCATTATTTCGTTTCCTATTACGATTATTACCAGCCGGAAGCCTATATTCCGCAGACCGACACTTATATCGAAAAAGAATCGACGATCAACGAAGAGATCGACCGCCTGCGGCACGCTTCCACCCAGTCCCTCATCAACCGCCGGGACGTTTTGATCGTAGCCAGCGTTTCCTGCATCTACGGCATCGGCGAAAAGGAGGATTATATGAGCCTGGGAATAGAATTCCGGAAAGGACAAAAGATAAAAAGGAACGAACTCTTGCGCCAACTGGTTGGAATACAATTCGAAAGGAACGATATCGGTTTCTACCGCGGAGAATTCCGGGTAAAAGGATCGACGGTCGATATTCACCTGGCTACCGGCGAAGCGATGGTTCGCCTGCTGCTTTCGGGCGACCGGATAGACAATATCCATTATTTCAAAATAAAACCCTCAAGTTCGAATCCCGTCTGGATCGCCGATCTAAAAAGCAAAGACGCGGAGGAAACCGAAAAGATATTCATCCTGCCCGCCAAGCATTTCATGACCCCGGAAGAACGGATGAAAAGGGCGCTCGTTAGTATCCGATCGGAGCTCGACGCGCGCCTGAAAGAGCTCAGGAAGGCGCGCAAAGACGTCGAAGCTTATCGCCTGGAACGGAAAACCAACTATGACCTGGAAATGATCGAACAGGTCGGCTATTGCAACGGCATCGAGAACTACTCCCGGCATCTGTCCGATCGCGCCCCCGGTTCTCCTCCCTCCACGCTGATCGATTTCTTCCCGAAAGACTATCTTCTCTTTATCGACGAATCGCACGCTACTATCCCGCAGATCAGGGGAATGTACGCCGGTGATCAATCCCGGAAAGAAACGCTTATCGAATTCGGTTTTCGTTTGCCCAGCGCCAAAGATAACCGTCCCCTTAATTTTAAGGAATTCGACAAAAAGATCAACCAGATAATCTACGTAAGCGCCACGCCTAAAGAATTCGAAATAAAGGAGTCAGAGCAAGTGGCGGAGCAGATCATCCGCCCGACCGGGCTTCTGGATCCCGAAGTTGAAATACGGAAGTCTTCTTCCCGATCGTCGAATTCAGCGGAAAAAGAGATAGGGGGGATTTCCTGCCCGCTTCCGGGAGAGAAAACGTATCAATCGGAAATCAGGATCCATCCCTCGAAAAACGACAGCCAGATCGATGATCTTTTCGATGAAATAGAGAAAAATACCGCCCGGGGCCAGCGCACCCTGGTTACCACCTTGACCAAACGCATGGCCGAAGAGCTCTCCGCATATCTCCAGGAAAAAAATATCAAAGTCCAATACCTGCACTCGGACATAGAAACCCTTGAGCGGGTCGACATTTTACGTGATCTGCGCAAGGGCGAATATGACGTTCTGGTCGGCATAAATCTTCTGCGCGAAGGCCTTGACCTGCCGGAGGTATCGCTGGTCGCGATCCTTGACGCCGATATGGCCGGGTTCCTGAGGAACGAAATTTCCCTTATCCAGACAATGGGCCGCGCCGCCCGGCATGTCGAAGGCCGGGTGATCATGTACGCCAATAAGATCACGCCCGCTATCCGCTACGCCGTCAATGAGACAAGAAGGCGCCGAAAAAAGCAGATGGCTTATAACAAGAAACACGGCATTACGCCCAGAACCATCAAAACGGAATTCCACGATAGCATCATATAAATTTTACCGTATTATAAAACTCCGTTATTTACGGAGTTTTTTCTTTGTTACGGCTATAGGACCGAAAGAGCGTTCACGCGATATCAATCGGCTCGATTTTTTCCAATATGTCCGAAGGCAGGACAACCAGGACCTTTTTACCGACCGTCCAGGATTTATTTTCCTTTATAAGCCGGACCAGAGCATACTTAAAATCGCCCCGGCCGTCGCGGTGGTCATAGTGGACTATCAATAAGACCTTATCAGCCCAAGGGGATATTTTTTTTAGATCCGCGAACTGGATATCATCAACCGCTCCCAGAAGTCTGGCCCACGTTTCCTGGTCGCCCTGTTTAAGTTTTACCGCGCCCGCTGAAAAATCACGGTAGAGCCAGGCGAATCTGCCGAAATCCCATCGGTAGCAGTCGCTTCCGGACCGATTATTGGCTACGGACTTGAGCCATAAAAGCAAAGACTCGGCTTCACTCTCGCTGCAATCGGGCCGCAAATATGCGGTCAAGTTCTGGATGAATAAAGCTTCCATCTGTTCGCGGTCATAAGCCCTGCTGGCATCGCTATAGGCGTCGCCCATGGATTCCTCCTGTATTTTAAATGTACAATAAAATAACCGAAACTGAAATAATATTATCTGATTTACGCCCTTGCGTCAATCGTTTTGACAAAAAAGACCCTGGTCGGGGTCTTGGTATTTTTCAAGAAAGAACTCTTACGCGCTCAACACTTGATCTGTTCCAGTTAAAGGGCTGGTCCAGATAGGTCAGCCTCATGTAATTTTTCCGCCAGATTTTTTTGTATCGGCAACGCCCCAAACACATGTTAGTTACGAAAACATCTCCGTTTTTTTCTTCACTTACGATCGGGTGCGGACCGGTCTGGCTATAAACAACGAGGTCCTCTCTTCCAGAATAAGACTCCAGGTATTTTCCGTCCGGTATCTGATTTTTAATAAGGGAAATTCGGGGACTACTGTCCGCTTGTTGATACCAAAAAGGCGCGCTAAAAAACCAACTGTTGATCATTAATCCGTATTCCGTATCAGCCAACTTATAGGGCTCTCTTCTGGATAAACAGCCTAAATAGTCAATACAATCTTCTTCTTTATTATCCTTAAAATACACGCTTACGGAAAAATCGTGTTTAAATTTTATCCGACGATTATCATCAAAGAGCGCGAGATGAAATCCCGTTATAACAGATTCCTTTGTTTTCCGAATACCTCCCTCTGTCCAGGAAAAAGAGATCGCATTGCCGATCAGATTGCGGCCGACGGGAATCCCCAGTTTTTCCAAAAGACCGTTTATAATGAGAACGTCTTTTTCTCCGATCCTTTTGTTGGTCCCAAGGCCCCTGAAACGTCGGAATAAAATCTTTTTTTCCTTGCCTTCAATCGTAACGTTTTCCGCCGTAAGCGTAATATTCTCCATGGCTTCGCTCCCCTCTTTTTTACTTGTAACGAACGATTTAAAACGATATTAACATGCAAATATATGTCGAAAATTATAGCGTAATATGCGGATTCTGTCAATTCCAAAAAAATTTATTTTTTAAGCCAGGTCTTCCGCCTTAGCTCCCGATGGTACTTTATCGCGAAGCGGTGCGCTTCGTCGCGCACCCTTTTTATAATATGGAGAGCCGGCGAGGCCAAGGGCAGAACCAACGGCTTGGCTTCTCCCGGCCAGAATATCTTATCCGGGGCCAAAGCGCTTCGAAGTCCTTCGCCCTTGGAGACCGACATGATCGGTATATCTAAACCGCATTTTTTAAGCACCCGCGTTCCGGCGTTAAGCTGTCCTTTGCCTCCATCGAGTATTATGAGATCCGGATCAAGCCAAACATTAGAAGCTAAACTTCCAATTGGAAGTTTAGCTTCTTTGGAATGTTTAAATCTACGTTCTAAAACTTCTTTTAACATACCCACGTCATTGGCCTCGTCTTCGCTGATCCTGATCTTGAATTTCCGGTATTCGTTCTTATCCGGTTCTCCGCCGGAAAAAACAACCATCGAACCGACCGCTTCGCGGCCGAAGATATTCGAAATATCGTAACCCTCTATCCGCCTCGGAACTTTCGGCAAGTTTAAAAGTTTCGCCAATTCCACTACGTCTGCGGCGTATTTCTCCCCGACTCCCAGAATATTGGCATGATCCAATACGCTATGCATGTTCATCAGCTGAAATTTTATCCCAGCCAGTTCTTCAGCCGCATCGCCGCTCCCGGACGCGTGATCATTAGCCCCTACGATTTTTTCCAGTTCTTTTTTCCTGCTTTCCAGTTTTTTTATTATATCTTTCTTACCCCCCTCCAGAAACAGGACTATCGGCTTTATCACTTTCTCGCGGTAATCCTTAAGATCGAATCGACCGCCGCAAACTCCGGTGCAACGGTTGATCTGGGCGTAAAAACAAGGTTTCGGTTTGATCCGGCGTTCCGTGCAATAAGGCCATATCTTCCGGATCGTTTTAAGCGTTTCCCGGACCGATCCGGCGCTCGTAAAAGGTCCGAAATACTTGCCGGATCGGTCGATCTTACGGGTGGCGAAAACACCCGGTATTTCATCGTCCAGGGAGATCTTTATATAAACGAACCTTTTATCATCCCGCAAAACCACGTTATACGGAGGCTGGTATTTTTTTATGAAATTGGACTCAAGAAGCAGCGCTTCAATCTCGCTCTCGGTTTCTACCCAGGATATCGACGCGATTTCTTTAAGCATCGCCCGTTTGGCCGGAGTATGGTCTGCGCTCGCTCGCCAATAAGAAGACACCCGGCTTCGCAGATCAGCCGCTTTTCCTATATAAATGATCTTCCCGTCTTTATCGCAGAAACGGTAACAACCCGGACCTTTCGGGATATTCAATTGTTTGATATCCGGCAACTGCATAATATTTCGAGATAATATACGGCCATATTATCATATCAGCAGACGATCGACCGTCGATAGCTATATGATCATATTATTATATAACAATCTAAGCATACAATAAATTAAAAAACAACCCCGGGAATTTCCGGGATTGTTATTTTTATAAGCTATAAAAGCTATGCTAAGCGACCGTAATCGCCTGCACCGGGCAGCCTTCCGCCGCTTTCTTGGCGCATTCGGTGTCATTTTGGCTGACCACCTCTGATTTGCCGTCGTCTCCTAATTTAAAAACATCGGGGCAGGTCGCCACGCAGGCGCCGCAGCCGATGCAAGCATCTTTGTTGACCGAAATAGACATAAGAATAAGTTAATCGTTATATTATGTATTATATAAATTAAAAAATAAAACGTAAAGAGGCTCTTTGATCATTTTTTAATCTTCTTGGCAGGAACGTCTTTTGTCTCCCGGAGCAGCTCTTTAACCTTATGGGCTAGTTGCCCCGGCGTCATGTTGGTTTTTACGAAATAACCGTCAGCCCCGGCAAGAAGGCCCTTTTTTATTTCGGACGCCTGGCTCAGATTGGACCAGATATAAACCTTCGAATCCTTTAGCTCCGCGTCTTGCCGGAATTCCCTTAAAACCTCGTAGCCGTTCATGACCGGCATGATCAGGTCAAGAAGTATCAGATCCGGCTTATTTTTCCGGGCGGCTTCAAGCCCCTCCTGGCCGTTACCGGCTGTCATCACCTTAAAACCGCAGTGCTCGAATTTCAACCGGTACATATCCGAAAGATATTTCTCGTCTTCGATTATAAGGATTGTTTTAGGCATATTTTTTCAGCTTTTATGTTTTAAGACCGGAAGAGTAAAATAAAATCGGCTGCCCTTGCCCTCTCCGTCGCTTTCCGCCCAGATCCGGCCCTGGTGCGCCTTGATCATTTTTTTAGCCACGTATAATCCTAATCCAGTGCCTTCGGTGTGCACCAGGGAAACGTCGTTTCCGCGGGAAAATTTATCGAACAGGTTTACCTGATCCTGCCTGCTCATGCCTAAGCCCTGATCGGCAACCGTGGTAACGATATTTTTCTCCTTGCATTCGACGGAAATCGTGATCTTGCCTTTTTCGCTGTATTTAACGGCGTTATCGACTAAATTCATTATCGCCTGTCTAATCTTCTCCCGGTCGACGTTCACGAAGGGTAAAACCTTTTTCGGCGCTTTAAAAACAAGTTTTAATCCTTTATTTTCCGCCGGACCGGCAAGTTCGTCCAAAACACCCGAAATCAATTTCTCCAGACGGGTCGCTTCAAAGTTGAATTTCAAGCGGCCGGACTCTATCCGGGAAATATTAAGCAGGTTCTCCACTAAATGGATCAGACGCTCATTGGACTCGTAAACGTTATTCAGTGACTCTTTGGCGGAAGCGGAAAATGAGCCGAAATTACCTTCGAGCATAAGCGATATATATCCCTTGATTATCGTCAGGGGCGTCCGCAGCTGATGGGAAGCGACGGAAACAAATTCACTTTTCGCTTCATCAAGCTGTTTAAGTTTATCGTTGGCGCGTTTAAGGTCCCAGGTGGCCCGCCAAACTTCTTTTTCCAGCTTGACATTAAAATTCTTGATCTCTTCGTAGTGCAGGGCGTTATCGATCGCGACCGCCGATTGGGAGCCGATGATATCCAGGAATGAGAGATCTTCGTTGTTGTATGTTTCCCTTGTTTCTTTGGGACCCAAAAGAATAAGTCCGGTCATCTCTTCTTTGACGGAAAGCGGAACGACTATTTCCACGCCCATTTTCCTTAACTGCGAGACCACCTCTTCCAGGCCGGCCTTATCGGCTTTTGCCGCATAATTAATAAAAATCGTCCGTTTTTTTCCGATCAGTTTCTGTTCGGCTTCGGCGTCTATTTTTAACGTTTCGGGCCGTAAACGGTCGAAGCCGGTTCGAAATCCGATCATATACTCCTTCCTGTCCTTATCCAATATTAAAAAGCAGACATCCTCGCAATGGAAAGCGCTCGACAGGGTGGAGGCGATATACTCATACAGCTGGCCGGCAATTAACGTCGAGCTTAATTTATCGGACAAGCTGGCGATAAGCGCGCGAGCGTCATAAAGGGAAGAGAAAAAATACTTATTGGCTAACGCGTAATAACGTTTTTTTATGCCGGAAAAAAGCGCGATAGCTAAAATCAAATAAATATAATCGAGCCAGGGCGCCTGCGCGCCGCCTATCCGCCCGGAAAAATATTTTATGATGATAAGCGGGACAATAATGGAAATAAGGGACGCGAAATAAACCGAACCGCTGCGCAAATAAAGCCGCATGTCCATAAGCCGGTGCACCACAATGGCGTAAACCGTAAAGCCGATCATTACTACGGTCATGACTTGCCCTAGCCAATTAAAACGGAAATCGCCCCACCAGACCAAAAGCAGATTTGTGGTCATGGCAAAAAAAGAACCAAGGAAGTATCCCCAAAAAACATAACGCAGCTGCCCCAGATATTCCCCCTTTTCGGATAAATATTTCCTGAAAAGATTCATTAATCCGGCGGAAAATAAACCGGCGATATATAAAAAGTAAATAAAATAACCCCGTCCCCAGATAATGCACTTTTCGCTTCCGGGGATTATTTCCACTCCTTTAATGATGATATCGGGCGTAATGACCAGGATAATCGCCGCCATATTCAATAAAACCGCCCAGACCAAATCGGTTTTTTTAGGAGCGTTTCCGCGGGGAAAGACGCGGGAGAAAACAAAAAAACTGCTGGCGGTAAAAGTGGCCGAAAAATAAAGCACTTTAACCCAGAACAAGGTATTCTCCGGACTGGCCGCCCGGTAAACGATCATGCTGACCGTCCAGAGGATTACGCTCAATATTACCACGAGGTATAACCGGGAAATCGTTTTATTCTTTCCTTTAAGAAGTATCAAATAAGCGAAAAGAAGATAAATCACGACAACGACGGTCAAAATGATATTTATCGCATCCATACCAATTTAAAAAATTAATGTCTTTATATTATAACATTTTTTCGCAAAAACAAAAAAGAGGATATTTCTATCCCCTGATTTTTTCACTTATAATTTTTCGACTACGGCTTCGAATTTATAGCCGTTATTTTTTGGAATATGGGAGGCGCAAAGCGGAATTACGTTTTCGTAAGCCCCCGGAAACCGGCGCCAGGCCCAGCCCGGAGCGCCTTTGACGTGGTAGCAAATCGCTTCCCGTTCTTTGATCGCCGCCAATTCTTTCGCCCTGGGCTCGGGATAAACTTCGTTGATTATGACGGTGCCGGGACGTAAAGCCGGTATATAATCGGCGATAGCGCCGCCTTTGGAAACATTTACCACTATGACCGGCTGGCTTACTGCCTCCGGCCAATCGTCTTTAAGGTCTACGGAATACGTTTCATTCCCCAGGGAACGCAATTCATCAACCAATCGGCGGCCGATAAAACCTTTTCCTCCCAGGATCACCAATTTTACGTCGTCCGGAAGGTTTTCTGATCTTTTTACTTTTTCGATGGCTTGGATGACTCCGGCTACTGTCGTGTCGCATTCGATAGAACTTTTTATCAGACCCAATTTAAGGGAAACGCCGGGAATGATGCCGGCATAAGTCGCGTATTCGGCGCGCAAAAGCCGTCTGATAGAATCCATCCGCCCAAGTACGACGGCCAGATTATGCCCGCCCGCTGCCGCGTCAGCCCAGATATCCTCGTCAGAAGCCGATATACCGAAATACGGTTTGAATTTTCCGTATTGGACTATGATCCCGACTAAGCGGGGTTTCCATTTCATCTGCCGGCGGTACCAGTCGTAAACATAAGCGGCGGCATATTTAGGGTTAGCCGGATACAGAAGAAAAACGCTTTGCACACTATTTCCCAATATATTCTTAAAGAACCAACCCGCGAACCAGTAAGCCAGCCTGTTTCCGAAAAGCAGATTCAGAGCCATAATTCCGATCTTAACGAAATGGATCCGGAGAAACCTGAGCTTCAAATCCATATTGCACCGCCCTTTTAATTATATTAAAGACCCGTTAATATAATATAATAACCTATTCGCGTGTTTTGTCAATAAAAAACCGACCCTGCTTGGGGGTCGATTTTTGTTTTCCCTAATGGTGTTAACTTCACGTGTGCAGTTAAAACACCACGATCAATTGTTTTTGCGAAAAAAAGCAATCTATCCTGATGTTTTATTATATACCTCTCTGTGGATAATTATACCATTTCCATGCAAAAAATCAAGGAAAAAACTTAATTTGGCTAAAATTAAACAAATAATAATTAATGGCTAAAAATAATCTTTGACCGTAAGGGCAGGAAAGAAGACTATCTTAAAGAATCTTCGACTCTCTTATAAGAACAGATTTCATCCACTCCGAACCAATGTTCTATTTCGTGAGCGGCTTCTTGGGGCGTTTCTGAAGCATGCACTATATTATGAACCGCCCTTTTGTCCCGATTGGCGGCCGCGGCGCTGTCCGCACTGAAATCACCCCTGATAGTACCCATTTCCGCTACGGCCGGCATAGTATTACCGACCATCTTCCTGACAAGATCAACCGCGTGGTTACCCTGGACAATTACTTTGACCAGAGGCGCGGAAACCATATAGTCTATCAGCCATTTACGAACCTCTTTGCCGATCTTCAGGGTATCCTCCGTTCCCATCTCCCCCTTAAGGTCAAAGCCGTATTTCTCATACGTGCTCTTGGTTTTTTCTCCGAGTCTGTTAATCCATTTCTCGTCTTTCGGATAATGATCGTCGATCTGCTGGTGGGTCGGCTGGAACATTGATAAAGCGATTATCTTCAGGTCGGCTCTTTCGATCCTTTTTAAGATTTCACCGGTCAAACCCCTTCTGACTCCGTCAGGCTTGACCATTAAATAAGTTTTTTCTTCTTGCGGATGATTACTCATAGGTTTTAAAATATTAAACCCCGAACGTATTCTCGCGAAAAACTACTCGCATACATTCGCGGATCAGCATTATATTTATTATTTAAGATATTTTTTTACTTTCTCGTAGATCTGGTCCGGGGTAAGGCTTACTTTAACCATATAGTCGGTAGCTCCGAGCGCCTTGCCTTTCTCAATATCCTCCGGCGTGCCCAGATTAGTGAACATAAAAACCGGGGTTTTTTTCATTTCCTTCATTTTTCTTATTTCTTCAAGGACCGAAAATCCGTCGAGCTTCGGCAAAATTATGTCCAGAAGCACCACATCCGGCTTTTCCCTTCTTGCCATCTCTAATCCCTCGGCGCCGTCGGCGGCGATAAAAACTTTCAGTTCTTTATCTTGCACGAATTTTCTTTCATACATCGCACGCAGTATCTCCTCATCCTCCACTATCAATACTTTTTTCTGTTTATTATTGGCCATATAATTATAGATTATTATTATAATCATTATAGCGCAACTATATCGATTTACGCAAGAGAGCCTTTTAAAGCCAAAATTTCAGTCTTTTTTTATCTTGCCGCCGTCGCTTAAAAAACGTATCGTACCATGAAGATCGGTCCGATAGACCGTGGTCCCGATACGCTCCAGGCGCTTAAGGATCCGGCGGCTGGGATGTCCGAAATCGTTATCCGCGCCGACTTGGATCACGGCTGTCTCCGGACTAACGGCCGCCAGAAATTCTTCGCTCGATGATGTATCCGAACCGTGATGGCCGGTTTTCAGGATATCGGCGCTTAAATCGACATCCTTATCCAAAAGCTCTTTCTCAACTTCTGTTTCCGCGTCGCCCATGAATAAAAATACGGTATTAGCGTAAACCAGCCTGAATACGATCGAGCTGTTGTTTAGGTTGTCCACGGTCTCGCCCAGAACGCTTTCACGGGGATATAGGAATTCTATATAACAATCCCCTCCTAGCCGCACTTTTTGCGGCCGGTCAATGATCAATAAAGGCACTTTATCGTCACGCGCGAATTCAAGCCAGTTTAGATAACCCGGAGAATCGTGCATTACTCCGGTATAGATTATTTTTTTAACATCATACCTTTTAAGGATGTCGTTAAAGCCGTTGACATGGTCATCGTGCGGATGGGTCAGGATCATAAGATCGATCGTCCGGTCCCACCACGGTAGATTTTCAGAGAGCCTTTTTATGACCGCATTATCCGGTCCACCGTCAAGAAGGATATTCTGTCCGGCAGGCGTCTTTATTAACGTGGAATCTCCTTGGCCGACGTCCAAAAAATCCACTTCCAGATAAACGCCGGCTTCGGCGGCAAAAAGCCAAAAACCGAAAAGAACGGCCAAAACGGCCGCAATCCCAGAAGTCAGCGCGATTTTATATAGCTTTCCGGACATATACCTATTATAGCAAAAGAGTGATGAAATTTTTATAAAAAAAATATAAAGAAAGGATAAAATCCCGCCAAAAACAAAAGACGAGGCGGATACCTCGTCTTTTGAATATATATTTTGTTTTTGTTACCAATTGATCTGAGAAACGGTAACCGTTTCTTTCCAAGGGCCCGCCGGCACATCTTCGGCGTTTACGAACTGCCAATCAATCTTATTGTCGGCGTTATTGAGACCTTGGAAGACCAAGCAGTCACGCAGAGCCGGGGATACGTCCATTCCCGCGTTATTCGCCCGGGTATTTATCGGCCGGGCATTGCCGAACACGTAATTATGATCGTCGTACTGGTAGGGACCGGAATCTTCGACCTGAGCGTAGCAGGTTTTTTCGCCCTTAATCACCCTTACCCAACGATTCTTCATCATCGATTCGTTATCTTTCCAGGTTTTTTCGTCCGCCCAAGGCACGACTGTTTGCGCGTTCGCTTTCCGGTTGCCATTATCGTTAAAGTCATTATATGGCACCGTGACATAGAACGGATTTTCCTTCGGCATAAAGCCGCAGGGATAAAAACCGTTCCGGCAAAAAGGGTCGTCAAAGCCGCCAAAGCTTTTCTGCCACTCGTCATCCCAGGCGGACAGGGCGTTATCCTCGCTTGAGCCGTTACCGACCGGTTCGCCTACCCAGAAAACCGTGGCGGTAATATTAGAGTGAAGCGGGTATGCGCTCTCCGCGGGAGCGGGCGGAAGAGTCGGAGCGGGAGTCGGGGCCGGAGTCGGAGCGGGAGTCGGGGCCGGAGTCGGACTTGGAGCGGGAGTCGGAGCCGGAGTCGGACTTGGAGCGGGAGTCGGAGCCGGGACGGGAATATTATTCCTCTTCTTTTTCCGCCGCCAAAAATCAGATGCCCAGCTCCGTTTTTCATGCTTCTCTACCGTCTGGCGCTGGGACCTTCTTGAATTCCCGTTATCCGAATTTTGCGCTAAAACTATTTGCGACGAAGCGAGCAGTAAAATAAAAATTACCGCCGCTGCCATGATAAACTTCTTTTTTTTGTTCATACGATGCTTTGCTTCCGCGCTTAAAAGCGAAAAAGCAATAATTAATTATTATCAGGAGAAATAAAAATTTTATTTCGGATTAATTATGACTTAAAACCGAATTATAATTTAATAAAATTTTTGTCTTTCTCCCTATAAAAAGCCAAAAGTTGGCCATTTCACGCCAACTTCTTAACTCTCTATTTATTTTGTTGTATTCGCCTAATCGATCTTTCCGCCGCTTCGGCTCTTACCCGGCCGACACGCTGATTAATTGCATTTTACCATAGGACAAAAATAAAGCAAGGCTTTTTTCCTGTCCGGACTATTTATGATTCTCTAATCCGATTCAATTTAAATTATAATGATTATAATACGCAAACGAATATGTCGCCGACGTTCGTGCCGGTCGGCCCGGTTACAACGAGGGAGTTTCCTATCCGCTTGAACAGATTGTCCGTGTCGAATTTTTTTATGTAAGAAACTATATCCGTCTTTTTAGACCTGACGATCCCTAGCGTGCCGTCATCGACGATCGCTCCGGCCGCGTTCGATAAATAATCGATTCCGTCGGTTGAAACAAAAGCCGCCGCCCAAAGGCCGCGATATTCTTCCATAGCCACTGAGAAAACCGCGGCCAAGTGCCTGTTTCGTCCTCCCCGGCCGTGCTTATCCGGAAGTTTAAGCGTAGTTTCGCCGCCGGCCAGGAGAACGTCGTAGCCGGTATATTTGCCGCTCATGATCTCCCGCGCCAAGCGGATCGCGGTTGCTTCCGGATCGCCGGAAAATTCCGGCGTGATTATTTTCGGGGTAAAACCGGATGATTTGGCGGCTCGGGCCATAGCTTCTAAAATAATCGCGTTATCTCCGATGACGTGATAAGTACAATTTCCGAGTTCTTTGGGCGTTTCATCCGCCCGTCCTTCAAGGCCCCGTAGAAGATATGTTGATACTCTCCGTGGTATTTTATCGTAAAGCCCGTATTTACGCATAACGCCGTAGGCATCCTTGAAGGTCGTGGGGTCGGGAACGGTCGGACCGGAAGCGATCACGGCCGGATCGTTGCCGGCTACGTCCGAAATAACGATCGAAACGACCGGCGCGGGATAAAAAAATCTTCCCAATCCTCCGCCCTTGATTTGCGACAGATGTTTTCTGACCGTATTAATCTCCCCTATGTCCGCTCCGGACCGAAGGAGTAGATCGGTCGTTTTTTGCTTGTCTTTAAGCCTGATGGAGTCGACCGGGCAAGGCAGAAGCGCGGAAGCGCCGCCGGACAAAAGGCAAATCACCAGATCTTCTTCTCCGATATCGTATTTTTTCTTGAGTGACATTATCCTCCTGACAGCCGAGATTCCTCCTTCGTTAGGAATCGGATGCCCGCCTTTAAAAATTTTTATTTTTTCGGTTTTATAGCCGGTATCGATCCCGACCACGCCTCCGGCCGTTATATTTTCCGGACCGATTATTTCTTCCAGGGCCATAGCCATGCGACCGGCCGCCTTGCCGCCGCCAATCACGAAAATCCGCCCCTTAATAAGGTCGTAAGTGCTGTTTTGCGCTTTCAGAGAATTGAATTCCCGGCTATACCCGACCGCCGCCTTCATTAATCCTCCCGCGTCCGCCCGTTCAAAGCCAGCGGATATTAACTTTAAAACGGCTTTTCTCCGGGTTGAAGTCGCGAGCTTGTCGGTATTTTTAAGGCCAGTTTTATTTGTGTCTTTAAATATTCTCATATCCGTATTTTATCACTTTCCGGGACTTAAAGCAAAATGTTGACCAACAAAAATAATCGTGATAAAATTTTAATAATCATTATTTAAAAAAAGACAGGGAGGAATAATGCAGAAATTCAGAGCCAGAAAATCCAAGGATTTGCATTGGACTTTGGGTTATTGGGAACATGAGGAATTGTACGAAGTGTACTATCCGGACAGAAGCGAAAATTTCAAAAATTTGCCGGCATTCATGCGCTTCGACATAAACGAAGACGGTTTGCGCCAACTCAAATCCGAGGGCAAGAAAATCCAAAAAAGCAGAATTATTTGGCTGGTTCTTGAATCCGGGCGGATTAAAAAAGAAATTTCATCCGATAACTTGTTCCGAGTTATCGAACTCGAGGGAAAAAAACTTTTAGACTCACTGTTGTCGATCATATATCTTCATAAGCATTATCATTCCGCTTCCTTTACGCGTGTCAACGCGCCCTCAAAAACGGAAAAAAACATGGTCGTTTTCGAAACCGAAGATCCGGAATTAATAAAAAAAATCTTTGAAAATAATTTCAAAATCCAAAAAGCTAAAACCGTCTGGGAAGACGCGTAAAACAAAAAAACAGCCCCGAATATACAGGGCTGTTATTTTTTATTTACGCTTTTATCTGTCTAATCTATCCTGAAAATATCCGTTCAATCCTTCGATTCGGATCCTGGTCTGCTCCATGGTATCGCGATCCCGGACCGTAACGTCGTCTTTTTCCAAGCTGTCAAAATCAACGGTTACGCAAAAGGGTGTACCGATCTCGTCCTGCCTGCGGTAGCGTTTGCCGATATTGCCGTTGTCGTCAAACTCGCACATGTACCGCGATTTGAGTGAATCAAAAACTTCCCTGGCTTTATTCACGAGCTCCGGCTTGTTTTTAAGAAGGGGGAAAACCGCGATTTTTATCGGCGCGACGCCGTAAGGAAATTTCATTACCACCCTGGTTTCGTCTTCGATCTTTTCCTCCGTGTAAGCCGCGCAAATAGCGGTCAATATAAGCCGATCGACGCCGACGGTCGGTTCCAAAACGTGCGGGGTATATCTTTTATTATTGGCGGCGTCAAAATACTCAAGTTTAACGCCGGAAAGTTTCGAATGCTGGGTAAGATCGAAGTCGCCGCGATGCGCCAAGCCGAACAATTCGCCGAATCCGAACGGAAAATTATACTCGGTATCGATGGTTTTTTTTGAATAGTGGGAAAGTTTTTCTTTGGGGTGTTCATAACGGCGAAGGTCTTCGGGTTTAGCGCCGATAGACAGGGCGAATTCTGTTTGCTTATCAAGCCAATCCTCGAACAAAGGCTCCCACTTCGTTTCCGGTTCTATGAAATATTCGATCTCCATCTGTTCGAACTCCCTGATCCGGAAAATAAAATTCCTGGCCACGATCTCGTTACGGAACGCTTTGCCTATCTGCGCGATCCCGAACGGAACTTTGACACGCATTGAATCCGTAATATTCTTGAAATCAACGAAAATGGCGCCGGCGGTTTCCGGCCTTAAGTATATCGGCCCTTCCACGGCGTTCATTTCCGTTTTGAACATCTGGCTCATATTTTTGACCTCGGTCCAATCGCTCCCTCCGCACTCCGGGCACTTTAGGCCGCCCTGCAGAGTATTGGTCATGCCGGCAAGATCGCCTTCCATGTCTTTTCCGGTCAGCTCTTTGACCACATGATCGGCCCGGTATCTTTTCTTACATTTCTTGCAATCAACCATAGCGTCGTTAAAGCCCTCGGTGTGTCCGGATGCTTCCCATAATTTAGTGGCCAGGAGGATCGGCCCGTCCATCCCGACGATATCGGAGCGTTCCTGCACGAACTTTTTCCACCACATTTTCTTAATATTGCTTTTAAGTTCCGCTCCGTAAGGGCCGTAACTATACGAATTGGCCAGCCCGCCGTATATTTCGCAGGCCGGGAATATAAAGCCTTTTCTTTTGCAGAAAGCCACGATCTTCTGCATCTTGTCATCTTGTTGTTTTTGTTCTGTGGTCATATTTTTTATTTCTATTAAAATGATATTAAAAAACCCCATTCTCGTATCACAATAATCTTTTTGCGATACTAGAACGAGGTTGTTTCCCCGCGGTTCCATCTAGCTTTCCCCGCCATGGGCGGGGACACCTTGCTTTGCCGATTTCCGTTATTAAACGGACAGGGTGCCAATCTCCCTGGAATCGACCTACTTGATTGTCAATGATTATATTATACATGATTTTTAAAAATTGTCAATCAAAAAAATAAAAAGACCCTTTAAAATTCCAGAGGAACACAAAGGGTCAAAGAATCCGAGAGATCAAGGTTTAAAGGTTTAAATAGCTAAGAGGCATGCTGCGGGACGACCAACCGATGACGGCCCGCGGCGCCCCAATCGTACGAGTTTCCAAACCTGTCCACGAAGGCGCTGACGCCGTTGTGATTTACGAGTACGCTGGCGACAAAAAACTCCCCCCAGAGGTCTTTTTTAAACTTCGTTTTTTTGGACCGGAATAGAAAAAATGTTCCCATTCCGTCGGTCAGAAGCCACTCACGATGCGTCTCCACGAAACATATAATCTGGTCCTGCGTGAAGCAGAGCTCTTCAATATCGCCGATTGAACCGAAAAATTGCCGATGTTTACCGTCTCTTATCACCTCATAAACGACGACTGGCGTTTCACTCTTCGCCGACCCGGCTTCGTCCGCTCCATAACGCCTGAAATCGCTGTCGGTTCCACCGGGAAATATATCCTTCGCTTCCGCGATGATTCTCTTGCCTTCTGTAGCTTTGATGTTAAGCGGTTTATCGGAAATGCGCCGGAGAAATGGATTGCTTCTGAACAATCTGTGATCCAGAAAATCCTGGAAATAATCCCGGCCGATCTGGCGGATATTTACCTGCCTCCAAAATTCAGACATCTGACCGGGAGTAATAACCAAGTTGTTCTCTTTCATTACATCCTCCTTATAGATGTTGTATAGCGGGCTGACCGCCCGCCTTACCAATGAAAGTTCATAAAACGCCTCAAGGCTAAACCCCGACGGCTTGGCCACAGCGGAAAAAAGTCAGAAAAAAACCTCTTTCCGCTGTGGCAAACCTTTAATATTAGATATAAAAAGAACTATTTTGTGCTGATTTTATACTATATACTAAAACAAGCCATTTGTCAAGCTAAAAAACGAACAAAAAACATAGTAAAAAATACTATGTCATTAAAAAATCTTTAAACAGAAAGAAGAAACGTCCTTATTTGATTTCGCTTTTAAACTCTAACTTGTCCTCTGTTTCCACGATCTGAAAATTGATACGCCCGAGGGCCCGGTCCGTATCGGTTAAAACGTCGATCCGCCACCGGCCCGGTTCTACACCGTATTTGAGAGAATAGCCGCGGTAACCGCCGGCGCGACCGCCGGTAAGCGGAAAACTAAGCTCATCTTTGACTGTCCAGACTTTAACGTTTTCATCGTAATGCGACCAACGGTGCTTTATCCCCAGGGAAAAATCCGCTGGCGCAAAAATTGTGCTCAAGCAATAAACAGGCGCTCCGGGCCGCCAATGGAATATCGGGCTCGTGTCCGCCCAAAACCTGTACCAAGGAGCCGGCTCGTAGCTTACCGTATATTTTCCGCCGGCAGAGCGGAGCGAATGGTAAATTCCGATTTCGTTAAGCGACAAGGGAAGGGGGGGAATGAGATTGAAAAAATAGAAAAAATTAAAAATCAGATAAATGCTCGTGATGGAAAAAACCAGGGGGAGGCGGCTCTTCCGGAAACGCTCCGGAATCAGGCGGAAAGCCAGGATGGCGGCCGCCGCGAATATCGCCAGACTCGCCAATCCGCTCAGTACGAACATATCCGGGCCGATCTTTTTAAAAAGCAATGGTATGGCAAAAATAGAATAAGAGAATAAAGCCGTAAAGAATATGCTTAGCTGGAACACTAACCGAGAATATCGTTCGCGGAAAGTTTCATTGCCGATAAGAAGCGCCAAAAGCATAAGGAGAAAGGGCCAGCTTAAAGCGAGTGAAGCGCCGCGGAAATAAAAAATAAAAAAAGCGCTCCAAAGGCCGCCGAAAACGAATTGCAAAAGCAATGACAGCCAGATGGTGGTTTTGGCGAAAAATCTGTGCCGAAGCCGGCCGGAAGCGTGGATGTTTATGAGGATAATGCTTATGAGCGCCAAACCGAGATAAATAATGATCACTAGATTTTCAGCCCAAAAATCTACCCGCCTTAAGGTCAGGTTATCGAAAACAAAACCGAATAAAAGCATGAGCGGAGAAAAATAACGTTCATATCTAGTAAAAAATTTTCTGATCTTCTGGTACATATAATAAATCTTACACTGGAATCATACCATATTTTATATATTTTTTAAATTAAAAAAATGTTTCAAGACCTCCCTCTCCCTCGCCGCCGCCAGGCGAGGGAGAAAGGTCGGGGTAAGGGCAATAAAAAATCCCGAAGTTTCGGGATTGTTTTTTTATTTTTTTCTATGATTTTTGGTTCATCTTTTTTAAAATTTCCCAGTCCGCGTTCACTTCCGCCTGGATGGCAGCCAAAAGTTCAGCGCTTTTTAAAAGGTCCTTATAGCGCCCCTGGCCTTTGATATAATCTTCGATCGGCAGAAGTTCTTTACCCGGACTCGGCTTATTGATACTTAGTACCCCGTTCTCGATCTCAAAAAGCGGATAAAAACCGGTTTGGACCGCCAGACGCGACAGCTCTACCGTCATATCGGAAGGAAACTTCCAGCCGGCCGTACAAGGCACCAGGATCTCAATGTAAGAAAAACCTTTCGTTTCCCGGGCTTTTTTCACTTTGCGCTGCAAGTCCTTAAAATAGAACAAAGAAGCGGTGGCCACGTAGGGAACCTTGTGTTCCACCATAACAAAGGGCATCCGTTTGGCCGGACCGGTCTTAAGCGCGCCCGCGGGAGTGGTGGTCGTAACCACGCCCTTGGGCGTGGCCGAACTTCTTTGAATGCCGGTATTCATGTAGGCTTGATTATTGTAACAGATATAGACGATATTATCGTTCCGTTCCGCAGCGCCCGATATTCCGCCCAGGCCGATATCGTAAGTCGAGCCGTCTCCGCCCCAGACCGCTACCGCCGTATCCTTCCCCTCTTCCTCCAGCCCGGATTTGAGGCCACAGGCCGTAGCGGCCGCGGAACCGAAGGCGGTATGGAGGACGGGTATGTGCGGCATACTGGACCCGCCGCCCGCTCCCTGAAGGATCGTCCAGCAGCAGGCCGGGATGACCATGGCTGTATCGCCCCCCAGGCCCTTAAGCGCCTGCTTCATGGCAATGGCCGCGCCGCAACCGGCGCAAGCGGTATGCCCCGGCCCCAAGCCGATATCGGACGGCAGGCCCGTGCGGTTGGATCCGACCTGAACCGGGGTTTTTTCCCGCCGCCGTCTGACGCTGATCTTTTCTTCGCCCCACAAAACAGGCTTATTGTCGTTTTTTCTCTTGCCGGCATCCCTGATAATGCTTTCGATCGCGTCCGGGGTAAAATCCTGACCGTTCAAGCCGTAAACATAACCCAGGACATCCGGGGGGATATGACCGCGTCGGCCGAAAAGGGAAGCGCGCAGTTCGCGCCAGATATGACCTCCCTGTCCGCAGGAAATATTATCGTCGATCACTATGATCCGATCGGCCAGTTCCAGGGATTCAAGCAGCTCTTCTTCCGGCCAGGGCCTGAACATCTTAAGTTTTACGAGCCCGACGTCCGTCCGTTCCCCGATCACGTTTCTGATCACGCTGGCCTTGGAGCCGGCCGCCAGCACGACTGTATTGGCGTAACTGGCTCCGCCTTCCTCCAG
Source organism: Candidatus Falkowbacteria bacterium RIFOXYA2_FULL_47_19 (assembly GCA_001780275.1). Taxonomy (GTDB): domain Bacteria; phylum Patescibacteriota; class Patescibacteriia; order Patescibacteriales; family UBA12075; genus XYA2-FULL-47-19. The sequence continues at coordinate 63,031 of MFGB01000013.1, read as the reverse complement.
GATCATCTTCCGGCTGCGCCCGACAATCCGGCCGAATTCCCCGGAAAATTTGCGGACCAGGGCCGGCGCGCGTAAGATCGCGCGATGCTGGCGGTAGCGCAACTTGGCGTAATGGTCCGGCTGGGCTAAATTCCCGAAAGAATAAGGCGTGGCAGGATCCATCTTAAAGCGAGGCTTAAAGGGCGGCAAGAAAGCATCCACCTCTGACTGCGTCGGCACATAAACGCCTTCATAGGCGTGCGAACACCGGAAGCCGTCATAGGAGATCATGACCGGCAGAAGCAGTTCTTCGGCCAGCCGGTAGGCGATGATCGTCGTGTCCATGATATCCTGGGCGTCTTCGCAATAGAACATAAGCCAGCCGTAATCCTTTAAAGCCATACTGGCACAGGTGTCGCTCCAGAGCCCCCAGGGATGACAAAGAGCCCGATCCACGTTGACCATAATGATCGGACAGCGGGAACTCGCGGCCCAATAAACGTTTTCGGCCATAAAAAGAAGGCCCTGCGAAGAAGTGGCGGTCGCCGTCCGGGATCCGGCCAGGCTCGCGCCGAAGCAGCTCGCCATAGCCGAAGATTCGGAATCAACCGTTAAAAACTTACCGGGCAATTTTCCCTGGGCATGCATTTCCGCCAATGCTTCAACGACGGTCGTCTGGGGCGTGATCGGATAAGCGGAAACCACTTTCGGCCGGCAAAGCCTAATCGCTTCCGCCGCCGCCTGGTTGCCGGAGAGTAAACGTAGATTATTATTTTTCATCGCCAGCCTCCTGGTTCGTAATTTCACTACCCTCCGCCTGCATGGAGATTGCTTTCTTCGGGCACATCCGGGCGCAGATCCCGCAACCCTTGCAATAATCATAATTGATCAGGAGCTTGCCGCCGGCCTCATCGCCGATAGCGCTGTCCGGACAAAATTCACGGCATAAACCGCAGTGGTTGCACAATTCCTGATCAAACGCGGGTTTAAAACCCATTCGCCAATCTCCAGTCTTGTTGCCGGTCATATCATGCGTAGTGACGGACACGATATAGTCCTCATGATCAGGGTTTTCAGGCCCGAAACTTTTTTTAACGGCGCTTATCTCGCGGCTGATAAAAGGTATTATTTCCAAAGCCTCGAAAGCCTGCCGCGCCGCTCTGGCGTTAGCTTCCGGATTGGGTACCGACTTATTGATGACCTCTACGATTATCTCCAGGGAAAAATCAAGCATCCGGGCAAGCGCGCCGACAATGGCCGTATTGGTGATCGGGTTCATCCGGCTGCCGATGCCGCAATCAAGCGCGATTTTAGTGGCATCAACCGTAACGGCCCTGAATGACTTCAGGTGTTTTACGCGTTCGCGCAGCCAAGCGAAGTCTTTCGGCGGCCGGGCTGAATTTATAACAATAACGCCGCCCTCGCTTAATCCATCCAGACGGCGATTATCCGATCTTAGGATCATATCGTCCGAAAAAACAATAAGATCCGGACGTTGGATGGCGAAACGATCGCCGATCTTCTTATCGTTAAAACGGAAAAACGCCTCAATGATAGCGCCCCTTCTTTCCACGCCGAATTTCGGAAAAGCCAATACGTGCCGGTTAGCCGCTAAATAAGCCTGGGCTAAAATAGAGGCGGCCGATACTAACCCTTGTCCGCCCCGGCCGATAAACAGGATCTCTTTCATTGCTAGCTCCTTTTTATTGTTATATTAAATACAATTTTCAATGAACAAATTTTTTATAAGATATTAATTTAACATTAACCGCGATAAAAGTCAATAAAGTTGTCAATAAAAAAACCGCTCGTTATGAGCGGCTTTTCGCATATATCGAATGATTAATTTATTCCAACCCTTCTATAGCCGGCGTTTCCATGTCGAATTGGCCGTTTCCCATAGCTTTCTCCAGCTCCTTGCTTATATTGGCTAGTCCTTCCATAAATTCGTTCAGATCCTGGAAAACAACATCGGCCGGCGGGGTAAACAGGCCGTCAGACAGATCGGCTTCCCGGCAGTTATAACCTAAACCGGCGCTTTCCCATTCCGACGCCGTATCCTCCCATGATCTTTGCTCCTGGATCCCGTCCAGTTCTCCGGACAGTTCTTGCATTTTTTTCAAACTGAACTTGGTGCCTTTGCCGCCGCCCCACATATACGTCATGTCGCCATCCGTAAGAGATACTCCGTTTTTAACCGGCTCGTTGGGCGCGTCCATCGGGGCGTACGTGATGCCATCTATCCTGATTTTGTCGTTCTTGGCGCTGATCTTTATCTCTCCCTCAGGGGAAGAGAGGGAACACTCTACGCTTCGGCCGCGCTTGAGCCAGCCGGTCAAGGTGTCATCCGCGATAACGGTCAAACCGCTCTGATTTTTATTTTCCGGCAACGCCGCTTCCGGCTGCTTTTTCTTGGCGCAACCCGTACCGGCCAGGCAAAAAGAAAGAGCCAATGTTAAAATAATGATTTTTTTCATACGCGTATATTATTAGTATTTAAGCCCTAAGCAATAAAAATCACATTTCCTCAACCACTCCGATCCCCAATAAACCTAAACCGTTTTTTATGACCGAACTTACGGCCTCGCAGAGTTTCAACCTCGCTTTTCTCGTGGCCTTGTCGGTTTTAAGCACTGGCACGGCGTGATAATAATCATTGAATATCTGCGCCAGCCCGAAAAGATATTTGGCGATCTCCGACGGGTCATATTCTTCTCCCGCCATTTTTACCGCTTCCGTATATTTAGAAAGCGTCATGATCAATTCATGCTCCTTGTCGTTTTCCGTATCGGCTTTATCGTTGCCGGTATTAACCGACGGTTCCGCGGAATCATCATTCGCTTTCCGGATGATACTTCTGATCCGCGCGTAAGCGTATTGCAGATAAGCCGCGGTAAAACCTTCGAATTTCAAGGCTTTATCGATGTCGTATGTAATTACTTGGTCCGCGCCCACCTTGATCATCTCGAATTTCAAAGCGCCCATGGTGATTGCCGCCGCGACGGTTTCTATCTTAACGGCACTCCAGTCATCGTGTCTTTGCCCGGTTTCGCGAATGGCTTTTTTCATGAGCTCCCCGCGCAGATCTTCGTAGGTAATGACGTTGCCGGAACGCGACGACATCATGCCGCCGGGTAATTTCACGAACTCGTATCCCAGGTTGATCATCTCGGCTTTAAGCCCGGAAAGTTCAAGCACTTTGAACAGCTGCTTAAAGTGAAGACTTTGCCGCGTATCAGTAACGTAAACAGACCTGTCTAGATCATAATTATTGACCTTTGTTCTGGCTAAGGCCAGGTCCGCCACCGGATATAAAGCCGTGCCGTCCGACCGGAGAAACATAAGTACTCCCAGCTTGTATTTTTCAAGATCGGCGATTACCGCTCCCTGACTGACGCTAAGAAGCCCGCTTTTTATCATGGCATTTACTTCCGCTCGTCCCTGGTCGATATATTCACTTTCATAAAAAATATGAACGAATTTTATCCCTAATTCCTTGTATATGCGGTCGAACTGCTCTATCGTCCACTCTCTGGTTTTTTTCCACAACTCATATTCTTCTCCCTGGCGGCTCTCGATCTTTTTCATGACCAGCTCGATCATCTGCTTGGCCAGTTTATCTTCTTTTTCCCTCTGACAGGAAGCCGCATACATCTCGCCTAAAAATGCTCCCCGTTTTTCCGGCTCAAGGTCAGCCAAAACCGCTTTGGCGTATTTATTATCCGGGTGGAATGTCCACCAGATCGTTTTGGCCGCGTGGATTCCGAAATCGTTAATATAAGAAACCGGCAGGCTTTTATAGCCGTTCGCGGCCAGTATCCGCTGAACCGCATCACCAAAGCAAAGGTTGCGCAAATGTCCGATATGATATTCCTTGTGGGTATTGGCGTTGGAATATTCGATCATCACCCGTCTGCCTTTTCCGGTGTCGTTATTGCCGTACTTGTCCTTTAGCTTATTTATCTCCGTTACGATTATTTTGGAAAAATAGATTTTATCGAGTTTGAAATTAAGATACGGACCGGCGACGCTTACGGTGGCCACGGAATCTATTTTCGGAAATTCCGACCCTAGTTTCTTGGCGGTTTCGACCGGACTTTTTTTAAGCTCCCTGGCCGGATTAAAGCAAGGCAGGCTCAAGTCCCCCATGCCGGCATCGGGCGGATAAACCAGGTCGGATGCCTGAACCAGGTCTTTCCCGATCATCCGATTTATCTCCCCGGCGATTTCAATTTTTATTTTTTCCAGCGAGTACATGTATTTTTTTATTTCAAAACAACTTTAATAAACTGCCGCTTGCCCCTCTGTAATAATATTCCCCTTTTAGTGATTTTTATCTCCGCGTTAATATCGCTAATAGCCGCTCCATCCGCCTTGATTCCGTTCTGCTCAATCAATCTCCTCGCCTCTCCCTTGCTAGCAACCAATTTAACCTCGCATAACAAATCCGCCAATTTCCAATTTCCAATTTCCAATTTCACTTCCGGGATTTCCTCCGGCGCTTCTTTTTTCTGTATCGTTTTCACAAAATATTCCTCGGCCAGAGCGGCAGCCTTAACGCCATGAACGATGCCGGTGATCTCGCGCGCCAGTTTCATTTTGAGATCACGCGGATTAACGCCGGATTCAAGCTGTTTTTTTATTTCTATCACTTCACTTATCGGCAGTTTCGTCGCCAGCTCAAAGGCGGGAGCGATAAAACCGTCGGGCCAGCTCATGATTATGCCGTACATATTTTTCGGATCAGTGTCCAAAAATACGGCGTTGCCTTCGCTCTTGCCCATCTTATTGCCTTTTTCATCCGCAAGAATCTTAAGCGTCATCACGAATTTATCTTTCATATTCAAGGCTTTCATCAGGTCTCGGCCGCACATCATATTGAACATCTGGTCGTTGCCGCCGATCTCCAGATCGACGTCCATTTTTACGCTGTCGTATGCCTGAGCCAGGGGATATAAAAATTCATGAAAATAAATCGGCTTTTCTTCTTTCATCCGCTTCTGAAACATATCGCGCTGGATCAGCTGCTGAACCGTAAAATGTGAAGATAATTCTATCAGGTCCTTAAAAGACAATTTATCGTGCCAATCGCTGTTTTTCTTTATCTCGGCCGCGTTGCCGCCGTTAAATGCCAGATAAGCCGAAGCCTGTTTTTTATAAGACCTGGCGTTATTTTTAACTTCTTCCCGGGTCATCTTCTTGCGTACCGACAGCTTATCGGTCGGATCGCCGATCATAGCCGTAAACGAACCGACTAAAAAAACAACTTCATGGCCCAAGGCCTGGAATTGGGCGAGCTTATTGATCGTGATGGCGTTGCCGATATGGAGCGATGGGGCGGTCGGATCATAGCCGCAATACAACCGAATGCGTTTACCGGACAATAACAATTTTCTGAATTCCGTGGCGTCCGGATAAATTTTCTCCACTCCCCGCGACAATACTTCTTCGATTTTATCTTTATCAGTAATGATTTTTGCCATATTTAATTATTTAATGATTTATTATTTTAATGCTTTTATTTTAACCTATTTTACCTATTTTTGCAACATACAAACATAGGGGCGGATGATCATCCGCCCCTACGATTTTTTATTTTTTCCGTATCCTATTTCAATATATCCTCCACGTCTTTCATCTCCTTCAGGATCTTTTTCTCTATCTGCGCTATCCTGTCTTCGATCTTTTTCTCGGTTTTTATCTCCTCTTCCTTGAATCCGGCCTTGCCTTTGTGTTTTTCCAGAGCCGTCAATTCTTCTTCGATCATCTTTCGCAGATCCTTAAGGTTATTATGCAGAACTACTTCCGCTTCCACGGTTTCTTTCTTTAACTTCCGCCTGACGAAGAATACGATCAGGAATATCAGCGCGATGATGACAACGATCATGAAGACAAGGCTGACGAATACCACGAAATAGTTCAGTACGAAATTACCGATGGTCGTGAATACGGGCGGCGAAACGAGGAAGCTCGCTTTAGAGCTCGGTTCGCTCCGGAGTCCGTTCTTATTGATCGCTTCCGCCCAAGCCATGTGCCGTCCTTTTCCCAGGCCTTTGTCATAAGCGTAGAACCAGGAGCCGTTCGGATCGGATTGCGCGGTTCCCTTTATTATATCGTTATCTTTCTGGATAAAAACTTCGACGGAAGTATTTTCGATGGCCGTACCGCTGATAAAGAATTCTCCCGAAGGCCTTATTTCTTCCGTGTAGTTGGTTATGATCGGCGCGGGAATCGGAGCAATCATAAAATCGATCGCGGCTACCTGGTAATTGCCTGCCTTATCGAGCGCCCTGACCATAGCCAGGTGCTCGCCGACGCTTAGATTTTCCAATCTGACGGATTTTTTATCCGGAGCGGTTTCAAAAGCCTGCTTTTCAAGGCTGCCGATAAAAATCTCGTATTTTTCCAAACCCGAATCTTCATCGGTGGTTTCGAATAGTATCTCCGGCCATTCGCCCACTCCGATTTCCTTGATCACGGCCTCAAAAGGCTTGGGAGGTTTCGTGTCGACCATTATCCGATAATGCGCAATCGTGCCCCATTTTTTATTATCAAAGAATTTTACATGCAGATACGACACCCCATGTGCGATATCGGAAATTTCCTTATTCGCCAAGCGGCCGTCGAGCTTATTACCCGGATCGCTTACGGGTAAATTATTCAAGCTGACGCTGACCTGGGTTATGTTATCGGGTAAAGGCCATTCGAATTTGGCGGTCGTTACGTTATACCATCGGTTCTGGTCCGCATGCGTCGGAGAAGTGATATCCGGCTTGTTGTAATCGGTTTCTTTGGGGGTTTCCGGAACGGTTTCCGTCGGTTTGGGTCTTTCCGTTTCCGGCTTCGAAGTTTCCGGAGGAGTTACCTGGGGAGAAACGGTATAAGAGCCGCTTCCCATGCTGGCAAGGATATTCGTACCCTTGCCGTCATTGGCTAAAACCGCCCCGGCCGTAAACCTGACCTGGGCCGCTCCGGCCTTTTTGGCTTTAAAGGTGATCGTACAAACTCCGCCGGCCGCCCCGTTATATCCCGGCCGCGGCACGCCCCCGCCGAAACTTATTGTGCCGGCGGTATTAGAAAAAGTCGGCTCCGTTGTCCAAAGGCTGAATACCGATCCGCCTTTTGAAACCCCCGCCACCTCCAGAAGATTCTTGTCAAAACTGATCGTACCCTCGGCCGCGTTGATTACCGCTCCGCCGGTATTGACCTTTACGGCTACGGAGAATTTTCCGCCGATCACGTAAGTGCCGCTCCCGGGCGCTAAATACAGGGAAGCTCCGGCCGCTCTGACCGGCTGGATAGGCAAAAGGCCCGATAAGAAAATTATCGGAATCAGAATAAGGCTAAGGCTTATTTTTCTCATAATTTTTGGATTTTTTTATCTTTTTTATGATCTTGATAACGAGGATGATCACGATGAATATAACCGTTAAAGCGGCGATCGCAAGCGATACCCAGAACACGATCTCCCCAGGGCTTCGCCTTGATACCGATACCCGCATTGATTCCGGCGGAACGTATTCCTCTATTCTTTCATTGCCGGCTTTATCGACCGCTTTTACCCTGATCACGGAAAGGAGGCTCTGATCCTCTAACAAATATGGAGTTTTAGCTCTTTTCCAGGCGGACGGCGTTTTCGGCTCCATGAACAATCTCTCATAAAGACCGGGCTTATCCGTGATGCCGGAGAGTTCTTCCGGAGTAATTTCTAAAACTTCAAAGTGATCCATGCCGGTTTCCTTGTCGGTCGTCGAAAATATTATATAATACCGTCCGTCAAAAATACCCGGGTCGCTCCTTAGTTCGATCACGAAAGGCAAGGGCGATATCGTGTCGCTTTTTATATCCTCTCTCCAGCTTTCGTCGGGATCAGTGGACGCGCCGGAAAATTTATAAACCGCCCCCCTGGTCGTGAGAACATCGGCAGTCCCGAGCCCGTCATGAAGGAGTACGCGGGAAGCGGCGGAAAAATCGACGCTAAGGGAATCCCGATCGATGTCGCTTATGATCATGCCTGGCACCTGGAATACTATCCGGCCGAGAATATTGCTTTCTCCCGGATCGCCAGGGATCTTGCCGCAGTATCCGCCCGGGATCCCGCCGGAAAAATGCAATTCGCCTTTTTGATTGACTTCTTTCAAACCGGCTCTATCCGGCTTTTCCACCCACAGATTAAGGATCGATTCCCCGATCAGGAAATCGATGATATTAAGATAATCGCTCGGAAAACCTATAAAAGCCTCGACTGTATTCACGCATTCGCCGTCCACGTCGATCTTTATGTCGGCGGTAAAACTGTCTCCCGGACCGTATTCGCCTTGGGCAGGATCTAAATAAAGCACGGCGGCGTTAGCGCAAACGGGCAGAAGTAACAAGATCGAAAGTATTGTGATTTTTTTGAACATAAATTTAGTTTTTTAGGCTTTAGGCGTTAGGCTTTAGGATTGAGGTTGTTAGACGTGAATGCTAAAGCCTAGTGCCTAAAAGCTAAAGCCTAACCGGTCCAATAATACATCATGATACTGAAATCCACCAGATCGACAACGCCGTTCTGGTTTTGGTCGGCGCAAGCGTTATCGGTTCCCCACCAATATAAAAGAATGGAAAAGTCGGTCAGATTCACCCGGCCGTCATGATTTAGATCGGCTTCCGGACAAGGTACTTCGCCGCCGGTCTTACCGACATAGAAGCTGACCGACCGGGAAAAACCGCTGTTCACGATATTCCCTTCCGTCGCTACCTGGAATAAGGCTTTGGCGGTATGCAGATCCTCTTCCAGGGGCGCCGTATCGAAAGATAATTCCCAGCTGCCGGTTTCCGCGCTGCTTATTTTTTCTATGAATTCCTTTTCCGAATTGATATGAACATGCACTTCGGTCGAGGGAACTGTCTGGCCGAATATTTTTATGGGCTCGCCCTGTCTTACCGACTGTTTGTCGATATCGATGGTCGGAGCGATATAAACGCCGGAAATAGTGGTTACGGCCCCGGAGATGACGCGGAAGGTCAAGGTAAGAAGCGTCGACTTAAGGCCGTTTAAGTCGGTCGACCAGAATCCGAAACCGGCGACTCCGGGCTTTATGTCAACGGTTTCAAAATAAAAATTAGCCAAAGCGTCGGTCTTTACGATTCCGGTAACCACTCCGTCGACCAGTATGTGCACGTCGGCATGCGGATATGATTTGCCCTGCGCTATGACCTTAGTGACCGACTCCGTATTAGAACCGGGGAGAAAACCCGAAGCACTGCCGGAACCGCCGCCGTGGCTGCCGCCGCCGGGGGTTCCGGGCTGCGTTTCCATTGGCACGCAGCCGGCGGTGCTTACCCGGCAATCAAGACTGCAAACCAGAGCTCCGCTCTGATATCCCAGGGTAATGCAGGTTTTTCCCGCGAAATCAGAGCCATCGCATTCTTCCGCCACCTCCTTCGCTCCGTTGCCGCAAGAATAGCACATGTCGGAATCGAAAGCGGTACAATCCGACAGGCAATCAAGATTTCCGCTTACGAACGGATTTCCGAAAACGTCGTTAAAACTGGCGCAGGTAGTCGTTCCCAGGTCTTCCGGAATATCGGGCGGCGTGCCCGGATCGCAGGCTTCCCCGCTCATGATCTCGGCGTAACCATCGCCGCAAGACAGCTGCACTTCAATATAGGTGGGCAAAGAACCGGCAGCGGACACTTTTTCAGGCAACAAAAAACCCGGCGAGAAAATCGCCATGGCAAAAAATATAAAAATAACTGATTTGAACAAGCATGGGGACATTTAGATTTGAGCTTATAGCTGTTAGCTTATAGCTGTTAGTTGAGCCTAAAAGCTATAAGCTAAAACCTAAAAGCTATTTGTCATCTTTTAAATTAACGACATCCTGCCGTCGTTTTGACCTGGGAGCGACAGCGGTGGTTTTTGGGTTTTCTGCCGGTGTTTGGATATCGACACCCTGGTACTGGGCCGACTTTTTATGCATCCACTGCCAGAATTTAAGCTTCAGGGCGGCGGCGGCTTGTTTTATTTTCAGCCAGACGAATCGCGCCGGCCAGGATAAAATAAACAATATCCTGAATAAATTTCGCCAAATTTTAATTTTTATCAACACGAAAACAATGATCAGCAATATTAAAACGATCGTTCCCAGCGTTACCCAGGCCCAGGCGCCGGGACCGGTATCCCAGCCCTCGCCCGCGTAAGGAGCGATCTGGAATAAAAGCTTGTCCTTGCGGATGATCTCGTTGTCCTTATATATCTTTACCTGCCCCCAGTAGCCGCCGGGAGGCAGCTTCGTGGCAAAGGACGCGCTAACGGTTTCGGTAGAAAAGGGCGGGACCTTTTTTATGGACTCGTCCGTATAGGTTTCGATCATCTCTTTCTCTAGCCGGTCATAAACGTCCAAGACAACCTTGGTCGGCGCCACTTTGATATTGCCCGTATTTTCGATCTTCATCGGCACGTTTATGTGATAAAATAGCCGATCGAAAAGTCGCGCGAATATTTTCCAACTCCAGGGTTTTCCCAATGTTTTGAAATCCGGGATCTCCACCTTACGGACCAGAAATTCCAGAAACGGTTCATCGGTCACGGTAATATCGATCTCGATCCGCGCGCCCAAAGCGATAGCTACGCCGCCGCCGCCGGTACTTTCCTTAGGTACAACCTTAACGTTCATATAGCCTTTATATTCGCCGATCTCGGCGTCTTTGGGTATGTCCACGATAACGATCATGGGCACGCGGGTATTGCCCTTGGGAAGGTCGAATTCGAACCCCTGGTCGATCTTGATCCAATCCTCGATCTCCGGCGCGTTAACCGCGATCTTTGCGGTTAAAACCTCTTCCGCGGAGGAACGCAGGAGAGTGATCTTCTGTTCGAAATGAGAACCGGCGAATACCGGTTTGCTGGTACGGACATTAGGAGGGGAAATACCAAAACCAGCCAGGACAGGGGTTGTCCAGGCCATAAACAAGAATAAAATAAGGCTGACTATACCGGCTCTTCTCACAATTTTGCCTTGTTTTTATACTAAAAACACTAAAATTAATGATTTTAGTTTTTCTTTAAAAGCAATAATTTAATTAATTTATCCTTTATTTAACAATTATCTTAATATTACTCTTTTTTAACACAAAAAATATCTGTGATTGTTTTGTGGATAGATTACCAGATATACTTTAAGTATACAATATTTTCAAGTAAATTTCAAGTCAAGACAGCAAATCTAATTTTGTATCATCCGAATAAAAAAAGCACCCCTTCTAAACTTTTGGGATGCTTTTAGATAAATATTTTTATTTTTTACCACTGAGTCGGATCAACTACCACGGAAAAATAGTTTCTACCTTCGTAATTACCTGAAGTGGTACCGCCCGGTATACCGATTCCCCAGTATATCTCGTCCATAATATCCAGATTGCCAGTAGTAGGCTTTATTATATCCACAAATACATCCTGATCGCTGGTCGATGCAATAGAATAAGTGCCGGCTCCGTAAGCGAAGGTGGTGGTACCGAATTCCTGGTTAATAGCCTCAATATAATCTAATAAATCCGTCTTAACCATATCATCTAAAACTAAATTCGTATCCATCGGCACGTTGCCGAAATTCTCGACCGTGGTCGTGGCATTATCCCAGCCCGTATTCTGTCCACCCCGAATCTGACCGTATTGGATTTCCGGTTCCTGTACGTCCAAACCTTCCGACTGATCGACGTCCGGCGCAGAACCGGCATCGTTCGTATTATAACCGAAAGCGCTCTCATCGAAACCAGCCAGTCCGGCCATCCAGACGGTCCAGCCGTAAGGGTTAGAATTGTCCGAAGTAGAGGGAATGGCGTGGAAGGCTAAAGTAGTGGTGCATACATACCAACTGGTATCATCCATGCCGCTGCAGCCGCCGTTATAAGTGCAGGCTGTCGTACCTATGGGGTAGCAGTTATCGTCATCGGCCGCGCAACCGATCGATGTCGTGCCGATACCCGACCAATAGATCGTAGCGGTCGCAGAAGTAATATCCCAGCAGCCGTTCAAGTCCGCAATAGTGCCGGAGGCGGTTACCTCCACTTCCGCGGCATCTTTTAATGAAAGTGTAATAAGAGCATCATCGTTCAATGATACGCTGGAGACCGTCGGCGCTACATTATTAACCGTATAACTGCTGGTCAGAGGGGTCGAAGTCGCTTCAAAATAATGGCTATCCATGACAAATCCCCAATAATTAAAGGTTCCGTCCGGCGTTACCCAGTTAAGGGGGGCTGTACTCGAAGCGAACGAACATTCGATGTAAGTCGAAGAGGTAGCCGCGCCAGTGCACCATGTCTCGGCTCCGCAACCGGTAGTGGTGGAGAAGCTGTTGGAAGAACAGACATAAAGATAAGCGCCGTCAGCTCCGCCTAAAGCGTCAAGATCGGTAGTAGTGGCGCGGACCGTGAAAGTTCCGCCCGGATCTTTATAGTTATCCGAAGTTATTAACCCGGTAAAAAACGGCGCATGGTTTATGTAAAACGGAGAGGAAGACGCGTAATTACCCGGTGCCGCGCCCTGACTGGCGGTTTCCGAGCAGTAAGCCTGACTGGCATGAGTATCGCAGACGAAAGCGTACCACTCATCGGTTTCGGCCGTAGGAATCGGATCGACTACGTTATAGGTGCAGGTCGCTTCCGATCCGGAATTGGTTGCGTTGGAGCGGCAAAACTGCGTCGCGCCGACCGGACATTGCGGATTGGCCGCGTCAGGCTGAGCCGTACCGCCGGCGGAACAAATCAACAGGCGATACTGGTTATTTTCCGGGTCGCTGGCGGTCGCCGCGAATCCGATCGCGTCACCGACGTTGACCGGAGAGGTAGAGGTCGAGGCCGGAACTTCTTTCGGTTCGCCGTTGACTACATAAGCCGGCGGAGCGTTTAATACTTCAACGGTGGTCGTGGCCGAGCCGGCGGCCTGCGCTTCCGGCCGGAAAGTTGAATTATCGGTCGATTTGTAAAAACCGCTAAAATCAAAATTAAAAACGAGACCAAAAACCGTCGAACTTATGATCAGAGAAAAAATTAAAAATAACGGCAATGATCTCTTGATATGATGTTTTATTATTTTACTCATGGGGATCTTTTTAATTATATTGATTGCCGATTAACATCAACAATCTGCTGGTATTATTATACCACATTTTCCGGAAAAAAAACAAATCGCCGAAATTATATTAAAATGATAGAATTGTTTAATATTAGATAATTTTATAAATATTATCCTTAAAAACTGTATTTGTTTATTTAAAAAATATTTATTTACTATATGGGCTGTGGATAAATTAAAATTAATTAGATATTGGATATTAGATATTATGCTACAATCTTAAATTCCGCCAATTATGCTTGATGTATATCGAATTAACATTTCTACTGTGCTGTGCGCTTTCTTACTGTATCACAATATCCAATATCTAATATCCAATATTTTGTCATCAACTAACTATATCTAATCGCATCCAGCGGATTAAGCGAACCGGCTCTTTTTGAGGGAAAAAGTCCCGTAATATAACCCATGATCGCGGAGAAAACAGCGATAAAAAGCAAAAATCCCATCGGAAAACGGAAAAGGGACATAGAGGTTCCGCCCAGCCTGGTGGCGATTGAGTTAAGCAAAAAATTAATGGATAGTCCTCCGCCCACGCCGATACCGATCCCCACCATTCCTCCTAAAAATCCCATCAAAACCGATTCGGTTAAAAACATGACCTTGATCGATAAAGGCGAACCGCCGATCGTGCGCATAATGCCTATCTCTTTGGTGCGTTCGAGCAAAGTTACCGTCATCGTATTGAACATGCCGATAGCGGATACGATCAAAGCGATGCCGCCGAAAAGCGCGAGGGTTACCTGGACGCCGCGGAAGATCTTATTCGCCTGATCTACGGTTTTAGATAATGCGGTTACCACGAATCCCGATTCAAGAATCTTCGCTTCCACCGAGTCCAGGAATTCCCTGCCGGTTACTTTGACCCTGGCTTTTTCATAATAAGGAATGGCGAAACGGGAAGAAAACTCGGATAAGGGTATGTAAGCGAAGAGCGAAGCCTCGTCTTCTATTACGCCCTTGACCTTGAACTCTTTATTTATCGGTATTTCCTGAATATCGCTGTTCTCCAGCGATGGCACGAAAACTTTAAAACTTATGGTTTTGCCGATCACGTCGGCCGCTTCCATTTCGAATAATTTCAGTACCGCTGACGACAGCACCGCGTAATCCTTTTCCCCTTCGTCGAATAATTCGCCCTCCTGAGTAATAACACCGGCATAACGGAAATAATCGGTCTCGACCCCGTTTAAGATTATCGAACTGGTCAGATTGCCCTGGGTAATAAGCGATGTAAAACTGGCCAAAGCGGATACGTCTTCAACGTTTTCGAGTTGCTGAAATTTATCCAATTCGTCTTTATTGATCACTATAATGCGGGAAGGCGGCGTTATCACGTTCAAACTAAGCATCGCTTCCCCGAAAACGATCTTTTCGAGGAGTAGCCCCTGAAGACCGTAACCCAAACCTACCAGAATAACAACCGCCGCGATGCCGACGCCGATACCGGCGATCGTAAGCCAGGTCCGGGCGGGCCTTGTCCGAAACATGCGGGTCGCTAATTTAAGAGTATCTTGAATTCGCATCATATGATTAGCTTTTAGGCTTTAGGCTTTAGGCGTTAGCTAACGTCCTAACGCCTATAACCCTAACGCCCTGAATTAATGTCCGTGTCCCGGGTCTTCGCTTCCCTGGATAAGTATTTTCTCGAAATGATTCGTCAGTTTGCGGGAAGCGTTTTTGCTTATTCCCACCCCTCCCTCGTCCAGGGAGCGGCGCAAGGTAAGTTTGAATTCTTCCCGGGAGATCAAACCGGAGATCCGGTTATAAACAAGCTCCTTAAGCCTTTTTTTCTGCACGAACGCCAATTCCCCTTCGTTCTCTTCTGCTATATATCTGGTAAGTCTCGAGATCAATTCCGGTTCCTCGGCGAAAAAATTATTGGACAGGAATCGGCGCCGAAAACGGCGCGCATCCTCCGACTGCCGGATCACTTTATCGACTTTGTCGGCCATCGTTTCGGCTAACGCCTCCGAAACACCGATGCCTCCGTCAGGATAATTCCGTTTTAAGATACGGTGGAATTCCTTCTTGTCCATTTTCCTTTCTACCACGTATTTAACGAGCTCTTCCAATCTTTGCAACTGGTGAAAATTAAGGTCCTGGGTCATGTAGTTGACCAGGCTTTTTACCTTAAGTTCGGTCGGCGAATTATAAGGGAATATCTTTGACAACTGGTCCATTTCCGTTACCAATATCTTCTGCTTGTCAATTTTAGCGATCTGCTTCTTATCAGGATTAGGCACGACCCGTTCCAGGAGCCCGTCCTTCATATAAAACACTCGGTGACAGTAAGCTAATTGGGCGGCGTTGTGGGTGATCATAATTACCGTTTTCTTATCCACGGAATTGATCTCATCCAAAGAGGTCATTACCTGTTTCGTGGAAACGCTGTCCAGGTTGCCGGTAGGCTCATCCGCCAAAAGAATATCGGGATTATTAACCATCGATCGGGCGACGGAAACTCTCTGTGATTGGCCGCCGGACAGGTTATCGGGGTATTTTTCTCCCTGACCCTCCATGCCGAAACGCTTTAAAAGCTGCCTGGCCCAGGCCTCCCGCCGGCGCGGATTAACCCCGTGGAAGATCTGCGGCAAAACGACGTTATCGATGACCGAGATCGAATTAATAAGATAAAAGGCCTGGTATATTATACCGATCGTCTTGGTCTGGAACCGGACCATCTCTTCCGGTGAATATGAATACGGATTCTGGCCTTTAACTAAAAGCTGGCCGTCGGAAGGCTCAAGAATTCCTAAAATACTGTAAAAAACGGTCGATTTGCCGCAGCCGGACGGACCGAAAAAAGCCACGAATTCCCCCGGATAAATTTCCATATTCATCCCTTTGGTGGCTTTATATTCGTTGACCTTCCCTAAATTATAGGTAATTTCCAGGTCTTTTAATTTTATAATAGGTTCCATGGATTGCCGATTGACGATTTTCGATTGCCGATTGATGCAATCTTATTTCGTATTTATTTTTGATTATTCTTTCTGGCCGTAACTTTTGACTTAATAGTAATGGACAGCAATTCATTAGCTTCGTCAAAAAGCGGGGTTAAAAGCTGGCGCTTCATCATATTACTTTCCATAATCATTTCCAGCCAAAACATAGTTTCATCTAACTCTTCTTCAACTATGCCTAATTTAGCGATAAAATCTTTTTTTGATCTGGCGCGGCAAGCGGCGCGATAATTGGCCGCAGAGGACGTTCCGGAACGGAATATCTGGTTACCAACAGCTTTGCCTTCAATCGTTTTCGGTAATGCTCGTACTAATTTCATGATCCGTAAGGCGAAATCCTTGAATCTTTTTTTTAGTATTTCCTGATTCATAAATAAAACCTCTGTTTATGTCGTCAATCGCCAATCGAAAATCGTCAATCGGCAATCCCTAGATCTTCAATTTCTTAACCCATCCGAAGGAGCTTTCGAAATTCTTCAGGATGATATCGATGATGCTTTCTTCCTGGGACGGGGTTAACATTGTAAAATCCTCGGATTTGGCCTTATTTTCCGCTTCATCCGCGCAGATTATCCAAAATTTATATACCGTCGAGGGTATAAAATTAGTTACCACCTGGACGTGCCTGGCCGCGAGATCGTTTTCCAGGGGTAAACTACTCGGCTCGTCTATCGTAACGAGTCCCTGGTGGTAAAACAACTGGCATTTGGAAGGCTCATCGGTTTCCCAGCTGGCGATCGTCTGCACTTTATTGTCCGACCCGG
The DNA here is from genome assembly GCA_001780275.1 of Candidatus Falkowbacteria bacterium RIFOXYA2_FULL_47_19. GTDB lineage: Bacteria > Patescibacteriota > Patescibacteriia > Patescibacteriales > UBA12075 > XYA2-FULL-47-19. Next base: position 46,202 of record MFGB01000013.1, on the reverse strand, counting down.
GATAAAGGGTGGACTCTGTCTTTACCTTTGAAATTATCGGCGGGTATTCGTCTTTGGTCGTGATGAAAGTCAGGGGTTCGCTTTCAGCCTTTTCCCCTTCTTCGCTTTCCACCCTGATAACGGCGGAATAATAAGTATCGAAAACCAGGTTGGTCAGCTTCATGGAATGAATCGTCAAAAAACTTGAATTACCCTCTAATTTTGTGTCGCCGGAATTAAGGTTGGTATATTCTATGATCGATGAACAGGGAACGTTCGTTACCCACCTGATCGTCGCCGACTCCTCTTCGATCTTAATTATCTGGATATTGTAAATTTCCGGCAGGATCGACTTGGTTTTAAAGGTTTTATCGCCGGAAATGCCCTTAAGGCCCAGGGATGATTCCGAAGAAACCTGAAAATGATAAGTGGTAGCCGGCGTCAAACCGGTAACTTCGACTCGATGCTTAAGTACGAACTCATCCGGCTCCCCTTCTTTCCATGTATACGGATTCTCGGATACCGAGTCATAATCATCGTCTTCGGCGAGGGCTACCATCGTATTGGACTCTTTGTCGGTCTCCCAGGTAATAATCGCGTAATCGGTACCCACCTCCACGTCCGCGTAATCCAGGATAATGGTCGGCGGAAGAAGCACGTCTTCGGCTTTTTCTTCGACTTTTTCCTTAACTTCCTCCAAAACTTCCTCGCTGGTAATGTTTTCAATAAGCTTCAATAGAACCTCCTCTCCCCGCTGTGATAATCCCCCTACTCCCTCTTCCGTAATCAAGTCTTTCAACCCCCCTTCTCCTGCTTCGATTATATTCTCGGAAGGAACCTCGGAGATCAATTCTTTCTCTGTTTTAGGGGTAAGGAAACTAAAATCGTTCGATATGCTCTGGTTTCCGTCCGCGTCGGAAGAGGTTACCCGAAAATAATAAGTTTTCCCGGCCTCCAGGTTATCGAGAAGAATAGCGTGTTCAGTTTTATCGGCCCGGGGATCGCGGACCACGCCGTAAGATTTATCCAGGCCGTAATTCACGAGAGAATCGGCCGCTTCATCGGTTTCCCAGGTTATTTCCGATGAAGTGGCGCTTATTTTATCGACATTAATATTATATATGGCCGGCGGCGTAGAATCCGTCTCTTCTTCCGCGGCGAACAAAGCATTGGTCTTATGCATCACGAAAAAACCGACCCCGAAGACGCCGGCCATGACCAGGAAGAATAGGAGAATATTAAGGTAAAAAAATTTATTTAACTTCAACATTTTATGAAATAATCAAGGATACAAGATACAAGGATACAAACAAATTCCAAATCACAATTTTGCAAATACTAAACAAATTTAATTGTTTGATTATTGAAGTTTGAGATTTGTTTGGAGCTTGTATCTTGTGTCCTTGTGTCTTGAATTATTATACCACAAACTCCCCATTTCCGCCAAATCAAATTAACCAAAATCCTAAAGCCTTAACCCCTATTGCCTAAAGCCTAACGCCCTAACGCCAAAGCTAATTCCAATCATCCTCGTCAATCCACACGGTAAAAGTATTCTCGCCTATATAATTCGCCGGCACGGCCAAAAACGGAATGCCGATGCCCCAATAAACGTCGTCCATAGAACCGGCGGTGGTCGTGGCCCGGGGGGCGAATAGCTCTATGGGTTTAGGGTTAGCGACGGTATCCAGGGTGTTTGTTTCAAACACATAATTGAAGTTTACATTATTGAATTTTATCTGGTTCACGGCGATATCGTAGCCGGCCGGCGGATTCGAGAACATGGTCGTGCCGTAAACCTCAACGTCAATCGGAGAATTACCGGCGTTCTCCACGGTAGTGGTGGAATTATTCATGCCGGTATTCTGACCGGCGCCCCAAGTACCAAAATCGATCGTACTTTCGACCACGTCTAAGGCTAAATTCGTGCCGAGCTCCACTCCCTGGGAGGTGGAGGCCGCCAGATTGACGCCATCGTTCAATAGAATATAAGAAAGCCAATTATAATCCTTCCAGGGATTAGACTCGTAAACATCATCGGTCGGAACCGCGAAATATTTAAATTCAGCCGTGCAGGTGGTAGAAGCCCGGGTCAGATCGGTCGGGTCGCAGGCGATCGTGCAGGTGGTCGTCATGCCGGTATTATAGGGAATCTGATAGCAATTATTCGGGTCGTCATCGCAGGTATTTTCCTCTTCGGACATATAGATGGTTCCGATCACGCTATCCAGGTCGGTACAGCCATTCAAATCCTGGATGCTCCCGCCGATGGTCGAAATAACGGTATCGGCGTCATCCTTTAAATTCAGCTGGATATCGTCTCCGTCGTTAAGATAAAAAGTGCCGATAGTCGGAGCGGTATTATTGACCGTGTAGGTACCCGAACGGGAATTGGCGGCGGCGGCCAGACCGTGGCTGTCATAAACGAAAGCGTAATAATTCCAGTTGCCGGCGGGCGCAGGAGTAGAGGTTGCGAACGAGCAGGAAGTATTCGGCGAACTCGAAGCCAGTTCCGAGCAGTAAGCGCCGTCGATACAGCCGCCGAAAGCGCCGTTATTGGTCGTGCAGACGCGGAGCCTTAAAGTATCGGCGGAGCCGGCCGTGTCCGTATCGGTCGCGTAAGCGGTTATCCAAAAAGTCCCGCCCGGATCCTGGTTATTTACGGTCGTAACGACCGAGGTGAATACCGGCGGATTATTTATTATGAAGGGCGAATCTTCATCCGGATCTCCCGAGCCCTGGGATACGGCCGAACATCGGGCAATACCGAAGCCCGGGACTTTATCGCAGGCATAAGCGTACCAGGCGTTCGTTTCGGTCGTAGTGGCGGTCGTATAGCTGCAGGAGGCGTTCCCGTTGCTCGCCGTCTGGCCGGAGACGCACCAGGCTCCGCCGGGGCAGCTCGGCGCTCCGTCAAGGCCCGGGGAAACGGCCGCGGTCCGGCAGACCGCTAAGTAATAGCTGTCGCCGTCGTCATCGGCCGCAACCGCGGTAAAATCGACATTATCGCCGTAATCGGTCGGGTCGGCCGCGCTTGAACCGCCGTCGGCCGGATCGGTCGTGAAATGAGGGGCGTTATTGGTATTGCCGGATAAAGTCACTATCGGATAGATATCATAAGAATTAAGTACGGCGCCGTTATTCGTTACCCGAAAGCAATACGTAGCCGCGTCCGGCGCGTTATTGGTTACCTGGATCATGTATTCGAGTTCGGTATATTGGTTTTCGGATAAATCTATCTCTCCAGTAAGGGCAAGCGGATCTTTAATCATTTCTCCGGCTATAAAAGTATAACCTTCAGTATTGGCAGTTTGCGCAGTGGTAGGAAAATTATTAGAAAAATTGCCGCTCGGAGCCATTTCGAAATGGTCGCTCCCGGCCGCGATCGGCACCGCGGCCCAGTAGGCCGGGTCGGTAGCGCAGCCGTCGGTCGAAGAAGCATATTCTAATCTGTAATAATAATCGGTAGCAGTGCCCCCGCCGGTATTGGTAACCGCGATACGGATACGGGTGGAACTGCCCCGGCCGAGCTGCGGCCCTAAAGTCGCGCTGCCGGTATCTTCGGCTTCGAGCCAGGTGGCGGTCGTCTCGGAGCCGTCATCCTGGCGCCAACGGTAATGGATCTGGGCCGTATCAGCGGCGGGCGGAGCGAAATTGGCAACGTAACGATCGGTCCGGAGCGATTCGCTTCCCGAGACCTGATACACGCGCCAATAGATCCAGTCGCCGGCCGCATAATAATCGGACACGGAGGAATTTACCGCTCCGGTCAGAGTGAAGTCAGTATTGGCGCCAGCTGCTGTTTCAGTATCCACGGTTACCCAGGCGGCGGTACTTACCCGGAAAACCTGTAGCACGACGTTACTCCCTGACGGCGCCACGGACGACTGGCCGTTCCAGGTACTTGAGGCCGCATTCGTGTTATTCGTATGTTTAGTCGCGAATAGGAAGATCGGATACTGGGCCGTGGAAGTGGCCGGATCATAATTAGAATCGTCCGTTAGGACGTCGGCGTAGCCTTCCGGATCAAGGAAATAAGTGAGATCAGCGGCCGTTGCGGGCAGACTCGCGTAGAAGCCCTTAGAATAACGTTTGGTTTCCGTGGTTACGGTCGAAAACATCGGATAATTATTATAGCTGTCGAGCGGCTTATTATCGGTCGCGTTATAAAGCCGCAGGCGGTAAGTCGTGCTCGTGGCCGCGTAGCCGACATGAACCGCGAAGACGAATTCCGTATATTCGCCGTTACTTAAGGTAAAGGCGGCGGTCGTGTTCGTATTCTCGTGCCAGGTGCCGTATTTCGGCGTCAGGCCGTTCGGCGAGGCTTTATCCGGCACGACCGCATCGCCGTTGGCGCCGGACAGACCGAAAGCGAAACTCACGGATGTGGCCGCGCCCACGTCGTTCCAGACGCCGGGATTGCCGGAATAATTTTCGAACTGGAGCTTATAGGTTTTGCCGGAAGAAATATCGCCGCCGTTATTCTCGACCTGGATGCGCGCGTTCAGGCGTTCGCCGATATTAAGGCCGGTCAGGGTAGTTGAAGCAGCGACTTCGGCCGTATTATTGTTTACCGTTGACCCATCGTCGTTTTCGAGGATAAATGAGGTCTGGACGAGATTGGCGTTCATACTGGTCGTGGTTGCAACTATGGTCGAGCTGGCCGAGTTTCCGGCTTTGTCGTAAGCCCAGATATTGAAATAATAAAGCGTATTCGAAGCCAGGCCGGTTACGACCGTATTGGTCGTGCCGTTGTAATTGCGGAAATTAAGGTCAGTGTCGGTCCATTCGTAAATCTCGAAAACCGGCGTCGAGGTCGCGTAAAATATCCGGTAGCGGGAGAAACTTACGGCCGGTTCGTCCGTTTGCGCGCCGAAATTAAGGGTTACGGAAGAGCTTGTCCTGGCCGTCGGATTTAAGGCTCCGGGCGCGGACGGAGCCTCGGTATCGACGTAAAAATTCGGCGTGGTCGCGTTATAGGCTTTCCAGATCGAACATTCGCTCTCGTCATCACAGGCGATCACCTGCCATTTATAGCCGGTCGTGGAGGAGGCGATCGAACTTATCGTGGCCGTGGCGGTATAAGGCGTGTAGCTGTAATCGCCCGCGCCGCTCGTCTCCATCGTCCAGATCTTGGAATTGCAGGCGGTCCAGGATGTGCCGATCGCGCAGGCGTTGAAGGTCGATTCGTCGGTAGAGGTTGTGAAAGTATCGTTAGTCGGAACGAGCTGCAAATACAAGGTAATGATTTCGCTCGTGTCGTAATCGGCGGCCGAGGCCGTGAATTTAATCGTTGATGTCGCCATCCAGGACTGGTTGGCGGCCGGGAAGGTCGAAGTCGCCTGATAAAGACCGGTCGGTTGGTTCGGTCCGGAATTATATTTTGTGTAGGCATAAGAAGTGCATTCGAAATTGGAGCTGGCGGCGCCGGTTCCGGCCGCGCGCACGCCCCAGGCCTGGGAACCGGAATTATAGAATCGCTCATTGCCGCTGTCCCAGAAAACGGCGGCATAATCGACGTTGTTGTTCTGGATGACAGCCAGGAACTCATCCTCGTTCGGGTCGTCGTAAAACCGAATCCGGGTCCAAAGGTCGTTTGTAGCGCCTTCGATCGAGGATACGGAGCTCAAAACGTTGGTACTCGCGTTAATGACGCTATAGAAGGGCGCCGTCGGGCTCGTATTATAAACTCCGGCCGCGACGCCTTTGTCGTTCTTGTAAAAATTTATCGCGAACGGTTTTTGGGAATAGTTGCCGTCATCGAAAAGATTGCCGCCGGATATATTATCGCCGTTCGTGCTGGTCGCCCAGGCGATCGTCGGATTGGAAGAGTCGACTTTATAAACGTTCAGCTCTTCTGTAATGTCGCGGCCGATAAAATAAGCTATGCCTGTCGAACCGGGATTGACCGCGAATTCGCCGTGCACGAAATCGTCGTTCCAGTCCTCCGTTCCCGTCGTGGGACTTAAAACTGCGCCGCCGTAATTTATCGTAGTATCGGTTACGCTGAAATATTTTGCCAGAGCGTAAAAAACGGAATTGCTATCCGAATAATAGAGCGCGCCCCGGGTATTATCAGACGGATCAAAGTAAGCTTGCCCGACGTAATTTGCCGTATCCTCCTCGACATCCGAGTGTTCGACCCAGGCGGTCCAGGCGCCGCTCGAATTATCGAAAGTTGCGCCGCCATAATAATACATACTGCCTACATCCGCCAGGTTATCGAAGGTCATAAGAAGGTAGTTATCGGTGCCGGGCCGCCGGACAAACTCGCATCCGTTCATGACGTCCATCTTGCCCGAACCGGTCGTGCCCGGAATAACGCCTTCGTCTGTCCAGCCGCCCGCCGGATTCCAGGAAAAAGCGCGCGCTCCGGCTGAAGTATTATCGTTCCGAACCACGACGAATTCTCCGCCGGAGAGCGAAGTTAAACAGCCGGTTATAATCTGGTTATTAGTAGCGTCAGCCTCGGCCGTTCCTAAAATCTCATAATTCACGAAATCGTCGGCGCCGAACCGATAAACCGCTCCCCACCATTCCTGATTGGTCCCGTCCCAGGTTTTAAACAAAATTCCGACCTTACCGCCGTCATCGGATCGTATAGTCCGGATATGCCTGATATTGTCGCCGGCCGCGGTCAGGTTGCCGCTCGACTGCTCAACACCCCAGCCGGCGCCGTCCCAGACCTGGTAATAGATCGCCTGGTCGTTTTTCGTGTAAAAGATCGCGCCCGGGGTCGAGACGGCCGCTTCCAAGATTACCGTCGTAACGGTCGAACTGGCTTTATGGCCGACGATATCGTAAGCCCAAATATTGAAATAATAGGTAGTGCTCGGATTTAAGCTCGAGATCGTTACGCCGGAGGTGCCGTTATAGTTTTTAAAATCGAGATCCGTGTCGTTATGCTCGTAATCCGCTTCCGTAACCGGCGAAGAAGTGGAATAAAATATCCGGTATTCGGTAAAATTATCTTCGTCCGTAGCCGCGCCGAAATTTAACGTTACACTATTGGAAGTCTTCGAGGCTTCGATTAATTGCCCCGGAGAAGACGGATCGGTCGTATCGATCTTGAAATTCGGAGTGGTTACATTGAATTGTTCCCAGGCGGAACAGTCCAGATCGTCGTCGCAGGCCATAACCTGCCATTTATAGCCCGAAGAATAATCCGGATTGTCCGGAACCGTTATAACGAGCGTAGATTCATAAAAGGACTGGACCGTGCCTTCGGTACCGAAGGAGAGGAAATTAGCGACGCCGCGCTGGTTATTGTAAGCTGTTTGTATCCAACCGGAAGAGCGCGCGATGCCCGATATTCTGAGCTCATCTACGAGCCCATCAAACAGTTCTCCGATCTTAACGACGCTATTATTGGTATTGACCACACTGGAAAAATCGGCTGTATCCCTTAAAACTCCGTCCACATACAATTTGAGTTCATCTGTACCGCCGGCGCTCCGGTCGTAAGTCATAACGATATGATGCCAGCCTGGAACGATTTGGGTCGATACGGGCTGGCTGTTTATCTGCGCAAAAATATTCATATCTCCATCAAGGCTGATCTGGTAGGCGTCATTACCCTTGCCCACAATCGTAACCGCCGGAGTATAGCTGACCACTACCAAACCGCTGCCGCCGTTAGCGCCGGATCCTCCGGCCGCTCCGCCGTCTCCGCCCGCGCCGGTGTTGCTTTCATAATCGGAATCGCCCGTATTGGCCGGAGTATAGCCGCTGCCGCCGGTCGTGGTCGTAGCCGTTACGGAAGCGGACACGAAAGAGGAGCCGCCGCCGCCGCCCGCGCCGCCGTTTAATGAACCGGCGGCTTCGCCGCCGCCGCCGCCGCCGTAATAACCCGCGCCGCCGCCGCCGCCAGCCGGATAAGTACCGGCGGCATCGCCCTGGCCGCCGGCAGCGCCACCGCCGAAGCCGCCGGCCGGTCCGGATCCATCGGCACCCTGATTATTGCGGCCATCCGCGCCCGCGCCGCCTGTAAGCGATCCGCCGGCCGTACCGGTGTTAGTGCCGGTGCCGGCCGTACCGCCGGCGCTCTGGGTGCCGCCGCCGCCACCCACTGAGCCGTTGGTATCACCGCCATCCTCGCCCTGGATAGCGCCGCCGGCGCCGCCGGTCTCGCCCTGAGCCGCCTCATCGTTCGTGCCGCCGCCGCCGCCGCCGCCAGCCGCCGCTATGACAAGGGGGGTACCGCTCCGATAAACGCTGCTTCGGCCGCCGCCGCCGCCGCCCTGTCCGGATGTAGTCACTAAGGTGCCGGCCGTACCGCCGCCTCCCACTGTAATATCGAGAATCTGTCCGGGTTCAACCGATAATGTTCCCTGAACAAAAGCGCCGCCGCCGCCCGGTCCGCCCCCATTCCTGGTATTCGGCACGCCGCCGGTCGCGGAGCCTCCTCCTCCGCCGCCGCCAGCGCCCCAGCTTTTTAAAGTAACCGCGGTTACCCCCGGCGGAACCGTAAAAGTATCGTTTCCGGCCGCGGAATAAACAGTCTTAGTCGCGGTCTGCTCGCTCGCTGCGCCCTCTATCCAGAATTCCACCGACAGGGCGTCGGACAGATCCAGGGAACTGTGGTCCGGAACCGAAATATAGTCGTTTAAACCGTCGAAATCCTGGCCGCGGTAGATCCAGGAAGAATATTCGTTATTGCCGTACTGGTCGGCGTTATTGGCGTAAGAGCAGGAATCCTCGTGCGCGTCCGCGGAACTCCCTTCATCGACCACGTTTTCTTCCAAATGCCAGACCCCGCGGTAAGAGGAGTCCCAGACGCCGGTGGTCGTGGCCGGGTCAATATTCGCGCCGGAATTGCCATAATACATATAAAGCTCCGTATCGGTCGTCGAAGACAGATCTGTCTCGATCCAGACCGCTAACTGGCCCGTGGCGCCGTTATAATATTCCCGCTCGTAATCGAGAGGCGTCGTGCCGTCCGCGGCCGTGAATATTATGTCGTAGCCGTCGGACCGCGCCTTGCCCGCGAGATTGGCGTCCGTAGTCGTCGCCAGGATCGGAAAGTCGGAAGCGTTAGCGGGAACTTGCGAAGCGTTGATCGTTATCTTTTTGCGGTATAGCCAGTTCGAATCGTACCAGTCGGCCGGAAGGTCGGAAGTGGAGGTGGACACGGCCCAAACCTTCGAATCGCAGGCAAGGAAAGTCGTCCCGTAAACGCAGGTGTTTCCCGGCGGGGTTAAAGAGGAGAGATAAGTACCGGTCGCGGTAATGAGCTGATAGTAAAAAGTTACGAGGTCGGCCGCGTCCTGGTCATGCGCCGAAGCCCGAAAAATAACGTTATTTTCGTCGATCCATGATCCGTTCACGATCGGCGTTACGCCGTCATCAAGATATTGCCCGTCGGCTGAAATATTCGTCGGCCGGGCGTTGGTCTTGACGGTAAGTTCGGTCGTGGCGGTCGCCTTATTGCCGTAAGAATCGTAAGCCAGGATATTAAAAACATAAGTCGTATTGGGATTTAGTCCCGTGATCGTTGTCGTCGAGGTGCCCCCGAAATTTACGTCATCAAGATCAGGGTCGTCGGTCTTATCGAAGACCGTATCGGCTTCCGTTACGCCCGCCGTTCCTTCTTTGTAAAATACCTTATACTCGGTAAAATGCGTGTCCGCGCTGGTCGTGCCGAATCTTAGTTCTATGCTGTCGTAATGCTTGCTTTCAAGCCTCAAGTATCCCGGTACGGCCGGCAATTTATTGTCGATCTCGACCGCGATCGTATTAGTTGCCAGCTGATCATACATGCCGTCGTTAACGACAAGTCCCAAGCAGTAATCGCCCTCGACGCCGGCTAAATCCGTCATTGAGAGCCAGTCGAATAAAACAAAATTATCGCCCGCGCCGGAAGTGAGTATAAAGCTTGAGGTAGTGCCGACCTGGTAGGGGTAAGCGTTATCGATATCCGGGTCGCCGTAAGTGGCGGAAATATTGGCGTCGGTCGCGTCCAAAGTCGGATCGGAGTAGCCTTCCGAAAACATGCCGGAAGAACAGACCGCTCCGGACTTGTACATGATCTTGGCCCGGACCGTATCATCGTTATCCGGATCGTCAACCTGGATCGTAATATCGACTACACCCGACCCGTTCGTCCTCTCCGCGCTTCCTCCGATCGTAAAATAACCTAACGGGGGCGTAAAAGACGGGTCTGTGGCGCCGGTCGCCTCGATCGTGGCCGTCGCCTTGTTGCCGGCAAGATCGTAAGCCCAGATATTAAAAACATAGTTCGTGCCGGCAGAAAGATTAAAAACGGTAGTCGTGCCGTAGCCGCCGTAATTCTTAAATAATAGCGCGGCATTATCGGTGTGCTGGCTGTCCGATTCGGTTACTCCGGCGACGCCCGCCCGATAATAGATCCGGTAGCGATCGAAATTGGCTTCGGTCGTACTGGCCCCGAAAGTCAAGGAGATCATGGTCGCGGTAGAGGAAGCGAAAGTGAGGTTTCCGGGTGGAGTGGGCGCCACCGTATCGATCTTGAAGTTAGGTATCGTCAGATTATATTTCGTCCAGGTATCGGCGCAAGCCCCGTCATCGTCGCAGGCAAGAACCTGCCATTTATAACCTTCCGAGCTTTCCGGCAGGCCCGGGATCGTGGCGGTCGCGGTAAAGGGGCTCGTCCGGTAATCGCCTAAAGAAGAGGTCGCGGCCCAGATACGGGACGGGCAGGATCCCCAGGCGGTGCCGGCATAGCACCAGCTCGCGGGCGAAGTCGTGGCCGTCGTAAAAGAACCAGACGAGGAAGAGGCGATCTCGTAATATAGCGCGATCCGTTCGCTTATATTCGGATCAGTCGCGGCCGCCCTTAACTTTACGGTATTCTCGTTTACCCAGGAATTATTGGCGATCGCGGTCGTGCCGTTATTCCTGTATTGCGCCAGGTTAGAAGCACTCGCGGCCGCGGTATTGGCCGGAGCCGTAGTCAATTTAGGGTAACTGTCAGAGAGGTAATCGTTTAGGACAGTACCGTCCGATTCGACCATCCGGAAGCAGTAATCCGCGGAAGAAGAAGCCGCGTTATTATAAACCACCCAGTCCCATTCACCGTATTCGCCGATATCGATTGCGCGGGGATTGGAGGCGGAATTGTTGCTTTCCTCGTAAGACTCGGCTACGTCCGAAGAAGACAGAACTGCCGCGCTTAAAGTAGTGCCATCGCCCGGATCCGGGTTATTATAACCGCGCCAGGCCTCGCTTCCGGCCACTCCGCCTAAATCGGTCCAGTCCGATTCCCCTAAAGACGCACAATCCGAAGCTTTGCCGTACTGGAGTTTAAAGGCGCTCGTCATAGCGGCCAGGTCTTCGGAGGTAATGCCGATATTGACTCTTAAACGGATGGCTTCGCCGATATTGACGCCGGTAATAGACGTTTTTTCCGCCGCTCTGGCCGTTCCGGGCGCGATCGAATCAGCATTATTGTACCATCGCCAGTCGCTTTGCGTGAAAGCGGGCGGCGGCGCATCCCACTGGTAAGTATAAAGCCAGACCGCGTTCATCCTGGCGCCCGCGTTCGTGTCCGCGGCGTTATCATTGGCATAGCAGACCGAATAGCTCTCGTCATCATCAGTGCTCATGGCCGAAAAAACGTCCTGGTAGAATTCAGCGTAGCCGTTAACGGCGTCGTCGCGGGCCATATAGCCGGTCGAAGTGGAGCATGCCGGTGTGCCGGTCGCGATATTGGCGTCCATATAGAACCAGGTTCCGGGCATAGTGCCGTCGCTCGCGCTTAGGGAAAAGCTCCCGAGGAGAGCGGCGGCCCGGAGGGTTTCTTCTCCCCGGAGCTCGGGAAAGACCGCATCGGCCGCCGTTTCCGTATCCGCCTGGCTCGCGCCGTGCTGGTCCGACTGGCCGCCGAAGAGATTTAAGGAGGTCAGATATCCGCTCGTCTCGCCCGTGTACGTATAAGTGATCATGAGCTCGGCCGAAACCGCGCCCATATCCGGCGAACTCACGGCCGTCGTAGTCGCATTCACGGTTACTTCTTTCGGAGCCGTGGCGTTGGCGGCCTCCAATTCGGAATAATCGGCCGACGGAATGACATGGACGATATTATAAGACGGCCTGATGACCGTAGCGCCCGCGTTCAAAGCGTAGGTCGAGGTGGCTGTGACGGAATTATTCCCCACCTTCGAAGATACGGCCAGGCCGTAAGCGCCGGTATTGTAGTTGTCGCCGATCAGGCGGAACCAGGCTTTCTTAATATCGACAACGCCGGAACCGGATCCGTTTTCCGGGAAATAGACCTGGGCAGAAGCGGACATGCTCCCCCGGTTGTCGAAAACGAGGCCGATCGGGAAAGAAACGGTCCGGGTTTTGGTCCCGGCCGATCTGGGCGCCGTATAGGTTTCGATGACCTCGCCGCCTAAAGCGTAATACTGACCGCCACCGGGGCTCGTCAGGGCGTATTCGAAAACCTGGGCAATATTTTCGCTGTAACCGGTTACGTTATCGATAATAACGCGCGGAAAATTACCCTGGGTGCCGGCCAAGACGGATTCATGATAATAAGTATCGCTGTCCACGTTCGATCCCTCGATATTAGCGTTAATGGCCACGTCCGAGGCTCCGTGCCCGTCATTCACGCCGTAAAGCTCGAACCATTGCGAGAGCTTAGCGGACACTTCCGGAATCACCATATTATAATCAAAAAGCGCGCAATTCGAACTGGGTAAGGGCGATTTTGTACAATCATCCGCCTGCACCGCCAGCTTTGAACCTTGGTCGCCCGAGGCGGTCGATTCTAAAGGATAAATCACGGTATTGGTCAGATTCGTTGAATTATCGTCGTCGTAGCTATAAGTTACAACCAAGACGGCCCGGGCGTAAGCGATCGAAGGGCCGGTTACGTCGGTTTCGAGGCGGTATCCTATCTGCGCTTCCATATCCGCGCCGGAACCGGTATAAGCGGATAACTGCACCTCTTCCGTAACGTCCGCTAAGAGCCGCGCCTGTTTGCCCGCGGTTTCGTCGTAAGAGAGGACAGAATTGCTGTCGACCAGGATCCGTCCGGAGCCGGAACCGGCGTCGGCCGTACAGGGCTCAGAGCAGGCATCGAAAGAAAGATTATAGCCGCTATAGTCGCCGGCCGTCGTATTATAAGCCTCGAAATGGGTCTCGAAAAGGATATAAGCGTTCTTGATTTCTGCTCCCGTTTCGGCTAATTCAAAATTGAAAGTATCGAAAACCTGGTCTGTGTTCGTGTCCTGCCCGGTCGAACCGTCACCGCTGTAATCTCCGGCATGGAAGAGGACGCTTCTTGCCCGGGCGTGCGGCGCGGACGGGGTCGTAACCGTTATCTCGGTCGCGCCGGTCTTATTGCCGGCGAGATCGTAAGCCCAGATATTTATGACATACTGCGTCTCCGGGATAAGGCCGGTAATAGTCGTGGTCGAGGTATTATTATAATCGATATGATCCAAGTCCGGATCGTCATGCTCCGTATCGTCCGTATCGACCCCGGAAAAACCGGCTTTATAGAAAATCTTATAATAAGCGAAATTCGGTTCTGTCGTCTCGTTGTGGAACTCGACCGTGATCGAAGTCGCGGTCGAAGTCGCGAGCGTAAGGCTTCCGGGCGCGTCCGGCGCGGCTGTATCGACCTTGAAATTGGGCAAAGTAGAATTAAAAGCGTCCCAGTTGGAACAACTGCCCTTATCATCACAAGCGAGTACCTGCCATTTATAACCCTTAGTCGGATCGGTCGAGGAGCCGCGGTCCGGGATAGCCGTTAAATTTACGACGCCTTCGGTAATGATTTGACTGGATGATTCTTCGTTCCCGAAGGTCAGGAAATTATTGACGTTGCCGTAGTTATTGTTTTGCGTCCGGAACCGGGCGGCCGAACGGGTCGTCGAGGAGATCCGGAATTCGTCAATAATGCCGTTCCAGTTTCCGCTCGGCACGTTGCCGCCGTCGCCGATCAGGAAAGTGTTACAGCCGGAAATACTCGTAAAACTCGAGCCGCCGTCGCTCGTCGGGGTATCTATGGATCCATTGACGTAAAAATCAATATCATGAGAAGCTGTCCAGGAATAGCCTAAATATTGGCGATTAGCGCTCTGCACATAGCTCGCGCTTTCGTACTGGTTGATTACCTTAATGACATCATCGCCGCCGCCGGCCCAACCACTGGTGTCATAGCGCATCATAACGTAGGACGAATCCTCCGAAGCCTCGTCGCAGGTAATAATACCCATATCCGCGTTAATGACGTTCGAATCGAGCCAGATCTCGACGCTCATATTCGTCAATCCGTTAAGCCAATTTCCGGAATTAGCGATCTGGAACTCCTGATTATTGACCCCCGGGGAATCTATACCCTGGCCCATCGGCGTGGAGACGAGATCGCCGATATTCCAGGCGCCGTTGGCCGTGGCATGATGGGCGTTCTTTGTCGAATCTCTGAGCTGCGGAGCGGTGCCGGCCGGATTGTTATTCATGTGCCAGACGCCCATGTAATTATCGTCCCAGACGCCGGTGGTGGTGGACTGATCGGCGCTTATGCCGGCGTTGCCGTAATAAATATACAATTCTTTATTGGTAGTTGAAGAAATATCCGTCTTGATCCAAAGAGCGATCTGTCCGGTCGCCGGAGCGTAATACTCCCGCTCGTAATTAAGGACGGTTAAACCGTCGGAATCGGTAATGACGATATCAGCGGCGCTCGAAGAGGCCATTTTCCCGCCGAAGGATGTATGAGCGAAATCGCTATCGGTCGTAGTCGCCATTACCGGAAAACCGGTTTCGTTGGCTACGACCTGCGCCGCGTTGATCGTGATCTTTTTGCGGTAAAGCCAGCTGCCGTTATACCAGCCGGGCAGGGTCGATGAAGCCAGCCAGACTTTATTCGCGCAATTGTCGTAAATTACGTTCTCTAAGCAGGGACTCCCCGGAGCGCTTGTGGCGGTAGTATAAGTCCCGCTTTCGTCCAATAGCTCGAAGTAAAAATCATAATAAGTGGTCGTAGCCCCGCCCATGGCCTGCGCCAGAGCGTAGAGATTCACCTGGTTCTCATTCGTCCATCCCTGGTTGGCTATATCCGTGAAATTATCGCTCTTTCTCTGTTCATAAGCCGTCGCCATAACGTCCGGCGCATAAAGCACGGTCGTACCCGAAAGCTCGACTGAGGTAACGGGGCCGACCCTGGCGCCGGCACTTAATCCAACGTCGGTCGATGGATTATTTATCTCTACTTCCAAAGTTTCATCCTTATCGGCATTAGAATTTACGTCCAAAACAACATAAACACACATAGATGAAGTGGCGCTGATATTTACACTCCCGCTAAACGTAGAGGTGCCGTTAGTATCGCTAAAGGCAGTAGAGGTGGCGCCGAATTGCAGATCGCTCAAATCATAACTAGTACTTGTGCAATCATAGGGCAGAGTGGTATCCAAATCATAATAAAGCCGGATATTTTCTAGGCTGGTGCTGGCGTTGACTGTGCCTAATTCGACAATATTTATGCTATTGACGGTTATGGCTGTTGAGCTGGAATTCGTTAAAACGAATTTGCCACCGACATAATTGTCCTGACTGTTTATATCGATGGTTGAAACTTGCGTGCCGGTAGCGCTGACGTTAACGTCGGGGGGGGGCACATACTCAGCCTCACTCCAGGCGCAAACCATAGCCCATGGAGCTGTCGGTCCGACGGCACTAGCCTCCATTGCCAAATCGTAGGCATGTGAGTTCGTATTTACGCCGCTAATATTATCTAACCATAATAAATTATGCACATCACCAGTATCCCAAACAGCGTTACGTCCAGGTTCATTGCCCGTGTCACCTTCCGTGAGTTGAAACCTGATAGACGCGTCCTGACGAGCCCGAAAAGACACCTCACTATCTTGAGCGGGAGAACTAAATCCGCCGAAATAAAGAACTGTCACATCTCCAGCTTCACTTAATTGCAGGTCGGTTGAAGCCATGATCGTAGGCGAAGTACCGACATTACCGGCATTGGCTTTAGCGTCACAGCTAAAATTTTCGTAATAATTAAGACGAATAACTAAAATAGACGAACTTAGATAATCAATTGAATTATTCGTTTCCCCTCGCACCCTAACCGAATAAGTAGTGGAAACAGCGGCCGGAATCGTAGTTGTGGCCGCAAATAACAACGGTTCATCAGCCGTATCTTCATTATCTCTGATATGATTAACTATTGATGCCGAACCGTTCCAAATAGCCATTTCCCCGATTTCGCTTTCTACCTGCGCATCAATTCTGGCGCTGGCTATAATCAAATATTGGCTGACTCCATCGGGGGTAAAAGTAATACTGGCGCGATTATTTTCTCCGGCAATCGTCGTTAAGATTGTACCGTCAACCACAGCATCATTATCCCAGAAATAATCGATGCTTTCGGTGCCCATAGTTGACATATCCATACCCATTAAAAATGATTCATCTGCTTCTCCTGAACCAGTATAGTCATAACCGTGCAAATAAATCGTATCCGAAGAAGACATAATCCGTTTAGTCATGGCAAAATAAGCCCACCTATCATCAGCATTTGGGCCTTCGTTTTCCTCATCGGTTTCTGTTAACAGTCCACTTCCATCAGCGGTCGCCAAAGAGGTTTCTATCCTAGTAGTACCACCATCCGCGGTAATATTGCCCACGCCTCCGAACAAAACATATTCGCTTTCAGAAAAACCGGTAATAGAATTTATAATATCATAGTCGGTGCCGTCAATTTCCACTCCCGCTGTTTGCTTAGTGTAAATAATAGATAAGGCATCCGAGGCTATCTGCCACTGTCTTATTTCAGTAAAATCGGTTAATTCTTCGCGCACTCCGGTTTCATCCCAAATCGCAATCTTTCCATA
The DNA here is from genome assembly GCA_001780275.1 of Candidatus Falkowbacteria bacterium RIFOXYA2_FULL_47_19. Taxonomy (GTDB): domain Bacteria; phylum Patescibacteriota; class Patescibacteriia; order Patescibacteriales; family UBA12075; genus XYA2-FULL-47-19. The sequence goes on along the minus strand of MFGB01000013.1, from coordinate 29,382 downwards.
AAGCCTTGCCGGACCCAAAAGAAAAAATTCCGGTGAAATATTAGGCGCGTCAAAAGTATAAGACAACACATATTCCCGTCCGGCGCGCCAATCAACCTTCCAGATTATTTCCTGCTCCATCTCACCCGTTTGCGCGTTCGTTTTGTCCCGGACTAAGATCGGAATAAGCGCGCCATTACGCTTCTGCTCCGTTATCTTAAAATTTGCTGGCACGACTTCGACGAAATTTCCTCGAAAATCGGCTTGCGGTATGATCCGGAACCCCATATCATAATCCGCTTTTGGGTAAATCCGGGTCGGCCCGATCCGTTCGACGCTGAATATAGCTTCGTCAGGCGCGCGCACTTCGAAGACGTCCGTAATTTCACGTTCGCCATTCTCCGTCTGGACGCGCAAAGTCATCTCGTAAGCGCCAAGCGGACCCACCCCGTAATAGGCGTAAAAATCCGGAGAAGTGATCACGTTATTGGGTCCGCATTCCGGATTAGATATAATTAAATCATTGGTATCCCTTAAATAAGCGATCCCGCCGTCCGGCGCTTTTATTTCTAATTCAATAAAATCCACGGCGCACAAAGTATCGCCCAAATCATCCAAAACTGCTATCTGAAGATAAGCGTTTTCGCCCGATTCATAAATAGATTTATTAGTATTTAAGGCTAATACGCCCCAGGTAAAATCTTGAGAAAAATCAACCGTCCGTCCGACCGTAAGCGAGTCGCTCGCGATGGATATTTTAATATTAAATTTTCCAGGTTTAAACTGGCGCGACTGCTTAATTATATTTACCGCGAATTCCCCGTCCGAGAGATAATTAACGGTTAATTCAATCTCCGACTCTGTCTGGCCCCGACCGTTAACGGCTTCAGCCCTGATGCTTATATCCTTGTACTCATCTCGGAAAACGTCTAAGAATCCGGCTCCTAAACCTTCAAGCAAATTCCGCTTCTTTTTAAACCGGAATTTAAATTGCGGCTTTTCGTTATTTTTAAAATCATTTTTCGGGGTTAAAGTAATAAGTTCAAAATCATCTCTAAGGTCCGCCGGTAAGATCTCCGGCAATTCTTCTTCCGTGGTGCTCGCGTCTTCTTCGTCCGGGTTTAATTCTAATTCTTCGTCACTGATTGCGTTTTCCTGCCCGATTTCTATCCAAAGCGCATCTAAATAAATTTCTAAAGTTTTTCCGGCCCTGGCCTCCGGCGGATTAGTATTAATATAGCTTACCCGGACGGAAAGATCCTTGATCTCGTCCCAGCCGACTGTCGCGGGCAGAGAAAAGGCAAAATAATCGCTGTTAAGTGAATTAGACACGTCAGAAAGCGCGTTAATTTCTCCCAAAAGCCGCCAGCCGTTTTCCGTCCGGTATTCCAAGCGAATATAATCGTCAATAAAATCGCTCCGGGCCGCTAAGGACACGCGCAGTTTAAGGTCTTTAATATCATTATCGTGATATTCGGCTGGCACGAAAAAATCGGAGAAAATTAAGCTTTGTTTAATAAAATCAAGCTCGGCTATAAAATTATTGTCGGTGGCCAGCGGCACCGATCCGGCCTCTTCTTCACTGCCTTCAATAAAATTTTCCAGGCTTTCCTGCGCCCAGACCAATTTAGACCGGAAAAAATCCAGGTAAACCGCCAAAGATTTAATCCGGTTCCAGATTCTGCTCGTTTCGCCGCCGGAATCACCGGTGGGTGTGCTTTCAGCCGCAGGCACTTCGGGCGCAGGTTCAGAGGCGGACTCGGACGCGGATTCAGCTGGCGGCGTTTCATTGCCCCCGCCATTATTATTGCTCGTTTCCCCGCCCTCGTAATTCGTAATTAATGTGTCCGCCGGTATTTCACTCAAATCAATAACTTCCACCGTCCCGCTTTCTTCTTCGCTTGTCGCGTCAGTATTATCGCTATCGCCCACCTCATCATCCGGGGTTTCGTCCGGCGCCGATTCCCCTACCGTCTCATCACCGCTTCCTTCATCCGTTTCCGACGTATCAGCGCCATCTTCGCCATCGGTTTCAGCCGATTCTTCGCCGCCGTCGTTATTTTTACCCGCCGTAGCTTCAGCGGAGGCGGGCGCAATTTCCTCAAATGTCCTCAGAGATATAAAAGCCGAATTATCAATATTAAACTCCCCGAACTGCGCATTAGAACCAAGGTCTTGAGTGAAAGTGTTATCAGTATTCTGCCAGGTGAATTCGTTTTCCCCACCTTCGGCCGCGTAATTTCCCGGATAAATATTTAACTCGTCCGCGACCGCTTGCACAAAAATAAAACGGCCCTGGGTATAACCGAAGACCGCTAATAAAAATAATATTAACAAGCCTAATTTAACGAATAAATTAGAAAAATATCCTCTCAATTTTTGCATGGGGAAATGCATCATGGGGAATGCTGAATTTTGCAGTTGGCCGTCCAAATTAATTGAAATCTGAACGGCAATTTATCTTTTAATTCAAAGTGTAAATGTCAAAATTAAAAATGACAGTTTAAAATGTAAAATCACGAATACTTTAAAAGTTTAGCTCATTTTTAATTTTGCATCGTCATTTTACATTTTGACATTTACATTTTAAATTATCTCGTTACCATAATCTCCGGCACCGCCTCGTTACTGCCTGATTCCTCGCTGCAGGCGCCGACCGTGATCGTAGAAGAACTTGTTTTTGATAAATAATAGTAAGTATATTCTTCATCGGCGCCGTCCGCATTGGGATCAATCGGTACATCCGGCAGATAGCCCTCATCTACTAATTCCGACAAATCGATACAGACCGTCTGTAATTCTACTGTTGGGTTGAAACAAGTAATAACACTACAATCATTGCCCTTGCCGATCATGTGATAATTACCCACCGTCAAATCTTCAATATCTCCTAAATAAAGACCGCCGTTATCAACCTGATCTAATTTCAGCGCGCTCACCAGCATATTAACATCGGTCCATCTTTTGGTATTACGCGAATCCTGAAACCGCGCCAGGGGATTTAAAGCGACAAATGCTAAAGCCGAGAGAGCCGCAATAATGGCGATGACGATCAGGAGTTCGATAAGGGTAAAGCCTTTGTTGTTTTTCATAGGGGTTTTGAAAATTATTTAGCAAAAATAAAACGGCCGTCGGATGGACCCGAAACGACCGTAAAATAAAAATATTTTAACGAATAAACTATAAAAATAATTTACTTTTTTTTGCATGGGGATGCTGGATTTTCGATTGCCGATTTTCGATTGTCGAATAACCGACTACAAAACTACAAATTTATTTTATATTAGCTAAAGATTATCTATCGCAATACGTAAAATACCACACGTAAAATAGGTGTGGATAAACTGGGTTTATTATGTTTATTATAACATTTTTGAGGGGGTAAATTCAAGGGGATAATTTATCTATTTATTTTAATTTTCTAATTGCACTGGCATTTCGTTAACGGCCTCTTGCCCGACCAATTAGGCAAGCAATTGAGTTGTGAAAATAAATAATGATATGAAAATAATGACTTATATTAGTAATTATACATAAAAAAATAATAATTTACTTGATTTTTCGTATCATAAATGATATGATTAAAGTGTATAAATGATATGAAAATTTATGACAAAAAAATTAAAGAATAAACTAAGCGAGCGCCAAAATGCTATCTTGGCTTTTATTGAAATCGGGAAATCCGCCTCAATCGGGCAAATTTTTAAGCATATCCAAAAAGACCTGGGGCAAATTACCAAAATCACCATTTCCAGGGACTTGGAGAAATTACTCGGACTCGGCTTCATTGAACGTCAGGGCGCTGGACGAGCGGTTGTATATAAACTCTCTTCTGAGTATCCGATTATAAAAAAAATTGACGTGGAAAAGTATTTTTCCGCGGAGGTCGACCAAAGAAAAATCAAAAAAGAGTTTAATTTTGATATTTTCTCCCAGTTGAAGAATATATTTACCGATGATGAAAAAAACAGATTGATTGAATTGGATGGAATTTACAGAGGGAAGATAAAAGATATTTCGACCGATGCTTTGAGAAAGGAAATTGAGAGGCTCAACATTGATTTCAGCTGGAAGTCTTCTAAAATCGAAGGCAATACTTATAGTCTTTTGGAAACGGAACAGCTAATTAAAAACCGGCAGGAAGCGCCGGGCCGCACCAAAGAAGAAGCCGTTATGATTTTGAATCACAAAAAGGCTTTGGATTATATCAGTAATAACAAAACGGATTTTCAGTCTATATCTGTTCTTAAGATAGAAAATGTCCATTCTTTGCTGGTGGATGGCTTGAATGTGACAAAAAACCTGAGAAAAACTTTGGTTGGCATTACCGGAACGAACTACAAACCGCTGGACAACGAATTTCAAATCAGAGAAGCCCTGGAAAAAGCAGTCAAAAAAACCAATGAAAAAGAAAATATTTTCGAGAAAGCGGTCACTTTAATGCTGCTAATCGCTTACATTCAGCCGTTTGTGGACGGCAACAAACGCACCAGCCGTTTAAGCGGCAACGCTATTTTGCAATCTTTCGGCTCCTGTCCGCTTTCTTATCGCAGTATGGATGAAGTGGAATATAAAAAGGCGATTCTTCTGTTTTACGAGCAGAATAATGTTTCATATTTCAAAGAATTATTTTTAAAGCAATTTGAATTTGCCGTAAAGAATTATTTCGGGTAAATCCCGCTCCAAAGGAAAAAATTGAAAAGGTGATGTAAATATCTCCCCATCGGGGATATTTTTTTATTTATCTCCGTCTTATGTCCTCACCCTATCCAAATCTTTCCCTGTCCCAATCCCTTCCCCCTCTCCAATTCCCTCACCCCCCTCCCCCTCTCCAATTCTGGAGAGGGGGTAACGCGTAAGTCCAAGCGTCCCCTCTCCAGAATTGGAGAGGGGCGCCCCGCCCTTCACGAAGGGCGGGGTGGGGTGAAGAATGTTGTGGGTGGGAGCAACAAAAAAACGGAGAAATTTTTTCTCCGTTTTGGATTATTGGAATATACATTGTAGAGACGCGATTAATCGCGTCTCTACCGATCCGTTTTGGATATTATTTTTATAAATTCTCCCGGGTCCAAGCCAGGAATTCCTCTTTTCGGCTTTCGTGAATGACCAATACCTCGAAGTCACGCTTATAGATCTTCTCGATCGGCTTGGGGTTTATTTCCCGGATATTTTTCGGGTCGGCCGGATCGAGCGCGAAGAACTTAAAACCCATTTTCTTCGATATGCCGATCACCGGCGCCGAATCCCAGGGGGTTTCATAACTTGTCCCCAGAAGCAAGGCGCCGAAAACCCCTTTCCAGAGCTGCGAAAACGACAACCCGATGCTCCCGCCGATGACATTAAGGCTTTTAAAAAGAGGATCGGCCGTATCCAGGGCGATGATCTTCCGGGAAACCTCGGAATACCTGTTGGGCGGCTTGCGCAATAGCACGTATTGCCCCTTAAGCGGGCGCCCGGGATCGATCGCGAGTTTTCTCTTTTCCATCCGAGCCGAACCGTTATCAAGTAGCTCAACCTCGTCCGATCCCGGCCAGAGGAAAAATATCTCGTCCGTGTTGATATCGCCCACGAAAGCGGCCACGATCTCTTTTTCGACCGCCAGGGCGATCATGGTCGATACGCCGAAAGACTGCCTGCGGGAAAAGCCGTCCGTGCCGTCCAGAGGATCGATCGTAAAATAGACCTTGCGCTTCGTGCTGTGCGGTCGGCGGTATTTTTCTTCTTCGGCGATAATGCCGAAATCCGGCAGGAGTTCCCGGAACACATTAAGATAAATATCCTGGGCTTTGCGGTCGGCGCTCGTAACAATATCGTGCGCCTTGCCGGTTTCGCTCGCCTTGTCCTCGCTCGTAAACACGAAACGTTCCTGCCCGATGGCGTTCATGGCTTTAAAAACGGTTGTCTTCATGATATGGCCCAGCATATTGCGATTTATACCCAATATCTCTTCCAATCCGTTCATGTCGTTTCTCCCGTTTATGGTTATTAAAATGTGCGGAATCTTCATTTAATACTAGCAACCGGAAACGAAAAAGTCAATCGTTAAAAAGCAAAAGGAGCTTATTCAAGCCCCTTATTGGAAAGAGCGGGTTGGTTCCTTAATCGGAATCGGCGCTTCGGGGAAGAAATTCCCAATCGTCAATGCTTAAATTCTGCTCGCTCATCACATTGTAAATAAGATGGGCGGCAAAGAGCTTGGCGAACTTTCTTGCGCCTTCTGGCGCTTCGGAATAGAAGAAGCAGTCCGCGTCAACATCGTCATCGTAACAGAATCCTTTTACCTCGTAGATGCCGCGTTCGATCCTGATCTTAAAGACTATTTCCTTATATGAGCCCCTTATCTTTTCTCCGCCCTCTTCCCATTCCTTACTGACCGTTCTGACTTCCATCTCTAATACCTTGGGAAAATTCTTTTTTCTCTTTTTCCTGGGAAGTTTCATATCAGGGTTGCGCCGGCGCATCGACCTGTAATGCGCCGGGAAACTTTCCTCCGCCAGCCTGATCAAATCCTCTTTGTTCGGCATCTTTCCCTCCTTTGCGCCTCTTTATAATCCCGGATACAATATATTTTATTTTAATTAAAAAAAAATTAAAAACGGCTTTAAAGCCGTTTTATATTTTATTTATCTAAAAGCTAAAGCCTAAAGCCTAAAGCCTAACGCGTAATCTCGATCGACTGGACAGCATCGGCCGAACCCAGCTCTTCGGCGCAGGCGCCGACGATTAGGCGGCCGTAGGAGTCCTTGACAAGGTAATAACCGGTCTCGTCGGACGAAGCGCCGCTCAAATTCGGATCAATCGGCCACTCCGGCATATAAGCCGCGTCAATAAGACCCTCGAGATCTACACAGGCGGTCTGGAGCACTACCGTCGGGTTCGAACAGGTGTCGTTGCAGGCGTCGCCGGCTCCGATCTGGTAATAAAGATCATTGGTCAAGGCCACGATGGAATCCAGGTAGGTTCCGCCGTTATCCACTTGGTGGAGCTTAATGGCCGACATGATCATATTGACATCGGCCCACCTCTGCGCGTTTCTCGAATCCTGGAACCGCGCTACCGGATTTAAGGCCACGAAAGCCAGTGCGGACAAAGCGGCGATAATGGCGATAACGATCAAAAGTTCGATTAAAGTAAAGCCTTTATTTTTGTTCATAGAAAACATATTTTATATTATATTTATATTATAACACATTTTGTATTTAGTATCCAGTATCTTGTATCTGGCAATTAATCGGGTCCCACTTCGCTAAATACAAAATACTGGATACTAAATACTATTCAACCTTATCCGCATATTCCCCGAACACCCATCCCTCTTCGCCGCCGGATAAACTAATTTTTATCCAACTATCAGCTTCCTCGATAACGATAAATTCTTCTCGGGGGTTAGCCTTGCCGACAACCTTGAAACTTGTCCCCGGTCCCTGGCGGACATTAAGGGGAGAACTTATATTCTTAATGATTATCTTTATTTCCCGGGAGGAGCTTGCGACGTTCTCCGCCGCCGGCTCGGGAGCGATAGCGGCTTCGATCCGGGATTCCGAAACCGGCGGTAACGGCGCGGCCGCGCGGTTCACGCTGCCCAGAAAATAATCGAAAAAAACGTAAAAACCGGCCAATGCCGACAGCAAACCCAGGGCAACGGCGATATGCCGACGATTGGTGATCAGAGGGCGAGCCGTTTTAATGAATTCCCGCGTCCGCTGAAGCCAGATCTTTATATTTTCAGGTCTTTCGGTCTTTACGGCTGGCGGCGGCACCGGGATCGAGGGATCGGTTTTATCCCAATAACCCTTCAGGGCGCGCGCGGCCAGGCCGATTGCCTCGATATATTCGATGCCGGCGCTTTCATACAGCGGCTGGCCGACGCGGATATCAACCCCTAAATCCAGGGTTTTTATATATTCCGAAAATCCAGAAAGTCTGCTTGTGCCGCCGGTAACGATTATTTCTTTGACCGGCGGAAAACCGTACTCATTATTAAAATAATCTATGTTGTTTTTTATCTCTTTGAATATTTTATCCAAAATATTACCGATAATGCCGGCCGCAGCCGGATGATCGCCTCCTGCAGACAGGCCGTATTCGATCTTTAACTTTTCCGCTTCCGTAAAACCGATATCCAGTCCGCTCGCTAGCTGGTAGCTTATATTCTTACCGGCCGCGTTAATAATATATGAATAGGTAAGACCCAGAGGGGTAAAGATCGAAACCAACGACGTAACCGCTCCGATATCGACCAGGCAGACCGGCAGATCGGGGTGTTTATCGAACATCCCCCGGAAAACCGCCAACGATTCGATATCGAAAATTTTAACGCGGACGCCCGCTGTCTCGAAAAAAGCCCGCCATTCCGAAACTTCTGCTTTCGGGGCGGCGGCTATAAAAGCCATGGTTTTGTTTCCGGCCGACGTATCCGCGAACGTTTTATAAGAATAGGTAAGATCGCTCTTTCGGAACGGGACGGTGTTTTCGATCTCCTGGGCTATAACCTTATCGACCTCGTGTTCATTGAAATTTTCGATCGCGAAAACGTGCGTAAAAACCAATGATTCCGGCAAACCGAAAACCCATTCCCGCGGTTCCGACGGATTTAAACCGACGCTTGCTAAAACCGCGGCCAGCGCCGTTTTTAATTTTTCCCCATCTTTTATCCGGCCCCGTTCAACCGTTCCCGGATCAAGCGTTATCCCTCCCGAAGCGGATACGCCGATTCCGGAGGCGGTCTCCTCCAGAACGACCGCCTCGATCGAATAATCGGAAATATCTAGCCCGAAAGATCTTTTGTTTATATTCAGCATACCTTGAAAGCTTTTAGGTTTTTATGGCATCCAGGGATCTTGCTAACAACCTATAAGCTATAAACTAACAGCTAAAAAACTAATCCCAGCTCTCTAAAACCATCCCTTCATCGGTCAGACTTATGGCCGCGTTAACTGTCCGATAAAAATTATCCGTACGGCCGACCACCGTTATCTCGCGAACGATCCCGTTCGCTACCGTATCTATCACGCAATTGCCGGAGCCTAAGGATAAATTAAAACCATTCGCGCTATAATCCGGATCAAGCGTAAAACGCCGGATGGTCTCCTCGACGCATCCCTCGGCTATCGCTAGCGCCTCTTCGCCCCGGTCATAGGCAAAGGCCGCATTGATCTCCCCTAAATCCAAAATTGTCGCGTTCTTGGCCATAACCAACGATACCGCGCCGATTATGATCACGGCGACCAAGGTGGCGAAGCCGGACTTATTGTTCTTAACGTCAGTTCCGTTTGTTTGTTGCATAAATGATCGGGTATAAAACTTAATATTAGATAATAGAATCACTTTCTCAAACTGACCGTTGTTTCGTAACCGCGGCTATAACCGAATTCCCGGCTATCCGCGTTCTCATTGGCCAGGTTAAAATTTATTTTAACGCTGCCGCCTTGCCCGCTCCCCAGATTGGTAAAATTAAGATCGCTTACGGATATTCCGTCCGCGGTAATATTGGTGGTCTCGCCGAAAAGGTCGAAGACCAGCCTTTCTCCGGAAACATACACGGATAAAGAAGCGCCATCGGCCATTCTTAATACCAGGGTGCCGCCGGAGGCGCCGGCTATGGGACTTTCGATGCTATCGGCCGCGTTTATCCGGCGCGCCATAAGATCGAGAACCTGGCGGGCGCCGGCATTGATCTCTCCAATGGCGTAGCTTTTCGACTTAAGGCCGGCGACGACCAGCGCGAAAGTCACGAAGCCGGTTAGCGCGATGCCGGCCAAAGCGGCATAAATTGCGGTTTCAATCAACGTAAAACCGAAATTACTTTTTTTAACGTCTACGTCTCTTCCTGTGTGCGGCATATAAAACTTAAATTTTTTATATTAGAAATTGGATATTGGGTATTACGCTACGGGGACAAGATGTTTAAATGATATTAAAATCTGATGAATATTAAATATTATCTTTTCGGATAGAATACATATCTAAAACTGTATCACAATATCCAATATCTAATATCCAATCATTACCGCAATTTTTCCGTAAACGCTAAAATACCTGCAGTAATATACAAACACCAGAAAAATCGACTTATATATATTTCCTGATTTCCGATACAACGCCTTCTATTCCCTGGTCGGATTTAACAAGATAGCCGCAAGCGCCCAGCTTGGTCGCTTTGGCGAATATCTTCTCGTGGCTTAAATTCGACAGCATCAAAACCGGAATATCCTTTATCTTCGGATCAGCCTTGATCTCGGTCAAAAATTCGAAACCATCCTTATCGGGCATGATAATATCGAGAAGGATGATCGCCGGCCGCAGGGTTTTTAATTTTTTTTCCGCTTCATTCCCGTTAAAGGCCGGTATGATCTCGAAACCGGCCTTGGATAGCCCGTCCCGATAAGCCCGGGAAATAAATTGATCGTCTTCAACCAGAAGGATGGTTTGTTTTTTGCCCTTATCCTTAGTCGCGTTTTTTTCTGGCATATGATTTTTCTATAAATTATGAATTATAAATTGATGAATTGCGCGATCTTCCCCGGATCTTAACGCCAATCCGTCAGATAGGTGGTTCTCTCCACGGACTCGTTTATCCCCTGTCCGGTTTCCCAGAAGATACCGACGGTAACTTTAACGCTGGAAGCGTCCAAAGACGCTCCCGGATCGTCCGCGGCCGCGATATTTCCGCTCCCGTCCCGATAAACCGGATAAAAATCGATCACGCGGACAAAATCTCCGATCGTCTCCGTCGTTCCCTCGCCGGAAAGCGCCCATTGTCCGCCGGAAACTGCCACGGCGCTGCGGCTATAGGCGAATTCCTCCCAATCCCGATCACGAACAGACCGGGTCGCTTCGACTCCCTCCCGGGCCAAGGCCGCCGCGATCGTAAACTCCTCTCCGCGCTCGAGCAGGGAAAATCCTCCCAGGATCAAGGCCGCGGTACTGGCCGAAAACATCACGAAAATAGCCAAAGCGATCACTATCTCCATTACCGATTGGCCATCTTGCGCTGAATTTTTTTCTGGTATTTTATTCATTCCGTATGCAATTTCCAGGAAACAAGATACAAGTTACAAATATCAATGTTCAAACCAGATTAGCGCTTTAAATATGTAATTTGAAATTTGTTTGGTTATTGTATCTTGGATCCTTGTATCTTATTCTATTATTCCTAAACCGTTGACCACGATCTGGGCCGTTTCCCCGCTTCCGCCGTGCGTGATCGTGATCGTGCCGGCCGCGTCCGGCTCTCCGGAGCCTTTAGAAAAATTAATCTCGGCGCCGCCGTCAAAACCGATCTCCAGGGAGCCGGGTAACGCCGTTTCGAGATCATACCCCGTTTCCCGGGCGGCGTAAGTGCTTCCCTGGTAAAGGACGAAAGCATCGGCTCCGGCGGGATCGATCGAAAAATAAATTCCATGCGCGGAGTCGTTTTTTCCGGCTATGCCAAGCGTCCGCGCCTGCCGCAAACCGGACCTGGTCTCCGCTATCGCCGCATCCAGCTGGGCGGCCGAAAGCCAGCCGCCATAAACAGGCATGGCCACGGATGCCAGGACGACGAAAATGCCTATCACTATGAATAATTCAATTAGAGTAAAGCCCTTCATTTCATTATGATTACAAATTCACAAATTTAATCACAAATAACACAAATATTCGGCTAATATTAAAGTATATCTTGTATTTGTGAATTCGTGTTCTGATTTGTGTATATGTAATATTACCGGTAAACATTCCCGGTAATCTTATAGATCGGCGTAATTATGGATAGGGCCAATCCTCCTACGACAGCGCCGATAATTATAAGTAAAACCGGCTCCACGGCGTTCGCCAGGTTCTTGCCGGCGTTTTCCACCTCTTCGCCGTATATTTTGGCCAGGTTAAAAAGCTCGTCTTCCAACCGGCCCGATTTCTCCCCCACCCGGATCATGCTTATCGCCATTTTCGGATAATATTCGGGGAATTTCGCCAGACTTTCGGATATCGATGTTCCCCGGCTTATCTCCCGGCGTATCCCCGCAACGCTCTTCTTATAATAATAATTCTCCATCGTATCCCCGGTAATGGCCAAAGCCTCCGTTACCGGAAGACCGCTCTTTAGGAGCGTGCCTAGCGTATGGCTGAACTGGGACATATTCTTGTGGCGGCTGATCCTGTCCACCACCGGAATATGGAGAAAGAAAAAATGCAGTATCGGTTTGAAGAATTTGCGGCTGCAGAGCCATACCGAAAATACGATCACGGCCGCCATGGCCGCCAAAAGCACGAAGCCGTGTTTTTCCACGATGCCGGAAAACCAGATAAGGAACCGCGTCGAAGCGGGCAGGTCCACCTTAAGACCCTTGAAGATCGGCGTGATCTTGGGCAGAATAAAAAAAGCTAGACCCAAGCCCAATACAAAACTTAAGGTCAGAACGATCACGGGATAAAGCATCGCCCCCCTGATCTTGGCCGATAGCTCCTGCTCGCGCGTTAGCCGTTCGGCGATATTTTCCAGGTTATTCTCTAAATTTCCCGATGATTCGCCGGCGCGCACGACGTTGGTCAAAAAGGGCGAAAACAGCCGGGGAAAACGCTCGTAGGACGAGGCTAAAGAATTGCCGGACGCGACCGAAGCCAATATCGTGTTAAGCGTTTTTTTAAGCCGGCCGCTGGCCTCATCGGTAAGAATATCGAGCGCCTCAGTGATGGTTAAACCGGATTTTAGCATGATCGCCAAATTCCGGAAAAAAATCGCTTTGTCTTTTAAATTCATATTTTTATTACAAATTCACAAATTTAATCACAAATAACACAAATACACGATCAGCGCGAGATAGAGTATTTGTGAATTTGTGTTCTGATTTGTGTATTTGTAATATTATAAATCATTCTTTCGCCACCCTCAAAACCTCCGTCATGGTCGTAATGCCGTTTAAAGCCTTGCCCGCTCCATCGGAGAGCATAGTGGACATGCCGCTCGCTATGGCCTCCTTTTTTATCGCGTCATTCGATTCTTTGGCCAATATGAGCTTCCTGATCCCTTCATTTGTTTCCAAAACCTCGTACACGCCGATACGCCCGCTATATCCCGTTTCGCCGCAAACCTTGCAGCCCTTGCCCCTGTATAATCTTAACTTGTCAAGATCGCCATTCCCGCTGTTCTTTAATATTTCCAGAAGCGCGGATTCACTCCGGATAGTATCTTTCTCCTCCGCGGAGAGTTCGTAAGAAACGCGGCATTTCGCGCAGATCTTCCGGACAAGGCGCTGGGCGATGATAACTTTTACGGTGGCGGCCACCAGGAACGGTTCGATCCCCATATCTATCAGGCGGGGCAAGGCCGAGATCGCGTCATTGGCGTGGAGAGTCGATAACACGAGGTGGCCGGTCATGGCCGAATTGACGGCAATTTCTGCGGTCTCGGAATCCCTCACTTCTCCGACCATGATGATATCCGGATCCTGGCGGACAATGGCCCGAAGACCCTCGGCGAACGTCAGATTGGTCTTGGGGTTGACCTGGATCTGGCTGACGCCGGCGATATCGTATTCCACGGGATCTTCGATGGTCGAGATATTGACTTCTTTAGTGTTAAGGATCTTAAGCATCGCGTAAACGGTCGTGGTCTTGCCGCAGCCGGTCGGGCCGGTAACCAGAAGCATGCCGTGGGGATTTTTGACCGCGCGTTCTATTTTCCGAAGATCATTGGCCGAGAGGCCGAGATCATTAAGATCGATATCCCTGTTCTCGGCCACCAGGAGGCGCATAACGATATTTTCCCCCTGGGTTACCGGCACTATGGACACCCTGACGTCGATTGTCTTTTCGCGGGTTTTAAACCGGAACTTACCGTCCTGGGCCGATCGGTGCTCGTCGATCCGCATTTTAGCCATTATTTTTATGCGCGACAAAACCGGTTCACTTAAAACTTTCGGCATTTCCAGGACATCGTGTAATATCCCGTCTATCCGGAAACGCACCACTAATTTATCCCGGTAAGGCTCTATGTGGATGTCCGAAGCTTTACTTAAGAAACCGTTCTCAAGAAGAAGGTCAACTATGGCGACGTTTACCCGGCTCCCGTCCTGCTCTTCGCCTTTTTTAAGAAGGCCGGAAAATTCTTCCTCTAAGCTTATCCGATAAGCGGATAATGCTTCTTTAAGGTCGCCCGGGGTAACATAATAGACTTTGGCCTGTTTACCGAAACGTTTTTCCAGGAGATGCTTCATTTCCAGGTCTTCAGGGTCGGACATGCCGACCTTTATGCTTTCCTGATCCGCCGCGAACACGATCGCTCTCCGCGCCCGCGCTACCGGCTCGGGTATTACGTTAAGGATATTTTCATCGATCTTTTCGTTCCTTAAATTTATGAAAGCATAATTAAAAGCATTCGCGATAAGCTGCCCCAATTGCTCGTCTTTTATAAGATTCTTTTCCGTCAGCCATTCGCTTAATGCGATCTTTTTAGACGCCGCCTCCTTGGCCGCAATATCAAAATCTTCCTTAAGGATATGGCCGGGTGACACTAAAAGCTCCTCTAATTTATTTTTATCAATATTCATGAAAATGCGCTTACTGCCCGCGAATATACTGATTATACGCAAAACGAACGCGTTTTCGCCGGGATTTGCGGGTTTCTGCCGGCAGGCAGGTAAAGAAAATTCGTAAATTAACGGATCATAATAATCCAAAACCTATTTTTTCATCTCGCCTTCATCGGCAATGCCCAGATATTTCCTTATCTTCTTTATGACTTCCTCCATGGAAATATTCGCCTTGATCAGATATTCCCGAGCTCCCAGATCAATGGCTTTTTTCATATCCTGATCCTGGTCCAGGTTGGTAAAAACTATGATCGGTATGCTTTCGTTATTCTGTCCGTTCATGGCCTCCCTGGTCTCTTCGCGGTTAAGTTCTTCTAAAACATCGAAACCGTCCTTCTTCGGCATGATCAGGTCGAGGAGGATAATATCCGGTTTTACGATCTTGATTTTACTTAAAGCCTCTTCTCCGTCGTAAGCCGCGACCACTTCGAATCCCGCCCGGGAAAGGCTTTCGCTCAAAGCCATCGAGATGAACTTATCGTCTTCGGCCAATAAAACGCGATATTTCTTATTGGGCATATTTTTTCTATTTAAAATATGTTTTAATTTTTTCTATGACCTCATTCATGGAAAAATTCGATTTTATCAGATAATCAACGGCTCCCAATTCCCGCCCCTTTTCGATATCCGAGTCCTGTCCCAGATTCGAAAGAATAATGATCGGAATATTCTTTATGGCGTCATCGGCCTTGATATCCTTTAACACCTCAAAGCCGTTCTTTACCGGCATGATCAGGTCCAACAACACCATGTCCGGCTTTTCCTGTTTTATTTTTTCCAGGGCCGTAACCCCGTCCATGACCGGAATAACGATAAAACCGGCGCGCTCCAATCCGTCTTTATAAGCGCGGGAAATGAATTTATCGTCTTCCGCTAAAATGATCTTGATTTTTTTTTGTTCGGTTGCGTCTGACATTTTTTTGTATTAAGTATAAAGTATTTTATATTAAATAAAACGCGGATCGATCGATCCCTTCGACGCTTAACGCCTTGGGCTTGATATTGTTTTATGAATAACTAACCTCGCTGATGGCTCCGGGCAGGGTCTTGCTCCCCTGCTTTTCCACCATCCCCTTCGTGGGCAAGGCCACGTAAAAAACGGTGCCCTCGCCCTGTGCCGATTTAAACCAAATACGCCCTCCGGAATTTTCCACTATCATTTTAGAGACATAAAGCCCTAATCCCGTCCCCTCGGTTTCGTTTTTAACGGCGTTATCGGCACGGAAGAATTTTTCGAAAATCCTGCCCTGCGCCTCTTTGGGGATGCCGATGCCGCTGTCTTTGATCGTCAAAAGGTATTCACCGTTATCTTTTTTAATATCCACGTCGACCCGGCCGCCGCTCTTGGAATAGCGTACGGCGTTAGTGATCAGATTATGTATTACCTGGCGTATTAAATTCACGTCAACCGCCAGAGGGGGGAGATTCTTGCTCGCGCCGTCGAAAATTATGCCGACACCCTTTACCTGGGCTAACGGCTCTATCTCTTTTATTATGTTTGTGGTAAAATCGTGCAGATCCGTGGATTTCGGTTCAACCCTTAAACTGCCCGACTCGAGCCTCGAGAGGCTTAAGAGGTCGTTTACCAGCCTTACCATCCTTTCGGTGGATTCATAGATATTATCGAGATATTCACGCTGCTCTTTCTTTAGTTTGCCCACTTGCTCGTTTAACAACATTTCCGTAAAAAGCTTAATAGCGGTCAAGGGCGTCCTTAATTGGTGCGATGCGACCGAAACAAATTCCGTTTTCATCCGATCGACCTCTTTAAGGTGGGTTATGTCGTGAAGGATTACGGCTCCTCCGAAAACTTTTCCCTGATTGTCTTTTACCGGGATGGCGGATATCTCAAAAACATACCTCTCGCTCAGCTGAGCCTCCTTCTTAAAAAGCCCTTCCCCCCCCTCCAAAGCCTCGTTGATCGTGGCGTTCATATCGAAACCGCTGATCAGCTTATAAAAAGAGGATAAAGCGAAACCGCTCCGGGAAAGGCCGGTAAACTTCGTGGCGGCGGCGTTTACCAGGGTAATTTCTTTTTCGGCGTCGAACATGATAACGCCGTCGCTTAAGTTCTCGATGAGCGATACCGTCCGGGAATGCTGGGAGCGCATAAGGGCGCCGATCCTCGCCAAAGAAAGGGAGAACGTGGCCAGCATCGCGTCGGCCAGACTACTGATCTTTTTCCCGGATAAACCGGTCTTGCCGGAGGATAGGTGGATGATCCCCATAAGATCGTCGCCGACCCTAAGCGGCAGCACGACGGTCGATTCGGTTTTGACGGCCGAATTATTATCGAGTTTTTCGCCTATTATGGCGGGCTGGATATTCCGTATGATCTTAACCGCTTTTTTCAGTTCTTTATTGTCGCTCTTTTGCAGGAATCCGATAATGTCCTCGCTGATTCCCGCCAGATAGCTGTCGCCGATCTCTTCCTGCAAAAATATCTTATATACGAACTCACCCTCTTTTACCGGGTCGGCGATAAGATAGACGGCGGCGCTGTATTCAAGGGTATTGCTTAAATAATTATTTATGAAACTTACCGCCTTTTCGATATCAAGAACGCCGGCAAGCTCATCGCTTAGGGCTTTTAACGCGATCAGCTCCTGGCTTCTTTTTTCAAGGGCATCATTGGCTTCTTTTAGCTTAAGCTGCGACTCGGATACGTCGTCGAGAATATTCAAGGTTGCCGATCGCTGCTCCTTTAAATAAGCCTGGTCCCTTTTCATGCTGGCCAAAGTCGCCGACAGCTCTTCCGTTTTGGCGGCCACCTCTTTCTCAAGTTCCAGGTAATATTTTTTTTCCTTTTCCCGGGCGGCCAATAATTCGCGTCCGGCGTTATTTACCGCTTTGCCCAAAGCGCCCAATTCATCTCCGGGGGAAATATCGACCCGATAACCGTAATCCCCGCGGCTCCAGGCCTCGGCCGCTTTAGCCAGACTGCGGACAGGCTTTATGAAGGTATTGGCCATTATGACGGCCATGAGAACCACCAGAAAAAGCATCAGTCCGGCCAGAAGAAAAGGTTCCAGCCGCGAGCCGGAAGGTTCGAACTGGTCAATTTTGTTTATGAAAAATACCGTAAAAAGGACCGAGATGACCGCGACCGCCACGAAAGAAATTATGAATTTATTCCGTATAGAAAACGGCCGGAAATGGATATCTAAAAAATGCAGATGATACATGCTATATAGGATCGACCCGAGGAATATCGTCGCTCCGATGCCGCCGGCCGGAAAAATAAAAATACCCAGGCGGGGAAAAATTATTTCGGTCGTAGAGGCTAAAATGGTCGCCGCTAAAGCACCGAAAGAAATAATCTTTCGCTGCTGTTTTACGGCTTCTGAGGGCTTATTCCGGCGAGCCGCGGCCAATATCATGATTATGCCGGCAAACAGGCCCAATTCCCAAAGATTTATCATTAAAAAAGCCGGACCGGGCATATAATTCATGTACTGTGAGCCCATATAATCCCCCTGATAGGTGCCGGGTATTAATAAAAGAACGGCGGCCATTATCGATATCGCAAAAATTAACCAACAACGGCGCCGGTTCCCGGGATCGATAAAACTTAAAAACAGAAAACAATAACAGCCGGCTAACGCAAAAATAGCGGCGGATGTCTCAAATACCCAAAGCCATTTCAGATACGGTTCGATCACGTAAAAACCAGTCCTGATCAGCTCTCCCGCCTGCCACAAGATCACGAATACAATGGCGGCGAACAGATATCGCAACAACCCCTGTCCCTTGATCCGATCGGCTAAAAATCTAAGAGGAAACAGATTAACGATAATAACGAGGACGGTAACGACAAAATAAACACTTAATTCCATATTGATTGTAGATTTTTCTAGGCAATTGTGCGATAAAATACATCGGTTTTATCCGGCTCACTTCTAAAAATCACTGACCGTTTCGTCATGCTAGCGGTTATCTTTAAATCCCGCCACCTGACCTTCAAGCTCTTTGATCCGGTTTTTAAGTTCGATCATTTTAGTCTCCCGGCCGATGGTCAATTCGTTGAATCTTTCCAGCTCCCGATTCCGGTCGATAAGATTTTCTTCCACCTTTTTCTCCCGGGTTATATCCCGGCCGGTAATCAGAATCCCAACGATCTTCCCGTTTTTCCTGATCAGATCGGAACCCTCGTATATCTGCAGAATCTTGGTTTCGCCGGACTTACTCTCTATCTTAACCTCAAATTCCGAATGATGACGGCCGAGGAACTCTTGAGCCAAAGCGGCCAGAGCGGCCTTGACGGAATCCTTGCTTAAAAATTTAGTTATAGATTCTCCGATACTTTCCTTTTCATCATAACCGGACATTGTGAGCGCGCTCCGGTTGGCAAAAATTATATTTCCGGTTTTGGAAAGTATTAATACTATTTCCTTCATTTTACTAAGGATAAATTCGTATCTGGCCTCGCTTTCCCGAAGCGCCGTCTCTTTTTCTTTATACTCGGAAACGTCCTGAAAAACCGCCACTATTTCTCCCGAAGGAAGTTTAAAGACGTGGTTATCCATCCATTGGGTTATCCGTTTGTCCTCATAAAAAGTGGGGGGTAGGCTTTCCGGCTGGCCCGTTTTCCAAACCCTCTTAAAAAGCGCCAACAGCCCCATTTTTTCGATCCCGGGAAAGGCTTCGGACACAATTCGTCCGGTAACCTCTTCTTTTTTTATCCGGCATATTTTTTCTCCGGCTTTGTTTATGTCTTTAAAAATAAAATCCGCTCCATCATCCACCGCCTCGTAAACCGCTACGCCGTTATACATATGGTCGAAAAGATCCCTGAACCTTATTTCGCTTTCCCTAAGCTTACCCTCGACATCCCGGCGATAAAAAGCGGTTTCAATGGCCGCGTAAAGTTCCCGTTCATTGAAGGGCTTACTTAGATAGCCGTAGGGCCGCGCTTTTTTCGCCCTTTTTACCATATCATCGTCGGTATAAGCGGTCAGAAAGATCACCGGACTTGAATCGCCGATCGCTTCCGCCGCCTGAATACCGTCAAAATCTCCCGGCAATTTTATATCCATCAAAACCAGGTCCGGCTTCTCTTTTTTACATATTTCGACCGCTTCTTTTCCGGAAGAGGTGTAGCCGGCAATTTCATAACCGAATTTTTTCAAAGTCTCTTTTATGTCCTGGACCACGATATTTTCGTCTTCCACGATCAAAATTGATTTTTTCGATGATGGCTTTTTCATATATTTATTTAATTCGAATTAAATCGTTTTGGGGAATTTTATCACGCATTTCGTTCCCTTTTCTCTTTCGGAAATTATCCTGATGCTTCCGTATATCTGCTGCGCCAGGGTATTGACCAGCGTCATGCCCAATGAGTTGGCGGAATTGACGCTTGATTTATCGAAACCGATACCGTTATCGTTCACGGTCAATTCATAATTCAATTCGTCGGCTGATTTTAAGCCGATATTTATCGCACCGCGCTTCTTATCGGGAAAAGCGTACTTAAGGGAATTGGTAACGAGTTCGTTTATGATCAACGCGCAAGGAATAGCCTCGCTGATGTTCAACTCGGCTTTAATGGCGTCTATCTTAAAAGAGACCAGGTTTCTGTCAACCAAAAAAAGATTGAACAGGTTTATGATCAAATTTTTGATATATTCGCCGAAATCGATCCGGCCGATATCCGGAGATTGATAAAGGCTCTCGTGCACGAGAAGGATAGACTTTATCTGCCCCTTGCTCTCTTCGATCAATTTCCTCGCCGATCCGTCCTTGATATTGCGGGATTGCATGTTAAGCAGACTATAGATCACCTGCATATTGTTCTTTACCCGATGCTGTATTTCCTTTAAAAGTATGTCCTTTTCGACCAGATCGGCCTTGATCCGTTCCTGATTATTGCGGTTTTCGGTAATATCTTCGACTATGCAAAGAAGTTTTTGGGTTTCTCCGTCTTTATTTTTTACGGGAATGCCGTAATAACTGCGGAAGCTTTCCTTTTTTCCGATATAAGAAACGTATCTTATCCCCTCGATCCGAAACGACTCCCCGGAGAGGCCTTTTTCTATATATTCCAAAAGTCCATATTCCTTATAGGTCGGTATTTCCCGTATATTCTGCCCTTCAATTTCCTTTGCCTCTTTAACTCCGCTTATTTTTACCATCTCCGAATTAAAAAATTCAACCTGCCCTTCCTTATTAATTATATAGGCGCCGAAAGGGAGATTGTTCAATGCCTCTTTGGACATGGCCGGTAAAATAAAAATATTGTCTGTCATAAATACGGATATGATTTTCTTATAAAACTTCTCTTGGCCATTAACTCGATACCTGTTATTATAACATTTTTCGCCGAATAAATAAAATAAAACACAGGAACAGGAAAACCCTGTTCCTGTGTTAAAAAACCTTAAAACGGAATATTTTCAACTTTGATATCCTCTTCGTCCGGTTCGTCGCTGCCGCCGCTTTCCACGGTTATGACGGCGGATGCTTCTTCCGTCGGCAGCGGCGGTTCTTCCGCGCCCCGGGAAGCGGTAACGCCTCCAGCCCGGTCAAGCATGATCATATTGTCGGTAATGATCTCCGTGCGGTAGCGCTTAACCCCGTCCTGCCCGAGCCAATCGCGGGTCTGCAGGCGTCCTTCGATATAAACTTTTGAGCCTTTGTGCAGATATTGGCCGCAGATTTCGGCCAATTTTCGCCAGGCGATCACGTTGTGATAATCTGCCCTTTGCTGCTTATTGCCGGCCGCGTCCCGCCAGACCAGGTTAGTGGCGACGCTGAATGACGCGACGGCCAAACCGGCGGGGGTGTTCCTGACCTCCGGATCGCGGGTCAGGTTGCCGATAAGCATGACTTTATTCAGATTCATGCGATTTTTCTTATCCGGTATGAATTTTAAAAAATCATCATCGGATATAGGATAAATGTTAATTAGAAGCTGTCCCGCTTTATTCCCCTGAAGCCGTTTTAAGAATCCGCGAGGGCGCCCTAGACGCGCGTCCGCGCGGACGCGAACGCGGATAAAAAATTCGGACCAGCTGAACACCTGGGGACAACTCTAATTATTATACCTTATTGCCGATGAAAAAATTATAAAAAAAATATAAAATAATCATAAAAAAAATATAAAAAATTTATGAAGTGGGCTTACGAAGAACGCGTGGGAAGTTCGATTATAAATTTTGTGCCCTGCCCCAGACGGCTCTCGGCCCGTATCGCGCCGCCGTGTTTTTCCACTATTTTTTTGCATATTGCCAATCCCAGGCCGGTTCCTTTTTTGTCGGGAAAAGATTCGTTACTGATCCGGTACATCTTTTCGAAAATATGGGAAATATGCTTTTTATCTATGCCGATGCCGTCATCGGCCACTATTAAAACGGCTTCTTTCCCTTTTCGGTAAAGATCGAGGATTATCTTGCCTCTTTGTCCGGGTTTCATGAATTTCAGGCTGTTCGAGGCCAGGTTCATGAGCAGCTCCTCGATCTCGGACTTGTCCCCGAAAATATCGATATCCGGTTCGATGTTGCCGGCGACGTCGATATTCTTGTCTTCGGTGATTATCTTTATGTTATCGATCGATTCCTCGAGAAGTTCGCTTAAGCTAAAAACGGTTTTTCTTTCCTCTCCGTCCCTCTCCTGCCTGACGAGCCGGAGCATATCGTAGATAAAGCGGGAAATGTGATCGATATTATGCTCAAGCCGGCCGATCTCCTTTTTGTCCTTTATCTGATTATTAAGAAGGCTTAATTCTCCCCTGATTATCGTAAGCGGGGTCTGGAGCCCGTGGGCGATCTCCATCATCATCTGCCTCTGCTCTTCCTGCAGGCTTTTTATGTTCTCCGTCCTTTCCACCACTTTTTTTTCGAGTTCTTTGGAATGGTTTTTTACCTTTTCGTACAGCTGGGCGTTTTCGAAGGCTACCGCCGCCTGGCAGGCGAATGTTTTAAGCAGGTTGATGTCTTCGCTCGTATAATAATCGCCGGATAATTTTTTCCCTAAAGCGACCAGTCCGGAAAGATGGGTGCCGGACTTTATCGCTATCGCCATCTCTATGCCGTAATCGGCGCCGAAAGACAAAGCCTGTTCCAAGGATCGCCGGCGTTCGCCGGTTTCGCCTTTCGGCAGCGCGTCTAATTCCTGCGGGATGTCGGATATGACCAATACCGTATCCGGGTGGATCTCGATCGCCCGCGTCAATTCGGCCGATAGTCCGACCTTGGTTTTCCTGATTATTTTATCATGGCTGAAGATAAGATTCTGCCCGGGCACGATTATGTATAAACTTTCGGGCCTTAAAATTTCCAAAAGCTTATCGGTGATCTTCTGCAATAAAGCGGATAAATTCAAATTCTTGTTGAGTATTTCACTAAGCTCATAGATCGCCTCGGAATAATCGTATTTATCTTTGAAAAAAAACCTATCGGTGGCCCGCCGGAAAAACCTGTCTAGGGGAGGTATCCCGTAAATACCAGCCCCGGTCGTCAGAAGTCCGACTATTATCATGGTCAGATTGGTGATTCCCTGGAAGATCAGACCCAGGATTAGGACGCCCAGGATATATACGACCGCCACGAAGCTGAAAAGGACCGAATATATCAATCCGCGCTGGATCACGATCTTTATATCCAAAAGCTGATGCCGGATAATGGCGTAAGAGGCAAAAATTACAAAAAATAAAAATGATAATGGCCCGAGAGATAAAAGCTGCTCCTTACCCAATATCGGCAATACAACATCGAAAAAAACCGCCCCAAATATAAATAAAAACAAACCGAAAACCAAATATTTTATTTGTAGTCTTTTCTTAACGGCAAATCCCCTATAACTAGTAATAAAATAATAAATACTAACACCAAATATTGTTAAAACCAATAAACAATAATATATATAAAAACTTCCCAGTACGCCTTCAGCGGGTTTATCCGAATAGATTATAATACTTTTATATATTTCATTATTCGGCAAAATAAAGCTTAAAAAAATAAATATTAAAGAAACAACAATTATAACATTTTCAAAAATAATTCTTTTTCGTTCGCTAAATGCGGAAGAAAAAAACATTAAAGATAGGAAAAGTAAAATACCGAAAATATTACAAAATCTTGTTAAAAAAATTACCCGATCTGCATCACGGGAAAGATTGGACATGCCCAATACCAAGATCCACAATCCCGTAAAAAATATAAAAGCGGAAAAAAAATAAGCCTCTATTGATTTTACGCGAAAACATAAAATAATAGCCCAAATAACTGAACAAAACGCTAAAATGATTAAAATGTAATTTGGATCCATATAATTTACGGGCGAAAATATAATTTCGCCCGTTAATTTAACTTTGTTTAAAATTCGTTTTTAAAATATAGAACACATGCCCAATTTCCGCTATCGCGGTCATTAAAATAATTTTTTACGACATCAAAATATCGCATACCATTTGCGCTTGCGAATACCGATAAGACAGGGTCGAAGAACTTTTTGTCTTTTTCTTTCGCCGTTTTGCACACTAGACGAGCGTACTCCGTAACAAAACTTTTTGATACCATTTTAACGTTCTTTTTCTGAGCATACTTTATAAGCCCAGGCATTCTACACGCCCCGACTAAATACTTTTTCATATACTTTCTTGTTAGGTCAAGAAAATGCAAGTGCAATTTTTTTCCGACACCTAACGCAGAAAAACTAACCACATATACTGAGTTGCTGTTCGGGTTGTGAGTGTTGGTCGTGTAGCCATAATCAGTAACTTCGTTCCAGCTTCTCTGGTCCTTTTTTGCGCTTGGGTTAAAATCGCTGATTTGAACATAACCATGGCCGCATATTTCTCCGTTTTTCTCAGCCACCCGCAGACCATCCGGAAAAATCTTGAGCCATGTTAAAAACATATCCTCGGGGATTACTGACACGCCGGATCCCGCCCAAGCCCTCTCTTCCATTCTTCGGAAACTCGGATAATCTTCCGGCTTGGCCGGCCTGATAATTATGTCCAAATTTCACCTCCCGACCCGTGATCTTATTTTTTCACGGCTGTTACGAATATTATTCCCTGGTATTTATTTTTGGATTCGCAGTCAATGGACTTCATTATTATATCACGAAATCCTTTTTTCATTAAATCCATCAGGTCGCATTCGTATATTTCTACGGCTGGTAATACTTTGCCCGACACCGGATAACCGCTGGCCCCCCGCAGAGACATTATTATTATCCTGCCCCGTTGTTTTAACCGTCCGGTCAAATTATTGAAAGCGGAGAACCAAATTTTTTTTTGGTCCGTAATGGATTCTATGCAGAAGTTGGAAGATACGATGTCGAATTTTTTATCTGAAATATCCGTTTCCATCTTATCTTTTATGGCGTCGTAAATTCCGAAGTGCTTGAGCTTTCCCTTGATCAATCTTTCTCTTTGTAAAATTTCTTTTTTTTCAATATCCGGTTTTCTTTTTTCCAGTATCAAAACACCACGGATATATTCGTGCCAGAAATCATCCTTTCCCCGTTTCCAGTTCTTGACGCTTTTCAAGTTGCAATCAAGATAATCCGTGAAATAAATGGAATCTATTACCGTCGCCAGGCTGATAAACTGGTAAACCGTAGCACCGCTTCCGACATCAAGTAAAACCCTGTATTTCTTTTTTTCCCTTTTAAGAAGCGGCAAAACGATATCAGCGTAAAAAATCAGCAAAGCCGCATTTTCCTGTCCGATTCCCGTTAATGGTTTATCCAGAATACTGCCGTCGGTGATATATTCCTTTATGAAATTTATGTCTACTTCACAGTAATAGTGCTTCAGATAATCGATGGGCAAAAAATATTTGTCGAAATCATTGCGTCCATTTTTATCTATGTGGTATTTTCTTCTGAATAAACTTTTTTTCTTGGATTTTATTCTATTTGGGCTTTTCAAGGCATTTCCTCTCCACTTTTAAATGTGTGTCAATCAATTATCAACCCCTTGCCAAAACGTTGACCGTGCCTTTTTTCGCCCCGAAGAAATCTTCACAAAATTTTTCCACCCCGATCTCATCAAAACTCTTACAGCTAAAGATGTCTAAAAAGGCTCTGTTTTCAATTTCTTCGAAATGTACGACAATAGCCGAGTCGTAGATTTTTTGAATCGCCGTATAGCCCTCTTTGTGGCCACTGCCGAAACGGTGCACTTCGGCATCGCCGAATCTTTGCATTTCCAATAACCGGCACAAATCGACTATAAATCTTTTTATATCACCGGGGCTTCTGATAAGTCCGGCATTACATTTTTGCAGGTCAAGGTGAACCGACATCCCCCATTCATGAACACGTAAACGTTTTATCAGGTTGATGATGTTCTTATACAATCTTATGTATTGTTTTAACCGCCCGCTTTTCCGATAATAAAGCCCGGCTATACCTGCCAGAATAACGGTTGAAACGAGCGTAACGGCAAAGAGCGGCCAATCAGCGAACCACCAGGCGTAAGCCGTCCAGGCGGCGTTGATGAAACCGTAAAAAATAACCAGATGGATATCGATCATGCCTACGCTAGGACTACGGCGCAATTCCCATAACTGGAATAGCAAGAAGACGACATTCGCAAAGGCGAACAAGGAATAAAACAAGGGTTTAACCGGAAAAACGATCATCGCGAGCAGGGCACAACCGCATAAAAACAATACTGCGATATGCCTTCTTGAAAGACCGTTGAATTTAGCCAATCCGATCGCGATCGGGATCGTAAAAATAAAAAGCAGCCCGTTTATCGCTAAGGCGCCTTCATGCCGCTCCAGTCCGTATACGAAGAGGGATGCGAACAGGAAAGGCAGGAACAGGAATAGATCGACGGACAAGGATCGTCCGGATCGGTTCCGCCAGATTATCCGGTTCTGCCTTAAGAGCAGGACCGCCTCAACGATCGTGAATAAGATCACGATCCCGGCGCAGAGGGTTTCAAAATTAAAACCGAACCGTTGCCATTCTACAAAGCTTCCGAGCCAATCCATTTTAGAGCTCCTTTCCGCTGTTTACGATTTAATTTTTTAAAGAACCATGAACTATGTGGTTAAATTATACCTAATTGTAACACAATCGATATGAAATTTTTATAAAAAAAATATAAAGAACAAATTAAACTTACTTATATTAAATAAAATAAAACATAAAAAATATTAAAAAATATGAAGAATAAATTAAAAACAATAAATTTTAATAAATAAAAACCGCAATCCGAACATGCGGTTTGTCTTCATAAAAAATTGTCGATATAATTTTTGAAATAATAAAAAACAAACCCGAATTAAAGGGCTGCCGGCTTTCTTCACCCACCTTTTCTCCGGTTATGTTTACGGCGGCAACCGGCGCACCAACAAAAAACCGCAGCTTTTCGAAGGACTGCGATTTTTGATATTTTCCAATAATTTATTACAATATCATATTGAACAATTAAACATTTTTGTCATTTCTATATTTAGATATATAATGTCCAAAATCCATTCCATAAATTCCTCGACTGCGGGGAATTTTTTTATAGGCTCTAATGTGCTATAATATCGGTATAATCAATTTTTAGCTTTTTATCTATGAACATCGAAAAAAATATTGCGTCCGATCATGCTATCGTCCCCTGGTACTTCGGCCGGAAATTTTGGGGAATTTTAATCGGACTGTCGGCTTTGCCGGGGGCTTGGATGATAGTAGTAGGCTATCCCTATGGTTTATTGGGCATATTGGCTTATTTCGCCGGGCTTCATTCATTGGTCGGATATTTTTTAAAAAATTTCTTTTACCACGCTACTAGTGATTTATTTGGACTTATTTATTATATTATTTTCGGATTTTTTATGTTTCTTTGTTTTAGAAGAAAAAAAGTAAATATTATATATCCTATAATAATAATAATAATAATAATAATAAACACCTACGGGTTAATCGGCGCCATAATCGGTTCAGCGCCATAATTAATCTAAACTCAAAATCCCAACTCCAAAATCAAAATCCAAAAACTCCGGCACGTGGATATCGCCCCGCTTGGTATGAATGACTTTTTTGTCCGGTATCCGGAATTCTAATTCGATGTTATCCGTAAATCTATTCGGCGCTAAAATATATTCCATCATATCCTCAACTAGAGGGTATTTTTTTATTACCTGTTCGCATACGGATTTTAATATCGGGCCGTCTTTGAGTAATATCTTTTTCGTAAGCCAAGGCATATTCGTGGGCAGGTCTTGTTCTGTGCCGATAAAAATACATTGGTTGTAGGGATTATCTATTTCTAAATAAGGCGTTCCGTCCGTAGTGGTGCCGGTGTAATTTAATAATTCCACGCCTTCTTCGCTTATATCCTGGATTAAAATTCGCAGGGGTCCAGAAATATTTTTGTCTGTTATATTCTTAAACCTGATATTCGTATGCTTAATGCCGGTACCGGGATTATATATCCGCCGGGTTTTGTATACTTGGACACCGTCCGTTATGTCCTGCCATTTAGGCGCGCCGATGGCGTAATCCGAGAAATGCCTCGTGGTAATGGTAATCCAGTTAAGCGGGGCGTTCACCTCCGAGGGCAGGCTTTCCCAGATATCGGTGGCCTCGTTATGCCAATAGACTTTTAGATCTTCTTCTTTTATCCCGAGCTCCGCGATCATTTGTTCGCTATAACGGAACGACAATTCAAGCTCAAAACTGAAATCAGCTAAACTAGAATCTATTGACCAGAAGACCGGGGCTAAAGTGACTAAATCCAAATTTTCGCCCTTAGTAATTATTTCTTTGTGTTCGTCGATGGTCAGGCTCGTTCCGGGTTCGAGCGGCTCGGAAAACTTCAGGGTAATATCGGATTTATTCAGGTCAAAATAATTTAGTCCGTTCTCAACTATAAAAATCGGAGTAACGGCGGTAATGCCGGCCCATTCTATGGGGTTTTGGAACATATTTATGTCGCCGCTTTCGCGGTAGTACGGGCCTTGAGGGCCGCTAAAACCTTCAAAGCGAAGAATATCATCTGCGTCAACGCCCCATCTCCCCTTATAACCCCTAAGCCAGGCTGGATCGCTGTTTAAATCAAATTTAATCTTCCAGACAGTACTGCTAGCAATATCGCCGTTATTGGAAGTGTGGTCATTGCGAAATCCGGGTATATTCTGAAAACCATTATCCCCATTATTCGGATAATTAGCATGTGAACCGCGGGCAATGAATGATTTAACCTGGTCGCCTTCTTTTTCTATTTCCCCGCTATCCCAGGAACGGCGCACTGAACCGTATTGAAGCGGCGGATTTATTTCACCTTCGTTATGATGCTGTGAATAAGCTACATACTTCGGCTCTTCGGCGTCTTTGTCTAAGAATACCATGACCGTTTCCCAGTCCCCTTCGTGGTTGTTCATTCCTTCCCATGCCCCCCAATCGTTAAACGCGTAAAAATACCAATACTGTAAAACTATGAATTCGTGGGTATAGCCGAGGCTGTCTTCGTATGAGCTTGTGGTTTTGTGGGCGTAATAGGTCGGGTGATATTCCCCGGACTTCACTATGCCGTCCGTACTGCTCGCGAATTCCGTTCTCGCTTTGTCCGCGTCCGGTTCTTTGTTTACGAGGTTTTCGGAAAATTGCAGGTACCAGTTTTTGTTGACGCTCGCGGGCTCGTCGGTCAAGCGGGCTAGAGTGGTAGAACCCTCTTGCCAGAGCGGAGTGTCGCCGATATCTTCCGTGCTCCAGAGCGAAGAATGCTTGACGTAGGTTTCGACGTCCATGGGATAAAAATATTCTTTTTCTCCGGTGGCTTCGTTTTTATAGAAATAAAGGATGGGTTCGTATTTAAGGATGAGTTCGTCGGTTACGACGGCCGGATCCGAAGTCGCGATCTCGCTGTAATTCCCGATCC
>MFGB01000012.1 GCA_001780275.1 Candidatus Falkowbacteria bacterium RIFOXYA2_FULL_47_19 | reverse complement strand
CCCCGGTTTCACAGGTGCCGTTGCCGCATCCTATCGATGGCGGAGGCGGCGGGGGCGGGGGCGGGGTTTGGCCGGACGGATCAGTGGGGAGGGGCGGGGGCGGGGGCGGGGTTTGGGGAGCGGGATCGACTATTACCCTTACCTGATTCGCTTCATGTCCGATATTTCCCGCCGCGTCCACGACGTGGATACCGTACCAAAAAGTACCGACGGGAGGCATATTCGTAAAGCTGCCCGATTGGCTGTTGCCGGTTGTGTTATTGGAACTTACTTGGACCCAGGAACCCGAATCCGGCTGACCATTACTATCGGCTGTGCGCCAAAGTTCGGTCCTGGCCAATAATAAATTATCGGAAACCGTGTAATTAGCGGTAATAATGCCCCCCTGAGCGATATTGGTGGGATTAATGGAAAAAGAGGAAACCTGAGGCGGAATAATATCCTTAAGCAGGCAATCGCTGTCATCGGTAATGCCGCAGCTCGTTATCCCACAACAACCGTTTCCGCTCGCGCAGCCGCAATCCGGGTCAAGGGCGACTCCGCAGTCAGAAGGGGAACAAACGCCGTTGCATACATTATCACAGCAAAAAGTGCCGGTTTGTCCGCAGACCCACCCGTTGCTACACCCGCATTCCGAACAATTTTCCGCTAACTGGCTGTTGTTATCGCAACGCCAGGGAGCAGTGTCCGAACAGGTATTATTAAGAGTGCCGTCGGAACAAGCGCTTAAAGAAGTAATATCGATATCGTCCGGACCGGGCGGGTCGCTTTCGTGCGTATAGTTGCCGCCCTGATCAAAAACATGGATACCGTACCACCAGCGGCCGATGGGAGGATGGTCGACGGCTAAGCCGATATGGATATTCGTGCGCAGACTGAACAGGAGTTGGCGCAGATGGCCGAGTTCGATCCAGGCACAGCCGGTTTTATTAAAGCGGTCGCAGGATCCCGGTTTATCGGGAGCCCGCCATACTTCGACGCGATCAAGAAATGAGCCGCCGCTGTCTTCTACTCTCCAGGAAACCCGAGCGGAGCCCGGAGTTACGGAAAAACTCGTTACTACCGGCGGAGTCGGGTCGGGTACTACGCCCAGGCCGCAGCGCGGATTTACCTGGAACGGGCCGGTGCACTGCACCCAGTCGCTGGCGTTTCCCATACTGGTAAGAACCCGCAAACGCCAATAATACCACCTGTCGAAAGCGAGTCCGGTGGAATTTACCTGGAAAAAATGGTTCGGATTGAGTATTGGCCCGATAGTTACTTCCGGAGAAGAATAATCGGAATTATCATCGATCTCGATCGCGAAAGCGGTTTGCGTTTCGGCAAGGCACGGCGTGCCGTACGGGCAATCTCCAGGAGGCGTGTTGTTGCAATCGCAATACTCGTTGGACGTAGAATTATATTGCCAGTAAAGTATCGGATTTGGCACCGAAACTGCGTAGCAACTTGGCTGGCTGACGACGTCGGTGCAGACCGAATATTCAGAGGTAGCCCCCAAACAATCGTTCGGGCAGGAATTATAAGTTTCGTATTGGATCTCACAATGGCCGTTTCCGCACCAGCCGCCGGACCAGCTGCAATTAAGGCATTGCCATTGGTTATTGATACTGGTGCCATTGCCCGGCAACTCGCATTGCTCGAGCGCCTGCAGAGCGCCGTCTCCACACCATTCATTGGGATAAACCGACAGATTCACGTTCCCGGACCGGGCAATATTGCAGCCGTAAGTGGTGGCTGTTACCTGGGCCGAAAAATGATAACCCCCGCTGTTAATATCGTTATTTACGCTCTGAGCGGTGATTTCGCCGTTGTCCGAATTCATCCCGACACTTAATCCTTCCATAAGATCAGAGGGGTTGGTGGCAAGACTCCAGACAACCCGGTTCGGCGTTGATTTTTCCGCTAAACCGAAATAAGAGAATGGCGAATGATACAGGTTTTCCGGATTGACGCCGGCCGGAGCGACATAAAAATCATAAGCATCCGGCATGGTAACGGTATAATCTTCATTACTCACATGCAGATTAAAATCCCGGAAAGTTTCGGCCGAATACGGAGAAACGGTAAGGTCATAATATTCGTCACGAACGGTTATCCGGACCGGGTAATCGCCCGCCCCGGCCTCTATCCGGCCGGAAATCTCGCCCGTATCGCCGTTTATGGAAAGCCCGGCCGGACCGGTCAAGGAAAAAGAAACGTCATGTCCGTCCGGATCGGCAGCGTTAACCGTAAAATTGTAAGGCAGACAGGCGATGGCCGCCGGCAAGGCGGCCGTATTTATGGCCGGAGGATTATTGCCGACATTTATCCTGAAGCCTACCGGCGGAGCGGGATTGCCGTCCGCGTTATAAACGGTCAAAGCGGCTCCGTAACCGCGCGTATAATCGACGACTTCGCCCGCCGCGTGCCAGTCGTGCCTATTGGCGTCAAGCGCTCCCCGACCGTTAAAACCGCTCGGCACGGAAGAAAAATCGAATCTTAAGGGATAACGGCCGCCGGGATCGCTTGCGGATACGGTAAAAGAAATATCATCTCCGATAATAATATCATAATTACCGATCGTACCGACTGTCGGCGCACTGACGCTCCCTACGGCGATCGTAAAATTCTGGGTAGCCGTTCCTCCGCGGCCGTCATTTACGGTCATGGAGAAATTCAGGCTGCCGCCTAATGACGGCACGTAAACCCTTCTCTGATTGGGCGCTTCCGAAGTCTCGAGGATCGGTCCGCCGCTTATTGACCAGGCTAAAGGATCGCCGTCGGGATCGATAGCCTCTATATATCCATAATAAGGCTGTCCGACGATTCCGGCGGGCAAACCTGCGCCGACGAATTGCGGCGGATGATTGGGGCCGGTAGCGGCCAAACAGTTGTAAGAGCCTAAATTCGGATAATTCGTTTCGAGGAGAGCGCAATAACGGACCGTGTCTCCGTTATCGTTCGTGGAATAAAAATAAGTCCGGCTTCTTCCCGGATCGGGAAAAACCGGCGCGTTAAGGTCGGTGGGAAATGTTTTGTTATCCTCATTCCAGCAGGTGACCGGATGAAAATCAGGACCGCCGCAATTCCCCATCTTATTGACCGGATCGGACGGAATGTTGAATTTTAAAACCTGACCCAAAACGGTTTTCCAACTCGGCCAGACGGACAGGCTTTTATAAGGCAGATAAGTGCCGGAAGTAAGGAGGGGGTAATGCCTGTTGGCCTGCCGGTATTGCTCCAACGCTTCCCCTAATTCGGTCAGATCGGAAAGCCGCCTGGTATCGCGCGTTACCCGTGATTTCTGGCTCAGGCAGTATTCGCCGGACGGACATTCCTTGTCGTCGAGGCAGGAAACGGATGCCGATAGCGAACAGACTCCCGGCGTTACCAGATTAGTGTTGAATTTCCAGCTTTCCAGTATCCGCCCGAAGATATCGACCGTAGAGTCTTCCGCCTGCTGGTTATAGGAAATAAGGTAGATATTGGTAAAAAACTGGTTAGCGGCCGCGTTGACGTTGGCCGCGTTGACGTAAACGGTGCGACCGTCGCGCACGGCTTCGTAACCGTCCACTAAGAGGGATTGCGGAGATCCTGTAAATTTTTTCTCCCGATACCAGCGCGCGGCGCTATAGTGCTCGGGATTAGGTATTACCCGCAGGGCAATAGCGTCTCCCGCCGTCTGGGCCCTGGCCGGGCCGTTTACGGCCGTAAAGCCGTAAAAACCGGCCGCCGCCAGGAAAAAAAGGATCGATAGTTTAAAAAGATTTTTTTTCATATAAAAAATTAATTTTAAAAACTATATTTAAAAATTATAATAGATTGGATTATCATTTCCTGAATTCGCAAATGCCGTAAAAATCGCAAAACTTGCACATTATGGTCGGATTAGGCGGAAAAATACCGGTCGCGGCCGCTTCTTTTATGCCGTTGACGCGATCCAATATTTTCTCTTCCATCTTCGCCATCTCCTTCTCCGTACCGATAAAATTAACCTCGCTATTGTCGTCCAGATAATAGAACTGGAGATTTTTAACCTTAGCCTCCATAGCCTGCCTGGCCGCCAGCTGATAGATCAGGAGTTGCTCTTTCTCTTCCGGGCCGATGGCTTCGTCCTCTTTCGGTCTGCCGGTCTTATAATCGACGATCTGGATCGAACCGTCGCCGCAGTCGTCGATACGGTCGATCTTGCCGAAGATCCGGTAACCCCCGATCTTAAAGTTTACACCCTGCTCCAGGGACACGATCTTCGGCCACTTATCTTTATGTTTTAAAAAGAATTCTTTGAGTATTTCCCGCCCTTTCTGCCGGTATTTTTCTTTTTCTTCCTTAGACTCGTACCAATCGTCGATCCAGGCCTTGTCGTATATGTCGTATATTTCTTCCAAGCTAATAATCTCTTCGCTTCCTACGCCGGCTTTGGCGCTGAAAAGGTCGCCCTGCCCCAAGCCGCGCTTTTCCCGGATCAGCTCGAATAATCTCTGCAGGGTCAGGTGCATGGCCTGGCCGAAGCTGAAAACGTATTTGCCGCGGGTCGGAATCCTGACGATATGCGCCAGATAATACTGATAGGGGCAATTTTTAAACGCCGTCAACTGAGTGTGGGAAAAATATCCAGGCAGCTTTATCTCGGTTTTCGGTTTGCCGGTATTATTGATTTTTACGTTCAGGTCTTGTCCGCCGATGACGGGAGCATTCGCGGCCAAGGATTTTTTTTTCTCTTTTTCCGGAGAACTTATCAAACCGGCCTCAAGTAGAAATCGGGATGGTTTCTTCTTACGCGCTCCGCCGTAATCGGGCGCCCAGGTAAAATAGATATTGTTTCTGGCGCGGGTCACGGCGACGTAAAAAAGCCGCCTCTCCTCTTCCGTGTGGATATCGCCCGCCGGCGGTTTCTCCTTGACCAGGGCATCCGGTATCGGGATCGGTTCTTTTCGCTCTACGGTCGGAAAACGCTGATCGACCATATTAGCCAGGAACACGTACTTGAACTCAAGGCCTTTGGCCGCGTGCACAGTCATGACCCTAATCGCCTCCGGTCCGGCGTCTGGGTCAAAAGGGATCGAGCCGGACTCCCCCGCTTCGATTTCCAGCTCCAACTCGCTTAAAAAAGCCTTTACCCGCTTATCGTCGGAACCGGCTTCAAAGGCCTTGGCCCGCTTCAGGAACTGATTCAGATAACCAACGATCTCCCGGATCCGCTCGCCGTCCTTCTCGGTAAGCTCCTTTAAGTAGCCGCTGTCGTTTATAAAAGAGATAATGACGTCGCTCGCGCTTTTATAGCGGGCGATCTTCGCGTGGGCGCTTATAAGTTCGAGCAGACGGTCGATCTTGGCCTTAAGCGCCGCACTCACGCCAGGAAAACTTTTAAGGACCTCGTAAAGGGACCAGGCTTTCTTTCTGGCGAAATAATTGAAATTGACGATCTCCTGATAGCTAAAACCGAATATCGGCATGTTAATGACGCGGTAAACTGCCGGACTTTCATGGTAATTATCCAGGAGCCTCAGGTAGGCGATCACGTCCATGACCGCGTCTTTAGTATAAAGGCCGCGCGATGATACCAGCTGGTAAGGCAGGCTCGCGGCTTCTAAGGCTGCGCTTATTTCCCTGGCTCCCTCGTTGGCGCGGACCAGAACGGCGAAATCATTCCAGGATCCGTCCGGATCGCTGTTTTTCAATTCGATTATCTTGGCGATTATCCTGTTTATCTCGTCCCCTATATCCGTCCCGGCGATCACCTCGATCGTTCCCGCGCCGGGGTTCTGGGCCTCGAGCTTTTTCGTCAGCACGGAGGGCCCTTTAATATCCCGGTTTAGTTCATATTCAAGGCGGTTGGGGTCGTTTAACTTTATAAAATTGTAAGACAGATCCAGTATGGACTGGCGATTACGGTAATTCCTTTTCAGGAAAATCTGCGTCGCGTCGGGAAAGTCCTTTTTAAACTGCAGGATATTGCTCATAGAAGCCCCCCTGAACCGGTAGATCGCCTGATCATCGTCGCCCACGACCACGAGATTATTCTTCGGCGCGGCCAATAGTTTTATGAGTTCGTACTGGGCGAGGTTCGTATCCTGAAATTCGTCCACTAGTATGTATTTGAACTGCGTCCGGTATTTTTCAAGAATGGCCGGCCGCTCTCGGAACAGCTTTAAGGAATAATTGATTAGATCTCCGAAATCGAGGGCGTTATTGTCGAGCAGGAGCTGGTTATAAATATGGTACGCGTTGGCGATCTCATTGATCCTTTTTGTCTCCTGTTCAGCCATGTCTTTGTTGTCCGTTTGGAAATTACCGCGCTTTTTTCCCTTACCGCCGCTGAGCATGCTGTCCAGATTCTGTTTCAGCTCAACCGCATACTCAAGGTATTCCGCGGGCGAAATATTCTCGTCCTTGCATCTCGAAAAATGCTTTATGAGCGCGTGGATGAATTTCGTCGGATTACCCATCGGCCGGTAATAATCGAGGTTGAATTTATCCAGGTTCTTTTTCATGAGCGCCCATTGCTCGAATTCGTTCAGAAGCTTCCCGCCTCCAGGCAAACCGATATCGAGGCCATGCTCCGAAAGAATCTTTTCGCCGAAGCCGTGGAAGGTTGAGATCCAAAGATCAAGATAACCCATGGGTAATAAACGGTCGACCCGTTCTTCCATTTCGCCGGCAGCTTTTTCCGTAAAGGTCAAAGCGAGGATCTCCTCCGGCCGCGCTTTTCCCTGTTCCATGAGATAGGCGATGCGCTGCGAGATGGCCATGGTCTTGCCCGTTCCGGCGCCGGCGACAATAAGCAAGGGGCCGTTCTTATGCATGACGGCTTTTAATTGCTCAGGGTTTAAATTTTCCAGCAAATTTTGCACGTGGATATAAAGCGTTAAAACCGGTTATTTTTCATAATCCAGTATCGCCTTCAGGACTTTCGAATCGTTCTTAAGGGGCTCCATGTAAACGATCTGGGTTCTCACGAGGCTCATGCTGCCGTCCGGGCCGTGGGTTTCCTTGCCCCGTTTTACCAGGCGCAGGTTAGCCGTATCGCCTTTTTTCTCTTCGCCTTCTTCCTGGTTAAGCTGGTCGTAATTATAATAAACGTTCCTGATAATTACCGGGTCGGAACTTAGATCGTCTATCTGTCCGTAATAGACCTCGCCGTTCATGAGTTTTGTTGAATACCAGCCGGAACCGGCGCTTTCGTTGGCGCCAGCTACGTCACCGTTCCCGTTGCCATCGTCTTTCGTCAGGAAAAGGACGGCACCCATGATAACTATAACCGCCGCCAGTATCATGGTCATGCTCTTGTAAATATTGCCGCTCCCCGACCGGACCGCGGGCTGGCTGATCTTCTGCAGGTCCGATTTTATGTCCTCGTCGGACCCGCTCTTATATACCCGGTCAATGCCCTCGGCACGGCTCTGCGTCTTTGTTTTCGGCGCCGTTTCCTGCTTAGCCCGCGCCGAAACGGCTCCTTCCCTTAATACTCTTCTCTTTTGTTCCAGGGAATCCTTTAAATTGACGGTTTTTGAAAAATTATCCATATTTTTTTAGCCTCCTCTTGCTTTAATGAAATATTTTACTGTTTTTTCTCGAAAAATTAATCTTCGCGCGGAATTAAGCCGAAATCATATATTAAATATATTACAACTCCACTATCTCCACGTCCGCGCCCTCATCCGTTCCGGCTTCCGGTTCGATCGGATCCGGGGTTTCGGTTTCGTCTGGAACGGCATCTTCGCCTCCGGTATTGTTGATAATTATCTCTTCGATCAATTCTTCGACCGTATTCGTGGCCGTTTCTTCCGCATCGACCGTGCTTTCTTCGACCGATATTCCGGGATCCGGATCTGGCGCGTCAATTTCCGATCCGCTCTCCCCGTCCGCATCGCATAAGTCCCCTGTTCCGTCGCCGTCGCCGTCTTCCTGGCCGGGATTGGCGGCCTCCGGGCAATTATCCATGACTCCGAAAATATCGTCCCGGTCCGGATCCATCCTGGCGATATAATCCTCGTAAACCTCGGTCAGGCTGTCGGCCGCGCCGTCTTCCGATCCGCTCTTTTCCCTCGCGGCCAGGACCGATGGGGGGGTAGCGGGCGACGGGATCGTCCGGGTCTTTACCGGTTCATAACCCGGAAACACCGTTCCGGCCAGATCGAGCGTCTTGCCGATAAGGCCGCCGTAGGAAATAACTTCCGTTCTGGTTTCTCCGCCTCCGGCCCGAAGCGCGCGTTCTTTGGCTTCTTTTAAGTCTTTTAACCGAGACTCATATTGCTCCTTAAGCTCTTCCGCCATATACAAGCCCATATCCTTTTTCGCTTTTTTCGAAATTTTACGGATATTTTCCTGAATCTGGTACTGCCAGGCGCTATTTACGAGC
The DNA here is from genome assembly GCA_001780275.1 of Candidatus Falkowbacteria bacterium RIFOXYA2_FULL_47_19. Lineage (GTDB taxonomy): Bacteria > Patescibacteriota > Patescibacteriia > Patescibacteriales > UBA12075 > XYA2-FULL-47-19. The sequence goes on along the minus strand of MFGB01000012.1, from coordinate 1,099 downwards.
GCGATATCAAGATATGTATAGGTAACATAATAATAAAGATCATCTTCGGTTATCCGTTCGATCTTATAATCCATATCCAGGTTATCAAGGTCGGCCTCCAGGAGCAAAGTATTATCGACGCCTAGGGTTTTTATCTCTTTTTCCCCGATCATTTCCTGTCCCGTTTCACTGGCGGCAAAAACGCTTCCTCCGAATAACACAATAAACGCTAATATCAGTATAGTAGCGTTATTATACTTAAGAAAATCAATTATTTTTTTAGACATGGGGATATCTATTGTTTACAGGTATATTATACTAAAATTTGAAATATTTTTCAACTTTAAACCCTCCCCGGAACGAAGCGCCTGTAAGCGTTGTTTTTCGATATAGAAGAAAATGGCTTCCTATCCAGGCATCCCCATGCCCGATAGCCGGCCGTTTTTCTCCTGTTTCGCATAGGGATCAGGCGAAGACGCTTCGTTCCGGAGAGAGATCTTGCGTTAATTTTTAAACTTTTTTTTAACCGGTAATTCAGTATTAACTTCTTTTGTCATCCTGGGGTTGAACAAGGTAAGGAAATTAGTTTCCTTGTCATCCTTGGGGATCCGGCTGGAGCGGATGCGGAAGCCGGAGAACCCGGGACCCATATTCTTTGCCAACTTTTGTCATCCTGGGGCCGAGCGTCAGCGAGGAACCCGGGATTCACCGCCCGCCCTTTGTCATCCTGGGGCCGAGCGTCAGCGAGGAACCCGGGATCCAGGGCCTGGCGGTAGGAATATCTACAATAGAATAATCGTTTTTGCCGCTTTATCCGTTATGATTATCATTCGCATCCCTGCGGCTCTCTCCTAGATCCCGGATCGCCTTCGGCGTCCAGGATGACAAAGAGAGAGATTACGGATTGATTTCTTTTTGTCATCCTGGGGCCGAACAAGGTAGGGAAATCAGTTTCCTTGTCATCGTGGGACTCTGGCTGGAGCGGATGCGGAAGCCGGAGAACCCGGGGTCCATATTCTTTGCCTACCTTTGTCATCCTGGGGCCGAGCGTCAGCGAGGAACCCGGGATCCAGGGTTTGGCAAGATTATTCAAAGTCATTAAACAGATCGCGCCAAGCTG
>MFGB01000011.1 GCA_001780275.1 Candidatus Falkowbacteria bacterium RIFOXYA2_FULL_47_19 | reverse complement strand
TGGCCATAAGCCGCACCTTGGCGTTTTTGCGCCAGAGAAGAATCGCCCGCTTCAGGTTAGATACCGATCGCTTCATATTTTTTTATGCCTTTCGCTAAAACTATTTTCGTTAAAACGTATAAAACCAAAATCCAGACCAGACCCGCGAGATATTGGCGCAGTACCCAGGCCGGATCAAGCGAGCCCTTAAAAGCCATGATCGGAATAAAACTTATGTACTGAAAAGGCAAAACGCCCGCAATCTTATAAAATGCGCCCGGGAGGACGTCTAAAGGCACGTATTTGCCGGCCAAAAACATGGAAACAAGGGACATTAAAAAACTCAGGCCCTGGATCCGCTGGAAGAAAAAAGCCATGGCTCCGATCAGGAAAAAAATGAAAAAAAAGATCAAAGCCGCGTTTATTGAAAGCAGGAAAAAGGCCAATAATTTAAGATAGCCGAACTGCTTCAGGATATAGAACAGCATAACCAGAATGATCACGGAAAAAACGGCCAGATTGTAAATAAAATTTCCGAAATATATGAATAATTCCTGTTTGATAATACTTACCGGCTTTAAGAGAAAATTCGTAAATTCGCCCTCGCTGATCGCCTCGGCCAGATTCCAGGCTACTCCGTAAAATTCGATCAAAAGACCGGAGATCTTACCCAGGGCATAATAAAAAATCATGAATCCGAGGCTATAATCGCCGATCTGTCCGCCGCCCTTATAGACGGAAAACCAGATATAAAAAAGCACTCCGAAAGAAAATGATTCGGATATCAACGTGGCAACCGTATTGGCGCGATAAGCGAATCCCGACCGGACCCGGTTTTTCATTATGACCCAATATTTTCCCATATTTTGATCTTATAACCAGCCGGACAGATCGGTAAAAGGCCGTAAATTATTATTTATATTTAAACTTATTATAACCTAACTTTATTCAAAAAGCAAAAATAAATAAAAGCGGTTCTTGACCGCTTTTACGTTCTAATTCTTTTCCTCTTTGTTATTGACGATAAGCTTTAATTCGGGTTTCGGCTCCGTCATTTTATCCGCGGATTTCCTGAATCCCGCCAAAGAACTATTTAATTCCCGAAAAGACTCCCACATCAGACCGAAAGCGAAACCGGCGTATTGTTCCGGGCTTCCTTTGAAGCGGCGGCGTTCCTGCTCGATCTTCCATTGCAAACCGGTAAGTTTCGGCCTGGCCTCGGGCGAAGCGGCTTCGATCGTTTCCCGGATAAGTTCCCGGCTTTTTTTCTCGAATCCGGCCGGATCCGCGGCTGCCAGCCGGAACAGTTCTTCGATATCTACCTTAGGATAACCCATAAACTCCTCCTTCCTTGATCTTGCTTTCCGGTCCGTTAAGATCGAGCTTAACAAAAATCGCCTTAAAAGGCAAATTTTATTTCAAACATTAAAAATGTTAATATGCCCCGCAGTCCTCCGGACAATCCGTCGGGGTTTCGGCGCAAGGACAGCCTTCCGCCAGGCAGACGATCTCTTCGCACTCGCCGTTGCCGCATTTATCCACGCAAAAAGCATCTTCCCGGCCGGTCAGATCCGAATCTTCCTCCGCCGGAACATCACCCGCGCCAGGCTCTTCAATAATATCGAAAGAAACGATCTCGACCTCTCCTTCGGCGGACAGGCGGAAAGAGGCTTGCGCTGTAAGGGCGATATGCCCGTCCTCGTATTCGACAACGCAGGTGTCCGGACCGGTGAATTTAACCGATCCTAACCGGAAAGTTCCGCCGAGGACCGCTTTTTCCAGAGACAATTCGTTTATGTTCTCCCGGATATAGTCCCCGACTAGATCCTCCGTCCCTGCGGGGATAAGCGCGCCGGCCGAAACCCCGCCGCAGGCGATCTCGTCGATCTTCCAGTCGCCGTTAATTTTAACCAGACGGATATCGAAGATCTTATCGCCTCCGGAAAAAGCTTCTAAAACGGTCACGACCGCCAGGTCATCGCTTATCTCGGTATCGGCTATATTTAATCCTTCCGGTATGTCCTGGGAGCAGAGTACCGGATCGAATCCTCCCTGAGCCAACGAAGTATCGAGTACGGCGTCAATTTTATTTACGCAGGCCGGGGTAAGCAGCGCGCTCTCCCGGTATATCCGGTCAAGCATCGGATTGCCCTCGTAACCCGCCCAAACGGAATAAAAATCCAAAACCGTCTTTTCGGGAAGAGGTTCACCCGGAACCGCACTTTCCGGTTTAAAGCTTTTTAAGGCGTAAGCGCCGCCGACTATGGCCGCGCCGGCCAAAATAACGGTTAAAAAAACCGAGATGATTTGATTTTTCATAAATTTTAATGTTTACCGGTTAAATTAGCATATTCTAATAAACGACGGAGAAATAAAAAAGTAACAATAAAAACACCGCCGGCCAAAAAGCCGGCGATATTCCTATTATTTCTTCGTATTATCCGGGTTTTCCCCGTTCTTTTTGCGGTCCTCCCTGGCTCCTAGCACGATGGCGGCCACGGCGAGCGCCAAGAACGCGAATATCAAGGATATGAGCATAAATTTTTCTTATGTTTGCACCTTCTTAATCCGGCGCTTTTTTACTTTCGGCGCCGGCAGGGCGTCGGCGGTCAGAGCGATCAGTCCCGAAAACCACTCCCGGTCTTCGATTAGATCACCGCCGATCGACATCGACGGCTTGGCGCCGGCATAAGCGCGTCCCTCCCGGTAATTTTCCCCGACGTACTCTTTTCCGGCCTTCGTCATCTTGACGTAAAGCCGGTCGTCGCAAACCAGGGCCACGACCTTCTCGTCGCAGTAAAGCGCGTACTCGCCGAACATCTGGCGCGCGCGGACGGGAAGGCCCGCGAGCTGGTCGAGGATAAATTCGATTGTCGCTTCCCTGGTCGCCATACGCGAAAATCAAATGCTTGCCCCGTGTCCCGACACCTCGGGATTCACGGGATTAATTATTAACCCGGTACCAGTCGATCTGGCGCGATACGTACATGACGAGGCCGAGAATGACGAATAGTCCGAGGGAACCGGCCAGAAGGGCATAATCCTCAAGCTGCAGGATCACGAAAATAAAACCGTAGATAAAGACCAGGATCAAGGCTTCGAGGGCGGCCGGACGCCAGGCTCGGAAAACGGCTTTCGAATATAGCGTGATCTGGGCGGTTACGGCCAGAGCCGCGGCAAGGTAAGCCAGGTTAAAGCCGATATATTCGGCTAATGACAAAAGCAGGACATAGAAAAGCGAAAGAGCCAGGCCGATCAATATATACTGAAGCGGATGCACGCGGACATCGCGCTTGGCCTCGTAAAAAAACAAAACAAGGAAAGTAAGAGCCAGGAGCATGATCGCGTATTTCAGGGCGCGCACGGTTTGCTGGTATTCGTCGGCCGGGATCAGGAGGCGGACGCCGAAATCGGCTCCGTAAAGCCCGCTGGCGCCGGCGATACTCATCGGTTTCTCGCGGAATTCCGGGAAGGGCTGGTTCTGGACCGTAACCGGAGCGGTGCCCAGGAATTTCTGCGGAAAGCTGCGGTTAAGCTCAAGCACCTTCCAGTCGGCAATAAATCCTTTTCCCGAGAGCTCGTATTGGGGCAAAAAGGCTCCCTGAAAACTCGGGCTTACCCACCCGGAGGCGAGTTTTACCGCGGTCGTCTTACCGACCGGCGCGAACATAAGGTCGCGGCTGCCGTTCATTTTAAGCCTCAGGCTGAATTTATTGGCGCCGGTTTCCTTTCCCTTAAGATCGACGCGCGCGTTCATGCCGGAAGCAAGCACTTCGTTGGTCTCAAGACCCGGGGTAAAACCGGCGGTAGCGCCGTTCCAGTCAAGGGTGACTTCTTCACGGATGCCGCGAAGGTCGGGGAGCCCCAAAGACACGAAGGCCCGTTCGAACATCACGTTCCCCGCTTCGATATCCCAATCCGAAAAATCCGGCGCGGCGAATTCTCCCTTGATCTCGAGATCGGCCGTATAAACCGCCACTTCATATATCCCCCTTTTCCGAGTTTCCGGATTTAAAGTGCCGTTTACTTCGAGTTTTTCCGGCAGAAAATGGGCGTAGCGCACCTGCTCGCTCGTCCGGGTTTCGCCCGCCACCTGGATCTCGGTCACGGTTTTATAGGGAACGGTCAGGATCGGGCCGGTTACGGTCTGCTCTAAGCCCCATTTCTCGCTGATTTCCCGGAAAGCGTCGGCTTGCCGGTTCTCCCGGTCGTTTACGAGCACGGCGATCATCCCGGTCGGGATCATAAGAAGAGCGGTTAAGAAACCGATCACGAAAAGTTTCACCGATAATGATGAGCGCATGTTTTTGATGTCCATATTTTTTGTTTTATGGTTAATTTATATAATATAAGATCGGCGGATCAGGCGATCGCGGCCACGGCCAGGCCGATCACGGCCGCCAGGATCCCGACGGTTAAAAAGATCGCCAGCATGAGCATAAGCCAGCGCCAGTAGAAAGCCCACATAACGCCGATGATCGTTATGTCTTTTTTCTTTTCGAAAAACTCCCTTAATTTGGGGTTTAACGTTTCCAATAATCCCATACTTTTAAAAATTAAAAATTATTTTATTTGTCTTTTTTATACGCCTCATACACCCTTTCGAGCTCATCGCGCCAGAAAGCCGCCTTTTCCTCTTCGCCGGCATCGCTTTTCAGTTTCCCGAATTCCTCCGCCAGTACGTAAAACATCTTTCCGGGCATCTGGCTTTCCTGCCTGACCGCTATGGCCGTTATCATCACGTTCTTCTCGGCCAGGCTTGCGCGGTTGACTTCGGTCAATATCGCCGACCCGCGCTTCCTGTCCGTCGGACTCCGGCTATCCACGCCGAGGCGGTCATAAATATAACCGTAAGTGGGCAAACTCCCCCTTCCGGCTTCTTCTTTCAATATATTATAAGCGTTTTCGACGACTTTTTGGTCCATATTTTCGGCTTTATTATAATATTCCAAGCTTATCTCTTTTTCTTTTAGAAATCATTAAAATCATTTATAAGGTAAAGCAGGGCCAGATTCTCGAGAATAAAGAGCGGCACGCCCAGAAGAAAATACCATTTCCGCGTCTTGTGCCGAAAAACGAACATGCCCGCGTAAATGCCCGGACCGCCGAAAAAGGCGGCCAGAAAAAAGAGCGCTCCTTCCGGGATCCTGGCCGCTCCGTTCGTCCGGGATCTTGTCTTGTCGGAGAGCATAGCGAAAAAGGACAGTAAATTCATGGCCAGAAAAAAAATTATAATTCCCGGAGCGGCTGTGTTCATGATCGCTTAATTAATATTTTTAAACACTTCAAATTAAGGGCGGGCTATTTTGCCCATTCTATTTTCGGAAAAGCCTGTTTGAGCCAGAACCGGTAGCCGCCGCTCACTCCGAGGATCCCGTTAATGCCGGATAACTTATGCTTAACCAGGAACTTCATCCAGCCCTGCGACTTGATCGTTTTAATTATTTCTATTTTAAGCTTCTCATATTCTCCCTGGTTAACAAAGCTTTCCAGATGTTGATTTTCTGCCATAAAAGCGTTTGCCAGTTTTTCCGCCCATGTACCGAATCTTTCTTCCTGGCTGGCGTACTTTTTTCGGGGCTGGGCGCTGCAGATATCCGGGAAAGTGGCCGACAGCGCTCTTAAGCGCGAATTGAATTGCGAATTTCCTGTTTTTCCTTTCGCGACCATGCGCAGGCCGAAGTCTATAAAATCGTTATCGGTCAACATTTCGAGCCCGATCTTCGCCTGCTCCAGATCGCCTGCCTGTATTAATTCTTTGATATCGCCGAAATTCTCGAAGATGGCGCTTCTGACATTTTCCGCCATATGTTCCGGACTTTTATTCTTCCAGTAATATTTTTTTTCGCTAATATGAAAATCCTCATCCTTAAGATCGGCTTCCGGAAAACATTCAAGAATGAGCCTGCGGTAGAGGGTAAATTTAGGCACAGCCGAAGAAATGCCCATTTCCTGGATGTGCGAGAATTTTATTTCCTTTAAAATTTCCTTGGCTTTGGCCATGTCGTTCTCGTCATAAGCTTTTTTCAATTCCGGCCGGTTTAGAAAAACCACCTCCCTGACCCTCGCCCTGATGGACTCAAGGTCTTTTCCCCAGGTAAGCCTTTCCGGACCATTTTTTTCCTGCTTTAAGGAAAACAGATCGGTCTCGCCGCTGATGATCTTTTCCAGCCGCTTCTGCCAGCCGGGAATATTTTTAAACCTGACGCCGCCGTTCTTTCGGACCTCTTCCTTGCTTAATTGGCTGGCCGTCTGCCAATTCTCTTTTGAGACGACGTAGACGGCATGGTTCGACCAGGGCGAGCAGATAACCACGCAGTTGTCGAATTCATAAGCTTCATATTCGCGGCTGACATCAGGCTGCCGGGATACGTAAACATTCACCGGGTTAAGGCTTTTGATGAAATCGATCCTGTCTTTAAGGATCTTCGGCCTTTCGCGGTCTCCTTGCCCGTTAAACTGATAATCCCGGGCCGGGCCGGTGCCGGCAGGCATCATCTCCCAATCGATCACGAGGGGTTCTTTCTCATTCTCCGTCATGCCTTCAGCCAATCCGCCTTTAAGCGCGGCGACTTCCTCTAAATAAGCATTTGCAAGCGGCAAGCAGGCGAGCATCTCTTCGGCTTTTTCCAGGCAGGCAAGGTTGGTTTCGTCCGCCATCTTGTCAAGCTTCTCCGTCTCGGTATTCAGGCGCCCGAGATACTCCTGTCTGAATTCGCCGTCTTCTTCGATCAGTTCCTGCAGTACAGCCACGATCTTTTCCTGATTAGCGAGCGCTTCATCCATTGAGGCGATGATCGCTTGATATTCTTTTAGAAAATCATTTTCTTTTTCATGCAGATGGCTGCCGTGTTTTGCGGCGTGTTTTATGATCTTCCCCAGTGCTTCCGTGTTCCTCTTACTGATCCGGCCGGCGAGCGTCTCCGCCTCCGGCACCTGCGCCAAAAGCCTCTCCACGATACTATAGCCCATATTCTGGTTGATGGCTTTTTCAAAATTGATCCCCTTGATCTCGCTTATTTGCGCGCCCATTCTTTCTTTCACCTGCTCCAGCCTTTGTTTATAAAAATTGGCGCTTCCTTCCGCGTCGAACTGTGCCAAAAAATCCAATTTTTCAATGACTTGCTTGTTTTTATTCTTTTCATCCATAAGTTCCTTCTGCCGGCTTAATTTTTCCATTGATAAAATTTCCATATAATTCTTCAGATTATATTTATATAGATTATTATTACTACTCATTCTTTTAAAAGCGGCCTGCGGCAACTTTCAGTTGCTGACCTGGAAATACTTCCGGCTGCCGTTAGGGCCCGGGTTGGCGGCCTCGAAAACTCCCTTGCCTCCGCCCGGCGCGGCCTCGCTGATCGCGGGGAGATTGACCGCGGTTCCGCCGTCTTCAAGGTTCGCGTAAAGGACGCATCGGCCGTCCGCGGCCACTTCATAGCGGTAGCCGGAAACGGCTTCGGTGCCGGTTTTGGGATCGCGGATATTGTCCGGTAGCCTGTCAGCGTACCGCGGGTATTTGCTTTTAAATTCCGCGATGAGAATATTAAGGTCAAAGTCCCCCGGACCGGCGTCCGGCGTCAGGCAGCCGAAACTCAAAAACCGTCCGATCTGGCTAAGGTCGCTTACCCTTTTCGTGTCCCGCGCTTTTACGGTCGTATTGCCGAAAAACGCGAAAGCCGCGGCAGACAGGACCGCGATAATACCGATGACGGCGAGGACCTCGATCAGAGTAAATGCTTTTTGATGCCTCATGTCTTAATCGCGCTTAAAAATTAAATAAAACCATTTGCTCCGCCGGATATATTCATATTATACCAAAAACCGCCCGAAAAGGCGATTTACCGGCTATCCTATTATTATCGCTCTTTCCGTTATCTAAAACCGGTTTCAATTAAACGCGTAAACCCATATAATATACCACTCGACCGACGGTTGCGCAAGCGCTTTAGCTTATCTTCCGGAAACCGATCCGGTCCCTGGCGGCCGTCTCCCGGCCGAACATGCGGCCGCGCACGACCGTGTATTCGCCGAACTTGTCGTTTATGCGGTCAAGCGCCCGGCTTAAGTCCTTCCCCTTCTCCCGGCCGCCGAAAATGGACAACTGCCCCGTAACCGGCGCCAGGCGGGAAACGGAAACGGCGAGAAGGCGGACGGGCATAAGAAGCCGGCAGCCGGCGAGGAAAGCGAAGGCTTCGGCCGCGATCTCCTCGGTCGTGAACATATTATCGGCCGTTTTGCGGCTCCGGCTCGCCCCGCCCTCCCCGACGTAGCCGAAACCGACCGTGATATTCCGCGCCTCAAGCCCCAGGGTCCGGAGCCGCCGTCCGGTCTTTTCGCAGAGCTTATAGAGGACCGAACCCAGGTATTCCTTGTCCGCCGTCTTTTTCGGCAGGCAGTACGAATGGCCGCCCGACTCCGGCGCCGGCGCACCGGCGGAAACACCCGCCACCTCGATGCCGTTGACCCCCGCCCAGAGATAATAGCCGTAGCGCCCGAGGCTCCGCCTGATCCGCCCGCCGTCGTATCTTTTAAGCTCCAGGAGGTCGCGGATGCCGAGGGCGGCGAATCTCTTTTCCATCCGCGTATTTATCCCCCAGGCGTCGGTTAAGGCCCGCCCGCCGAGCGCCGCCTCAAGATTCCCTTCGGTAATCGCGAACGTACCGCCCTTGGGGGCCGTATCGCCCGCGAATTTCGCCAGGAATTTCGTCCGGGCCAGGCCGACCGAGCAGGCCAGGTATTCGCCCGCCTCCTTTTTTATCCGGCCCCTGATCGTTTCCGCGATTTCCACCGCCGTCTTAAGATCCCTGGCCCAGCCCGAAAGGTCTAAAAAGGCCTCGTCGATGCTGTAGGGTTCGAGCTTGTCGGTATATTCCTCGAGAACGCGGAAGATCCGCTCCGTTGTCGTCCGGTATTTGGCCGGTTCGTTCTCGAGAAGGATGACGGACGGACAAAGCGCCCTGGCCTCCGCCACGCTGCAGCCGGTCTTTATCCCTAAGGCCTTGGCTTCTTTTGAGGAAGCGATTATGCAGCCCCGCGGCGAGAGATAAGCGCAAACCCCTACCGGTTTCCCGCGCAGGAAAGGATTGGCCTGCTGTTCAACGCTCGCGAAATAGCTGTTCATGTCGATATGCATGATGATCTTCTCCATAAAATTCATCCCTCGGTATAAAGCTCTTCCATCGTCCAGCCGAGGTCGCGCGTGGAAAAAGCCAGACGGAAGGAATTAGCGTCGTCGGAAACGCTGAAATAATAGATTTTGTCGCCGCCCTGCCGCTCCTTGTGTACAAAATTCACTTTTTTAACATCGTAAACCCGGTCCCGCCAGCGGAAACGGGCCGGCTCGACCCTTCCTTTCCCGAAGCGCACCAGGACCTCGACAGGCTCATTGATCTTTTCGAACATAAATTTCGCTTCTTAAAATCGCTCCTTCTATTATACACGAACAAAAAGCGAAAGTCAAAATAAACTAAAATTAAACAATAGATCTCCGGTTATCGGCCCTCTCGGGTTTGTTCGATTAATTAAACTACGCACCGACTTCGTCGGTGGAATTATAAGTTAACGGACTTCGTCCTATTTTCCAAAACGTTAATTT
>MFGB01000010.1:64507-86302 GCA_001780275.1 Candidatus Falkowbacteria bacterium RIFOXYA2_FULL_47_19 | reverse complement strand
TTATGACCGCGTAGATATGGTCTTTATCTTCCAGCGCCCTAGAGAGGGGCTTTAAGAAGACGGCGGCGACCGCTTCGCTCCGATTCGTGCCGTCCGCCTTGTCATCAAAAGTGCGGGTATGACCGTCTTTGGATTCGATGCCGATATTTGCTTGTCCGGAGAGGGGTATAATATTCAGTTTAAGACCGCCGGCTATCGCCTGGTCGCACTCCCCTCTTTGGATCGATTTGCAGGCCAGGTGGAGGGCGACCAATGAAGATGAGCAGGCGGTATTTACGATCATACTCGGACCCTTAAGGTCCAAGAGATAAGAAATACGACCGGAGATCAAAGATTCGGTATTGCCCGTAACGGATTGCGGCAGCGAACGCGGTTCCATTTCGGAGATCAGGCGACGGTAGGCGTTATCAGTCAGAAATCCGAGATAGAGGCCGGTATTAGTGCGCTTTAGCCGTCCGCCCTCGCCGGCGTCGTCTATGGCCTCATAGACCGTTTGCAGGAACAATCTCTGATTTGGGTCCATAAGGGAAGCCTCTTTGGGTGAAATACGAAAATATGAATAGTCGAATTTATCAATTTCCTCGAGATAACCGGCCCTATCTATAGCTTTCATAGCATCAGGATAGCGGCCGAGGTCTCTTTCTCTAATGGGAGGAATTTCCCGCAGACCATCCCGGCCATCCTCAAGGTTACTCCAAAACTCCGCCAGATTCATCGAAAAAGAGGTTTTTAACGCTATGCCGGTAATGGCGATATCGTTTGCCTTATCACTGATTTTATTTTTCGCCACTCCCCTGATTGGCTGTTGTTGCCGCGTATTGGATAGATACGAAGCCAAGTCAGCGATAGTAGAATAAGAAAATAATTCAGCGATTTTTATATTTGGGTAAATCTTTTTCAGGCGGAAATGAATCTTATTGATCAGTAACGAATCCCCGCCGATCTCAAAGAAATTGTCGTTTACGTCTATTTCCTGGCGGCCCAAAACTTCCTGCCAGATTTTTATTAATATCTTTTGAATATCCACCCCCTTTTTCCGTTCAGTCTCGCCCTTAAATCTCTCATCGCCAAAAAGATTCAATTGTCGGAATCCATCCGGCTCCCCGCCGTTATAATATTGATAATTTTTATTTAAATTTTTGCTGATTTTTGACATACAAAAAAATACAGTCTGTCCAAAAAAAGACTAAATATATAAACATTATATATTAACAAAAATTTATTGTCTACATAAAAAAGTAAGCCATAATAAACAAAAAATATGCTAGAATTAAATAAAATTTTTCAAAATAATTTATTCGTCAAGTAGTCAAAAATATTTAAAATTTTAACTATCGGCGCCGAGGATAAAAATAGGATTTGAGCTGCGAATTACACAATAAACATACATGAAAGTCAAACAAAAAATTCCCGATATCCATCGGGAATTTATATACCGCCGTTTTACGGCTTAGCAGAAAATATTTACGGCTATAAATTATTACAAATTAAATTTGTAATTTTCGTGGGGATGGTATAGCAGGCAGTGATGTCCCGCCTGAAATTATCAATTCGATCCGTTATGCCCCTGACGGTACTTAGACATTCTGCCCGTAAATCAACCGATGCGTTGTCGCATGTTTTTCTGATTAATTCTTTATCTCCCAAATGATATAATATTAAATATCTGAACGACAGAAGGAGCTTATTATTGGGGTCAGATAGAATATTTTCGTTGTCCCAATTTTTAAAACTGTTTACCACCATCTCTTCCAATAGCATATCCGGGTTCTGTTCGTATTCAACTACTTTCGGGCATAAATTTTCGCAAAAACTGGCCGGTATATATGACTTCCGCAGTTCGCTGTCAAAACACTTTTCCGAAAGATACGGGCACATCTGGGGTAATGGGATTGAAAAATTATATAATAGCTCTTCAAAGGTCTTGCTGTTTCTATAATCCCGATACTCATCGTCCGACCAGGGCCTACCTGACCCTGCAAGCTTAAGGTGAAATTCATATGCATATTTGTCGTATTCGGCTAATTCCGGTTTAAGTTCATATCTTATATAATGCGTTTTGGGTTCATTTATAAAATCAAGTCCCAGCTGGTGCAGCTCTTCATCGGCCAGCTCGCCATTCTCCTCACCGATCTTACATCCAATATATCTTACAAATAGATCATTTAAATTTTCCTGGGCATGTAAATTATTTACTTCCTGATCGTTTAAAATATCAGTGATCAACCCTTTAAGCTCTGTTGGGTTGGCTACTTTCCTCGCGACCTCGTCTTTATTCAGGCAATATTTGTTGATTTTTGGTTGGGGCCTAGTCTCTTCTTTTTTGTTTAAAATAAACGTGACGCCTGCTCCCGCTATTAAAACTATGATAAAAACCAAAACGCCTACCACAATTTTCTTCTTTGGGCCTGATTGGAGATTATTAATTTGTTGATTAATGTTGTTTTCCATAAAAATAAAATATAAATTAATATATTTTTATTATAACATATTTTCCGGCAATAAACAAATAATTAAAATAAAAAAAGCGAAGCCTGGATAAGCTTCGCGTGTTTTATCGGTTTAAACCTTACTTTAAAATCTCAAGCCAGTACTTAAGCTCTTTCATAATGATCCCGTCCAGTTCAACCCGGCTGGACTTTTTCCATTCGCTCAAAAAGCTCCTTATATCATCCGGATAACGCGGCGCGATCGAACCGTCGCCGGCATGGATCACGAAATCCTTGTCAAACTCCCGGATGCCGCCGTCAGGCGAAAATGCCACGATCCAGTGGGTGCAGCACTTCGTGTCGACCGTGTATCCGCCGCGGAACTCTTTGTAGCTGATATTCAAGAATGCGGGCCGGCCGTCTTCATCGACGATCACGTAAATGTCGTGTTCCTTCCATTCGTGCCTGATTCCGACCGGGTCTTCGATAAGGCGAAATCCAAAAGCTTTGAACGTTTGTCCGTCATAATAATCGGTCAGTCCGACTGTTCCGCCGAGATCTTTTACCTTTGCTTCCGTGTTCTCAAAATCATCGACGGCTTTTTCGCAAAATGCCCGGATAATGACCCTGGGGTCGCTGTCCGCGCTGACGCTGGTGTCGGCGCCGACGGAAAAGGCGATTCCGGTCAAAAAAGCCGCAAGCAACAGGATGATCAAATTCTTGTTCATCTTTTTCATTTTTCTTCCCCTTTTCTGTTTTTCTGGCGTTAAAATTTAATTTCGGGTTATACTAACAAAGAACCGTAAACTATTGATAAATGATTATGAATACATTAACACAAGAATAATATAAAGTCAAGATTATACCAAAAAAATTAAATATACCTTAAAATAAAAAAATCCCGGATTTCCCGGGTTCTCCTGAAAAGATCTTTCTTTATATCCCTTTTTTGCTTTTACGGATCAAAATTTTGGCCAGACCGGCAATAGTGGGCTGATTGTATAGATCCGCAGGCCCTACCTTTAACCCCTTTTTCAAGGCGCTCCTTAAGAACTCTCCGACTTTAAGCGAATCGCCGCCTAATTCAAAAAAATTATCATCAGGCTCTATTTTTTCAGTACCCAAAACTTCCCTCCAAATATCTATTAAAATCGCTTCGTTATTATTTTTGCTTGTATTCATATTGTTCGGTAAATTTCGCGTTTTTTTTAAACTTTGTGGACCGATAAAACCCGGCCGGTACTTGAATTCTTCGTATAAACCGACACGCTTTAATTTTCCGGCACCGGTTTTGGGTAATTCGTCCGCTTCTATTATTCGGGAAGGAATTTTAAAGGCCGCCAGCTCTCCAGTTAAAAAACGGCGAATTTTTTTTTCGTCAAATATTTTTCCCTGTTTTATCACAACGGCCGCGGCGATGTCTTCGCCTAATTCCGAATGCGGCACGGAAAAGGCCACGGCCTGCTCAATGTCCGGATATCTAAGCATAGCTTCGTCGATCTCGCGCGGAGATATTTTCTCGCCGCCCTTGTTTATCATTTCTTTTATCCTGCCCCTGACAAAGACAAATCCGTCTTTATCCATAAATCCCAGATCCCCTGTTTTCAGCCAGCCGCGCGAAAAAGACTTCCGATTGGCTTCCGGATTTTCGCCGTAAGCCTTGATCACATTTTTGCCGGTGATGATTATTTCACCGATTGATCCTACTGGAACAGCCTTTCCTTGCTCGTTTACTATCTTTATTTTAACTCCGGCCGGTTTGCCTACCGAGCCGAATTTGCGCTTAGCCGGCGGCAAGGGCTGGCTCGTGATCTGGAGCGCCGCCTCGGTCATGCCGTAAGATTCCGCAACCGGCGCTCCGAAAATTCTTTCTAATTTTTCCGTTGTTTCTTTCGGCAGCGGAGCCGACGAAGAACGTATCAGGCGCAGCTCTTGTTTTTTTACTATTTTTTTATATTTGTCCGCCCGTCCCACGATATATTGCTGCAAGGCCGCAGAAGCCGTGTACCAGGTGGGGTCAAATTCATCCAGCCATTGGAAAAAATCATCCCGATCGAATTTGGGTGTATACATAAAAAAACCGCCCGCAAACAAGGTGGAAATCATTACCATGAGCCCATGGACATGGAAAAGCGGCATTACGCTTAAACAGCGGTCGTCCGAAGAAAGTCTCAGTGCTTTCTTTATGTTCATAGCCCCGAAATATACGTTTCCGTGGCTTAGGGGAACAAGCTTTGGCCGGGCAGTTGTGCCGGAAGTGGGCAGAACAAAAGCGATATCGTTAATTTTTTTATTGAATTTGGCAGCGGCATAAACCGGTTTGCGCCCGCATATCCAGTCACTCTTAATGATCACCGGCAATTTCCGTCTACGGGCGGCTTTTACGGCCTCGCTATCCTTAATATCGGTGATTAAGATTTTAACGCCGAAAGCTTCAAAAAAATATTCAAATTCTTTCGTGCCGCTCTCCGGATTTAACGGCACGGCGGTCGCGAACGAAGAAGCGCCCAAATTCACTATGACATCGTCCAGGCCCCGGGACATGACAAGCGCGGCCCGGTCGCCCTCTCTGACGCCAGCCGTCCGCAAAACCTCCGCCACTGTCAAACTGGCGCGCCAAAGGTCCAGGGAGTGAATGATCTTTCCGCCCGGAAAAGCCAAAGCTGGCTTATCCGGATATTTTTCAGCCCGCATTTCGATAATTTCATAAATCGTTTGGGGAGAGCGGCTGATGGGCATAACTAAAATTATGATTAGAGCCTGTCGGCGATATTTTTTATCCGAGGAAAACGCAACAGGATTTCATTGGCATTAAAAATCTCATCGTAAAACCTTTCCTTCTTTTCTTTGGCATCAAGTTTTTTCGTATTTAAGATCACTTCCAGTTTTTCAAGAGACCAAATTACGTTTTCCATTGTCGGCTCCGCCTTTTTTTCCCTCAGTTTATCAAGTAATTCCCTGATTTCCCGATACGGCTTGGCCGCCCCTAATTCAAAATCTTCCTGATTATGATTATAATTCATGCTGCTCGCGAATATACGCAAACAGGCGATCAGAACTTCCTCTTTGGATTTACCGTCCAATTTTAATGATTTTTTGACATCATCCATATCCCGGGGCGAAATAAACGAATGCATATTGATCTTGTCGGTCGTATTCTCCACGATCTTTTTTAACACCGCCTTTGGCCCGATCTCTATACCGGTGGTTATTTTATTTTTAACCATGTATTGGACGGCCGCCAGCCAATTGGTCGGCCGTATCAGGTCAAAATATAAATCATTGATCATGCCTTTTGCGTCCTTATGCAATTTAACGTCAATAGTGGATAGAATCGGCCACTTGTTTTTCTGCAGCTTGATTTTCTTGACAGCTGCCATGGCTTTTTCGCCCGCCGCTTTTAAAAGCGGCGTGTGAAAAGGCGCGCTCACGTAAAGCCGCTCTGTTTTCGCGCCCAGGGCCAGGAGCTCTTTTCCGGCTTGCTCCACCGCTGCTTCGGCTCCGGAAATAACAATCTGTTTCGGCGAATTTATAATCGCCACGTAAACCTCGCCGGAAACTTTTTTACAAACCTTGGCGACCGCATCCTCCTTTAAATCTTCTACGGCCATCATCAACGACTTTTTCCCGGCCGTGGCTTTTTCGGCATATTCCCCCTTAAGCCTGGCCAACTTTAAAGCGTCTTTGAAGGAAATGCTGCCGGCGCAAACCAGAGCGCTTAAAGCGCCGAAGCTATGTCCCGCTACCAGATCCGGCTCCAGGCCAAATTCCTCGTTAAATACCCGGAAAGCGGCCACGCTGGAAGCTAAAATCGCCGGCTGGGTATTAACGGTTTCCGATAATTTATCGTGCGGCCCGTTAAAACAAATTTTCTTCAGATCATAGCCTAAAACCTCATTGGCTTCATTAAAAACCCCCTTGGCAACGGAATATTTTTCACACAAAGTTTTCCCCATGCCGACATATTGCGAACCTTGGCCCGGGAATAAAAAAACGATTTTAGACATAGTTTTCGCTTAAATTATAATTAAGATTATAAACTTATATTAACATAATAACCTACGAAAAATCAACACTTTTTTCAAAAAAATAAAATATACAAAACACCCGTTTTCCGGGTGTTGTGGTTTATCCTATTTTTTTATTTTATTTTTAAACCACCTGAACCAGGTGATCAGTACCGTGATAACGATAAAAGTTCCTATGATCTTCAGGCGTTGGGCGGCCATAAACGACCAAAGATCCGCCATTGAACCGGAGGCGAAATAGGGCCAAAAAAGTACGGCAATAACGGATGCCAGAGTGGCGATCTTGTATGGATAGATCGTATACGTCTTTTCTTTTCGCGCGATCCATGTCCGATAATGCAGGTCTATCTTTTTAAAACCGAGCTGAACGGCGTCGTATTCAATTCCGGCGACCGCCGAATCTATCGAGCTTGCGCCCAGGGCGATCATGATGAACACAAAAATTGTGCCCAATACGATATTACTGGAAAAAAACAATCCGGCCAGACCGACGAAAAGCATGTAAATACCGAACCATAATCCGCCCCAGAGCGAAACCTTAAGGATGTTTTCTTCTTTGATAGCATGGAATCTTTGCCAATGATGGCTCGTACCCATGATGCCGACAACAATCCCGAAAAAACCGAATTTCGCCCACTCCAGACCGGAGAGACCTGTTTTGGGATCAATTATGACCCAGGCAATATCGTGATGCTCGCCGATAAAATAACCCAGCGTGGCCAAAAGAATCGTGCCGAATAACTGGACGGCGTATTGCCCGTAATCGGTCAGGACGCTCATTTTGAGGCCGCCTTTGTGGATATACCAGACCACGAACAAGCCAATGGCCATAACTGCATATTTCGCGGTCTCAGGCGATAAGAACGGATAAGAAACAATACCTTTGACATTGCCGCCGAATCCGGTCAATATGCCCTGCAGGTTCAGGACGATACAGAAAAACTCAACAAACAAAAACAAGACTATCATGGGAAAGATAAAGCGCGGCCAATGTTTGGAAAGCGGAAAATAAGTACGGATAATGCCGAAAAGCGGAATGGCCAGAATATTGCCGGCGGTCCAGATAATAAAAGGCAGGAGTCCCTTGGTATACATAATGGACATGCCGACCGCTAATGAAACCCCCCAGCTCCAGCTGGCGGCCGATGAGAGTCCGATGCGCCAGTTAGGATATAAAGACAGATCGTCTACGTTATCCCGCCGCTTAAACAGCAAATTCATCAGTTTTAACAAAAAATTTTTCATCTCTTCTCCTTTAAATCTGAATATTTCAATGTGCGATAATTTCAATCTACCTCCTGGATTATATTATATTATACTATACTATTACGTTAGTCAAGAAAATATAAATACGAAAAACAAAACCGGGATAAAGCCATCCCGGTATTTTATGAATTTTTATTTATTACCGTCCTGTGATCGGTCAGCCGGAGAAAAGACCCGGCTAAAAAATCGTGATTTCCGACCGGCAATACGGCCGGTATTACCGGGCTTTTTCCGCCGGTAAAAACGATCTCCGGCGGACGCTTATCCGTTGGCGGAAAGTAACCCGTTACTTTGAACCCTCGATTTAAGGCCTCCTTTTGCAGATCCAGGGTATCGCGGGAAATATCGAACAGGAGGGCGACCTCTTCTTTGGCATGATATCTGAACCGGCGATCAGGCAGTCTATTCGCAAAATAATGTATGCCGCTTGTAGAATCAAAATAATACCCGACCTCCATTTCAGATAACGAAGTATAAACCGGCAACTTCCCGATTAGACTTCGGACGTAATTTATCCAGGGAAGCCCTTCGTCAATCGTAAAGATTTCCGCCGGTTCATATACCCGGGACAAATAATATTCGGCGAACAGTATGGGTTCCCGGCACGATATCTTTCCGGCCGCGTTCCGGACCGGATTTTCGAACCATAATCCGACGGGCACGAATTTTTGCTCCAAAGCTATGGCGACTGCGGCCGGATTGACCGCCCTTATCCTTATGTAGGCCAGCTCCGAATTCAGGTTATTTTTCGCGTAAGGAAGGCGCATCCGCATAAGCTTTTTACCTACGCCGGTTTGGCGGTAATCTTCATGAATTACTGATTTGGCCAGCTCAACCCGATCACCCTGTATTTCCAGAAAAGAGGACGCGATAACTTTATTCCGAAAAAGGGCAAAAAATGGCAAAAACTCCCTGGTTTTTATTTTCTTTTCCAGGTAAGCGACAAATCCGTCCGTCCACAGGCCGGGATCATAATATCTCTCCCGGTAAACGAGGCGCAACAGGTCGGTCGCTTCTACGGCCACTTCGCGGGGGGACAATCCGCTTATCTTTAGATCGTCCGGATCAAAATAGGCTATTTTCATCATGCCTCCTTGAGATGTTTTAAATGTGCTTCTCTTATAATAACATTCTTAATTAAAAACCGATAAAAGTCAATAAAAAAATAAGCCTTCGGTATTTCGTTTGTGTCATGTTTTTTCGTTATTTTCGTATCTGGATTGTTTAAAAACCAAAACACGAAAGTAACAAATATTCACGAAATTTAACGAAAAAATAAAAATTCCTTTACACAAAAAAAATGCGTCAATCAACGCATTTTCCCGAAACGAAATCGATCCTTAATAGGAACTGTGCGAACTGTGGGAGGAGTGGGAACCGTGCGAGCCGTGAGTGCAGTTCGCGTTGGTCACGTCCGGTTTCATGGCTCCGGCCAGGCCGATACCGACAGCCAAAACGCTCAAAGCGATCTTAGCTATATCCTTCTTGTTGATACTCCCCTCTTCATCGGTCAAAAAAGCCTTTATATCTTTCTTCAACCGGGGGAATTTATTTTTTTTATTGTTAAACATACAAGGGCGTATTTTTCTTATTTAATACGAGCTATGCGAAGAATGCGAAGCGTGGGAAGCATGCGAGGCATGGGAACCGTGCGAACCGTGGGAAGCATGCGAGGCATGGGAACCGTGCGAACCGTGGGAGCTGTGGGAAGCATGGGAACCGTGCGAACCGTGGGAAGCATGCGAGGCATGGGAACCGTGCGAACCGTGGGAGCTGTGGGAAGCATGAAAGCAGTTAGCCTCGGTCACGTCCGGTTTCATGGCTCCAGCCAAGCCAATGCCGACGGCCAATACGCCCATGGAGATCTTAGCCGCGTTCTTTTTATTGATATTTCCCTCTTCACTGGTCAAAAAAGCCTTTATGTCCTTTTTCAAACTGGGAAAACCTTTTTTTTTGTTATTCTTAGAAAGCATGGCGTCGATTATACCGAATAAGCTAGCTGTTTATAACTAATAATATTATAACACCTTTTTAATATTCAAACAATACCGGTCTATTTATCAAGCCAACCCTCGAACACTTTCCTGACTTTTTCGTCCCGCATTTTATCGAACAGATAATCCAAGATGGCCATATTGATGCGGCATCTTTCATTATTCGGCATCTGGCCGAAAATATTGCCTTGTTCGAAATAATTATAGATCGGGCAAGTGCCGCAATAAGGCAGATAAGCGCAATCCGAACAGCCGGCTAAACCTTCAAGGCAGGACGCCGCGCAAATGGTTCTGGTTACCGGATGAGTCACTATCTCTTTGTGCGTATTCTCGCGCACATTGCCGATCTTAAAACTCTCTTCGCCCATCATGCTCATCATCCGACCCTCGTCGCAGGTATAGACATCGCCGTTATAATTATACGCGAGCTGCCCGAGGCCCGCGCCGCAGGGAGAGCGGATATCCATCATATTAGGATCATGGTCCGTAAGTATTTTGGCAAGAAAGGTTTTGGCCAGTTTTTCCACGAAAAGCGTGCCTTTTAAATTAAGATCGATGATATAATCGAGCGACTTCTTGTAGAAATCGATGAATTCCAGGTCCGTATATTTTATTTTATCCCAGACTTCGCGGGAAAAGCCGAAAGGATTCAGGGGGCGCAAAAACATGCTGGAAAAACCGGCTTTGACGTATTCATCGACTATCTCCCGATACATGGGCAGGGAAAAACGGCTGATCACGACGATCGCTCCCATTTTCCAGATATAACCCTTTTTCCGTATTTCGGGATAATCCTTGTTGAGCCTTTTTATCCACTTAAGAACGTTCGCGTGGCAACCCCGGCCGTCGATCTGCGGACGATTCCGTTCATGGAGCTCTTTCGGTCCGTCAAGCGAGGTGCATAATTCGACCGAATTATCGATCAGGAAGCGGTATTTATCCTCCGTGATCAGGCTGAAATTCGAGATCAGCCTGAATTCCAGCTGTTTTTTGCGCTCTTTATTGCGCTTCCTGGCTTCCGCGATGACGCATTCTATGACCGGCCAATTCAGCGTAGGCTCCCCGCCCTGGAATTCGATGATGACGCGCGGGCTTGTGGTATCGAAAATCCTCTCCACCACGCTCTTGGCGGTCTCGACCGTCATGTCCGTTTCTTTTGCCTCCAGGTTGCGGGCCGAGGCGTGGCAATAAACGCAACGGTGGTTGCAGCGCAGGGTAACCACGATGATGTGCAGGGCCGGTCCGCCGAAAACGAAATTCTTCCGCGTGCTGTATTTCCGGATAGCCGCGTCCATATCCATTTCCTCTTTGATGAAATTATTATCGGCCAGCGATCCGTAAAAGGCGCTTTTTTTATCGAGGTCGCCGGATAAATAGGCATTAAATTCGGCCGCGGGCAAAAAAATATGACCGCCCCAATCATTGGTCAGTAAATATTCGTCTTTTATTTTCCGGAAACGGAAAAACGGCAACCGGCCGTATCTTATTTTTTCCTTCGTTGTTTTTTTCTTCGTTTCCATAGGTTAGATTTTCATTAACTGCAGTATATAATTCGCCAGCTCGTTCTTGACGGTTTTTTCCGGATATTCGCGGCAATTACTGATCTCCACGACGAAATATCCGCCTTGGGCAGCCATCTTCAAGTCGGCCAGATCCTTAAAATCCGCCAACGCCCGCCTGACGGCTTTGGCGCTATATAATTTTTTGTTAAATTTTATGATCATGATCATCAATGCGAATACGCAAATGTTCGTAAAACATGGGGTATGATATTTGTGAATTCGTGATTCGATTCCTGCCTGCCGGCAGGCAGGCGTGTATATGTAATTATTTTTTTCCGTACTTCTCCTCCCAGGGCACGGCTATGCCCAGGGGGTCGTCAAATACGGCTTCGGATAATTGACCCTCTTTTTCCACCGACGAATAAAGCGCCCGCTCCACGATATATTCGCGGATCTTTTTGTTGAATTTCGCGAGATTGATCCGATGGACATAGTTCAATAATTCATTTTGGAATTCTCCCCGCAATTTTTCCGTCCCTTTGGCGGACAAGCCGGATTTGCCTTCCAGATACACGTCGATCACGTCTGGCTTCGGAGCGTCCAGAAAAACATAAACCCGGTCTATGAAAACGTAAGCGGCCCCGACGATCGCTTCTTTCGGGTACAATTTAGCGTTTAAACGTATTTTGATGATTTTATTTTTATTCATATTCTATTGTTTAAAATATAGATATTTTAAGATACGGGATCTTGATTTCACTTACTCAGCCAGATCCTCGCTTGATGTCGCCGCGTTATCTTCAGCGGCCGGCGCCGTTTCCCGCCCTGTCAGGATATCGATCGCCCGCTCTAATTGCGGATCACGGCCGGCGTTATAATCTTCCGTCGTATAATCGACTATCTCATCGGGTTCTACGCCCTGATCATTAATGCTCGATCCCGAAGGCGTCAGCCATTTGGCGACCGTGATCTTTATGGAAGAACCGTCCTCGAAATCGGTTAAAGTCTGCACGGAGCCCTTGCCAAAGGTCTTTTGCCCGACTATCCTGGCCAAACCGTGGTCCTTTAGCGCTCCGGCCACTATCTCCGAAGCGGACGCGCTGCCTTCGTTGACCAATACGACCGTCGGAAAAACTTTCAGTCGGGCGCGGCCGCGGGCCAGATGTTCGTTCTTTTGCCCGTCGCCGTACTGCTCGGTAACGATCACCCCTTCTTCCACCCATTCGCTCGCCACCTCGATCGCCGTATCAAGATATCCGCCCGGATTATTCCTTAGATCAAGAACAAGGCCGCGCGGATCATCGTCGATCGCTTTTCTGACCGCTTCGCCGAATAACCCCGCGGTGTCATCATTGAAATTAGTGATCGTTATCCGGATGATCCCGTCCTCGGGCGTTTCGACGCGGATGCTTTTAACCACGATCTTATCCCTGGTAATGGTAAAATCCCTGATCTCGTCGAAGTCCTCGCGCAGGATCGAGAGGACAACCGCCGTATCCTTCGGCCCCCTGATCTTTGTGATCGCTTCGTCCACCGACATGCCCTGGGTGGACGCCTGGTCTATGGCCAATATCTTGTCTCCGGCCTTTAAACCCACCTTTTCGGCCGGCATGTCCGGCAGGGGGGCGATCACGGTCAGGGTATCGTCTTTAATGCCGATCTCGGCGCCGATCCCCTCGAAAGTGCCGGCCAGATCATTAGAAAAATCTTCGGCGATCTTTGGGTCCATAAAAACCGTATAAGGATCATCCAGGGCGGCTACCATGCCCTTGACGGCCCCGTAAAACATCTTTTTCTCGTTTAATTTATCCTTATCGACATACTGCGCCTCAAGCGCGTCCCAAGCCCGCCAAAACAAGCCGAAATCAACATCCCGACCCAGGCCGCTGTTATCGAGGCTGTGTTTTCCCAAGACCTTGCCCGTATAAACCGCTTCCCGGGTTACGATCTCGCGGATGATATCGTTTTTGGTTACCGCGACCGAGCCGGCGAGAAAACTCAGGAACATCAGGACCAGTACGCCGAAACCGAATAATATTTTTTTACCTTTATTCATTTCAATAAGTGTGATAATTTACGTAAAGTATCAGGTATTATGCAAACTATCGCCATGATCGATTAATTATCATTACCAATTTTACCATATTAACCCGTTGATTGACAAGTAAAGCCATTGAATTATGCCATAAATAAGTTATACTGATTATATGACGGGAAAGCGCCCCGTAATCTTTTAAACCCTAATTCTTAAACATTATGTCTAAATTGATCATTAACGGCGGGAAAAGATTAACCGGCGAGATCGAGGTCAAGGGAGCGAAGAATTCGGCCCTGAAAATAATTCCGGCCGCCCTGCTCTCGACCGAAAGCGTTAAGATAACCAATCTGCCGGATATAGAGGACGTGGGGAAAGCCCTGGGGCTTCTTGAAAGCCTGGGCGCGACGATCAAGCGGAACGGGAACGAAGCGGTCATAAACACCGGATCGGTAAATAGTTCCGATCTCCATTCCGGCCCGGCCGGAAAATTCCGCGCCTCGATCATGTTCGCCGGCCCGCTTCTGGCCCGTTTCGGAGAAGTGAAGTTCCCCCTGCCCGGCGGCTGCGTCCTGGCCAGCGGCGCCAAGCGGCCGATCGATCTTTTTCTGGAGGGGTTCGAACGGTTCGGCGCTAAAGTGACCGCCCGCGAAAACTACTACCACATCAAGGCCCGAAAACTCAGGGGGGCGGATTATTTTTTCACCACCATGACGGTTACCGGCACGGAAAGCCTCATGATGACCGCGGTTTTAGCCGACGGAACGACTACTTTGCGCAATTGCGCCATGGAACCGGAGATTCCGGCCCTGGCTTCTTACCTTAATTCCCGGGGAGCCAGGATAAAGGGAGCCGGTACACCGACGATAACCGTCGAGGGTGTAAAGAGCTTAACCGGCGGCGTTTATGACGTTATCCCCGACCGGATAGAGACCGGCTCTTTCGCGATCATGGCGGCGGCCTCCAAAAGCGAGGTTCTTATAAAAAAATGCGACCCGGACCATATCCGGATCCTTCTGGAAATTTTCGACAAGATCGGCGTCCCTTACGAAAGTTTTACCGATAAGCTCCTGGTCAAGCCGGCATCTAAAATCAGGCCGTACAGCATTAAAACCCATGAATATCCGGGTTTCCCGACCGATCTGCAATCGCCTTTTACGCTCCTGATGACCCAGGCCCAGGGATCGTCTTTGATCCACGAAACAATTTATGACCGCAGACTCCTTTATGTCGACATGCTCATGCAGATGGGAGCGGATATCATAATGTGCGATCCGCACCGGGTAGTGGTGAATGGACCGGCGAAACTTTACGGGAAAAAACTGACGAGCCCCGATATCCGCGCCGGCATCGCCATGATCATAGCCGGCCTTTGCGCCCAGGGGCAGACGGAGATAGACAATATCTATCAGATCGACCGCGGCTACGAGGATATCGACGGCAGACTGCGGGCGCTGGGAGCGGATATTAATAGAATTATATGATGCGAATCCACGAATTTATATGCGAACCTATAAACATGCGAATTGGCATGGTTCGCATATTCGTAGAATTCGCGTAATTCGTAAATTTGCATTATTATGTCCCTAAAACAACGCCAAGCTTTATTTATATTTTTTATCCTGGTCTTCCTGACCGCCACGCCCCTGATCTCGCTTTACGCCATCGGCTATAAGATCGGGTCCGGTTTCAGCTTCCAGAAAACCGGCATGCTGATACTCGATACCGACCCCAAGGGCGCGAAAATACACCTCGACGGCAAGATCCGGCAGGATTTTTTCAAAAGGTTATACGCAGAAGACCAAAGCTACGTAAGAACCCCGGCTAAAATAAAAAATCTTTTGCCCGGCACCTATGACGTCCTGGTCGAACTGCCCGGCTTTTGGCCCTGGCAAAAAAAATTGACGGTTAATCCCGGCCAATCCACCTTCGCGGAAGATATAAATCTCTTCCGAAAGAACATACCCGAACTGCTCGAATCAGGCGCCTTCATAGAAACCGCGATTTCTCCCGGGGGGCGGAATCTCCTGACGGTCAAAAGCTCCGACGATAAGACGACTTTCAGCCTGATCGATCTGGAAAACGAAAATAAAGAACATTTTGTTGCTTCCGGTTCCGATAATACGGTGATCGGAATCTGGTCCCCCAACGGCGAAAGAGTTATCGCCGGCGGCTTTATCTTCCGGGTAGACGACTGGGATGATCCGATCGCCTTGGACAGGCTCATCGGACATAATATCAAAAACGTCAGATGGGACGCCATAAACGGCAACCGGGTATTTTACGAAAGCGACGAAGGTATACATTATTACGACCTCTCGGACAACAGGGAAAAAACCGCCCTTGTCCGCTCCGATCCCGGCGATTACCTGCCGAAAGGAGATCATTTATATTTCATAAAACGGGAAACCGGCTCGACCCGCCTGTTGATCCGCCGCTTAAGCGATGATCAGCCGGCCGGGGAGATCAACCTGCCGAATTCCTCCTACAGCTTCCTTAACACGGAACGCGACATAATCAACCTTTACGATAATCTTTCCGGCACGCTCTATCTGATCGATCCCTTTTCCGCCTATAAACCCCTCATAGAGACTCTCCGCAATATCAAAGTGACCCATTGGGTAAATGACAATACCCTGCTTTGCGCCAACGACTTCGAGATCTGGGTGTTCAACCCGAAAAACGGCAAAAAAATACTTTTAACCAGGATCAGCGAACCCTTAAGCGAAGTTATCTGGCACCCCAACAACAATAATATTATTTATGTCACGAAAAAAAGCGTCAATGTGATCGAGCTGGACGACCGGGAAAAATACAATATCACGAAACTGATCGAACTCGAAAAGATCGAACGCCCGATTCTCAACAAAAAAGGCGATATCCTGTATTTCTCCGCCAAGATCGGCAATCAGGAAGGAATTTATAAACTATATATCCAGTAACCCGCTTGTTATGAACAAAGAATTCTTATCCGCGGAAAAAGCAACGGAGAGCAAAAAAGAACTGCCGCCGGAAGCGATAGAAAAAATAATGACAAAAGTTATTGATATTGATACTCCTGGCAACGGTTATCATGCCATAAACGCCTCCCGGCTTGAGCGCCGGGATAAGGATGAGATTGTTTTTGAAAATGTGCTGAGAAACGGATTGATGCACCTTAAAACGAATGAGCGGTTTTTTGAGGGCTTAAGCGATGATCCCTCGGAATATTTTAGAATGAATCGGGAGGAGTACTCAAGGGGACTGATAAATCTTAAGAATACCGACCGTGATGATAAATTACGCATTTTATACGGCAATGAGAGCCTGGATAGCCTTTTTTTTAATATTGTCGGGAAGGGAGAAGAAGAGCCGAAATATTCCGGTGAAACACAAATATCCAACGACCCCTTCTTTCGTTATCGGAATTCCGTCGGCCTGGTTTTCGACTTAAAAGGATTCAAAGACTATGCCGAATTATCCGATGAAGAAGCAAAAAAAACCGATGCCGCAAAATCGGAGGTTAATCAAGTTTATAATCGAAGCAAATTAAGCGACCCGTACTTGGTGGTCGGGTATAACGGGGAAATACGCATATCGCCAGCCAGATTCAAAGGCATTGTGTTTCGTCTCGTCAATCCCGATAATGATGAGCTAGACGAAACAGACCCGGAAAAATATCGGATCAAAGCGCAAAAGATCGCTGAGATCATGCAACGGGCGAATGGAAAAAATCAAAATCGGCTGATACCGATTTATGATGTGCATGGAAATCTCTGGTGGCCTAAACAGATGAATTATGATCAAATAAAATCAGGGGGTGGCAAAAAAACTAAAACGTAAAACCCATCCTAATTTAAAAACTTCTATCATAAATAAAAATTCCGCAATTTTATGCGGAATTTTTGTATATGGATAAAAACCAAACTGCGCACCGATATTGTCATCCTCGAATCCGCCCGGGGCGGATATCGGGGATCCAGGGTTGGTCCGTACCGACAACTACGTACTCAATACATGGCTTATCTCCGCCTACCCCCCCCTGCCTGCCGGCAGGCAGGCTGGATTCCCGCTTTCGCGGGAATGACAAACTAATTTTTACCCACAAGAATATGTCGAAGAACCTAAATTTTTAACTATAAATTCCGGCTGAACTCCTTGATCATCTTTTTAAGGTCTTCCCGGTCCGAAGCGTATTTCAGGGTGGCGCGCAGAAGGTTTAAGGGATCGCCGGTGGTCAGCCATTCGCCGTCCTCGACCTTCTTGGCATAAAATTCTCCGCCTCCTTTTATGTAATCTCTGATCGCGTCCACGACCCAAAGCTCGTTGCCTTTCCCGAGCTTCGTCCGGGCGAGAACGTCGATTATGTCCTGGTCTAAGATCATGCGTCCGAAATCCGCCAGGTTCGAGGGCGCGTCCTCGATCGCCGGCTTCTCCACTATGTCCTCTATCCGCATTGTCCCCTCTTTAAGCTTCACTATGCCGTAGCGGTTAACCTGGTCGCGCTCGACCTCCTGGACGCCGATCTGGAGGTGTCCGCTCTCGTTATAGTCGTCGATCATCTGCTTCGTAAACGATACTTTCGATTTGACCAGATCGTCCCCCCAGACATAGACGAAGGGCTCGTCCTTGACGAGGCTCGCCGCCGACAGTATCGGCGTACCGTTGCCGTACGGACCTTTCTGGCGCACGTAGATAAAATTGGCCATTTCCGCTAAAGCCACGATCTCTTTCAACTTTTCCTCTTTTCCGGCCTGGCGCAAATCGTTTTCCAGCGCCCAGCTATGATCGAAGTGGTCTTCCAGCGGCTTCTTGTCCCATTTAGTGACCAGGATTATGTCTTCGATGCCCCCGGCCACGAGCTCTTCGGCCACGAGCTGGATAATAGGCTTATCCACGATCGGCAGCATCTCTTTGGGCATGGCCTTGGTAGCGGGCAATAGACGCGTGCCGGAACCGGCGACGGCGACCACCGCCTTCTTTATTTTTTTCATACAAACACTAAATTAACGAAAAAATAAACGAAATAAACGAATTGAATTATTTATTTTTTCTATCATTAGTATATAAAATCCTTTTGATATATAACTTATAACTTCTGAAATTTACAAATATACCCAATTCATATTTACTAACACGCAGATAACTATAAATCTGATCAATAAAATTTTTTGGAATAACATCGACCGCTTTGACTTCCAAAATGATTTTATCTTCTATTAAAAAATCCGGTCGATACGTACCGATTTTCCTTCCGGTAATCGGAGAAATAATATCAATATTGCATTCTTTTTTGTATTTTATATTATTCTTATCTAATAATTCCGCGATTGCATTTGAATAGACACTCTCTTTGTGTCCTGAGCCATAAATTTTTCTTGTTTCCATTAATACTCCCTGGACTTTATAACTTAGGCCCTTATATAATATATCAGACATCTTATTTTGTTATACTTGTATATAATTCGTTATTTTCGTGTTTATTTTCGTTAAATTCGTGTCTATCTCCATTTCCACAAATATTTCAAAAACGACTTGATGTGTTCCCGCGCCAGTTTATCCGTAAAAGGCGCGATATACCAGGCTTTTTTCGCGCTGCCGCGGCTGTGTTCGTGCACCACCACGGACCCGGGGCAATACTCGACCCGGAAACCGGCTTCCCTGATCCGCCGGCAAAGATCGGTATCTTCGAAGTACATGAAAAAACGCTCGTCAAAGGCGCCGATCCTGTCTAAAACCGCCTTGCGGACGAGAAGGGAGGATCCCATCACCCACTCGCATTCCCGTTCGCTCTCGCTTGAATCTTCTCCGGCCACGTAATCTTCCAGGCGTTTTCTGAATATCTTCCCTAAAAACGTCCGGCGGAGTACGGGCGTCATAAAGGTCGGAAAACGGAAGCAGGAGGGCTGGAAAGTGCCGTCGGCATTAACGAGCCTGGGGGCCGAGAGCCCGATATTCCCGTCCGACCGCATGCGCTCATAAAGAATCCTCAGGCTGTCGCGCTTAAGGACGATATCGTCGTTCAGGATAAAAAGAAAATCTCCCCGGGCCCTTTTAATCCCCAGATTATTGCCGCCGCCCATGCCTAGATTTTTGGCGCTCGCGACTAAAATCACCTCCGGATAACGGTTTTTAAGCGTATCGGCGACATTGTCCTCGGAGCCGTTATCAACGACAATTATTTCGCGCGTCAAAGCGCCCAGATCGGAAGCTTTTATTGAATCCAGGCACTTGGTTGTTTTAACGATATTTTTCCAGTGAAGGATGATTATTGAGATGTCCATAGATTTATATTCAACGATCAATATTCACGCATTCGTTTTTTTCGTTATCTTTCGTTATTTTCGTGTTTTCATCTTTCTACCACCAAATTACCGATCTCGCAATTCGCCAATACAAATCGAAGACTGGATTGATCAACCGCAATTTCCAATCCTCGAACTCCTGGTGCTTTATCTCGCCCGTTATCAGGGGGGCGATCTCCCGGTCTTTTGTTGTTCTCAGGCTCTGGTTGCGCCGCCGCGCTTTCACGAGATAAAACCAGGTCCGAGGCTGCAAAAAATAAACGTAAACCCTTAATTTGTCCTTTAGCCAGCCGTTAGCCAGGGCGAAAAATATCTGCCCGATCTCCATAATAACAAAAGCCGGCAAGATCAGGAATAAAGTCGGCAGTTTAAAGCAGATGAGCAAGGATATGATCCGGTTTCGATCCATCCAGTAAACCTTCGCCATCGAACGCTTGAACTGATAATCGCTGTACATAACCGCTTTCGGGGCCAAAACGCATTTATAACCCGCAAGCCAGACTCTCCAGCCGATCTCCTGGTCCTCGTTATACATCCAGTATTCCTCGTCCATAAGCCCGATACGCTCGAGCGCCTCCCGCCGGAAGAACATCGAGGTGCCCGACGGATAAAAGATTGCCGATTGCCGATTGCCGATTGCCGATTTATAATCTTCATATTTATAATTATAACCGCGGCAATAACCGAAACCCAAAAAATGCGTGGCATTCCCCAGGCTGGAAATAGTTTGTTTATCGGGCATAAGCATCAGCCCCTGCGCTACACCGATCTTTTCATCCGCTTCCATGGCTTTTACCAGCTCGGAGATATAATCCG
The DNA here is from genome assembly GCA_001780275.1 of Candidatus Falkowbacteria bacterium RIFOXYA2_FULL_47_19. Taxonomy (GTDB): domain Bacteria; phylum Patescibacteriota; class Patescibacteriia; order Patescibacteriales; family UBA12075; genus XYA2-FULL-47-19. The sequence goes on along the minus strand of MFGB01000010.1, from coordinate 65,948 downwards.
GTTCAAAGGTCGTATGGATATTTATGACCGCGATATAGTCATAGCCCTGCCTAAGCGCTTCGCGCATCCCGTCATTCATGCCCTTGGCAAAGCCGTCATTGGTCTTATTTAAGATCACGACCGCGTCCGGCGCGGTTTTCGCGATAAGTTCGTAGGTTTCCGGGCTGGTCTCGTTATCGGTCACGAAAACCATTGTTTCGCCCGGGTAATCCTGCGCCCGCGCCGAAGCCATGAAAGCTTCAAAATATTTCGTAGTGTACTCCCGCCACCCTAAAGTGACGATCGCGACCTTCTTATTGTTCATCTTTTTTCTTTAAGAATATTTCGACCAGATCATCAATATCCCTGTTTTTATCCCATACCTCTTTCATCCTCCCGTAAAGCTCCCGGCATTCTTCCTTGGGCGGCACCGGCAGTTTTCCCTTTAAGGGCTCCCACATCCTGTCGTTTTCTATAAGGCAATTCAGGTTTTCCGTGAATTGCCAGAAAATATTGTCCTCGTCATAGCATTCCGAAGGCGTAAGGCCATGCTTCTTTTCAAGATAGTCGTACGTTATAAAGTGGAGCATCTCGTGCGCGATCGTGCTTTTCGCGTCTATAGGCGCCCATTTAGGGAAAGCTCTGGTTTCGAGCGGAAAAGTGAATTCTTTTTCTTCGATCTCCCGCGGATAGATATTCCAGATCGAGCCGTAGCCGGTATAATCCCCCTTCGGCCAGGGATAGCCCTTGAATATTTCGTCCGCCTTCTCGTAAAAATAATCTTCGACCCCGGCCCATCCGTCAACCGCCTCCCGGAATCCTCTTTCGATCTTATCGGAATCGGCCTCGTAAGCCTTCTCCACGTACGCGAAAACTTCCCGCCGGATCTTATCCCTGTCGGTTTCGCCAAGAAGACGCGCGAGATCCGGGTGCGGCGACGTTTCCCCTTCCGACAAAAAACCCACGCCAACCCTTTTGTCGTATTCTTTATCGACCGCGAGCTCGAGCTTCGGCCGGTATCTTTCTTTTTGCTCCTGTTTATTGTCCGGTTTTTCCATATTCAAATAAATAATCAACGCTTTTTTTGTCATCCGCACTGACAGGACTTTAACACAAACTTTTTGATTTTAGATTAAATTCGGGATCCAGAAGAACAAATCTGATTAAACGATCGGGCGTCACAATAAATCCCCGATCTCGCTGAATTTATTAACGGCCACCCGGGTATAAATCTGCGTCGTTTCCAATCTGGCATGACCCAGCATAGCTTGAATATACCCAGCACTTTTTTAACTTAGTAAACTATTGCTTATTCGTTTCTTAAAAGATAATATAATACATTACCATGATATTTTAGCTGCTTCTTTACTTTTTTTTGTCATCCCGGAACGCGAAGCGTATCCGGGATCCAGGATTGGTCCGCACTAACAGCACCACAACACAAACTTTTTGATTTTCGACT
>MFGB01000010.1:62231-64466 GCA_001780275.1 Candidatus Falkowbacteria bacterium RIFOXYA2_FULL_47_19 | reverse complement strand
TCGCTGAATTTATTAACGGCCACCCGGGTATAAATCTGCGTCGTTTCCAATCTGGCATGACCCAGCATAGCTTGAATATACCTTAAATTCACGTTATTTTCAAGCTGATGCGTGGCAAAACTGTGCCTTAAGGTATGGGCGCTCACGCCCTTTTTAATACCGGCTTTGGCTGCGGCGGCATAAACGACTTTTTGCATCGACCGTTCGCTCATCTTATCACCGGCCGTAAAACTTTCAAAAAGATACTTTAAAGGCTGATATTCTTTTAAATACTTATCGACATTATCAAGTACCGTCCGGGAAATAACGGTTACCCGGTCCTTTTTCCCCTTGCCCGCCTTTATAAAAACCGATTTACGGTCAAAATCAATATCATTTATCCTTAAACTTCTTAATTCCCCCACCCTAAGGCCGGTACTATATAAAACCTGAATTACCAGTTTATGTTTCAAATTATCCATGGCCGAAATCATTCGGGCGATCTCCTGTTTCGACAATACGACCGGCAGATATTTTTCCTTTTTCGGACGCTTAACCACCAGATCATCAATAAAAAATTTTCGTTTCATGATCGCTCCGTAATACAGCTTGAACGCGTTTATGGCTAAATTAACGGTGGACGTCGCCTTGCCGCGGGCATACATCCAATCCAGATAATCCTTGATATCATTCCGGTTAATTTCATCGGAAAATTTACTTGCAAATCTTAGCAATTCCCTGTTATAATACAGGTAGGCTTCAATGGTCTTTTGGCTGAAATTACGGATTCTCATTTCACGCGCGAAATTATTCATCGGATCCCGGGTTTCCGCGGTTGTTCGGTTATACGCAGATGTTGACATAAAGGGTTATGCTGACATAATTATAAATATATTTTAACTAATTTTTAAATAAATTACAATAAGTTCGCATATAACTTGTTAGCTGAAATATTCCTTTTCTTGGGCTATCGCCCAATTGTTTTAAAAAATTTTCAAATTTCTTTTAATAATTAACAATCATAATTATGGAAAAACCAAAATCACATTCTGAAAATATGCTGCCAAATCAAGAATTGAACACTAACCCAGAAAAAGAAAGACAAGAAAAAGTGTCAAGTCTTTTTGATTTAGTTAGAAAAATCAATGAATCTGGTGAGAGTCTTCCTTTTCCTGGCATTGATCCAGAAGCTTATTTAAAAATGAAAAAAACTGATGATGAATATCCAGGGTATACAACACCAACGGACGAAATAATTGGAAGATGTAAAGAAGAAGGAATAAAAGTAGTCACAGGAAAGCATTCAGAGTCGGGCAATATTTTTGTTTTACCGGCAGGTAGCAATGATATTGAAATGGACAGTATTGCGCCCCACCAATTATCAATTAATGCTGTTGAAAATGAACATCTTAGAGAATTGATACGACTAACAACGAAAAAAGAAATTTGAAAATTTTTTAAAACAATTCCGACTGCTGTCGGAAAAAAGAAAAGGAATACATCAGCTAACAACGAGTATCCGGTTACGGCTTTTATTCAAAAGCCTCCCCCCAAATTTTTCTTCCGCTCCGCTTCAGAAAAACTTCGGATACTCGTAACGTTAGACGAAATTTTGTTCAAAAATATTTTTTAATTTTTTATTGAGCCCTTTTTAAATTTTTTAGAAAAGAAAAGCCGTGCGAACGAAGCACACGGCGGTAAGAGTTTTAGCTGCTTGAAGTTTTTAAGCAGCTTTGGGGCATTCCTCGGCGCAAGCTACAAAGCCAAATAGGAATGTGAAAAAAAACGAGATGTAATAGGTCACAAAACTTACTTTGAAAAGCGCCACGTTTATATGGCTTGCCCCATGCCACATTCCAATATGACATACTGCCATGATTAGAACAGCCAATATACAAAGCGTTTTCATATTTTGTCCTCCTTTAGATAGTTTATGTGCAATTTGACGCCAAAAATTAGCGTTCAAAATAGTATAGCAGGAAAAGATCAGTTTGTCAATTACGCGACCAAAAAAATTTCAAAAGGGCTCTTTTATTAAGGAATATATTTTTGAACAAAACATCGTTTAACAACTCATATCTGGTTACAGAAATTTGCATCAATAACTGATAATAAGGAGTGCAAATTTCCTCCACCCAAATTTTTGCCTTCTTTTCTTTATATATTACAATAAGGAAGGAAAACAAAAACTTCAGATATAAGTAATGATAGGCTAAATTCACTCGCTAACGCTCGCTTCATTTAGCCTATCGGCTT
>MFGB01000010.1:58299-62220 GCA_001780275.1 Candidatus Falkowbacteria bacterium RIFOXYA2_FULL_47_19 | reverse complement strand
GGAACGCTCGCGAACTTCGCCTATCACGGCATAAGCGAAATGTTCCCGATATCGCTTCGCTCATCGGGACCACTTCGCTTATCCCGAAGCCGTTAAATGAAATTGGCTTAGTATAACTACAAAATCAAAGGTTATTCAAAGAAAAAAACCCCAATTTAATTTTACGGTCGAGGCTTGCCAACTTCACTTAACAAAGTATATGCGGCTACGCCTAATAACTAATTAAAAATATTTTCTACGTATGTCAATTGAAAACAGTTTTATAAAAAAACAAGAGGAGGAAAAAAAAGAAGGTAACGAATTAAACGCTTGCCTTTCTGAATTAAAATCAATACAAGAAAAATTTATTTCTAGTCGAGAAGATGCTCTTACCGTTAGCTACGATGATGAAAAAAAAGCTTTGGAAATGTTCAAAAAAAGAACACAACTAATCATTGAACTCCCGGGTCTGATTGAGCCAATTCTAAAAGACTCCCAACACAAGAATAAAATAATGGAAAAATTATATATAATGAAGCAGCAAGCCCTAGAGGCAAATGATAAAGATGATCAATTTTTTCATAGTGCATTACTTAGAAAAAGAGGCTCAAATGATACTCAGCTTGATGACCTAATTGTTGAAGTTGAAGGGTTGACTACAAGGATATGAAGCCGAAAATATTTTTAATTATTTATTAGACTCCACCTAAATTTTTAAAATGATTATTAATTTTAATATGGAATTTCAAAAACTTCGCATATACTAAATGTTAAATGAAATTGGCCGAAGCTTAGATTAATACCGATACACAATTCAATTAAAATGAATGTGCTGAATCAATGTTAATCGTAAGCCAACTTCACTTAACAAAGTATATGCGGCTACGCCAGTGAAAGAAATATTATTTTAATTTTTTTATGGAGATAAAACGTTCCACAAAATCACACAAAGAGTTATTCAAAAAATGGCAGGAGGAAGGACGCATGGAGAAAATTACCTGTCGTGAGATTAGAAACGGGAAGCATTATGTCGACCCAAAAGTTTTATCATTTTCATTCTTCTATGGAAATATAAAAGAGCCGGTTGGAAAATTCAATTGTTTTAGTATAAACAGGCGCAATAAATCTTGCGAATGTGGGTACGCTGTTAATCCTGAATATCACGGCAAAGGAATTGGCAGCAAAATGATAAAGCATTGTGTTAGTCATGTCTTCAAGAATTACAATTTTAACAAGCTTTACTGTCAAACCGGCTCTTTTAATAAACCATCTGTAAAAATTCTAAAAAATCTTGGCTTTCATCGCGATGGTGTATTAAGAGAACATCATGAGCTGGATGGCAAACTTTGGGATGACTACGTTTTTAGCATTTTACGATCTGAATGGAAACAATGGAACAAAAAAAATTAAAATAATATTTCTTTCACTGGCTTCGGCCTAAATTTCTGTTCCTTTTTTATTTATAATTTAATAAGGAAGCGGAACAGAAACTTCGCATATACTTAACGTTGTACGAAATAAATTTTTTATCTTTCGATACTTTAATGTATAGTGTTATGGGCACGTCCGAAAGTTTGATTTTTTTAAATAATCTACAGGGGTAAAAAGGAGTTTTTTCTGCTCTGGGAAAGCCGCAGAAAAAAATTAATAAATATTAACAATTCAAAACTATGAATTACAATGAATTACCAAAAATTAACCCACAAGAAAAGGATGCGTTTGATGAGATGCGTGATAGAGATAATTTAATCATTGATAAATTTTCAACTCTAAATACAGGAATGACCGATTTCGAAGATGAATTAAACGATATGGATGATCAGGAAATGCGTGACGGAATTGCCTCAGATTTAAACAAAAAACTCGATAGCTTGCTAAATAAAATTATTAAAGATGGAGAAAATAAAACATTCCACACTTTAGCTGACAAAACTTTAGCATTAGCAACAGAAATGCAAACCTATATTTTTAAATTTGATAACATGAAAGAAGACGAGGCAAAAAATGCTGTACAGGAAATAATCAGTGAAGTTGATGAGCTATTAAAAATAATTGGAGAAGTATGAATAATCAAAATAAATAATAAGGAGTTTTGAAAAAATAGAATTCACCCCTTCACTTCCCCTCTTCTATTTTTTCAAAACAAAAAAATCAAACTTTCTCTACTAATAGACAAGATTTAATGCTACTGCAACGAGATAAAAAACTTACTACGTACAACAACGCGATAAGCGGCTACAGAAAAATATCTTAATTTAAATTCTCTCTTCCGCTCTGCTACAGAGAGATAATAATTAGGAATATAATTTTCTTTCGGCCCAAATTTTTATTTCTCTTTTCTTAATCAATGAATAACGTCAAGGAAGAGAAATAAAAACTTCGCTTCATCGGTGTACGTTAGATGAAATATTTTGGCAACTATGAATAACCGAGACACAATACTAAGGTTGAATGCCAACCTAAAGTACATAGAATATTTACTAAACGCATTTGATAACGAAAATGGTAAAGTATCTCTAGAAGAGTTAAGAAAAAAATTTAAAAATCATTTTAAGCTAAATTACCCCTTGCTTAATCAGTATTTTGGAATTGTCAGATTGATACCCCTATTATTAATAAAAGAGGTATATAAAAATCAGAACAAGCAACTTGAAGGTGATATTGAAAAAATTAAAATTATCCGTGATTCACTAGCACATAACAATTTTATAATAAATGAAAATGAATTTATTTTTTCGGATAATAAAAAATCCTTAAAAATGACATATAATGATTTTCAAATTTTTTTACATAAGATTGAAAACGATTTTTATATATAATGTTGCCAAAATACATCATCTAACACGGGATATCTGGCTTCGCCTTTCGATAAATATTAATAATTATTTACTTAACTATATGGACCAACTAAACGATAAGGAAAAAAAAGAGTTAGAACTCTTGGACAATCCAGAGGTAAAATATTTAACGCCGTCTACTGGAATCGTTCCATATTTATTAACTGACAGAAACAGAAGAAAAGATAGAGTTGTAGAACTACGCACAAAACAAAAAATGGCCGAGGAAGGACTTGATGAAAACAAAGACTGGCAGAAATATTATAAAATAAAAAGCGCGGAAGAGAAACGATTTGACGAAAGGTTTAAATCGTAAATAATTATTAATATTTATCGGGCTCCGCCCAAATTCGGTTTGATTTTTGTGATAGGCCGGCAACAGACCGACCAATTTTATCACAAACCTCAAACCGAACTTCAGATATCCCGATACGTTGTACGAAATAAAATTTATTTTCTACCCACTAATATCAAAATTATGATTGACCTAAACGAGCTTTGTAAATTTCTAGTCAAAGCTAAAAAATCTACTTATGCTGCTGGCGACATAGCCAAAAAAATTGTCGAAGATGATAAATCAACAACAATGATATTTGAAAATGGCGATTGGAAATACCACGACAACTATTTTGGTGGTGAGCCATACGGAGGGCGCGAGGTTGTATTTTTTCGTAACATGCCAGTGTATATGATGGTTTACTACGGCTGGGTTATCGAAGGAGTTTCTGATGTCCAAGCCGTGTACAAAACCTTGCAAGGAGCCCTTAGTCTCTTACCAGAAGACAAACCATTCCGTGGCCCGAAAAAATACAACCTAAACGGGATTGAGTATAGTAACGAATATGAGGGAGAAATAGACAATTTTTTTGGCACCGAAATAATAAAATCTGATGATGGAAACGAAATTTACAAAGCGAGGTATATCGGCGGACTAATTGATCAACGAAAATAAATTTTACTACGTACAACACCGCGATAAGCGGCTCCAGAAAATTTCCTTTATTAATATATTAATGAGTAAAATTTTCTTCCGACCCAAATTTCTATTTTTCTTTTCATAATATTTTTAATAAGGTAGAAAAATAGAAACTTCGCTTCATCGGGA
>MFGB01000010.1:57497-58291 GCA_001780275.1 Candidatus Falkowbacteria bacterium RIFOXYA2_FULL_47_19 | reverse complement strand
TGGAACGCTCGCGAACTTCGCCTATCACGGCATAAGCGAAATGTTCCCGATATCGCTTCGCTCATCGGGACCACTTCGCTTATCCCGAAGCCGTTATATGAAATCAACCAATCACTATGGAAGAATTGTTAAATCAAATTAAGGAAGCAACTAAGTGTAAGCTATATTATTCAGCGTTGTTTATGACAGTCGCAATTCCTGATATTTGTTCTGCACTAGAATCTCAAAATAACAATAGTGATCCAAAAAAATATCAAAATTGGTTTAACAAGTATATCACAAAATTGGCCCCCAATAAATATGGTAGCAATGGCCAGCTCAAGGCAGGTCATTTGTGGTCTATACGATGCTCGCTGTTTCACCAGGGCGCTACAAGTGATAAAAAAGATTATGCACGATTGCTTTTTCTAGAGCCAGGAACTAGTGGATACAAATCTTTAAAATCCCTACATTGTTGTATCGTCGGTGCTGAAACAGAAAATAAATCCTTACTTATTAATATTGGCCAATTTTGTAATGATATGATTAAGGGGGCAGAACAATGGATGGATGAGAAGAAAAACGATGAGGTTTATAAACAAAACATCGACAAACTAATCAAGCGATATCCAAAAGGAATTGCGCCTGTCATTGGAGCACCCGTGATTGGTTGACATCATATAACACGGCATATCTGGTTACGGCTTTTATACAAAAGCCTCCACCCATATTTGCCTCCGCTACGCTACGGCAAACATCAGATATGCCGAAACGATAGGCTAAATTCACTCGCTAACGCTCGCTTCATTTAGCCT
>MFGB01000010.1:0-57474 GCA_001780275.1 Candidatus Falkowbacteria bacterium RIFOXYA2_FULL_47_19 | reverse complement strand
CGCGAACTTCGCCTATCACGGCATAAGCGAAATGTTCCCGATATCGCTTCGCTCATCGGGACCACTTCGCTTATCCCGAAGCCGTTGTACGAAATCCGCATTTACCCTAGTGCTAAAAATAAAATTCAACTATATGACAAAGAATAGATGTATCATTATCCATGGATGCCCCTCTGATGCTGAAAAAGCGATGAATCCTGAATCAAGGACTTATGACAAGCACTGGATTCCGTGGTTAAAAAGAAATCTTATTGCAAAAAATATTGAAACGGAAACTCCTCTCATGCCCTCGCCCTGGCAACCTGATTATGAAAAATTCAAAGATGAGTTTGAAAAATACCCCGTTGATGAAAATACGATTTTAATTGGACATAGTTGCGGTTGCACATTTCTTGTTCGCTGGCTTGGTGAGACTAAGACCAAAATTTTTAAACTATTTTTAATCGCGCCTTGGAAAATTCCGCAAGAAGAAAGAAATGGTGCTGATATAAATTTCTATACATATCAGATTGACTCATCTATCAGGGATAGGATTAATCAAATAGTTATGTTTACTGCGGACGATGAGGAAGAGGATGGTAAAAAAAGTTTAAAAATTTTTCACGAGGTGCTTGGTGGAGAGATTATCGAATTAAAAGGGCGAGGGCATTACTGCTTGGGCGATATGAAAACCGAGGAGTTTCCTGAACTATTGGAAAAAATTTTGCAATAAGATTTCGGGGCATCCATTTCCTGCTAACAAGGGCGGGCAAATGCGGACATCGTACAACACCGCGATAAGCGGCTCCAGAAAATTTCCTTTATAATGATAATAAGGAGTAAAATTTTCTTCCGACCCAAATTTCAATCCTTTCTTTTCTTTATTAATAATAAGGAAGAAAGAATTGAAACCTCGCTTCATCGGGATACGATAGGCTAAATTCACTCGCTAACGCTCGCTTTATTTAGCCTATCGGCTTCGGGCACAGCCGAAGCCATTATCGGAAATAAATTTTTATTTTAATAACATGGAAATCAAACTTTCAGAATCATCTTTTATAAATCCACCTCATAAAGTTGAGGATTCAATGAAAGAGGCAAAAAAATCTTTTTATGAACTTGCCCAAGGCAGAATAAAATATCTAAATTCAAAGGAGTTCAGAAAATATCAGGAAGAACATAGACCTATGCCAAATTATTATACGAATGCCTCGTATGTTATTTGTCGATCATATACTAAAAATGATGAAGGCAAGGTTACTAAAAAATGGATTAAAAATCTAGAAATTATAATCGACAAGGATGGCTTTAGTGTTAATGGCAAGGACTATAGCGATATTATTCCCTTCGCCATAGAACATGAAATTTATGAGGCTTGGATGTGCGCCAAAAAAGGAGTAGGTCATGATATGGATTTACACGATAGACATTTGTTAGCCGTGAGAAGAGAATGTAGATTAGCGGAAGACAATGAATTAGGAGATAGATGGCTAGAATTCAACTCATTAAAAGATCCCGCAAGTTCAGAACTTTACAGAACCACACTTGAGAAAATTAGAAAAAATCCAAACTCCTTTAAAAACTGATTTTTTTGTTCTCCCGGTTGTTAAAATAAAAAAATTTACATCCGATAACAACGCATATCTGGCTCCAAAATTTTTCATTTATTAAAATTAATGAGAAGTGAAAAATTTTCTCAACCCAAATTTTTATCCCGTGTTTTTGATGAAAGTTTAGGTGGAGATAATTAAACAAAGCGTTGTCTGAATAAAAAGTTTATCTTTCTAAATCGGGATGAAACTTCAGATGATGCGTAATCGATAGGCTAAATTCACTCGCTAACGCTCGCTTCATTTAGCCTATCGGCTTCGGGCACAGCCGTGATCGCCTCGTCCGCTCGCGTTTCCCCGGGGCTTCGCCCCTTGGAACGCTCGCGAACTTCGCCTATCACGGCATAAGCGAAATGTTCCCGATATCGCTTCGCTCATCGGGACCACATCGCATATCCCGCGGCCGTTATCTGTAATTAATTTGGAATTTGCTAATCACTCACAAAATGGCAAAATTATTAAATCCGTTAAATTCTTTTATTGATATGGACAAAGAATTAAAAAATCAGTTAATCAAAATCGCCAAAAACAAAATTCCTAACGCAGATGTTTCTCATGATTTTGAACATGCTTTGAGAGTTTTATCTAATGCTGAAAGGATAGCCAAAGAAGAGAATGGCGATTTTGATATTGTTGTTCCCGCTGCTTTATTTCATGATTTGATCGTTTATCCAAAAAATCATCCAGATAAACATAAGTCGCAAGAAGAAAGTTCAGAAGCGGCGGAAAAAATATTAAAAACTTTTGGAAATTTTCCTAAGGACAAGATAGGAAAAGTAAAAATCTGCATCTTGGAATGTTCTTTCAGCAAAGGCATTGTTCCTGACTTATTAGAATCAAAAATTTTGCAAGATGCCGATGGATTAGAGGCAACAGGCGCAATCTCCATCATGAGAACTTACTCATCAACAGGGCAAATGAAAAGACCTTTTTATAACTCTGATGATCCGTTTTGTAAAAATCGCGAACCAAATGCTTCAGAATTTGCCCTTGATTTATTTTATGAGAGATTGCTCAAAGTTGCTGAAAGAATGCACACAGAAACCGCAAAGAAAATTGCCAAAAGAAGAACTGATTTTTTAATTGATTTTCTAAAAGAATTTAAGTTAGAATTAGAGGGAAAATAATTTTGTCCAAATAGATATTCCGCAAATTCCAAGTTAATTCTGCGGTGCTCACTTCGTTCCGCTCCTCGCCACGCTGCGCTCTCCTCCTTTCAGTCGTCGGGACAGATAACAAGGGATAAAAGGAAAATCACTCGGCTCGTGATTTTCCCAAATTTTCTCCGCTACGCTCCGAAAACTTCTTTTATCCCCATTGTTCCGCAAAATCGCTCCGCCCTCCCCGCCCATGGCGGGTCGATGCTCGCATAATGCTCTCCGGCCGCGGGCAAGCCCTTCCGCCAGAGGCGGACAGGCTGTCCGGCTCTGTCACCCCTTCCCCGCCTGCGGCGGGGGCGGAGCGACATCGCCGAACCCGGAAATATTTTTTATAAATAATTTTTTTATCATCTAAATCAAATAGTATGTCTTGGAAAAACGTTTTTGACAAAGGACAAGAGTTGGTGCTTTCTACATGTTCGTTGAATGGCACGCCCAACGTTAATGTAGTAATTTCATTAGGATTTTATGATAATAAGTTGCTTATTGCTGACGCTCAGATGAAAACAACCATTAAAAATTTAAAGGAGAATAACAAGATTTGCATATTTGCTAAACAGAAAAATTTATACTATCGACTAAAAGGAGATGTTGAAATTTTTAATTCTGGAAAATTCTTTGATTTATGCGTCGCTAATGATGAACAGTATCCCGCTAAAAACGCTGTCCTAGTCTCAGTTAATGAAATATTTGATTTAGACAAGGGCAAGCGCATTGTTTAAAAATTATTAATAAAAAATACTACCGATAACACCGCGATAAGCGGCTCCATCCGCCCAGGGCGGATTCCGACCCAAATTTTTGTCTCTCTTTTCTATATGAAATATAGTAAGGAAGAGAGCCAAAAACTTCTGATATTCCTAAACGAAATTTTGTTCAAAAATATTTTTTAATTTTTTATTGAGCCCTTTTTAAATTTTTTAGAAAAGAAAAGCCGTGCGAACGAAGCACACGGCGGTAAGAGTTTTGGCTGCTTGTAGTTTTTAAGCAGCTTTGGGGCATTCCTCGGCGCAAGCTACAAAGCCAAATAGGAATGTGAAAAAAAACGAGATGTAATAGGTTATAAAACTTACCCTGAAAAGTGCCACATTCATATGGCTTGCCCCAAGCGACATTCCAATATGACCCCCTACCATGATTAGAACAGCTAATATACAAAGCGTTTTCATAGTTTACCCTCCTTTAGATGGTTTATGTACAATTTGACGCCAAAACTAGCTTTCAAGATAGTATAGCAAAAAATGACCAGTTTGTCAATTATGTGACCAAAAAATTTCAAATAGGCTCTTTTAATAAGGTAAATATTTTTGAATAAAACTCAAGCCACGCTGCGCTCTCGCCCTGCCTTTTTCTTTTGAAAATATAATAAGGTAGGCAGGACTCGGGTCGTTTAACAAGGTATATCTGGTTCGCCCCTCGGCTCGGGGCTCACCCAAATTTCAGCTCATTTTTTGTATTCTTTTGTAATAAACTTAACAATGAGGAATACAAAAAAAGTATCTGAAACCTCAGATACACCTAACGTTCAGCAAAATCGCTCCGCCCTCCCCGCCCATGGCGGGTCGGTGCTCGCATAATGCTCTCCGGCTGCGGGCAAGCCCTTCCGCCAGAGGCGGACAGGCTGTCCGGCTCTGTCACTCCTTCAGGCCTCCGGCCTGGCGGAGCGAACACGCCCTACTCGGGATATGCGAAACGCCTGTCCCCGCCTGCGAGGCGGAGCCACGCGCATCGCATATCCCGCGGCCGTTGTGCGAAATAACAAAATTTTCTTTTAATTTTTATGATATATCTCATCGGTGGTAGTCCACGGGGCGGTAAAAGTATTTTATCAAGAAAGTTATCAAAAACTTTGAACGTCCCATATATTTCAACGGACAATTTAAGGCTTGTTGTGTTGCCATATTTTAAAGGGAAAGATAAGGGCAAAAACTTTCCGTATATAAAGATGTTTAATTTGGCCGCCGTTGATAAATTTTTTCTTCGATACTCGGGGCAAGAAATGCTCAAGGCGGATATTAAAGAAGCTAAATCAATTTGGCCGGGCACAATATCGTTGATCGACCACCTGCTCGCTTGCAAAATGGATTATATTATCGAGGGTGTTCACCTGCTGCCAAATTTTGTCAAAGAATATAAAGACAACAAAAATGTCAAAATCGTATTTCTTACCAAAATAGATGAGAAAAAAATTTATCAGGGACTGCTTCGAAATAAAAATAATGGCGATTGGATAAGAGATAATACAAAAGACAATAAAGTGGTAACCATGGCGGCCAAATCACTTTATGTTTACGGGAAGTTTTTTCTCAAAGAAACAGGGAAATATGGCCTTAAGTGTTTTAAAACGGAAGATAACTTTCTTGATAAAATACAAAAGGCCAGTGATTACTTACGAAATTAAAAGAAAATTTTGTTACATCGCACAACAATACTCTCCGGCGGCGGGCAAGACCCTCCCCTGTTCGGGATATGAAATAATAAGAAAATCCTTCTTTATTTAAAATAATTTAATTGGAGGTAAATTTTTTTTAGTATGACTAAACTTATAAAGACTAGACGAGCGGCACGCACCGTGATCTTTGACGAAAGTAGCAATAAAATTGCAATACTTGAGGTCAAGGGCGGTAGTTACCACAAAATTCCAGGCGGTGGCATCGAGGGCGAAGAAAGTCCCGAAGAAGCCGCTTTGCGTGAAGCCATCGAGGAGGGGGCCTGCAACGTTGAGATACTAGCAAAGTTGGGTGAAATAAAATTTGAAAGCCCGGAATTTGGCGGACAAATTAACCACTCAGTTTGTTTTCTGGCACGAAAGCTCAATGATCATAAAACGACCGACTTCACAGAAGAAGAAAAGGCAAATGAATTTAAGCTTTTGTGGTTAAGCCTTGATGAAGCGATCGTACTATTCAAAAACGTAAAGAGTAAAATACCGATTGAACTCAATATGAATAACCGTGATTTAAAATTTATCCTGTTAGCTAAAAAATATTTGTCTAATAACCAAAAATTATTTTCCCCCAATTAAATTAATGCCGGCTCACGGATATATGCGATGAAATAAATTTTATATCAATGACCAAAGCTTTAATCAAAACCTTTGCGCAAATCTCAAAAACAGATACCGAAACCGCGGGAGGCAAAGGCGCTTCTCTCGGTGAGATGATTCGGGCGGGCATTCCCGTTCCGGATGGTTTTGTCGTTCTTTCCGGCGCTTTCGACAGGTTTATGGAAGAGACGAATTTGAATATTGGAATTGACGCCGTTTTGAATACGGTTGATATAAAAAAGGTCCTGACCATTGAAAATGCCTCAAAAAAGATCCAGGCGATGATTTTTTCCGGAGAAATGCCCGCAGATATCAAAAACGATATTTTAAAGTTTTATAAAAAATTAAACAGCAAATTCGTAGCCGTCCGTTCTTCCGCAACATCGGAAGATTCGGCTTCGGCCGCTTGGGCCGGACAACTAGACAGCTTTCTGAACACTACGGAAGTAATGCTTTTGGAAAATGTTAAAAAATGCTGGGCCTCATTATTCACGCCGAGAGCGATTTTTTACCGGTTTGAAAAAAAGCTCGACAAAGACAAGATCTCCGTTGCGGTCGTTGTCCAAAAAATGGTCGACTCGGAAAAATCGGGAATAGCTTTTTCCGTTCATCCGGTTACGCAAGACAAAAACCAGATCATCATTGAAGCGGGTTTTGGTTTGGGCGAAGCGATCGTTTCCGGCTCGATAACTCCGGACAGTTATGTCGTAGACAAGGGCGGCCTTACAATTTCAGCTATCAATAGGGGCGGACAAACCAAAGCATTGTACAAAAACCCTAAAGGCGGGAACGAATGGAAGGAATTGGGAGAAAGGGGCAAAAAACAAGCTTTAACGGAAAAAAAAATCATCGGATTATCCAAACTCATCATAAAAATCGAAAACCACTACGGCTTTCCTTGCGATATCGAATGGGCGGAGGAAAAAGGGAAATTTTATATTACGCAAAGCCGTCCGATCACAACCATCGGCGATGCGATTCCGGGCAATCAAAATATTTTCGATTATATTAAAAGCCAAAAATGGTTCTTCGGGGTAAGGGCCGATGAATCGCTTCTGTTTTATTCCGCGAAAACCGGCGGCAATGACTATATAAAGAAAGAATACGGAATAAGCTTTGCCGAGACAATACTCATCCCGCTTAAAAAAAACCGGCCAATCAGGGTTTTTAATCTTTCCCAGGCAAAAAAATTTCATGCCCTCTCAAACGAAAAAATCCTGAAAGATCCAAAAATTTTGACGGCTTATATCGATAAAAACGATCTTACATACGAAAAAATAACCGCCCGAGCGAAAAAACACCACCTCGCCCTGAAAAAAGATGATTACGGCGGCAGCGTGAGATTATTCAATGAAATTATCTCTCTTTACGAAGTGGCCAGCGCTCAGTTTATTATAATTTTTTCGTTAGGTCTTAAATTAGCCGAGAATACCGATAATCCCGGTAAAACAGGAAGTGTCATAAAGGCGCATGACATCTGGAGAAACAGCGTGGTATTCAAAGAAGAAGCGATGGGTGAAAATTTATTCCGTTTTTTCAAGTACCTGATAACAAAGAAAAAATTAACGACCAACCCTTTGCTTTTGATGAAGTTTCTTACTATAAATGAAATCAGGGCATGGTTAAGAAATGAACTAACCGATGAGGCGATACTGGAAAAGATAGGTTCAAGGAAAAATCACGGATTTGTTTATTTAAATTTAAAAAATAAGAACCGGGAAATAATTGATGATTCGGCAGAAATCAAAAAAATGCGAAAATACTTTTTAAAATTAGGCAGGGAATCTAAAAAATCGATAAGCGACGATGAAATTTCCGGGCAAGTCGCTTATAATCCCAAGGCGCTCGTCAGGGGAAGGGTCGTTATTATTAAGGATAAGTCTGAATTGGCAGACAAAAACCGCTTGATCGACGGCAAAATTTTAGTTGCCATACAGACCACCCCTCACTTCATCCCATACGTAAAAAAGGCTAAAGCGATCATTACCGATGAAGGCGGAATTACTTGCCATGCGGCCATAGTTTCAAGGGAGTTAAAAATACCTTGCATAATCGGAGCGGGAAGCGCGACATCGGATTTAAAAGACGGGGATTTAGTCGAAGTTGACGCTGATCTGGGAATAATAAGAATTATTAAAAAAATTTATAAATATTAAATATTAAACTTATGGGATTAGAAACACCGAGTTTTGGCGAAAGGGTACCGCCGACCGAAGAAGTTAATAAATCTAAAGAGGGCTTGGGCGCGGAAAAAAACCGACAAATCGCGGAGTATTTAATGTCGGGAAATCATGACGGGTTATTGCGGATTATTTCTCAGGAACAAGACAAGGAAACCGCCTGCGCGGTAATCGTAAAATCAATGGTGGATTTTAATAAAGGCGGCCGCGCGAAAAGCATAAACGGCCTTTTGACAACAGCGCTCAATAACGTTAAAGAATACGGGAATTCCCTGAAAGAATTAATTCTATACACGTGGAAGAATAATTTGCGCGGTGAAAGATTTTGGAAAAACCCTTATAAAAATGAGATTTTATTTGTTGACGATGACGGGGAATTGATTTCTTTCCAGGGCGAGCTTGGCACGAATACGCAGGGAAACAACAAATACATGGATTATATAAGAACATTGGGCAGATACGAGGTTTTAACCGGTCCTAATGCCCGCAGAATCTTTGACGGCGGTCATAAAAACAGCCCTTTGTATAGGCCGATCAAAGGTCCGGAAATGAAAAAATAATTTCCGCCCGAATTCTATTAATAAAGAAAAGGGCGCCAGCTATTAGCCAACGTCTTGACCTGATCCGGATTCGCACTATTTAGTTTCGGAGGATATTTCTATAACCTCATTCCAATGCTGGCGAAAAACGATAATTTATGAGATAATAAAGCATATAACATTAAAAGCGCGGTAAAATACAACCGTTAAAACTATGGCAAAACATTCGCAAGGACTTCACCATCATCTCGTAAGAAAAAGGATACACGCCAAATACGAACCGTATCCCCATCCGGACCGGTGGAAAAGATATGTAGATGAAGCGATCTACCCGATCGGCGTATTGGCTCCCCTCTTAACCGTTCCGCAGCTTCTGGAGGTCTGGATATCGAAAGAGGCCGGCGGGCTCTCGCTTCTTACGTGGTCATCGTGGACCTTTTTTTCCGCTTTTTGGATAGTTTACGGGGTCATGCACAAAGAAAAACCGATCATTATTTCCAATATCGCCTGGCTCCTGATCGAACTCGGCGTTGTCGCCGGAATAATCCTCTATAATTGAGTTATGAAAAAATATTGCTTTATAAACGAAAAAATAACGGAAGAAGACAAGGCCGCCGTCAGCATAAAAGACCTGGGCGTACTCAGGGGTTACGGAGTCTTCGATTTCCTCCGGACTTACAACGGGAAACCGTTCTTATTAAAGGAACACCTGGTCAGGCTCAAGAACTCGGCGAAAGCGGTCGGACTCCGCGTTCCGGCACCTGACCCGGAAGTAAGCCGGAAGATAAACGTGTTATTAAAGAAAAACAATCATCGCGAAGCCGCTATAAAGATAATAGTTACCGGCGGCCGAAGCGAGGACGGATTGACATACGAAAACGATCCGACCATGATCATAATAACCAAGGAGATCCCGCCGCGTTCGGCCGGTATTTACGAAAAGGGAATAAAATTGATCACTTTCGAATACCAGCGGAATAATCCCGGGGCGAAAACGATCGATTACATTACGATGCTCAAACTGCAGGATCGGAAGCGGAAAGAAAAAGCGTTTGAAATATTGTACGAGAGCAACGGCAATATCCTCGAGGGCGCGACCAGCAATTTTTTCCTCTTCATGGGCGATAGATTGATCACACCCAAAAACAACGTCCTTATCGGCATAACGAGGAATTTTATCATAAAGGCCGCCGGGAAAAGATTCGAAGTGGAAGAAAGAGACGTAAAAACAGACGAAATAAACCGAGCGACCGAAGCGTTTATAACTTCCACGACCAGAGAAATACTGCCGGTGGTAAAGATAGACGATGTCGTTGTGGGAAACGGCCGGGTTGGCGATAATACTAAGGCGCTTATGGAAATATTTAAAAATTACGCGGAAAATTTTTAAAGTATTCCACGGCCCCTGGTTCGGCGATGAACATAACATACTAAACATATGAGCATAAAAATTTTCATTACCGGCGGCACTTTCGACAAGGAGTATAACGAGCTTAACGGGGAGCTTTATTTTAAGGATACCCACCTCGCGGAAATGCTTTCGCTCGGACGCTCCCGGGTAAAAGTCGATGCTCGCACCCTTATGATGGTCGATAGCCTTAACATGACCGCGGCTGACCGCGAAATAATCGCCCGGAACTGCCTGGAGGCCGCGGAAGACAGGATTCTTATTACCCACGGCACAGACACTATGGTCGAAACCGCCCGGGTGATCGCCCAAACGGCAAAAAACAAGACCATAGTGCTGACCGGAGCCATGATCCCTTATAAATTCGGCAGTTCTGACGGGCTATTCAATCTCGGGAGCGCCCTGGCCTTTGCCCAGACCATGCCCGCCGGCTTATACGTGGCCATGAACGGACGCTGTTTTGATTTCGACAACGTGCGCAAGAACAAAAACACGGGCGAATTCGAAGAGCTAAAATAATATAAACAGACGATTTTAAAAATATAAAAACGCCGGTCTAAGGCGTTTTTTTGATATCGGGAATTAACTTGTTTTTTTTCTCTTCTTGGGACCGAATTTTTCCACCGCCCAAACTATTAAGAGTCCGAAGGGCCAGGCTAGGCGCAATAGCCAGTATTCCCGGGCCTTGTGCCATTTCTTGAAATATTTGAGCTGCGAATCACGCATATATCTCTGCGATTGCCCCCGGGGTAATTTACCGGCGCTATAGCCCGCGTAATCGAGGCATTCGGCCGAGTTCGTGTACCAGACCTCGTATCCCCTCTTTTTTACTTCCCGGCAATAATCAACCTCCTCGAACCAGAAAAAATACCGCTCATCTAATCCGCCGATCTCCTCGATCATCCTTCGCCTGATCATAAAAAATGAACCGCGGATCGAATCGACCGGAACGGAAGAATCGTAGTTAAAATCCTTAAGAATATATCCATCAAGGATCTTGGGAAAAATATGGGGGATCTTAAGCACTATGGCCAGCTGGTCGCTTAAGCGCGGAAAACGGCGCACGTGGGGCAGGACATTGCCTTCCCGGCCGATAAGGCGGCAACCAGCCACCTGCGCCCGCTCGTTTCCCCGCATCCACTTTATCATATTAAAAAACGTATTCGGAAAAGGCCGCATGTCCTGGTTAAGAAGCAGGATAAAATCCCCCTCCGACTTCCTGATCGCCTGGTTGTTGGCCCGGGAAAAACCCAGATTCTTCTTATTGACTATCAAATTGACCTGCGGAAACTCTTCTTCGACCATTTCCGCCGAACCGTCGAAAGAACCGTTATCCACGACAAAGACCTCGCAGGTAAAATTACCCCTGCTTCTGAAAATAGCCTCCAGATTCTCCCGCAATATGTTCTTCGCGTTCCAGGAAGGGATTATTATTGATAGGTCCATATTAATTTAGTATTCAGTATTTTGTATATAGTATATAGCGGAAAAACTTCGCGGAGCTAAATACTAAATACAAAATACCAGATACTTAAGTCATAAATCTTTCTATTTCCTCCATCCCTACCCTTATTTTCAACTGCTCGCGCTTATGCGCTATTTTAGTCCGTATTTTCCATAGTTCACGGAATTCTTTCAAAAGATAGGTTTCGAATATGGAGGCGAAAACAACGCTTTTCAGCTGGTACCAAGCGGTAGCCAGCTTTACCCGGAAAGAAAACGGCAGCTGCCGGTATTTCAGGATCAGTATCCACTGATTGAGGAACGACCAACTTTTTACCGGCCGGCTTTTATTGCGGCGGTTAAAAGCTATTTTCAGATTGGATTCTCCTTTCGGGCTGGCCGTCCGATCGTGGTAGATTACGGCTTTAGGCTCGAAAACGATTTTCCATCCGGCCAGGCGCAGGCGGTAAGAGAGGTCGCAGTCTTCCTTATACATGAACATCGATTCATCGAAGAACTCCCGCCCCCCGGCTTTGTCATAGGCGATATCCTTTAAGGCTTCGATCCGGAATATTACGGCCGCGCCGGTAAATCCGAATACTTCGCGCCCTTTCTGTCCGCCATTATCCTTTTCGCCTTGTTTTATGTCCGAAAAACGGTGTTCCCGGGTAATGGACAGGCCGCAACTGTCGATAATATCCGTCCTTATATAGTTCGCGAAATCCCATTTTAATATTTTGGGCGCCACCGCGCCGATCTTTTTGTCTGCTTCGGCCGCTTTGACCATTGCCGCCGTAAAATCCTTATCCAATATCATGTCCGGATTAAGCGCCAAAAAATATTCCGCCCCCGAATCTATCGCCCGCCGGATCATCCGGTTAAAACCGGCCGCGAAGCCCAAATTTTTACCGGGCCGGTCTATCTCAATTTCCGGATAATTTTTTCTTAAGAACAAAATATTATCATTTTCCGCCTGGTCGCTATGGTCAACCGCGATCACCTTAAAATCGGACCGACTTTGCTTTTTCAGGCTATCGCAAAAATCCGGCAGATATTTCGCCGTCAGATCGTTATAAGTTATAAAGCCGACAACCAATTTATTGTCCATAAGACGGAAAATTATCAGATTATCAGTTTTTCCTGCAGTTTTTCTTTAGCTAAGACCTGCGCGGCCAAGAGGCTGTCAAAAGTACCGGCGTCTATCCATTCGCCCTTGACCTGAGCCACCTCCAATTCTCCTTTCGAGAGATACCAATTGTGCAGTTCCGTGATCTCGATTTCCCCGCGCGCGCTCGGTTTAACCTCTTTCGCGGCTTCGACCACGCGGCTGTCGTAAATATAGAGCCCGGTCAAGGCGAAATCGGAAAGCCATTCCTTGGGTTTTTCCTCGATTCTAACGGCCCGCATATTTTCGTCGAATTTAACCACCCCGAACCGTTCCGGATCCGGCACCTTTTTCGCGAACACCTTCGCGCCGCCGCGAAAATTCTTGATATCCTCGGAAAAATCATCTTCGAATATATTATCCCCCAGGATCATAGTTACGCTCTCGTTATCGATGAAATTCTCCCCGATAATAAAGGCGTCCGCCAGACCGCGGGGCTTGTCCTGGATCTCATAGGTAAATTTAACCCCGAATTCCCTGCCGCTCCCGAGAAGGTTCAAATAATCTCCGGCTCGTTCCGGCGCCACGATAACGAGTATCTCCTTTATACCGGCCTTGATCAGGGTATTTAAGGGGTAATAGATCATCGGACGGTTATAAACCGGCAATAACTGCTTGCTGGTTATCTTTGTGCAGGGCCGCAGGCGCGTGGCGCTGCCGCCGGATAGGATTATGCCTCGCATATTTTTCTTATAACTGATTATTTTTTAGATATTCCTCCAAAGCCTTTTTATACGGCCGCAAGGGCTTTAGTTTGGTATTTTTAAGCACGGAATATTTAGGGCGTCTGGCCGGCCGGGGAAACTTATCGGAAGCCACCGGATTAAGCCTGATCTTTTTTCCAGCCAAAGAGAAGAGCTCTTTAGCCGCCCCGTACCAGCTAACCGGGTCGGAATTAATGATATGATAAATACCGTATTCCCGTTCTCCCTCAATGAGTTCTTTGGTGGCGCGGGCAAGATCGGGGCTATAAGTAAAACAGCTTACTTCCTCGTCAACCGCGTCCAGCGATTCCCGGGTTTCAGAGAGTTTGAGCATCGTGTCAAAAAAACTCGGTTTGGCCAGATCGCTTTCGCCCTGAGGGCCGAAAAGCCAGGAAGTGCGGATTAAATAATATTTTAAACCATTCTTCCCTCTTTTTATGATCTCTTCCTCTCCCGCGCGCTTGGTTTCGGCGTATCGATTGACCGGAGAAACCTCATCGTCTTCCCTGAAGCCGCCCTGTTTTTTTATTTTGTCCATCATTCCCCCGTTTTCGCGATACGACCAGCCGCCGAAGACATAATCGGTTGAATAGTGCACCAGTTTAGCGCCGACAGCCAGGGCCGCGTCGGCTATATAACCCACCGCCTCGCCGTTTAATCTTTGCGCCAAAGCAAATTCTTGTTTGTCATTTTCGCATTTATCCACCGCGTTATAAGCGGCCGCGTTGATAATTATATGCGGTTTGTGCTCGCGGATCTTTTCGGCCAGATCTTCTTTGTCGGTAATATCGACCTCTCCCCGGTCCCACAAAAGCAGACGGTACTGATTGCCTAAGACGCGCGCCAGTTGGCCGCCCAGGTTGCCGCGCGCCCCCAAAATAAGTATTTTGTCATTTTGTCCGAATGGGATCAGCATATATTGGGTTTTAGTTTATAGCTTTTAGGGCCTTACAAAACCTAAAAGCTAACAGCCAATAACTTCTCTAAATATTCTTTGACTTTTATCTGTTCCGTGAATGAATTTTCGAGTTCGATACTGACATACGGCGGCAAATACTCTTTATAGGCTTTCACATAGTCTAATTCCGACATATCGTAAAGATAATGACTGTGGTAAACCTTCTTTTTTTCTTCGGCCGACTCGTGCGCGAAGGATCGAACGGCGGAAATGTGGCAACAACCGATATGGTTCTTTTTTAACATGGCCGGAAAATTACCGTAACTTTCATAATTTTGCCTTATGCCCAAATCTTCCCAATGGCCGAAATCTACGCAAATGCCGGCGCATTCCGAAACCGCCCTGACGAATTTATCGTCCGTTTGCCAGCAGTTCTCTATATACAAATTCCCTTTTAACTCTTTCATCGCCAAAAATCCTTCATAGTTCCGATCGGCATGGGTATTAAAAACCTCCGCGTGGAAACGTTCGACTAAATAATCGACTTCGGCTTCCGTCATTCCATCCCTAAGATGTACGTGCGGCAGGCGCTCTAACCCGGTTTTTTCCAAAAGACCGAACAATTCCCGCCTTTCGTCCGCTTCCAGGCAGGTCGGAAATAAAGCGATCTCTTTAAGGCCCAATTCGTCTATTTCCCGGGTTTTCTCCCGCCAATCCGACTTAGGGGTCGTGGTCAGGCCCAATAATATTTTATGCTTTTTATTGTTTTCCATATTGTTTATTATAATATTCCTGATAAGCTCCACTCCTGATCCTTTGCCACCACTCTTTATTTTTCTTGTACCACTCGATCGTATTTTTAAGTCCTGCTTCGAAATCTATCTCCGGCTCCCAGCCGAGTTCATGCCGCGCTTTCGAAAAATCGATGGCATAACGCAGATCGTGCCCGGGACGATCCGCGACGTATTCGATCATCGCCTCGTCTTTGTCCATCAGCCGCAAGATCATCCTGGTCAACGCCAGATTGGATATTTCATTGCCTCCGCCTAAACAATAAGTTTCCCCGATCCGGCCCTTCTTAATGATCATATCCACCCCGCGGTTATGATCATCCACATGGATCCAGTCGCGAACATTCTCCCCCTTCCCGTAAACGGGGACCTTCTTGTCCTCTAAAAGATTCGTAACAAAAAGAGGGATCAATTTTTCCGGAAAATGATAAGGCCCGTAATTATTTGAGCAATTCGATATAGTTACGGGCAATTTATGAGTATGAAAATAAGCGCGGACCAGGTGTTCGGCCCCGGCCTTGGAAGCGCTGTACGGACTTCTCGGGGAAAGCGGCGCGCGTTCATTAAAGGCCGGATCACCGGGACCGAGATGTCCGAAAACTTCATCCGTCGAAATGTGGTGGAATCTTTTGCCGCCGGCGTTCTTGGCCGCTTCCAGGAGGACCCTTGTCCCCTCGACGTTGACGCGGACGAAATTACCCGAATCCATGATCGAACGATCGACGTGCGATTCGGCGGCGAAATGCACGATCAAATCGACTTCACCCATGATCTCCGCGACCGTACCCATGTCGCAAATATCCCCCTTTACGAATTTATAGTTTGGGTTATTCTCGGCATCTTTAAGATTTTCCAGGTTTCCCGCGTAATTCAAAATATCCAGATTGACGATTTTGTCATCCGGATATTCTTTTAACCAGTAACGTATGAAGTTAGAACCGATAAACCCCGCTCCTCCCGTTACCAAAAGTCTGATGCTTTTTTTGTTTATAATATCACCCATTATCTTAGTTGGAACAATAAATTAATCGTCAGGGGCGGGGTAAAACCGGCCCCGCCGGTAACCAATATTTTCATAATAGAATCAGCTTTTAGTTTCATAAAACACTAAAAGCTATAAACTGAAAAGTAAAAACCTATTTATAAACGCTCCCTGATCTTCTCCGCTATCTCTTTCATTTCATCCGCGCTTATCTTTTTGACGTTCCCCGGATCCAGACTTCCTCCGTGTCCGTCGCCGGAAAAACGGGGCACGAGCCAGACATGGGCGTGCACCACTTCTTCGCCGAATACGGCCGATACGACCCATTCCGTTCCCATGGCCCGGCGCAGGGCATTGGCGATCTTTCCGACCGCCGTAAAATACGCCCCTATATCGGGAACATCCCAGACCCAGCGGTAGTGCTTCTTAGGGATAACCAAAACATGCCCCGGATTCCTCGGGGTTATATCCAAAAACGCCAAAAAACCGTCATCTTCAAAAACTTTATGGCATGGAATTTCTCCGGCCGCGATTTTACAAAAAACGCATTCCATATGGCATGAAAAAACTTACACTGGTAATTTTACCAGACTTAAATTAACGTTTGATTATGAGATGCTCTTTCTGACTTTTTCCAGATAAAATTCGGCTTCATTCTGCCCGTATCCACCCTGCGGCCATCTCTCCAGGCCATCGCCCTCTTCTCGCGGCACAAGGTGGAAATGGGCGTGCGGGACATGCTGATTGGCGGCACTTTTGTTGTCCAGAAAGACGCTATAGCCTTTTACGTCCAATCCTTCAAGTACTCCCTTGCCGATTTTTTTGACGGCCAGAGCCAGGGCCGAAAACTCCTCGTCCGAAAGGCTTTCCACGTCGGCGATATGCTTTTTCGGCGCCACGATCGTGTGTCCCGGACTGATCGGCAGGATATCGAAGAAAGCCATGACCTGATCGTCCTCATAGACTTTGTGGCTCGGGATGCTGCCGTCTATGATCTTGCAAAAAATGCAGTCCATAAATTAATTTCGAATTTCTAATTTCTCAGCCCAAGGCTGATCCGCCTCGGGCGGAGAATGTCTATTAAAGACATCGAAACGGAAATCGCGTTATTTAATTATTTAATCGATTTTATACGGCGACTCGGGGTCTTCTTCCCAGCGGATCTCGTCCACTTCCTCCTTTTTGCCGTCGCCCCCGTAAAGCCTGTCCGGCAGGTTTATGCACCAGGCGTCCGTTTCCGAAACGCACTTATAGCCGTGAACGACTCCCGGCGGCACTATTACCATGACCGGGTTGCCTTCCCCCGTTTCCAGCCGCACACGTTCGCCTTTCGTAGCCGAACCCTCCCGCCTGTCCCAAAGATGCAGCTCGAAAGAACCCGGACCCAAAAAAACGAAAGCGTCCGACTGGCGGACATGCTCATGCGGACCGCGGACGGTTCCGGGCCGGGTAACGCTCACGTATCCCATGGCCGGCTCATAGCCCGACTCTTCCGGCCGGCCGACGGATTCGTCCCGGCGCCATATTTCCGCGAGCCAACCGCGCGCGTCTTCGTATTTTTTCAGATTTTTTACGATTACGCCTTCAATCATCTTGACAAAATTTAATTATTATACTATACTAATATAAATATTAAAAAAAGAAAGTTCTTTTCACTCACAAACCCGAGGAGGTGAAAATGTTCGTATTATTAAACAAACCGGAGGAAATGGTTTTGGGCCATATTGTTAATTATGCCAAGGGGTTATATTATCGCTCTGACCATTTGGCTGAGCTCAAGATCATAATCGGTCATTTTTTGAACAGGGATCCGGCTAAAATCGAATTTGGCATGATTTTGGAACATCTCATTAAAACCGCCCAGCGTGTCAACCCTGAAATCCTCCTGGGCCTGACCCTGGAAATGACATCCCCGCGAAGAATAAAATTCCACCCCGGATTTGCCTCTTTTCCCACGGAATACAGAGATGAATGTGAAGAGCGCGACGAAGGATCGGCAATCGCGAATCTCAACGCCAAAATCATCGTCCGCTTCCTCCTCTCTGAAATCGCAAAGTTCAAGGGCAGACTGCCCGCGCCCAAACCCGATATCCTCCCTCTGAATCAAAATTAGACGCCAATCATCCCAACATCCCGAAAACACGGGATGTTTTTATTTTCCTAAATCCCGGAAAAGCGGCATGCCGGTGGACGGGTTGGTCGGAACATAGATCGTTCCCTCGCGGCTCTTAAGATCGCTCACATACAGGTAGTAGAGGTAGTTCGAGGTCAGGCTCTCGTTGATAATTTTCTGCGCGTCCCTTTGGCCTTCGGCCTCGATAACTTTCCTTTCTTTTTCTTTTCTTTCTTTTTGCAAAATAAAATCGTATTTTTGCGCCTCCTGTTCGGCCTGCAGTTTCTCCTGAATCGCGTTCGCTAAATTCGCGGGCAGGGCGACATTCCGCAAAAGAACCTCTTCTATTACGATCCCGCGCGCGTCCAGATCGTCCTTGAGCTTCGCACTGATCTTTTGCGCCGCTTCCTCCCGCTTTTCGGAATAAATATCCTTGGCTTCATACTGCGCTATGACATCGCGAATGGCCGTACGGATCGTCGGCCGAATAACTTTCTCGTCGATATCGTCTTTTATACCTACCGTAGAATAGATATCGGAAGCCTTACCCTCCTCTATCCGGTAGAGAACGGTCATATCCAAATCGACGCTTAACCCTTCCTTTGTGAGAGTGGTTATAGCATCGGCGGCGTAACGTTTGCCCTCGCCTTGCGCGATCGACATGGTATATTCTTCGGTCCGGATGCTCATTTTTGTTACTTTTGCCAGAGGTATGACCAGGTGGAATCCCGACCCGAGCTCCTCGTCCTTGACCTTGCCGAAGAGCGAATAAACTCCGGTCTGGCCGGCATCGACGATCACGATCGAAGCGAAAAAGAGCCATAGGCCCAAAACTACGACTACCCCCAGAAGAACGGTGCTTTTGATGTTTTTCATAGATTTAATTTGGTCTAAATCGATTACTTTAGACTTATTATTCCGTATCCCGGGTTCTGATGCCCGGGATTTATTTTTATAATATTTAACTAAGAAAACCGCCGCTATTGCCGTCAGTAAAAAAAATATGCCGTTCCTGCCTAAAATCGGCCCCAAAAAAACCAATAAAAAAACCAATAAGGGAATATTTTTAAGAATATTTTTCATTAGAATCTTTCTTAACCATTTAATTAGACGGCTTGGTCATTACTATAACTATACCACTTGCGAGCCACAATATCAAGACCCAATTAATGTTAATATAGGCCAAAACAAGGTCGGGCCACAGGAATTCCAGGCCGGAAAAAACCACTAGGGCGCCGGTCAGGCAATAGAATATTTCTTTTAACGTATCATGCGTCATAATAAGTATATTTAAACGTAATATAGCGCCGGACTTGTGAGACACGGATTCAGCGGGCGATAATATCTTTTATCTTTTCCCAAAGCGTCACACCTAATAACTCCACCTTTATTCCGCCGACAAGAACGGCGTCATCCGTCTCGTCGTCCGTCTTAAGCCCCGGAATCGAGATTATAAAACCGTATTTCCCGTCTTCACGGTAAGCGCGCTTTAGATCAAAAACAGCCTGGGCTTCATGCCATTCGCCTTTTATGGCCGGACCGGCGTATCGGGCGACCACATAATCTATTCCCTTACCGTTTATGTCGAGATCGCCGTTCACGCGCCTGACGCGCGGATTTAAATAAGCTTCCGGAGAGAACGCGAACAGACCGTCGCCGGACAGGATCAGGCCGTCACGATCCAGAAAGATCGCCTGGGGATCAGACGTGGTGGCGCGGTCCAAGGCCAGCTCGAATTGCTTATAGGTGGCGTCGATCTCGAGTTCGTCGTCCCCCGCCCCGATAACCTGCAGGCTTTCCGGATAAACGGTTGTTGCCTGGATCTTTCGGCTGTCGGTCCACAAAGTTATATATTTTCCGCCGGCCTTGGCCAATTCAACCTTATTTATGAAAGACAGCCTGCTTTGCCCGGTCGCTATTTTTCCGGTAATTATATCGCCTCCCGCCCGCACCTCGATCTTATAAACCCCTTCCGGCAAATTAGGCAGTTCAAGCGCGAGCTCCCGTTCTTCGCTTTTTTCCCGGTTATCCGAAGTAACGCCGTCATCGTCCAGATGCCGGCTTTCGATCAGAGCGTCTTCGTAATAAAGGAAAATATCGACCGGATCGCCGTCCCGGTTCTCGTTCAGGTCGAGGAAGGTAAATCTGAAATCCAACTCCTCATTTTTAACGTAAGTATAGAATTGATATGAACCGCGAAGCGAAACGGGCAAATCGTAGCAAGGACGCTCTTCCACGCATTGGGCTTCATAATCGGGCAATAAGTATTCCTTTTGCGGATCATAATTATAAGCGGCGATCCTGTCGGGCGAAGTCGTACTTTCGAGAAAAGCCGCCAGGGAGTCAAAGGTTCTATTCCTTTGTAGCAGTACGATATCGTCTTCCCGGATAATGTCCCAGGCCAAAAGCAGCTGGTCGATGGTCCTGTTTTCCAAAGGTTTAAGATCGTAACGCCAAACGACCTTATCGGCCAATACCCCGGCTTCGATTATCGGATCAAAGCCTCCGTTAATCCTCTGGTGCCTGTATTTAAAAGTTAAGATCGCCCGGTCGAACGGCCGCGGCGTCCGTAAATTAAAATATGCCGGATCGCCGATGATCGCGACGGCCCC
The DNA here is from genome assembly GCA_001780275.1 of Candidatus Falkowbacteria bacterium RIFOXYA2_FULL_47_19. Lineage (GTDB taxonomy): Bacteria > Patescibacteriota > Patescibacteriia > Patescibacteriales > UBA12075 > XYA2-FULL-47-19. The sequence continues at coordinate 36,844 of MFGB01000010.1, read as the reverse complement.
CTCTTCGTACTGTACGCGCTCTGTCGGCGTCAATTTTCCGATAAAAAAATCATCTCCATCCAGATTCGTGGAATAAACTATGTGTCCTCCGGGAACTATACCCATATAAAGAAGCCATAGCGTAACGCAGGCGAGGATCAACCATGATAGTATCCTTATTTTTATTATCTTTTGCATAATTTACTTGCCGATTTTGGCGGTTCTTTGTTATAATATTTTATAACGGGTTCAATCTTATTTTAACTAATTTTAAGTATAAAATCAAATAATTCCAATAATATGGAACTAAACGACCTAATAAAAAGCTTCCGGACCGAAAAAGAACTTAACGCGTCTCCCCGCCCTTATTTCAACCATTCCGTTTCGTTCAAAAAAAAATACACGGCCGATGAGAGAATGGAAACGCTTAAACGGGCGGGCCTGAACGTTTTCTTCTTTCCCTCCGAGATGATAACCGGCTGCGATTTCCTGTCCGACTCCGGCACGACCACGATGACCGACGAACAATGGGCGGCTCTGCACTTAGGCGACGAGGCTTACGGCTCCAACCGGGGCTATTTTTTATTAGCTGAACGGATCCGGGAAACTTTCGGGAAAAAATACTTTAACGACCCCGGAGAGAATCGCCCGAACGCTTTTATTTTCCACCAGGGCCGGTCGGCCGAAGACGCCTTGTTTTCCCTCCTGGGCGAGACCGGCCAGAACTTGATCATCCCTAGTAACGGCCATTTTGACACGACCGAAGCCAATATCCGGGCGAATAAAATCGAAGCTAAAAATCTTTTTTCGCCCGAGCTTAAAGACGAAAACTCCTCCTCTCTTTTTAAGGGCAATATGGATACGATCAGACTGGAAAAATTATTAGCTGAATCCAGGGAAAGGGTACCGGTGGTTTTTCTTACTATCACCAATAATACGGGCGGCGGCCAACCGGTAGCGCTTGATAATATTAGAGCCGTGGCTGCTATAGCCCATAAATACGGCATACCCCTGATGCTTGACGCCTGCCGCTTCGCCGAGAACGCCTGGTTCATAAAAAAATATGAAACCGGATATGAAAATAAAAGCATCGAGGAGATCATCCAGGAAATATTTTCTTACGCGGACGGCTTTACGATAAGCTTCAAGAAAGACGGCCTGGTCAATATGGGCGGCGGCTTGTTTTTCCAAGACAACGGGGAATTCCTAAAAAAATACCCTGATCTACCCAACAGATTGACGGATTACCAGATCATGAAAGAGGGGCACCCCACCTACGGCGGCCTTTCGGGGCGGGATATCATGGCCCTGGTTTATGGCCTTAAAACCGTGACGCGGGAAGAATATCTGGACCATCGCGTCGGCCAGGTCCGGGACTTCGGTGACGCGATGGCCAAAGCCGGCATACCCGTACTTTCCCCGGCCGGCGGGCATGCGGTTTACCTTGATATCAATAGATTTTTTGCGGGGACAGCGATGAAACCCGGCGATTTCGGCGGCATCGGCCTCTCCGCCCTGCTTCTCGCCCTCTACGGGCACCGGGCCTGCGAACTCGGCTATTTCGCTTTCGGTTCCTATGATGAGAATACGGGGGAGGAAAAATGGCCGGAAGTGAATTACGTCCGCTTCGCGGTTCCCCGCCTGCGCTACGAAAAACAGGACCTGGACGCCGCCGTGGCGGCCGTCAAGGCCCTTTACGATAATCGGGATAAAATTCCGGCGGTTAATGTCGTTTACGGCAAAAATCTTACCTTGAGGCACTTCAAGGCGAGGTTTGAATTCAGATAAAAAAACAAACAAAATAAACAAAAACAAACAATACCTTGATAAAAATAAAAACTTCGTCTATAATCTAAGCAAGAAGTTCTTTGTAAATCCATAAAACACCCCAAGGAGGAGATTTTTGATGAAAAAGAAATTATTTTCCGTTATTACTTTTGTATTCTGTGTTATACTGTTTGACGCCACTCTTGCCCAGACCGATGACTTTAATGTCTGGACGTTCATAAATAATGAACTTTTTTCACTGTATCACGGCATAGATCTCGGAGTAACCAGAGAATCGGTAGAAAAAATGATCGAAGAAGAAAATGAATTCTACTACGACCAGAACGCATACCCGGAAGAAACAGAAACCCAGAACGGCGCCGTTACCGTAACTTACTGCCTGAAAATACTTTCCGGAAATAGTTGGGTGCTTGATCGTTACGGACGCGGATTAAAAATAGTCTATAAGAATGGATTAGTCGATAGTATCTGCTACCGCGAAACGATAGATAACAGCGGTTTTTACTCGTTCAAGCCGCGCAACGGCGATAATATAATAAAAAGCCTGATAATACTCCAGAACGACTGGAGTAAGGAAAGAATAAATCTGGTTTATTATCCGGGCGAAAAAAAGAGGGGAAAAATCAACGGGACGATTAGTGTTCCTGCAGCCTGCAACCGTGTAATCGACGTCACCCATGAAGAAATCGCGGCGCTGTCCTGGATCATCGGGCAAATGAATGAGCACCTCGACGGACTGGCAGAAGAACAGGAAAAGGATTTCATCGCGAAATTAAACGCCCGCCTGCATAATACCAGGATATCACTAGAAACGAATCTCCCCTAACCAAATCCCGCTAAAAATAAATTTTAAAAAAATCCGCCCAGTTCCAAGGCGGATTATTTATTTTTCGGTATTTTCTATGGTCTATATTTACGCCTGTCTTTTTTCCTAAAATTATCCAAGGAACTATAAAAACAAAATCTTGCGGTTCCTTATCGGTTTAAAAAATAATTTTCCGCGACAAAATCGATATCGCTCAAAATACTCGGGTCTGTCGCTAATTTTTTCGCTTCTTCGATACTTTTCCAGCCCGTTTCGTAAAATTCTCCGGTCAGGCATTCCGCGCTGGGTAAAAAATTATCTTTGTCCGTCGGGATAAAATTCCGGCGGTTAATGTCGTTTACGGCAAAAACCTCACTTTAAGGCACTTCAAGGCCAGGTTTGAATTCAAATAAAAACAACTAAGCATAAAAACGCGAAAGACGCCCCAGCGGGGCGTCTCTACGATTGTCTGCTTATATCTAATTTCTGTTTTCTAGTTTCTGTTTTTTATCTTATTTTTTATCTCCTCAACAAATTCTTTTTTTCCGATCTCCCTCGTTTGGTCGCTCCCGCGGTCGCGGACCATAAGATTTTCGGAACCGGCTTCCTTGTCGCCGATCACGAGCATATACGGTACCTTTTCGCCTACGGCTTTGCGAATCTTATTACCGACGGTCTCGTTTGAGGCATCTACTTCAACTCTAATATCTTCGCCGCGAAATTCTACCGCTAATTTATCGCAAAAACCGATATGCTTCTCGGAAACAGCCACAAATTTTACTTGCACGGGCGACAGCCAAACCGGAAAAGCACCGGCGAAATGCTCAATCAAAAGCGCTAAAAACCTTTCATATGATCCCAAAATAGCCCGATGCACCATCACCGGATACTCTTCTTTTCCCTCCTGACTTACGTATTTGAGCCCAAAGCGTTTCGGAGTGGCGAAATCTACCTGGACCGTCGGTATCTGGATCTCCTTGCCCAATGAATCACGAAACATGAAATCAAGCTTAGGTCCGTACAAGGCGGCCTCGCCTTCACAACGTTTGGCGCCAAGCCCCATTTCTTCGGACACGAGCTCAAGCATTTTTTCGCACTCGTCCCAGTCCTTGGTTTCGCCGATATACTTCTCCGGATGCTCATAATCCCGCACTGACAAAGACACCCAATGTGAACCCCACATCCCGAGAGCGCTATAAAAATCTTTAATAATATTTACCAAAGTTTTTATCTCTTCTTTTACCTGATCAATCCGACAAAAAGTATGTCCGTCTTCCACGGTAATGGCGTAAACCCGGGTAAGTCCGCCGACTTCACCGGTCTTTTCGGCCCGGTACTGCTTTTCCGATTCCATATATCGGATGGGCAGATCACGATAAGAACGCTGACGGGAGGCGTAAATCTGGGTCTGGTGCGGACATTGCACCGGCTTCATAACAAATTTATGTCCTTTGTCCGAGGAAACGTGGAATAACTCATCGGCAAATTTCTTGGCATGGCCGGAAATATCATAAAGGTCTATCTTGGCTAAATGCGGCGTCATTACCTTCTCAAACCCGTATTTACGACAAACCGTTTCTATGTGTTTTTTAAGTTCATCAATGATGACCACTCCTTTGGGGGTAAACATAGGCAAACCGGCTCCGACCAGATCGGAAAAACAAAACAAATCCAATTCTTTTCCCAGCTTCCTGTGATCCCTGGCCTCTGCCTCTTTCACCATTTTTAAATAACTATCCAACCCCGCCTTATCCGCGAATGCCACGCCATATATTCGGGTAAGCATCTTATTCTTCTCGTCTCCGCGCCAGTAAGCGCCGGCCAGCTTCGTCAACTTAAAACCGGCCTTGGCCAATTTATTGGTATTATCAAGGTGCGGCCCCCGGCAAAGGTCATCGAATTTTCCCAACTTATAGTAGGAAACCTTTGTTTCTCCCTCATTCTTTAGATCTTCGATCAACTCGGCCTTATATTCGTATCCGGCCTTCCGTTCCAGAGCTAGAGCCTCTTCGATATCCATCTCCGATCTCTCGAATTTCAGGTTCTGTTTGATCAAATGCTTCATCTTCTTCTCGATGTTCACGAGATCGTCCTCCCCTATTTTGACGCTACCAAAATCGATATCGTAATAAAACCCGTTTTCGATCGCCGGACCGATCGCGAATTTTGCGTCCGGCCACAATTCTTTGACCGCGGCCGCCAGCACATGCGACATGGAATGGCGCATGATCTCCGGATTTTCCTGGTTTTCTTTGTTCATAAATTTAAATTAAATATTAATAAATAAAAAACCTCGTTCCAATATCATAATAATTTATGATACTAGAACGAGGTTTCTCCCCGCGGTTCCATCTAGCTTTCCCGAAATGCTCGGGACACTCGCTTTACTCATCTTCAAGCTTAGTCCCGAATACTCGGGATTACCCTATTGGGAACCGTAGTTGGTGGCCACGGCAATCGCTATCCGATAAATATAGATTACATCATTATTTAAAAATTGTCAACTACAATCTTATCGCTATCCCCTTACCTTTTAACCTCAATATTGATCCTGTCCACCAGACGCGGAACCTTGGTAATGAAGCTAGGGTAGAATTTAACTTCGAAGCCGGCGATCTCCGGTATGTTCTCCAGATAAACGTTCAGCTGGTCCTTATTAAGACCCAGGAGCTTATTAACATCGACTATGTTAGAATTTTCCTTCAAGGTTACCTTTCCCTCGAAAGCGGCGTTTATCGTGGCCATGCCCTCGACATGGTCGTAGTTATTGAGGGCGTAAATGATATTCTTGTCATCAAAGCTCAATAATTCCTTATTCTCGGCCAAAGCGGAGGTAAATTTCTGCTTGGCTAATTCCACCGCCGTTTGGTCGTTGAACGCCACGACTATCACGTCGGCTTCCATCATGATGTTGAAATTATCCTTTTCTTCTCCGACCTTGCCCTTCACTTCGCTTTTTATCGAATTCTCATCGATCTTATAGATTATCTGGTCATAATCCTTGTATTGCTCGTTTATCTCCTCTTTAGCTCCGGCTAAAAGCTCCTGTTTAAGGTTCCGAATGCCGTTATCGATATCTTCCTGAACGATATGCTTCTTCACTTTTTGGCGGTAAACCACGTCTTCGGAGCTCTCCGCGTAGATTTTATCCTGAAGCCCCGCCCAAAGCCCGGGAATCGTGAATTTAGTGGGCGGAATAGCCATTTCCGGACTCGGCTCATCGGCATATACTTCCGCATCCACCGAACCGCCGGCCGGGATATTGACCGTCCCCGCCAAACGGAAAAGTTTACCGTCGGCGGTCAAAAGCCTGGTGCTGGCCACTAAAGGCTGGTTCTTGTTATAATTATTTATTATTTTTACTTTACCGACAGCTTCCTTGCCGATAACTTCCGTGCCGCTCGCCTCGTATTCCCCGGAATTCTTAATAAGGACTTTTTTTACCAGACCGCCCACCGCGTTCCGATCCGGTTCCTCGTGCTTTTCGCCGTCAAAAACGTCGAAGATCATGTTATTACTGATCCTCTCCTGGTTAGGGATGAGCGTAATTGTTACCTTTACGAAAGAAAAATAAAAAATGGCCGCCAACAAGATAAGGGTCAGAACCACGAAGCTTAAGGCGATCTTTCGGTATATTTTTATCGACCGACTGCCGTTATATTTTTTATCGATTATCTCTTCCGTTTCTTTTTCTTCCTTTTCTTTTTGCGAAGTATCTATGACGCTTCTGACGGCGTTAGCGCCCTTCAATAGGAATTCTTCGTGCTTGTCTTCATTAACGACGTTTATCCGGTCCCGGAAGCTTTTCGCCAAGGGCGTAATATCGGAAAAGGCGGTTCCGGAAGCCCCCGGAGTCTTAACCGTTAGAGGCTGATTCGCCAATTCGGCGTTAATAGCGGCCGCCACTTCATCGTGATCCGGGCCCGCCGTCTTTTCCGCGGCTTTCTTTGCCGCCGTTCCGGTTTTTACGGTCCTTACCGCAATTTTTTTTCTGGTTTTTTTTACCGGTTTCTTCTTTTCAGCCTTTTCGGTCGCGCTTTTGGCGCTCTTCCGGACAACATCCGCCCTTGGCTTTGCTTTAGCCCTAGGTTTCTTCGGTTTGATTTTTTTATCTTCCATTTCCGCGGAAATATCGTTTTCGTTTTTTTCATTATCCTCAACCGTGATTTTAATGGCTTTTTTGGCGGTCATATTTGATTTGGGATAAGGGAAAAACCTGCGCGCTTTATAAATTAAGATTTCTAACCAAGAAGATTTTTCCTGATTCCCGATTTAATAATTATGCTCTATTTTTACTATAACAAATTTTGTATTTTTTGTCTAATCTGAAAGTATTACATTAAAATTAAACTAAAATTAAACTAGTATCTGCTTATTCCGCGGGCCCGATTTCATATAATAAGACATTAATAATAAAAAATGTCCAATAAAAAATCCGCTCGTGCGGATAATGTAATTAAAGCCAGCCGGAATCGTCCATCCGGAAGATTTTTTATTTCACTATAATGTCTATATCGCTTCCCACGCTATCTTTAAGTCCCGCTATCAATTCATGGCGTTCATCTACGCGAAAAGCAGTTTCGATGAGTCTTTTTTCGTTTCCCTGCCTGATACCGAAAAAAACTTTACTGGGGCCGGGGCATTTGACGAATACGTCTTTCAATCTGTTTAAACTATCCTGATCGATATCGTTCCGAAAAACGACTATCAGGCGCTTCGATTCCGGCAGCGGCTTCGATACCGGCTGATAGTGATTTTCGCCGTTTCTCGATTTCTTCGCGCCTGCAAGACGGCGGAATTTTTCTATGGCCAAGGCAATGCCGTCAAGGGACAGCTCCAAGGCGCTATTCGCCAATATTTTTATCTCCCGATCCTTATCGGATAATTTCCCCTGGCAGATCACGACCTTTCCCTCCTGCCATATATCCGCCGTATTTTTAAGAAGGCTGGGAAACACCAGCACTTCGGCGCCGTACACATGATCTTCGATCCGGGCGAAAAGCATGGCTTTATTGCTGCGGGTGGTTATTTTTTTTACTTTCGTGATAATACCGGCTATGTTCGCTTCGCCCCGGCTCAAGTGATTTCTAAGCTCGTTTAACGGTACGACCAGGTCGGATAAGTGCTTCTTAAAATCAGTGAAAGGATGTTCGGTGATATAAAGCCCCAAAAGTTCTTTTTCCCAGGCCAAAAGATCCTGCCGGTTGGCCGGAGGAAAAGTAGTGTCTATCTTTACCCGATTGACCATCTTAATGCCGGAAGCCTCTCCAAAAAGGCTCGCTTGGCCGTTATTCTTCGATTTGGCTATTTCTTTATTATAGGATAATAGATTATCGATATTGGCCAGAAGACGCCCTCTTTCCCCGAAATTATCCAGCCCTCCGCTTTTGATCAGGCTTTCCAGCGATTTCTTATTAAGGTCCTTATCGGTAACGCGCTCCAGAAGGTCGGAAAGATCCTTGTACGGTCCGTTAGCCTTCCGCTCACCGATCAATACCTTGGAGATGTTCTCGCCGATATTCTTTATGGCGTGCAGACCGAACCGGACGGTTTTTACCTCCTCGTTCGCTTTAACCACCTGATTGGTCGCCGTACCGGAAGTGACGACCGTAAAAGTTTCAAAAGATTGGTTGATATCCGGCTGTCTTACTTCGATTCCCATCCGCTTGCACTCTTCTATTTCTATGGCCAGACGATCGATATTCTGCTGATCAGCGGTTAAAAGGGCGGCCATGAATTCCGTGGGCCAATGAGCCTTAAGATAGGCGGTCTGATAGGCGATCAAAGCATAGCAGGCGGCATGCGACCGGTTAAAACCGTAGCCGGCGAACGGTTCGATAAAAGCCCAGATCTTTTCGGCTAAAGGCCGGGATAAGGAATTTTTTATACAACCATCTATGAATTTTGTTTTTTGTTCGATCAAAAGCTCGAGGATCTTTTTACCCACCGCTTTGCGGAGAACGTCCGCCTCTCCCTTGGTAAAGCCGGCCAACACGCGGGATATCTGCATTACCTGCTCCTGGTAAACCACTACGCCATAGGTTTTAGACAATACCTGTTCAAGGTCTTTATGAAGATATTCGATCCTTTTATGGCCGTGCTTTCCGGCGATAAAATCGGGGATCCACTCCATGGGACCGGGGCGGTAAAGGGCGACCATCGCGATGATATCCTCGAATTCCGTCGGCTTAAGTTCCCTTAGGTATCTTTTCATGCCGCTTGATTCAAACTGAAACACGCCGGTGGTTTCGCCTTCCTGAAAGAGTTTGTAGGAAGCCCGGTCATCCAGGGGTATAGTATCTATGAGAATCTCTATTCCTCTGGTGTTTTTTATGATCTTAAGGGCGGATTCTATGATCGTCAAGTTCTTCAAACCGAGAAAATCCATCTTTAGAAGCCCCAGGTCCTCGATCGGATGCAGCGAATACTGGGAAACGATCGTCCGGTCCGAAGACGAAGCGTACTGGATCGGCACGTTCTCCGTCAAAGGATCTTTAGTGATAAGTACGCCGCAAGCGTGGGTCGATGCGTGGCGCGCGACCCCCTCCAACCGTTTGGCGTAATCGATTATCCGCCTGGCCCCCTCCTCTTTATCGTACACTTCTTTTAATTCTTCGGTATTCTCCAGGGCTTTTTTCAAATTACAGAACATCGGTATCTTCTTGGCCAGCTGGTCACAATAATCATAAGGATAATCAAGTACCCGCCCCACGTCCCGGACAGCGGCCCGGGCGGCCATCGTCCCGAAAGTGATTATTTGCGCGACGTGGTCTTTTCCATATTTGCCCTCCACATATCTTATGACCTCGTCGCGGCGGATATCCGCGAAATCAAGATCGATATCGGGCATCGATACGCGGTCCGGATTAAGGAAGCGTTCGAACAGCAGATCGTATTTAAGCGGATCGATATTGGTTATTCTGACCAGATAGCAAACAAGGGAACCGGCCGCGCTGCCCCTTCCCGGACCGACGACTATGCCGTTATTTTTCGCCCAGTTGACGAAATCAGCCACGATCAGGAAGTAAGAAGGCCAACCCATGCGCTCGATCACCGATAGTTCAAAATCCATCCGCTCCCTGATCGCGGACTCGGCCTTATCGTACGGGGTGTTATAACGCCTTATGAGCCCGTCCTCGCATAACTTCCGCAAATAACTGTTCCCGTCGAATCCTGCCGGCACCTCGAAAAAGGGCAGCTGTATCTTCCCTAATTCTATTTCCAGATCGCAGCGCTCGGCCACTTTAACGGTATTTTCGATCGCCTCTGGAACGTCTTTGAACGCTTCGATAATTTCCGCGGCCGGCCTGAGGGAATAGTCAACGCCGGTCATGTGCATCCGGTCGGTATCATTGATCTTTTTCTTGTTCTGCAGGCAAAGCAATATATCCTGCGCTTCATCATCTTCTTTGTGAAGATAATGCACGTCGTTAGTGGCCAAGAGCGGGACCTTAAGCTCCCGCGATAATTTTATGAGCTCCCGGTTTATTTCCGCCTGACCCTCAAGATCGGCGTGATCCTGGATCTCGAGATAAAAGTTATCCTGCCCGAAGAGTTCGTTGTATTCCCGAATACGCTCCCTTGCCTTAGCCGTCTTTCCCGCCCTAATAAGAGCCGGTATCTCCCCGCCCATGCAAGCCGTAGCCGCGATAAGCCCCCCGTGGTGTTCCTTAAGAACCTCCCAGTCAATTCTGGGTTTATAATAAAAACCCTCTAAGTGAGCGATAGAGGTCAATTTTATAAGATTCTTATAACCTTCAAGATTTTTAGCCAAAAGCAGAAGGTGGTAATTCCATTTTCCGTCGCTTCTCGTGATCTTGTTCAACCTGGAATCCGGGGCCAGATAAGCTTCCAGCCCGATAATCGGCTTTATTCCGGCTTTCTTGCATTTCTGATAGAATTCGATGGCGCCATACATAACGCCATGGTCGGTCATGGCCACGGCCGGCGCGCCGTCCTTCTTGGCGGCGGCGATAAGTTCGTCGATTTTAGTTAGTCCGTCAAGCAAAGAATAGTGAGTATGGACATGAAGATGGACGAATTTTGTGTTTGGCATGGGGATGCTTTAATTTGCGAATGAAGAATTTCGAATGATGAATAGACCGCTTATCTTAATATCTTAAAATTTTAACGTCGAATGCCTTTTCTATTCTATTCCGAGGTTCTGTTTCGCTTATTAAGTTTTCTTCCTCTTTTATATATCGCTGAATTCATTAAAAAATATCTGCATAAAAATAAAAAGCAGGCTGGCTGGCGAAAATATTGTTATCTTTAAGCCCGCCGCCTACCTATATGATAATACACAAAATCATAAAATGCAAACTCCGAATCCGCCTGATTTTTCGACAAAAAAAGAGAGTAATAACCCTCTTTTAAAGATCGTTTTTTATAAAAGTTTTTTTGATCAATCGATCAGGTGTTTTATAAAATCCCAGATATCGCGGAAAACGCAATCCACGTCATTGCCGTTCACTATGCCGTGGCGCTTAAACCGGAAGATGCTGTATTTCTTTTTTTCCGACCCGAGCCGGAGATAAAGGCGCATGGTGCCGCGATAATCGACCACCGGATCTTCCAGGGACTGGATAACAAGGGCGGGGACGGAAATTTTAGGCAAGGCGTGTTCCACCCTGTCCATCAGGCGGCCCAGTTCCCTGACACCGGCGATAGGATTATGCTTATAGTTGATGTGGGGATTTTCCGGGTTATTGGCCACGTATTTCCATTTTATCCCTTCCCAGTGGATAAAATCGTTCCAGGTGCAGACGGCGGGAGCCAGCGTTGATCCTTTACTTTTTAATTTCAAGGGCGGACAAACGGCGAATACTCCCCGAACATCCTTGGCTCGGGAGGCTAAATCCAATATCAGTCCGGCACCGGCGGAAAATCCGCCTAAGACAACGCGATCACAATAATTGCTTAGAAGGACGTAGCCCTCGTCCACGGCGTCAAGCCAGTCTTCGTGTTTTACATTTATTAAATCCTTAGGAGAGGTGCCGTGGCCCTTGAGGCGGGGAATAAACACCCACAAGCCTTTACTTAGAAGGTACGCGGCCAAGTGCTTGACCTCAAGCGGAGCGGCCAAATAACCGTGCGCCAGAACCACGCCGACCCGATCCTTAAAATCAGTGTCTTCAAGTTTGCCCGGGATCAAAAGGCGGGGACGTCCGACTTCCCGGCTCTTTATCTCGCCTTTTTTAAAATCCTTTTCGTTAAAAAAAGCGTCATAATCGTTATTGAACCCGACGACAGCCTTGTTCTGCAAATGTTCCCGCACCATTACCCGGAGCGTCCGGCTGGTCACGCCGGTCAATTCCTCGATTCGCTTCTGCAGGAACACCAACGGTTCGATCTCGTTCTGGATCGGGATCAAGGGGTTATCGATCCGGACGCTATGGAAGTCTCCGCAGGAAAGCCTATCTTTATTGATAACCAGAGCGCCCCCCCTTTTCTCTACCACCCCTTTTTCTACGGCCAGATCCAGAAAGTCGCGGTAATGTCCGTAACGGTCGTCGGTAACGAGGCTTAATTGATTGGCGGCCAGGTCCTGGTGCCAGTAAGCCCGGGTTTCCTTAAATTCCTTGATGGTCAAAAGATAGGCAATGCGCAGAAGATCCTTTTCTTCGATCTCGGTTCCTCTGGTATGCCATAAAATAGAAGCGAAGATGTTATCGTGATTGACGGTTGTCAGGCCGTAAATCGCTTTCATGTACCGGAGCATGATCTTCCGGGATTTCATCTTCATTAGGTCGCGGGAAGCGATCGGGTCGTCAAAAAATATCTTCTTTTCGGAGTCAATATCCCGGATGATCTTGCTGTTAAGATATTCTTCGATCTTTATCGGCGCGCCGAAGCGGATATCGATATCCACGCCTCCGAAAAGCATCTCGCCCTCGACCATGAGCTCTTCCCGCACCCGGCCCGAAACCTCGCCGACGAATCTTTCCGCCAGTCTATTTAAAAAATTCTCCCGGGCGCGGATCGGATAATAACTGATATTCAAAGGGACGATAACAACGCCTTTTTTTGAAACCTGCTCGATCGCGCCGATACGGAAAGAAGCGAGAAGGCGCTCCGCCTCCGGCGACCCCTTTTTATTTAGGCCCAGGATGCGCCGACGGTAAAATTCGGCCCGAAGCGCCAAAGTGGCGGCGCCGGTATGCGGCTGGCGAAAACCGGTGTCATCGCAGATCTCTAGCCGGCCGTCATGAAAGATCTTTTTGTTCTTTACCATCATCCCCTCGGGAAAAATTATCCAGGGCGCCTCTTTGGTGATCAGGGATCTTACGATCATAGTGTCCCGATCCGGGTCACCGGTGGAAACCGCTCCCAGGCTCCGCAAATAATCACCGAATTTGCCGATGAACAGATCTTTGTACGCCAGCGAAAAAATTTTCTGCATGTCCTTCCTGCCCCTCTGAATATACCAAGGTAGCATGAAGGTCTCGAAACGGGTGAAGTGGTTGGCCACAAAGATTATAGGCGCGTCGGAAGGAATATTTTCCTCTCCGTGCAAACGGACATTAACCTTTAAAAACATATTCAGCCATTCAATGGCTTTCTTGGTCATGGTAAAAACCCGGCTATTCTTCTGCATAAAGCCTCCTAATCAGAACGAACATTCTTCTTTATTCTGTTTTTAACGTACTCTTTTATGATCTATTTTAATATTAAACGGCCCAAATGTCGAACATAAATGTCAAGATATTCTTCCGGTTGAAAATTTTTGAAAAAACGAAAAAACGCGCGCGATACGCGCGCGCCGTCATAATATTCAAATATGATCATTTTATTTTTCCGATAATTTCTCCCAATTCCTCCTCGCTGTAAAAATCGATGATGATCTGGCCGCCTTTACCTCGCCGCTTTATCTCCGCTTTAGCTCCGAAAAATTCCCTTAGGGCGAACTCCTTGTCTTTGTCGGCGTAGTTGATCTTGATCCTGGCCTGTTTCGTGCCGCCCATACGCCGGGCCTCTTTTCCCGTATCGCCCACTGTCAGGTTGGTCATAAGTATCTTGCGGAAAAGGTTCATCTGCTTGGCCTCGGAGTCCAGGCCGACCAGATATTTCGCGTGTCCCTCCGATATTCTGCCGCCGATCAACGCTAATTTTATTTCTTCGGGAAGCGAAAGCAAGCGAAGGCAATTAGTGACTGCGGAACGGGATTTTCCGACTTCCCGGGCTACGTCCTCCTGGGTTAGATGGAATTCGTCGACCAGCCTGGAGTAAGCTACTGCCAGATCTATCGGATTCAGGTCTTCGCGCTGGATATTCTCGATCAGGGCCACTTCCAGTTTTTGCCGCTCATCTTTAACCTCGCGGACGATAACCGGCACGTCTTTCAAGCCCGCCTTTTTTGAAGCGCGCAGGCGCCGTTCGCCGGCGATAAGCTCATAGCGATCGCCTGACCGGCTTACGACCAGCGGTTGGATCACGCCGTGTTTTTTTATCGATTCCACCAATTCATCGAGATTTACGTCGGTAAACTGCCTTCGCGGCTGCAGGGGGTTGACTTCGATCCTGGTAATATCGATTTTTAGCACCTTGTCCTTGTCGGTACCGGACCCCAAGCCGACCGCGGGGCGCGTATCGTCCATTCCGTTAATATTCGTCCCGGAAGAGGGCGGGGTGTTTTTATTGGGAATAAGAGAACTTAGTCCTCTGCCTAATCCGTTTGGCATAAAATTAAACTTAGGTTTTAGCTATTAGCTTATAGCTTTTAAACGGCTGACGGCCTAAAAACTATAAGCTATAAGCTAACTACTATTCTAAACCTATAAGCTCCCGCGCCAGCTTCTCATACGCCCGGCCACCCTTTGATTTCGGGTCGTAGTGAAGTATGGATCGGCCGTAGCTCGGCGCTTCGGCCAGCCGGACGCTTCGGGGTATTACCGAACGGAATACCCGGTTCGGAAAATATTGATATAACTCGCGCATGACGGAGTCGGACAGCTTATTGCGCTTGTCGAACATGGTTATGACCGCCCCCAATATTCCCAGTTCCGGCTTTAAGTTATTCTGCACCAGACTGATCGTCTCCAGGAGCTGCCCCAAGCCCTCCAGGGCGTAATATTCGCTCTGTATAGGAATAAGTACCTGATCGGCGGCGCAAAGGCTGTTTACGGTCAAAAGACCAAGGGAAGGCGGACCATCCACGATAATATAATCATATTCGTTTTTTACGTCAGAAAGAACCTTGGCTAGCCTGAACTCCCGATCTTCCATGCCAACGAGCTCGATGCCGGCCCCGGCAAGGGAGATCGTGGAAGGCGCCACGCTGTACTTATCCTGCAGGGTATGTTTAATGACGTGGTAGATCGGTTTTTGGCCGATAATCGCTTCGTAAATCCCGTGGGGTAGCTTCTGATGATCTATGCCTAAACCCGAGGTGGCGTTAGCCTGGGGATCTATATCGACCAGAAGCACCTCTTTTCCAAGATATGCCAAATAAGACCCTAAATTTACGGCCGTGGTGGTTTTGCCCACTCCCCCCTTTTGATTGACGACTGAAATTATTTTACCCATTTATCTAGGGCGGGATAAGAATAAAAGCCGGTAAATCATCCTTCTTCCCACTCCCTCAACCGGCATTTTTATTATAACCCAAAATATAAATTTTCACAAATTTTGACAATTTTATGTATTTGCCATATAATAACCATAGTCAATAGCTACTGTTAGCTGTTTTATTTTTAGCCTGGATGGCGGAATTGGTAGACGCGCACGACTCAAAATCGTGTGGACGTAAGTCCATGAGGGTTCGATTCCCTCTCTAGGCACACAAGTAAACGCGCACGACCTGCCTGCCGGCAGGCAGGCTCAAAATCGTGTGGACGCAAGTCAATGAAAGAAAAGATTCTCGGAG
Organism: Candidatus Falkowbacteria bacterium RIFOXYA2_FULL_47_19; assembly: GCA_001780275.1. Classification (GTDB taxonomy): domain Bacteria; phylum Patescibacteriota; class Patescibacteriia; order Patescibacteriales; family UBA12075; genus XYA2-FULL-47-19. The sequence goes on along the minus strand of MFGB01000010.1, from coordinate 21,407 downwards.
TCCCGCCAAAGCGGGACGGAGATCCCGCCGGATGGCGGGACCTCTCTAGGCACATATAAAAATAAAGATTATTCTGCGGTGAGTTTCGGAGCGAAGCGGAGATCCCGCCGGATGGCGGAACCTCACTAGGCACAAGAAACATCACGTTAAAATTTTTTAATTTATATCGTTTTTTTTCAAATCTCTAATCATGGGAGGCAAACCATGCAAGCTGGCCAAGAATTCGTAGCTACCCAAAAAGCTGTCGATTACTTAAAAGCCGTAATCCGGCAAAAAAATCTTCCGTCGGGAAAATCTATCCGTATCTACCTGCAAACCGCGGGCTGAGGCGGACCGGGACTCAGACTGGCTCTGGATGAGCCGGCAAAAAATGACAAGAGCTTTACTTTTGACGGCCTCGATTTTGTTGTCGACGCGGAGCTCCTGAAAAAAGCCCAACCCATAAACATCGACATCGTCGATGACGACCTCAAGATCGACAGCGCCATCGATTTCGGCCGGAATCCCGGATGCGGAAGCTGCCGCTGCGGGCAGGACGAAAACGAAAAAAAATAACTTCAAGGTCCCCGAGCAACATGATATTCATGTTGCTTTTTTTATTACTTCTAATTCCGCTTTAATTCACGTGTATTAAAATCCACTAAGAAAATATTAAAATTTTATCATAATGCTCTTTTTATGAAGGGAGGGTGCAATGACCCCGAAGAAAAAAACCAAAAGGCCGCCGAAAAAAATAATCGTTTCGCCCCCGCAATCAGAAAAAGAAAAAAATGAAACCCGCGTGCCCCCTAAAAAGATCCGGGACAAAACAAAAAAACGCGGTCATGTAATAAAAGTAAGCCCTCTTGAATATTTAGAGGAAAAAATGCAAGACGATATCAGGGCGGCCAAAGCCGGAATCGCCAAAAGCGCCGCCGCGGAAACCAACCAGGGAAAACTTATCATAAGCGCCCTTTTGACCGGCGACGAACAAACAGCCGAAGAAATCCTCCAGAATATAGAGGCGTCCACCGGAAAAAAACTTAATCTGGGCTCGATCGCCGGAAGACTATCCCTTATGTCGCGTACTGATCTCGGCAAAATAATCAGAAAAAAAAGGAAGGGCAGGCAATATGTCTATTCCATAAACGGATTAGCGGCGCTTTTGGGGGTCGGGAAGATATATCAGCTGACCTTAGTTAAAGGCTATTCCCTCGAAGACGCTTATCGCGAACTGCCGGCGCTTAAAGAGGCGGGGGGCGCCATTCCGGAATCCGTAGAGATAGACTATGAGGCGGCGGCAAAAACCGAAATCGCCCGGGAAGACCTATTAGAGGGAATATTCGACCTGCTAGATCTGTGGCTGGAACGGCTTCCGGCGGAAAAAATCCGGGCAGTCATGAAAAAAGTCGGTATCAACCGATCTTCACGCCGAGATCTAAAAAATAAAACAGGATTAAAACCGTAAGTTCTTTTTAAAAGCCCCTGGTAATCAGGGGCTTCTTCATGTGATAAGTGATTCAAAACCCTCATTTTTCAAGTTCCTCGATCTTCTTCTTTATCTCCGCGTTACCCGGGTTCAGTTTCCCCACCATATTATAGTAAAATCTGGCCTCGTCAAAAGCGCCGCCTTTTTCCAGGGCCAGCGCCAAGGCGTAAAGGCCGTTAGCATAAAGCGGTTCCAGGGTAATTGCCTGCCGGAATTTTTTTATGGCCTCATCGATATTTCCCTGGTTGAAATAGATCCGGCCTTCTTCGAAAAAAACGCTTACGTCATCGGGTCCGCCTTCCAGTTCGGAAAAAAGCGCCAACGCCTGTTCGTATTCCCCTTTGGCTTCATAGGCCTTAGCCGTTCCCAGTCTTGCCGGAAAAAAATCCTTTTTTAAATCTCCCGCCCGTCCATAAGCGGAAATAGCGTCATCATAAAGACCTTTGGCAAGATAAATATGGCCCAACTCGGCCAGTATTACCGGATTGGTCGGTTCAAGCCGGGCTGCTTCCTTGAAAGCTTTTATCGAGAGATCGTAACTCGCGGGCGAATAAACGCCTATGTCGCGGTAAACCGCGCCCAAATTTTCGTATACCGCTACCGCATATGGAGCTGCCGCGCGCGCTTTCTCTGCCCAGCCGATGCTCCGGTTAAAATCATCCCTAACAGCTTCCGCGCTCCTCTCTCCTTCCGGTTTTACCGCTTCCTCGAGAGCCGCGGACAAATAAAATTTCGACAAACCGATCTTATAGCTGTAGTTACGGGGATTTAACCTATCGGCTGTTAACAGATAATTCTCGCTCGTTCCGTCTCTGTCGGCCGCAGCGGCCCGATCGAAATTAATGCCTGCCAAAAAATATTGTCCGTATTCGCCCAATAAAGCCGCCCAGCCAAAAAATAATAAAAAAATGACGGGGATAAAGATCGAAAAAGCCCCTCGGCCGGGTTTAAGGGGATATTTTACGCCCCTATTGTCCGGCATGAAGGCGCTTATCAGTGCCAATAAGATCCAAAAAAATAACCACAGGACTGTGTTGGCCGCGTAAAGCAATTGCCCGGCCAACAAAGCCAAACCGGCGGCCGTCAAAACGAAAAATATCCAGGCCCCGTCATTATTCTCGTTTTTCAGGGACATGAATTTATACCCTCGGACCATTGAATGATAAAACCAGATGATGATTATCGCTAAATAACTTACGAGCACGGGCAAGCCCGACGTCGCCGCTAAAACGAAAAAATGGGACGAACCTGTTTTATACCTTGTGTCCCAGCCGACAGTATCGTTAAGCTCTGCCGGCCGGAACAAGGATATCGCGGCGCTGAACATTTCCGAACCATAACCGAAAAACGGCCGGTTTTTCAGGGCTGACACCGAAACGGCCGCGGTATTCCCGAAATCAAGCCTTCCCTCCAGAAAAGAGCTCTGCCGATCCGACAAACCCGAATAACCGGCCACGAGGAAAAGGAGAGGTATGGCAACAAAGATCGCCGGCCACAATAATTCGTATTTGGAGCGGCGGGCGCTTATAACTCCTTCGACCGGTCGGAGTTTTGTCCAAAAATATTTGGCGATAACCGTAAAACCGACGCCCAAGCCCAAACACCACCAGGCAGGCGAAAAATTTATCTGGGCCAAAAACCACAAGGAAACAACGGATAAGATCTTCATGCCCAGCGGTTCCCAATTTTTATTGAACAAAGACGCGCCGGCTGAACCGCCGTAAAAAGAGGCAAAAACCAAAACATCCATAACGGCTATATAAACCGCCAGATCCTCCAAAAAACCGGCGCTGGCGCGGAAATAAAAAAACAACGGCGATGTACCGGATAAAAGACCTGTCCATGAGCCGACCATTAGCGCCAGAGCGACCAAGAGAATCAGGGTGTAAGCGGCAATAAGGAGCCTTATGATCGCGATTATATCTTCTTTCCCGCGGATAAAATTAAAAAAGATAAAATATAACAACACGCCGGCGAATATTCCCAGATATGGCAGATTAAAATTATTGAAGGCTCCGAAAAACGAAGAGAATGGGTCCAGGCTTCCAAAAACGGCCAGGCCGGATAGTGCTAAAAATAGGATCGCCGGAATATCAAGAAAGGATCTTTTTATCCGGATCTCGCCGGAAGCGGCCATGCGTCCGACCATTAAAAAACCGGCTAAAGGCAAAACGACCCAAAAAAACAGCTGCTTGCCGGAATTATCCATGCCCGAAGCGGACAGCGGAGGTAAAAAAAATAAAGGCAGCATGAATATCGAGCCTTTAATAAGAAAATTGGCTATTTTCTCCGGAACGGATAAATTCATATTTTAAGATTAATTTTCTATTGATCGATGAATTTTTTTTCTCCTACCCTGTGGTCGAATATATCTTTAATAAACACACTAACGGCGGTTGCCACCGGAATTGACAGGATTGCTCCGGCGACGCCGGCGAGCTTAAAACCGATAAGCAGAACGGCGATACTGATTATGGGATTAAGGCCGATTACTTTTTGCATGAGCTTGGGCACGATAATGTTGTTCTCTGTCAGCTGGATAATATAATAAAGCACGGCCACGAAGATGGCCAACGTCGGTTCCTGAGTAAAGGCCAGGAAAATCGCGGGTATGGAAGCAAGGATCGGACCCAAGTAAGGCACGAATTCCGTCATACCGGCGATCAAAGCCAGAACCAGGGCGTATTTGACCCCTAATATGGTCAATCCGATGTAGGTCAGGGCGAATATTATCAAGGAAAGTATAAGCTGGCCGCGGAGCCAAAGACCGACTTTTTTCTGCATCCTGTTTATGAGCTGCATGAGGTATACCTGGCTGTCCTCCGGCGCTATCGACCAAATTATTTTCTTAATGGCATTTTCCTCGACCACCATGTAAAAAGTAATTACCAGTACAAGGAAGAAAGAAAAGACACTGCCGATTATTCCCGATACGGTGGAAAATATACCTCCGGCGGCTCCTTGCACGTTCTGGCTGACGCTTCCAAGGTATTCTTTGAAATTATCCATGATACCGTGACTGATCGAATATTCTTTTAGAAAATTCACTCCCGAAATGATCTTTTCAAGTATCTGGGGGAAATTACTGACCAACTCGTTTACTTGGACGGTAATCGGAGGGATGATCAAAGCGATAACCCCGCCTACGGCCGAAAACATCACGAGATAGATCATTATGATAGCCGCGCCGCGGGGAATTTTTTTGCGGTGCATCCAGTCAACCCAAGGATCGACCGCCGCCGCCAAAATAAGGGAGATAAAAAGTACGGCCAGGATATCCCTGACCAGGTACAGCAAATAAAAAACTATAAAGATCAAAATGATCTTTACTACCCCCATGGCGGTAATATTAATATAGATCGGATTTTTGTTTTCGTTCATAACATTAATTATAGACAATGATAAATGATAATTATGTTAAAATTATACAATAATTAATAATTATTTGCAATAAAACAAAAAACGGGCCAGGCCCGTTTTTTGTTTATGTTATTCCGTTATTTTTTTACATCATCCCCATGCCGCCGCCCATGCCGCCCATGCCGGAGGGCATGCCGCCGCCATGACTGCCGCAGGAATTCTTCTCTTCCGGCTTATCGGCAATGACCGCTTCCGTGGTTAAGAACATGATGGCCGCGCTGGCCGCGTTCTCCAGGGCGCTTCTGACGACTTTGGTCGGATCAACGATCCCGGCTTCGATCATATTTTCGAACTTGTCGGCCGCGGCGTTGTAACCGACATTGGCGTTCTTTTTCTTGTTTTCCCTGATTATGTTATAGAGTATCAAGGAACCGTCTTTGCCGGCGTTCGCGGCAATTTGCCGGATCGGCTCAAGAATCGCGGCATCGACGATCTTTACCCCCGGACCATCGGCTTTTTTATCGGTCAGCTCTTCGAAAGCGTTGCCGGCCTGGGCTAAGGCGAGACCGCCGCCCGGCACGACGCCTTCTTCGATAGCGGCCCTGGTTGCGTGCAAAGCGTCTTCTATCCGATCCTTCTTTTCCTTCATTTCAGCTTCGGTTGCGGCGCCTACCTTGATGATAGCGACGCCGCCGGAAAGCTTGGCTAAGCGTTCCTGGAGTTTTTCCTTATCGTAATCGGAGTCGCTGGCCGCGATCTCTTTTTTAAGCTGTTCCACACGAGCCTTGATCTTATCCGTCTCCCCTTTTCCGTCAACGATGCGGGTGTTATCTTTGGTCGCTTCGACCTTGCGGGCCCGTCCCAGGTCTGAGATTTCCGCGTTTTCCAGCTTAAGGCCGACTTCTTCGGAAATTACCCGGGCGCCAGTCAAAACCGCGATGTCGTCGAGCATCGCTTTCCTTCTGTCGCCGAAACCGGGGGCTTTGATCCCAAGTACGTTGAAGGTTCCCCGGAGTTTATTGACCACGAAAGTGGCTAAAGCCTCCCCCTCGATCTCTTCGGCGATAATGACCAGGTCTTTGCGTCCGGATTGGGCCATTTTCTCGAGCAGGGGCAAAATTTCCTGTATAGAGGCGATCTTCTTGTCGGTTAAAAGGATATAAGGATCGTTATATTCGGATTTCATGTGTTCGGCATCGGTAACCATATAATGGGAAACGTAGCCTTTATCGAATTCCATGCCTTCCACTACTTCGACCTCGACGCCGAAAGATTGGCCTTCTTCCACCGTTACCGGCGCGTCTTTGCCGACCTTGTCGATCGCCTCGGCGATCTTGGCGCCGATCTCTTTATCGTTCGCGCTTATAGAAGCTACCTGGGCTATTTCCTCTTTAGTAGAAATGCTTTTGCTCATCTTCTTGAGGTTTGCCACTATTTCTTTCACCTTTTTCTCGATCTCGTTCCTGATATCGATCGGACTTACTCCGGAAGCGACCAGTTTAAGACCCTCGCCGATCATGGCCTGGGCCAGGATCGTAGCAGTGGTAGTCCCGTCGCCGGCCACGTCATTGGTCTTCGAGGCGACCTCTTTGACCATCTCGGCGCCCATATTTTCGAATTTGTCCTCCAGTTCGATCTCCTTAGCGACCGATACGCCGTCTTTGGTTATCGTCGGAGCGCCGTAGCTTTTGTCGATCACGACGTTCCGTCCCTTGGGGCCTAAAGTGACTTTAACGGCATCAGCCAGCTGATCTACCCCCTTTTTGAGCGCTTGGCGCGCTTTTTCGCCGTAAATTATTTGTTTAGCCATATTCCTTTAACGCATAACCCGTAACGCCTGCCTGCCCAAGGGCAGATAACGCGCAACGTGTCATACTTTTAATTATTTGAAATGATTTTAATATACTATTATAAAATAGCCAGGATGTCACCCTCGGAGATCACCAGATATTCTTCGTCATCGACCTTGATCTCGTCCGGCGAATATTTTTTGAACATAACCCTATCGCCAACTTTGACGCTCATGGGCGCGCGCTGACCGTTGTCGAGGATCTTTCCTTCGCCCACAGCTACGACCTCGCCCCTTTCCGGCCTTTCCTTATCGACCGTATCGGGAAGCACGATGCCGGACTTGGTAATTTCATCCTGACGGATCGGTTTAACGATCACGTTTGAGTGTAATGGTTTTAGTTTCATATTCCTCTCATAACTCACGACCCACAACCTGCCTGCCGGCAGGCAGGCGCATAACGCACCTGTGTATTGTAGCCAGAGTTAAATTAATTTTAGTCCGTTAGCACTCTTAAGCTTCAAGTGCTAACTCTTCTGTGATTGTATTTTAGCGCCTGCTTAAGATCCTGTCAAGGCCTTAATTATTAATAAATAATTATGCTTATGTTAAACAAAAAATTAATCCGCCATCAAACAACGGATTAATTTTATCAACAAAAAAATTATTTTTGTCCACCACGCAAACGCTTCCACTTATTAGCGGCTCTTGTCCGGGCTAATTCCTTAGCAACAACGGCGCTTACGGCGGCAAACTGTTCTTGATCAAGATGGGTAGCTTCCCGCATGGTTTTTTCCGCCCGAACGCGGGCCTCTTCGGCGCGGGCGATGTCAATTTCTTCCGCCCGTTCGGCCGTATCCGCCAGAATTACCACCTTATTGCGCAAAACCTCTATAAAACCGCCCGATACGGACATAAGCTTTACTTCGCCATCAACGGTTTTAAGCTCTATTACTCCCGGTTTTAGCATCGATACCAAGGGCATGTGCTTGGGCAGGACCGTGATCTCCCCGTCCCTGGTCGGCACGGTTACCTGAAGAATCTGTTCTTTCAGAACCGTACGTTCCGGTGTCACTATTTCGAATTGTATATTCTTTCCGTTATCGTACATAAAAATTTATTTATTGATCTCCTCGATGATTCCTTTCATGTAAAAATCACCTTCACTCTTATCGTCGTATTTTCCCGCCAGTATCTCGCCGAAACCGCGGATAGTGTCTTCCAGCTTGACGTATTTTCCAGGACGGCCGGTAAAGGTTTCCGCGACGCTGAACGGTTGGGACAGGAAACGCTGTATTTTCCGGGCGCGGGAAACTATCAGTTTGTCTTCATCCGATAATTCTTCCATGCCCAGAATAGCAATAATATCCTGCAGGTTCTTATAGCGCTGGAGTACTATCTGTACACCCCGGGCTACGCGGTAATGCTCGTCGCCCACGATCTTGGGGTCAAGAATTATAGAAGAAGAATCCAGCGGATCAACGGCCGGATAAATGCCTAATTCGGTCAAGGAACGGGAAAGCACGACCGTAGAATCCAGGTGCCCGAAGGTCGTGGCCGGCGCCGGATCGGTCAGGTCATCGGCCGGCACGTAAACCGCCTGGATAGAGGTAATTGAACCTTTATTCGTGGAAGTGATCCGTTCCTGCAGTTCGCCCATTTCCGAGGCTAAGGTCGGCTGGTAACCGACGGCGGACGGCATGCGCCCTAAAAGCGTTGACACTTCGCTCCCGGCCTGCGTGAACCGGAAAATATTATCAACAAAGAAAAGCACGTCCTGGTTCTTTTCGTCGCGGAAATATTCGGCCATAGAGAGTCCGGATAGGGCCACGCGGGCGCGGGCGCCGGGCGGTTCGTTCATCTGGCCGAAAACCATAGCTAATTTATCCAAAACCTTGGCTCCCATCATCTCGTGATACAAATCGTTTCCCTCGCGAGTGCGTTCGCCTACGCCGGCAAAAACCGACACGCCGCCGTGCGCCTTGGCAATATTGTTGATAAGTTCCTGAATGATCACGGTTTTGCCGACACCGGCACCGCCGAATAAACCGACCTTGCCGCCTTTTAGGATCGGACAGATAAGGTCAATGACTTTAATTCCGGTTTCTAATATCTCGGTCTTGGTAGACTGGTCCGTAAAATCGGGGGCGGGACGGTGAATTTCGTATCGCTTTTCCGTTTTCGGCGCTTCCCGGCCGTCAACCGCGTTTCCCAAAACGTCAAAAATGCGTCCCAGGGTTTCATTGCCGACCGGCACGGAAATGCCGCCAGCGGTGTCAAGCACCGGATCACCTCGCCTAAGCCCGTCGGTTGAACCCATGGCCACGGCGCGGACGACGTTATAGCCTAAGTGCTGTTGGGTTTCCAAGACTAATTTTTTTTCTCCCCTGCCGACTTCCAGGGCGGAAAAAATATCCGGCAACCGATCGCTGAATTCAACATCAACGACCGCGCCGATGACTTGTTTTATGATGCCCGTATTTTCCTTATTCATACTGTTTATTGGTAATTATTTTAATTTAAAAATTATTTTAATCGTCGGCCAAAGCATTGGCTCCGGCTGATATTTCAGCGATTTCGGCCGTGATGCCCGACTGCCGCGCCTTATTGTAAAACAGGGTTAATTCGTTAACCATATCATTGGCCGCTTCGGTGGCCTGGTGCATGGCACTCATACGGGCTGACTCTTCCGAAGCGTTCGACTCCAAAAGGGCCTGGTATAGCTGCATTTCGATCAGACGAGGCAGCATTTCCTCCAATACTTCTTCCGGACTGGGTTCATATTCGAATATAAAAATATTCTTTTTTTCCCGCAAATACTTATCTTCTTTGGATTGCACGAATTCACGATCAAGACCGACGCGCGAGTCTACTCCGACCACTCCTAAATAATGGTCTTTTTCGGCGCCGATATCGACCGGCAAAAGTTGTTTAACACGCGGAAGCTGTTTTGCGGCGCTCATATAATCCGTGTAAGCGACCATGATCTTATCGTATTTTCCAGCCATAAAATCGTCAATAACGAGCCTGCTTACGGCCCGCACCTCCGTAACGCTCGAGATCGCGTCCGATTTTGGAAATTCCGCCGTCACGTTATGACCATAGCGCGTATGTATGGCCCTGCCCTTGTTGCCAACAACGATAAAATCCGTGTCTATCTTCTCTTTTTGATCGTTATATAGATGCTTAACGATCGAATCATGGGCTTTGTTCATGATAGCCGCGTTGAACCCGCCGCATAAGCCGCGGTTTGACGTAAATAGCACTATTGCCACTTTTTTTGCGGAAGACCTTGTTCTGAGCAAGGGGTGCAGGCCCTCGCCGTTAATGCGGCAATCGGTCGATTGTGAAATATTCAAAACAGTGGTCCAGCTTAGATTGGCATACGTTCTGGTCTTTAAAACCGCCTCCACGGCCTTGCGCATTTTCGCGGCCGCCACCATCTCCATTGCCCGCGTGATCTTCTTGGTGTTGGCGATAGATTTTATTCTTCTTTGTATTTCTTTTATCTTGGCCATAATTATTTATTATTTAGCCTCGTTGCGCGCGCTTGGCAACACTAAATAATCAAGTGTTACCTTAAAGTCCTCGATCGCCTTCTTAAGTCTGGCGCTAAGGTCATCGGATAAATCTCCGGTAGCTTCAATTGTTTCCGGTAATTTTTTCTGATTATCATTAATATAATCGATCATGTCTTTCTCGAACTTGCTTATTTTGTCCACCGGAACATCATCCATCAATCCGGCGGTTAGAGCGAAAAATACGACTACCTGGTCGCTAACTCTCATGGGTTGATACTGATCTTGTTTGAAAATTTCCACCAAACGCTTACCCCTTTCGAGTTTCGCCCTGGTTTCCTCGTCCAAATCCGATCCGAATTGGGCGAAAGCGGCCAGTTCACGATATTGGGCGGCTTCCAGTCTCATTTTTCCGGCCACCTTTTTCATGGCCTTGATCTGCGCGGAAGAACCGACGCGTGAAACCGATAAACCGGCATTGACGGCCGGACGATTGCCCTGATAAAAAAGATCCGGTTCTAGGTATATTTGCCCGTCGGTAATAGATATAACGTTAGTGGGAATATAGGCGGATACGTCGCCGGCCTGAGTTTCGATGATGGGCAGGGCGGTTATTGAACCGCCGCCGTAATCCTTGTTAAGCTTGCAGGATCTTTCCAGGAGCCGGGAGTGCAGATAAAAAACGTCGCCGGGAAAAGCTTCCCGTCCCGGGGGACGGCGGAGCAAAAGCGATATTTCACGGTAGCTGGCGGCGTGCTTTGACAGGTCGTCGTATACTATTAAAACATCTTGGCCTTTGTCCAAAAAATATTCGGCCATGGCTGAGCCGGCATAAGGCGCGACATAAAGCAGCGAAGCCGGATCGGAAGCACCGGCTAAAACCACGATCGTATATTCCATAGCGCCCGCCTCGTTAAGCTTAGCAACGATATTGGCGATTTTTGATTCTTTCTGGCCGATAGCCACGTAAACACAGATCATATTCTGGCCCTTTTGGTTTATGATCGTGTCGATCGCGATCGCGGTCTTGCCGATCTGCCGGTCGCCGATAATGAGTTCGCGCTGGCCGCGTCCGATCGGCACCATCGCGTCAATGGCTTTTATCCCGGTCTGGACCGGCTCTTTGACCGACTCCCTGGTAATAACGCCGGGAGCAATCTTCTCAATCGGATAAAATTTATCCGCACTGATCTCGTCCTTGCCGTCAACGGCCTTGCCTAAAGGGTTTACTACCCGCCCGACCAACGCGTCTCCGACCGGAACTTCCAGAATTTTTTTAGTGGCAATGACCTCATCGCCCTCTTTAATGTCGGCATATTCGCCCAATATGACCGCCCCGATGCCGTCCTCTTCAAGGTTTAAAACTACGCCGAAAACCGAACCTTTAGTTGTTTTAAACTCAAGCATCTCCGACATCATAGCCTCTTCCAGGCCGGAGACGCGGGCGATGCCGTCGCCGATCTCGATCACGCGACCGAAAGCGCTGGCGCGGACCTCAGATTTAAAGTTTCTTATCTGCTCTTTTAATTGTTCAACAATGAAATCTTTTGTTGTAGACATAAATATTTTCATTAAATATAAAGAATATTATTATTTTGCCAACGATTGCTTCAGTTCTTTTAACCTGTTTTTTAGACTGAAATCAAGCATGGTGCTGCCGTAACGCACGATAAAACCGCCCATAAGTTCCGGATTGATCCCGTATTTAACCTCGGTTTTCCGCCCCTGGACATTCTTACTGACATAATCCAGAATCAATTCCCGGCTGCTCTTACTTAGAGAACGGGCGCTGGTAATTTCAACGGCCACAAGCTCGTCCTCTTTGTCCCAGGCCTTTTCAAAGCTTTCTATGATCTTTTCCAGCTGAGACGATTGATTGCGCCTGACAATTAATCCGGCTAATTTACTTATAACCCCAATCGCTTCCTGGCGGTCTTTATTCCTGGTTAGAGCCAAAAGCGTTTCGGCGTATTGTTTCGGTTTTATTTTCATAAAACTATTTTAAGTCTTTGACGGCTTTTTGTATGATATCCTTGTCTTTTTTGTCATCTATTTTCTCACCCAAAACCCTGTCTAAGGCAATAAGCACCAACGATGAAACCTCCTGGCGAATCTGTTTTAAAGATTCGGCTTTTTCCTGCCGAATCTTGGCTTTTTCCTGATTAATTACCTGTCCGATCTCTTCCTTGGCCCGGCTGATCATTTCTTTTTGTTTGTTCTCCGCCTGAACACGCGCCTTTTCCATGATTACCTGGGCTTCAGCCCTGGCCGCCTGAATTATTTCCTTTTTTTCCCGGGCGATCTCGTCCAGTTTTTCCCGGGTTTTGTGGGTATTATCAATCCCCTCCTCGATCTTTTTCTGGCGTTCGTCGATCATTTTGAGGATTGGCTTATAACCGAATCTATACAAAACAAAAACCAATACGGCAAAATTTAAAAATTGGGCGATTAAAATTTTTATGTTTACGCCAAGAGCATTGAATAACTCCATATGATTTACAAATAATATTCGCAAATTCGCGATTAAAATAAAGGATAAAATTATCTCTCCCCGGAAATATAACCGGAGAGGGATTGTTTTAGCCTCTAGAAAACAAACAAAACCAACAGGGCGATAACCAAGGAATAAATACCGGTTGATTCGGCTACGGCCATGGTGGCAAACATGAATGGAATGATCTTGTTTGAGGCCTCGGGATTCCGCCCGATAGCGGCCAAGGCGCGGCCGGCGATAATTCCTTCGCCGATTCCCGGCCCGATGGCCCCAAAGCCCATAGCAATGCCGGCGGCGATCAATTTAGCGGCTTCTACTTCCATAAATTTTGTAATTATTATTTTATTAATATGTGCGCATTTGAATGTTAAAATTCATTCATTACATCGTTGACTGTTCCGCCAATTGATCCTCTTCTATTTCCGAGGCCATAGTGACAAATATCAAGGTCAGAATGGAAAAAACAAAAGCCTGTACAACGGCCGTTAAAAGACCCAAAAACATAAAGGGCAGGGGCACGAAAAACGGGGCTAAAAACAAAATAACGGCGGTTAAAACCTCTCCGGCAAAAATATTGCCAAACAAACGGAAAGACAGGGAAAAAATCTTAGCCAACTCGCCCACTATATCCATTAAACCGAGAAAGAGGTCCAAAAAACCCTGAAAAAAGTCACCTGGTCTGAATTGGCCGCGAAAAAGCGCGGCAAAAAATTTAAATATTCCCTTTAAATTTATAAACTTACCCAAATACCCGAAGGGACCGTGAACAACAATGGTAACGATTTGCACCAATACGACAGTTAATATGGTCATCATGAAAACCTGTCCATAATCGGACATAACCGCCCTGAACAACGGAACGGTCCCCTCGGCCCCCCGCACCGACAAAGCCGACTGTCCCGGTATGTACGTAAATAAATTAGAAATCAGGGTAAAAACAAACATAGAAAAAACCAGGGGAAAGATTCTTCTGGCCTTCCTGTCGCTCCCAATTATTGACCGGACAAAATCAAAAGCCCCTCCGACAATTATTTCAATCAAGCCCTGGACACGCCCGGGGACTTCTTTTAGGCGCGACCCGAAGATCAAAGCGATGACCATCAATACGGCGCTGATAAAAAATGACCAAAGCAGGGCATTGCTGACCGCGAAAGAACCGATATGGAATAAAATTTCCGGAGACAAAGATATGTTCATGTTGTTGCTATGATTTATTTAATTATACTAATTTATACCAAACAACCCATCTAATCGTCGCTATTATTATCATAATAGTCATTATCACCCCCTTCATCATCGCCATCTGCTTCGTCCTTTTTTATGTTTTTATTTTTGTTGCCGTCATTATCTGTTTTTTTGTTTTCTCGAATGGTTTTAATTTCAAAACTCCTGATCATCCGGCTGATTCTTTTCACTAAAAAAAAATTAGTGGTCAAAAAAGCGGTGGCGATGCCTATTATAATGAACAAAGGCTTTGTGTCGTAATGATAATCCAGGAAAAAACCGATAGCCCCGAAACCGAGGAGCGGGCCTAAAATTGAAGCGGCATTATAGGCTAATACCGATAGGGCCAGTTGACTGATTGTTTTCGGTTCTTGAGGGCCTTTAGGGTCCATATAATTTATATTTATATGAAAAAAAATAATAAGGACCATTGTCCTTCAAAGACTTTTCTGGTTTTCCGTAATACTACTTATTTAATTATAAGGTCAAATTCCAAATTGTCAAGACCCGGCTTTTTTATGTAAATAGTTTTTTTGTATTTAATATTAGTTAAATAAAAAGAACAAAAATAATAATTTGTTCTTGCTCGTCTTTTATCTTTAAATCCGGAAAAAATCCCGGGCCGTGCGAGTGGTCATTTCAGCTATTTTTTCCGTCTCCGCTTTCCTTATTTCAGCTATCCGTTTAGCGACATATTTCACGTAAACAGGCAAATTACGCTCGCCCCGGTAAGGCTCCGGTGTTAAAAACGGACAATCGGTCTCGATCATGAATTTATTATTAGGCACCTTGCGGATAAGGTCGTCCCATTGCCGGCTAAAAGTGATAATTCCGGTAAAAGAGATGATCAGCCCCAGGTTGAAATATTGCCAGGCCAGGTCTTCGTCGCCGGAAAAACAATGCATAACCGCCCAGGGCCGATCCACGGGAATCAGCTGGCGATGTTCTTTGCGGAAATCCTTGAGTATAGAGATCATATCATCGTGAGCCTGACGGCAATGGATAAGGGCCGGAATATCAAGGGTGCGCGCCAAAAGCAGCTGTTGCCAAAAAACGTCCCTTTGCGCCGCTTTTACCTCACGAGCGTCCAAACCGATGTCCATATGGTAATAATCGAGGCCGATCTCGCCTACGGCCACCACCTTAGGAAAACTGGCCAGTTTTTCGTAAGAGCCGTAATTGAATTCCTCTCCCCGCGTGTGAAAATCATAATCTTCCGTTGCGGCTCTGAA
The DNA here is from genome assembly GCA_001780275.1 of Candidatus Falkowbacteria bacterium RIFOXYA2_FULL_47_19. Classification (GTDB taxonomy): domain Bacteria; phylum Patescibacteriota; class Patescibacteriia; order Patescibacteriales; family UBA12075; genus XYA2-FULL-47-19. The sequence continues at coordinate 6,322 of MFGB01000010.1, read as the reverse complement.
TTGGAACAGGTGCATGGGGTGGAGTCCCACCGCCGCGTATACGCCCTTCTCATATCTATTGGCATAATCCAGGGCCCGCTTCGATGTTTTATAATCCGCGCCCACGACCACCATCCAAACATTGTCATGAAGGGAGTCACGAATAATATTCTCGCCGTCTTCCCGGTAGGCGCTGAAATTGATGTGAGCGTGGGTATCTATATGCATAGTGCAAACGGATTTAAAACTATTTTTTATTTTAACTCCTATTATATTTTAACAAATTTGACGCTCTTTGACAACCTCCGCCAAAACTGTTAATATCTTCAAAGACCTTAACACTGATCAACTCTAAACGGAGGAATAACGCAAATGGACGAAATCGATGAAAATAAACCGATCTTATCCGGTATTATCGTTAAAGGGGAAAAGGGTTTCAGATTATTCCCGGTGCCCCCGGGCCATTTGCCGGAAGAATATGAAAATGCTTTAAAAAAAACGATGATTCGGACAAAAAATTTACCTCCGGAAGCGCGCATAGAAATTTATTCCCGTTTTACGGGAACCTTGTCCGAATGGCGGCTTGAAAAAGACCGGCTGAACAGCCGATTCAACCTGCCGGGCTATTGCCCGAAATGCTCCTTGGAATAGTCGTTAAATAACCGGCCGCGTATCCGGTTTTTTATTAGGCCGATTGACACCGTGCCATTATTGTGTAACAATTAAAACAGCTATTAGTCTGTTTTTTAAAAAAAATAAACGGGGGTAGATGATGATTGCCATAGTCGTGCGGCATGGCGCCAGTGCCCATAGTACGGTAAACAACATTCGCGTTGATACGGGTTTAACGGAAGCGGGCGAAGCCCAGATCCGGGAAAGCGCGGCAAAACTTTGCCGCGAACACGGCGGAAACCGCTTCCCGGTAAAAAAAATATTCACGAGCGCCGAAAAACGCGCGGCCCAAAGCGCCGCTATATGCGCCAGCGCCGAATATCTCAATATCTCTCCGGAAAAGATATACGAAGCACCCGATCTTAACCCCGTCGATATCCGATCGCTCGATTTTTCCGCCTTAAATGATCTGATCATTCAAGAAAAGAAACCATGGTATGAATACTGGCTTAACGGCTTTCCCGGCTTCGAGGATCAGTCGGCTTTCCAGGATAGGGTCATCGACGCTTTCGAAAAAATTTCCTTGGGGCTAAAAGACGATTATGTTCTCTTCGTGGTCCACGAGGAGATCTTCTGGGCGATAATCACTTACAAACTTTTCAAGAATGAAAAAACCACGGACATGCTATCCGTGGCGCGCAAATATAAAATCCTTCATGGAGAAAAAAGATTTTATCTCTTTTAAATCCAAAAACACCCTAAAGGGTGTTTTTTATATCCGGCAATCATTTGAATAATTAAATCAATGACTGGAGCTTCTTTAAAAAGTCAGGCAATAGAGGCAGAACGATCTTGGCCCATTTGACGAAAAAAGGCGCGACTTTCGAGCCGATCAGCCACTTACCGGCCAGCGTTTCCAGAATCGCATAGCGCGAGATAACGTAGAGAATGATCCCGATAAAAAGCGAACCGGATATGAACCCCAAAACGGCTCCGCCCAGACGGTTAAAAGTTTTCATGAAGGGAATGATCGTAAAAATGCTGAATATCCGGTCAATGAGATAAAATGCCAATCCCACTAATTTATAGATCAAAGAAAATAATATCAAAAACGCCAATACCCGGCCCAAATTGTCATAGCCGAAAAAAAATCTATCGGCCAGATCCGAGGCTGGCAGGTATAGGCGGCTGGCCAGAACGGCCGCGATTATAACGCCGACAAAAGAACCTACCGCCCGGATAAAACCGAAAAAAAAGCCGTAAAAAATAAAGCCGGAAAGAAGAATCAATAAAATTACATCGACCAGTGGTATCATCATATTTATTGCTCAAACGCTATAAGCTATTCATATTATAGCATAAAATCAATAACAAAAAAACGCGGATTTTAATTCCGCGCTTATTATCCGTCTTTTATTGGTTCTTCGTCAATAAACCACCCCTGCCAAGCGGCAAAACCCTCCTGGATCAAAACCTCCCGGTCTTTCTTTAAAACAATATCTTTTAAGGCTAATTTGAACCAGGGGAAGTGCAGATAAACCGCGTAATCCAGATCCGGAAGAATGAAACACCGGTAACTGAATTTATAAAAATCATCGATTATCCGCCGATTTAAAAAGCAAAAACCGAAACCGAAATAGTTTTTATGCCATAAGCATGACGCGCAATCCATTTTCCATTTCATTCTCCCCTCCCGGCTTAACAAAGAACGATTTTCCGACGGCTTACCCGATCGAATCCGGTTTTTTATTTCCCTCCAGTTCTCTTATCCTGTTTTTAAGTTCTATCATCTTAATTTCCCGACCGACGGCCAGCTTATTGAATTGCTCAAGTTCGGAATTTTTCTTTTCCAGCTCAATCCCTTTTTCACGCATATTTTTCACGAGTTCGTCTATTTCCCGGGTATCGCGCATAACGAAAACCAAACCCAAAGCTTCTTTGCGGCCGCCTTCTTTTATAGCGGAAATATTGACGGACACGGGAATTTTTTTACTATCACGGTCGATCAGATTCATTTTTTGATCCAAAAGCGGCGATTGTTCGAGTAATTTTCCATACTCCAGGGTAGTATTTTCGCCCGATAAAATCTTTTTTATCGGCTTATTCGACAGATCTTTTATTCCATAATGCGTTATGGCATTATTGACCATCGCGATATTCATGTTCTTATCCACGGCCACCACAAGATCGTTCATGGTGGCGATGATATTCTCCGCGACGATCTTTGTTGTGATCGTCAGCATTCCGTATTTGTTGATGGCATAGGCTATAAAAGAGACGAATATAAGAGTGCTTAATACACTTGACTCCGGAACAGAAAAATCAAATAACGGCTTCATTCCTTGGGTAACGAAACCGATCACCAGGGAAAGAAGAACGCCCAGGCCGATGTTCCTGGCCTGATTTTTGAATATCCCTTCGCTGTGGCGGGCTTTTCTTAAAGCCAAATAAACCATTGCGGCTATATAAATAACAATAAAGAGCATATAGGCCTGGTAAAGATCGGTCCCTACGGTAGAATACCCCCAGTATTCTTTCTTTACCCCCACAACTAAAAGATGGGGAAAAAAGAATCTTATGACCAAAAAAAATACTGACGGAGTATAAAGCGTCCACACTGGGATCTTTTTCTTGAATTTATTTATTTCTCCGGAAAACTCGAGCCAAAAATGCATTAAAAGCGCCGGATGGATCGTCGCTCCCATCCCGGCGATATAATTAGCCCAGAAATAAGCGTTTTCCGCACCAACCGCGGCCCTTTCCATGCCTTCACCCAAGCCCCACAGGGCCATTGAGGCGGCTACGAAAACAAAAAGCCGGTTTGATAATGCCTTCGGATTTTTCGATAAAGTATAAATACTTAATAATAGATAAATCTCCGAGGCTGCCAAGGTCAATAATGAAAAAATATTAAAGTAATACATAAGTTATATATAAATCCAGAATTTCCGGACGCTCGGACGAGCAAATAATAATTATTAATTATTCCCGAATCTCTGCCCGCCGAGCTCTCGTGAGCGGGCTTCACAAGCAATACTTTAATAATTCCCGAATCTTTGCAGCTGCCAATAAGGCGTCGTACAAGCCGAGTCGCGGCAGCCGCATCTCCAGGCCGTCCCATTCCAGGTGCAGATATAGGCGATAAGGTTGTTCTCCTGAGTAAGTTCGGTAGCGGTCAGGCTAACGGTAGCGGTAGCGTTCCCCCAAACCAATTGCCTTCATAGGCCGGGTTAGAGCCAACGAGGTCGATCCTTTGCCAGGCGTTATTGCGCCAGATATAGCCGTAGCGGTAGATATACTGGCTGGTCGAATTAGCGCCGATACTTATGCTGGCCGAATTGGCGTTACAAACTACGCTCATGAGCTGTTCGCCGGAAACAGAGAGGGTATTGTAGGGAGCGCCGTAACCGGCGGGAATGGCCGAACCGGAAGAGAGCTTCTGGCACTGGCCACCCGGACAGGCTCCGCAATCGGAAGCGCAGGAGGAACAGGTCTCCCCTGTTTCGCAGTTCCCGTTGCCGCAGGCTGAGGCCGTCTGGCAGGTAGTCGCGCAGCAACGGGCGCAAGTACCGACGGTGGTCATCGCGGTCGGGCAGGTCTGGGTGCTGCTACAGCAATTAGTGCAGGTCTGGGTAGCGGCGTTAACCGTGACGCGGACGGGGGCCGGTTCATAGCCGACGTTATTGGAAGAGTCGACCGCATGGAGGCCGTAATAGAAAGTGCCGGCGGCGGTCGGAGAGGAAGTGAAGGTGCCGGTCCGGGAAGTACCGGTAATATTAACCGATGTTACCTGGGTCCAGACGCAGCCGGTTTTGACCGTATCGGTGCAATTAGTGCCGGAAGGAGCTCTCCAGAGTTCGGCTCTTGCGAGAGCCGTGTTGTCGGTTACCGTGTAATTAGCCGTAATACTCGCGCCCACGGTCAAAGTGGTCGGAGTAACAGAAAAAACGGTAACGCGGGGGGCGGTCGTATCGGTCGAAGCGGTTTGGCAGGTAGTTGCGCAGCAGCGGGCGCAAGTTCCGACGGTAGTCATCGCGGTCGGGCAAGTCTGGATCGAACTACAGCAGTTCGAGCAGGTGGTGGGAGTGCCGCAATAAGGCAATTGACCGCCTTCTACCTGGGAAGAATATTGATGAAGCCACTCCTCTAAATTGGTATACCCATCACCATCGCTATCAGCGTGCGGATTAGCGGGCGTAGTTAAGGCTCTCGTATTCTGCGCTAAAACAGGCCAACCGCCTGCCTCAGCTACCGTATCTTTAAAACTGCCCGTCCTGTTTCTAACTTCATTTATAATTCTTGTGTCAACCGTATCCCTGTTGGCAGGCCGCGCGCCCGCATAATTTAAAACATAGTTCAAAACTGCGCTAGAAGGCAGAATACAGGAATTGGATATGCCCAAAGCGGCAACCGGAGAAGAGGCGTTGCCTGAGGGCGCGTTAATATTGTCTCTTGTATAAACCCTTGCCGCGCTGATGCGTAAAAAAATACTTGAGTCCGCCTCGGTATTGTCGCCGGGGATAAACTGATTGCCGATAACATTAATATTTCCCTCTGTATCAACTGCCCTGGTGCCGTAGTTATACACTACGGTATTTATCTGCTCAGCGGATGAATTAGGTTTAAGACGAATATTCCTTTGGTTATTATGCGCTAAAAGAGTATATGCCACCGTTGTTCTGTCTATGCCTTCTCCAATTATAAAGCCCATTGAATGGGGTACGTCGGGAGGGTTCTCCGGGTGCCCGGCAAGATACAAGGCTTCGCTAAAAATTGAATTTATCACGGAAACGTTATAAATATTTTCATTCCAAATTGAAGCATTCTCGTCTACGCTCCAACTGAAAGAACAATGATCAATTACCACATTATACGTATTGCCGGTATTATTATCTATCTGCAATGAATCGCGGTTTGACTTATCGGGTCCGTCATCCGCGTCCCCGGAGCGAACACGGATGTGTTGCACAAGAACATCGTGCGTGAGCACTGTTAATGCGGCACCCCTTATCATTATCCCCGGATTCGGCGCCGTTTGGCCGGCGATTGTTATATAAGGGTTCCGTATTGCCATATTGCTGGTTATCCGTATAACTCCGGATGTTTCAAATATGCAAATACGCGGGCCGGACGCGGCTACGCAGGCCTGAAGGGAGCCTGATCCAGACGCGCCCAGATTAGTAACCCGATATACAGTCGGATTCGATCCCCCGCCGTAAGCGGCGCGGGTATAAGTTCCCCAGCCGGCAGCCCCCGGAAAAATTGGCAGGGTCCCCTGTGCACCCGCCTGGGAGGCGCCGGCAAGGAACAGAAAAAGGGAACATAGAACTGACAAAAAATATTGCGCTTTGATTTTTTTCATATTAGGAAATATATTTTGTAAATTAATACTCCTAAAAATGAATCTATGTAAAATTTTATCTTTATTTTGTAATTATACCATAAATTAGACAAAAAACAAAATAGGCATAAAAGAATTTATGCCTATCAAGGGTAAAAAAATATCTCTAAACTTAATTATTTCCAACTTACCGCAGCTGCTCCGCCTACACTAAAGCTTCGGCGGACAAGGCAATACTTTAATAATTCCCGAATCTTTGCAGCTGCCCCGCCCGGCTTCGCGGGCGGACAAGGCAATACTTTAGTAGTTACCAAACCGTTGTAATTGCCAATATGGGGTCGTACAAGCCGAATCGCGGCAGCCGCATCTCCAGGCCGTCCCGTTCCAGGT